>CAZLDV010000088.1:0-4209 GCA_964558425.1 uncultured Rhodoferax sp. | reverse complement strand
CAGGGCCGTTCCCAAGGGCGAATTCCGCAATGCGCAGCATGGAGGATGCCTGATGCGTAGTTCTCACTTGCACGGCGCAGCTGCTGTGCCCTGTCGCCAGCACTGATTGCGCCATGCGCTACAGCCTGGGTATCGACACCGGTGGCACCTACACCGATGCGGTTCTGCTCGACACGCGGCAGCAGGTGGTGGCCTGTGCCAAAAGCCTGACCACGCCGTTTGATCTGACCATCGGCATCGCCGGGGCACTCGACCAATTGCCGCGTGAACGCATGGGTCAGGTCGAGATGGTGTCCTTGTCGACCACGCTCACGACGAACTCGGTGGTCGAGGGCAAGGGTGCGCCAGTGTGTGTGCTGCTGGCCGGCTACGACGCCGCGCAGATCAAGTCCAGCGGACTGGTCGAGTTGCTCGGCGTGGACGCCATCGTGTCCTTGCCCGGCGGCCATGATGCCGGCGGTTTTGCGCTTGAGCCGGTCGACGAGGCTTTGACCCGGGACGCGATCGCGCGGCAGGCGCCTCGGGTATCGGCGTTTGCGGTTTCGGCCACGTTCGGGGTGCGCAATCCCGCACATGAGCTGCAGATCCGTTCTCTGGTCGAAGCGCTGTGCGACAAACCGGTGACCTGCGGTCACGAGCTTGCCTCCAGCCTCGGTGCGCCCCGCCGGGCGCTGACGGCGGCGCTCAATGCGCGCATGGTGTCGCATGTGAAGGCGCTGATCGAGGCGGTGCGCCTGACGCTGGCCATGCGCCACATCGATGCGCCGTTGATGATGGTCCAGGGCGATGGCTCCCTGGTCAACGTCGCGCGCGCGCTGCGCCGGCCGGTGGGCACGGTCTTGTCGGGCCCGGCGGCCAGCGTGCTGGGCGCCTGCGCGCTCAGCGGCCGTGCCGACGCAATCGTCGCCGACATGGGCGGCACCACCACCGATGTCGCGGTGGTGCGCGGTGGTCGGCCCGAACTGAGTTTCGACGGCGCGATGGTCGGCCAGTGGCGGCCGATGGTCGAAGCGGTGAAGGTCTACGCGATCGGCCTGGGTGGCGACAGCGAGGTGCGGTTCGGCGGTGGCGAAGGTCTGGTGATCGGCCCGCGCCGTGTGGTGCCACTGAGTTTGCTGGCGCACCAGCATCCCTGGGTGCTCAAGGTGCTTGAATGCCAGCAGACGCAGACGCCGCATGCCAGCCAGATCCGGTTTGCGCAGCAGTTGCAGGCCGACCCGGCGCTGGTGTCGCGCCTGCTGCCCGACGAGACGCTGGCCTGGCAGCGGCTGGCGCAAGGCCCGGTGGATCTGGAGCGGGCCAACGTCGAGGATCGCGTGCTGGCCAAGGCGATTGCGCGACTCGAGCGCAAGGGACTGGCGATCTACAGCGGGTTCACGCCCAGCGATGCGGCCCATGTGCTGGGCCTGTCCTCGCACTGGCATGTCGAGGCCGCCGTTCTGGGGGCACGCATCTGGGCGCGCCAGATGCGCCACCTGTATGGATTGGGCACCTGGATCCAGGGCGACGCTGTCGCGCCCGCACGCCAGGTCGTCGACAAGGTGATCACCACCATCCACCAGAAGCTGATCGAAGCCGGACTCAACGACGCCGGTCAGATGAATGAAGCCAATGCCGGCCGGATCGCCGGCTTGTTGACCACAATGGCGATGCAGGGCGCGCAGTCTGCCGCAAGCGGCGCTGCGGCATCGGTGTTCAGCCTGCGCTTTGCGCCCAACATGCCGCTGGTGGCGGTGGGTGCGCCGGCATCGATCTATTACCCGGAAGTGGCCCGCGGCCTGGGCATGGCGCTGGAATTGCCGCGCTTTGCCGAGGTCGCCAACGCGGTGGGTGCGGTGCTGGCGCCAGTGTCGCAACGCGTGCATCTGACGGTCACCCAACCGGTGCGCGGGGTGTTCCGGGTGTTTGCGCCCACCGGCCCGCGCGACTTCGAGACACTGGCGCCGGCCATCGCGCACGCGCAGCAGCTCGCCAGCGCTGACGCGATGGTGCAGGCACTTGACGCGGGCGCCGCCCACGCCGAGGTGGTGCTGAGCCGGCAGGACAACCAGGTGGACAACGACATCGATGGCACGATGTTCTTCGAGTCCCGCATCACCGCCACGGCATCGGGGCCCGCGGTGCGCCGGGCACTGCGGGCGAGTCTGGTAACCGACCATGGCAATCACGCGCAAGAGGCTTGAGGGCGCGCTGGCCGAGCATGGCCTGCGCCTGCGCGGCGGATGGGTGCCGACCGTGCACGACGGTTTGCCCCTGATGCCGGGTGGCGCGCCGGCCGCGGTGGTCTGGATGGTCGGTCAGGTCGGCTCCGACTGCTGGCCCGCGTTTTCCGCGTCGTCTTTTTTTTCCGACGGACTACCCGACCCGATGGACCGCTGGAGCCAGTCGATCGGTGCTGCACTGGCGCAGCAGCAGGGTGGTGTTGCGGTGTATCCCTCCGACGGTCCGCCGTATGCGCCGTTCCAGCAATGGGCCGATCGCGCCGAACCTTTGCAGTCGAGCCCCTTGTTGCTGCGCATGCATCCGCAATGGGGCTTGTGGCATGCGTACCGGTTTGCGCTGCTGCTGCCGCAGCTGGCTGCAGCCGATGCCGCAGAGTTGCATCCGGATGCACGGTTGTCGCATGATCCCGCGATCTGCGCGTCGTGCGACGGTCAGCCCTGTCTGCACACCTGCCCGGTCGATGCCTTCAGCGCCGAGGGTTACGACGTCGGTGCCTGCGCCAGCCATCTGCTAGGGCCGCAGGGTGGCGCGTGCATGCAGCGCGGTTGTCTGGCGCGCCGGGCGTGCCCGGTGGCTCCCGCGTTGCAGTACGCGCCAGCGCACGCAGCGTTCCACATGCGGGCGTTCGCCAGTCGCCGCTGACCGGCTGTGGGTCGTCGGCTTCAAGCCGTCTGCAGCATCGTCAACGGCACGCCGCCCAGGCGCACATTCACCCACGCCGCAAACAGGGCGCCCGCGTCGGTGTCGAGCCGATGCATCGTGCTGACGGTTTTCGTGCAAAAAGCTTGTCAAACTAAATATATCGACAATATACTGCCACCATATCTAGCCGGCATGCTGGCAATTCCGTCTGTGACACCCCATCCGCAATCGAAGGAGCAGTCCGTGATCAATCCCCGCTGGCAGGGCATCTTTCCTGCAATCACCACCAAGTTCCACGCCGACGAACGCATCGATGCCCAAGGCACCGCGCGCCACATCGATTTCCAGATTCGCAACGGCATCCACGGCCTGGTCACCTGCGGTTCGCTCGGCGAGGCCAGCACCTTGACGCTGGAAGAGAAGCTGGAGGTGACCCGGATCGCGCTGGAGGCCAGCGCCGGCCGCATACCGGTGCTGGCCAATGTGTCCGAAACCAGTACCCGCGAGGCGCTGCGGTTCATCGATGGCGCCAACGCCCTCGGCGTGGCCGGCTTCATGGTGATGCCGTCGGTGATCTACGTGGCCGACGCGCGCGAGGCGATGGCCAACGTGCGCGCCATGGCCAACGCTGCACAAAAGCCGATCATGGTCTACAACAACCCGATCGCCTACCGGGTCGACCTCAAGCCCGAGCACATGCAGGCGTTGGCCGATTGCGAGTGGATCGCCGCCATCAAGGAGAGTTGTGGCGACACGCGCAGGATCACCGATCTGCGCAACCTGCTGGGGGACCGCTATCAGCTGTTTCTGGGCGTGGACGATCTGGCTTTTGAAGGCCTGACCCTGGGTTGCGATGGACTGCTTGCCGGTGTCGGTTGCGCCTTCCCGCGCGAGACCGTGGCTTTGTACGACTTGATCAAGGCGGGACAATACGCCAAGGCGCTCGCGCTGTACCAGTGGATGACGCCGATGCTGCATCTCGATGTCTCGACCAAGCTGGTGCAGAACCTCAAGCTCATCGATCTGCTGGTGGGAGTCGGAACCGAGCACATGCGCCGGCCGCGCCTGCCGCTGGTGGGCGAGGAGCGTTCCGCCATCGAGCAGATCGTTGCCAAGGCGTTGGCGACGCGGCCCACCGAATACCAGTCGGTTCCCTGATCGGCGATCCGGGCATCGGCGATCCGATAACTCCGGACTTCGTTCTGCGTCGCCCTACGGAGATCGGATGCTGCAGCCCTTGGTCGAATTCGCGCACCATCTGGCCGATGAAGCCGCGGCGATGATCGAGTCCGCCTCGGACACCGTGCCCGGCACGATGGTCAAGGCGGACAGGACCTTTGTCAC
>CAZLDV010000087.1:0-5834 GCA_964558425.1 uncultured Rhodoferax sp. | reverse complement strand
AGCGCCTGCTGGAGGACTATTTCGACGAGGAGAAGACCATCCTCGTCACCACCCATCAGGTCGAGGAAATCGAACACATCCTCACCGACGTGATGTTCATCCAGCACGGCAAGGTGGTGCTCGACGCCGCCATGGACACCCTCGGCGAGCGCTATGCCGAGGTGCTGGTGGATGCAGACAAGCTGGATGCGGCACGCGCACTCAATCCCAAGGACGAGCGCAGCCTGCCGTTCGGCAAGACCGTGATGCTGTTCGACGGGGCCGACCCGGCCCGCTTGGCCGAACTCGGCGAAACCCGAACGCCGGGCCTCGCCGACCTGTTCGTCGCCACCATGAAAGGGAGCTACGCATGAACGCCGCCATCGACACCGCCGACCGCGCCCCGGCCCGTCCGGCCGTGACGCATTCCACCCACAAGCTCAAGCTCCTGCTCAGGCGCGAATTCTGGGAGCACAAGGGCGGCTTTTTCTGGGCACCGATCTGGGCCTCCGCCATCTCGCTGCTGTTCACCCTGATGGCGCTGGGCATGGGGGAATACGCCCTGCGCCACCACAACACCACCCAAGTCAACGGCAGGACCACGATCAATGGCCTGGACCTGAACGCGCTGCTGTCGCAGCTGAGCGCAAATGACATGGAAAAGGTCGCACACGGCATCACCATGAGCACCGCCACCGCGATGTTCTGGCCACTGCTGGTGCTGGGCTTCGTGGTGTTCTTCTACTGCCTTGGCAGCTTGTTCGACGAACGCAAGGACCGCAGCGTCCTGTTCTGGAAGTCGCTGCCGGTGTCCGACCGCGACACCGTACTCTCGAAGCTCGCAAGCGCATTGCTGATCGCCCCGGCCATTGCCACCGCCATCGGCATCGTGTGCATGGTCGCTTTCCTGCTGCTGCTCAGTGTGTTCGTGTTGTTCCACGGCATCAACCCGTTCCCGCTGCTGTGGAGCCCCGCCAACCTGCTGGCCAATGCCGGCGTGGCGATCGCGGCGCTGCCGATCTACGCCCTGTGGGCACTGCCCAGCGTCGGTTGGCTGATGCTGTGCTCGGCCTGGGCCAAGAGCAAGCCGTTCCTGTGGGCGATCATGATTCCGGTGTTCGCCGGCGTCCTCATCAGCTGGTTCGACCTGATGAGCGTCTTCAACCTCGGCAGCAGCTGGATCTGGAATAACGTGGTCGCGCATGTACTGGGCGGCGTGTTCCCGGGCACCTGGCTGTTCGAAATGAATCCGACCATGCTGCAAACGCGAACCGACGCCGCACTCGACCACATGGCGGTGCTCAAGGGCATGTACTCGGTGATGGCCACGCCGCAACTGTGGGTTGGCGCGGTGGCCGGCATCGCGATGATCATCGCCGCCATCCGCCTGCGCCGCTGGCGCGACGAAGGTTGATCCCGAACCCACTCCATTCTTCAGGAAGCGCCATCATGAACCGTCACAGCATCCTCGCCCTCGCCCTGCTCGCCTCGATCAGCCTGAGCGCCTGCAGCCAACCTGCCTCGACGCCGGGTTCCACGCCCGCCGCACAAGCCGGCCAACCAGGCAACCACAGTTTCATCGGTGAACAGGTGGATCGTGCAATGGACGCCGCGCGCAAGGAATTGCGCGAGAAAAACCTGGTGCTGAACAACGGCGTCCATATCAACGTCAATGGCCACGAGGTCGAACGTCCCGGCGACAACCTGCCCAAGGCGGAAATCACCCCGCAAGGCGACCTGCTGATCGCCGGCAAGCCGGTGACCATCAACGCCGGCCAGCGCCAGCAACTGCTGACCTATCGCAACCAGATCATCGGCATCGCCGAAGCCGGGATGGCGATCGGCGCACAGGGCGCCGACATCGCTGGCAAGGCCCTGCAGGGCGTGGGCGAGGCGATCTTCGGTGGCGAACAGGGCCAGAAGAATTACGAGGCGCGGATGGAGGCCGAAGGCAAGAAGATCGAAGCGCAGGCCAAGACCCTGTGCACGCGCCTGCCACCTCTGCTGGCCACCCAGAACCAGTTGGCCGCCTCTCTGCCCGAGTTCAAGCCCTACGCCAGCATGACCCAGACGGACATCGATGACTGCGGCAAGGAAGGCGAACGCGGCGTGGCGGTGACCAGCGACTGAAGCAAGGCGAGGAATCGCGGCACGGAACTGACGCAGGGATGCGTGGCGCAAGGACGCGCCGAACTTGCACCACGGGCCACGGGCAGCCTTACCCGGTCAAGGACTCCTGGCATCCGTGCAGGACGGGTACTGCCAGGCAGATGCCATCGCGTCGGCATTCATGCTTCAATCATGCTGCCCGACCATCCAGGGGTGGATGGCCGTTTGCCGATCAACCATCGCGGGGGAAGCGCGTCATGGCAAGTCGATTCATCCGTATCGCCGTCGCCTATCTGGTCATAGGCGGCACGCTCGGCCTGTACATGGGGATCACCAAGAATTTCGTGTTGATGCCTGTGCATGCGCACATTCTGTTGGCGGGTTGGCTGTCGCTGGCCATGGCCGGCGTCATCTACAAGCACTACCCGACGGCCAGCAGCACGCGGCTGGCGTCATGCCATTTCTGGCTGCACAACCTGGGGCTTCCGACCTTCATGATCGGGTTGGCCTACATGATGACGAACGGCCACGAACTGCCGGGGGGCGTGCTGCCGATCGGTGCCACCGCCGTCCTGCTCGGTTTCTACTGTTTCGCGCTCAACGTCTGGCGCACGGTCAGGGATTGAGCAAACAGCGATCCTGCGAACCGGATCACTCCAGGCCGAACCCAGCGCCTCTGGCGAAGGTGTCGAAGCCGGGAAACGAGGTCGCCACATTGGCCACGTCGTGGATCTGCACGTCGCCCTCGGCAACCTGCGCAGCCACCGCGAATGCCATTGCGATGCGATGGTCGGCATGGCTGTCCACACTGCCACCGTGCAGCGGCGCTGGGTGGATCGTTGCTCCGTCCGGCGTTTCATCGACCCGGATGCCCAGCGTCCGCAAGCCTTCGGCCATTACCGCAATGCGGTCGGATTCCTTCACCCGCAACTCGGCCGCGCCACGCACCACGGTCGGCCCTTCGGCGCAGGCGGCGGCGATGAACAGCGCCGGAAATTCATCGATCATGTCCGCCACCAGTGCCTGCGGCACCTCGACCCCGCGCAGCTGTGCATGACGCACGCGCAAGTCGGCCACCGCCTCGCCACCGCAACGGCCGGCATGCGCCTCCTCGATGTCCGCGCCCATATGCCGCAACACGTGCAACAGGCCGGTGCGGCGGGGATTCAGCCCCACGGCCCGCAAGCAAAGATCGGAACCGGGCACGATGCTCGCCGCGACCAGGAAGAATGCCGCCGAGGAAAAATCCGCCGGCACCACCACGTCGGTCGCACGCAACCGCTGGCCGCCGCGCAGGCGCGCATAGCCGGGTGAAAAATCGATATCGACATTGAAGGCCGCCAGCATGCGCTCGGTGTAATCGCGGGTCGGGTGTGGCTCGACCACCTCGGTTTCACCCTGCGCGTACAGGCCGGCCAGCAACAGCGCCGATTTGACCTGCGCGCTGGCGACATCCAGCGCATGTCTGGCCCCATGCAAGTGCTGCCCGCCATGGATATGCAGCGGCGGCAAGCCGCCAACAGCGGTGTCGATGCGCGCACCCATCGTGGCCAACGGTTCAGTGACGCGCCGCATCGGTCGTTTGCGCAGCGAGTCATCGCCGGTCAGGGTCGAATCGAAGCGCTGCGCAGCCAACAGGCCGGCCAGCAGGCGCATGCCGGTGCCGGCGTTGCCGCAGTCCAGCGCACCGTCAGGCGCATGCAATCCATCGATGCCGACACCATGCACGATCCGCCGCGAGGGCGATGGGGTTTCGATACGTACACCCATCCGGGAGAAAATCGCCGCAGTTGCGCGTGTGTCCTCGCCTTCGAGGAACCCGTCAATCGTGGACGTGCCATCGGCCAGCGCCGCCAACATCACCGCCCGATGCGAAATCGACTTGTCACCGGGAATGGCCAGTGTCCCGCGCAACGGCGATCCAGCCCGTGCGCGCCAGTCCACCCGCGCGCTCACGCCATCACCTCATCCAATGCCACCAGCAGGCGCGCGTTCTGCTCCGCCGTGCCCACGGTGATGCGCAGGCAATCGCCCAGGCCATACCCACCCATCGGGCGCAGGATCACGCCACGCTGCACCAGCGCGGCCTCGATCCGGGCAGTGGCCTCACCGAACTCGACCAGCAAGAAATTGGTCTGCGACGGCGATACCCAAAGCCCCCGTGCGCGCAGGGCGTCCGCCAGAAGTTGCCGTTGCCGCGCATTGGCGGCCACCGTGGCCTGCAAATGCGCCGTATCGGCCAACGCCGCTTCCGCCGCCGCCAACCCCAAGGCGTTGACGTTGAAGCTCTCGCGCACGCGCTCCATCACTGCGATGCAGTCCGGATGCGCAATCGCATAGCCCACCCGCGCACCGGCCAGCGCATAGGCCTTGCTGAAGGTGCGGGTGACGATCAGATTGGGATACTGCACGAGCACGCCCAAGGCGCTGGCGTAGTCGTCGGCATCCGCCAATTCGGCATAGGCTTCGTCCACCACCACCAGCACATGCGCCGGCACCTGCGCAAGAAACGCCGCGAATGCCGTCGCCGAGTACCAGGTCCCGGTGGGATTGTTCGGATTGGCGAGATAGACCAGCTTGGTACGCGACGTGATCGCAGACAGCAGCGTATCCAGATCGTGGCCGCGCGGCATCGCGTGGTCACGCGCCAGCGCCGGTGCGAGGCGCAAGGTCGCACCCGCCGCTTGCGCGGCCAGCGCATACACGGCAAATCCGAACTGCGATGCCACCACCTCGTCGCCCGCACCGGCGAACACCTGCGCGAACTGCATCAGCAGTTCGTGCGAGCCATTGCCCAGCAGCACATGCGCAGACTCGACGTCGTGCTTGACAGCCAAGGCACGCTTGAGATCGCCACCCAACGGGTCGGGATAGATATGCAGACCTTCCAGTGCGTCGATCACGGCCTGCCTGGCCTTTGGGCTGGCGCCGTAGGGATTCTCGTTCGACCCGAGTTCAAGCAGCGGCACCGGCGCGTGCTGGCGGCGCAACGCGACCAGATCATGACCGGGATCGTAGGCGCGCAGACCGCGGATGCCCGCCTGCGCGAGCGCAACGAAGTCGATCACGTGATCGCCACCGGGTAGGAGCCAAGCACCCGCACCTCGTCTCCCAATCCACCGATCTCCTCGAGCGCATCCTTGAGCGGCGCTTCGTCGCAATGGCCGGCCACGTCGATGAAGAAGGCGTACTGCCAACGATGGCCGTGCTCCGGACGCGATTCGATCCGGTTCATGCTGATGCCACGCCGCGCCAGCGGTTCCAGCACGCCGTACAGCGCGCCGGGGCGGTCACGGATGAACACCAGCAGCGAGGTGCGGTCGTTGCCGGACGGCGGGAACGGCTGCCGCCCGATGACCAGGAAGCGGGTGGTGTTGTCGCTGCGATCCTCGATCGGGCCGGCGATTTTTTTCAGCCCGTACACCAGTGCAGCGGATTCACCGGCAATGGCGGCCGCGTCATCGGAATTACGCGCACGGCGTGCGCCTTCGGCATTGCTGGCCACCGGCAGTTTTTCGACGCGCGGCAGGTTGGTGCGCAGCCAGCCTGCCGTCTGCGCCAGTGCCTGCGGGTGGCCGAAGATGCGCTCGACATCCTCGATGTGGCCGCTGCGCGACAGCAGGTATTGGTGCACGCGCAACTCGACCTCGCCGCAGATGCGCAGCGGCGAGGTCAGGAACATGTCCAAGGTCACCTGGATCGTGCCCTGCCCGGAATTTTCCACCGGCACCACGCCGAAATCGGCA
>CAZLDV010000086.1:0-7660 GCA_964558425.1 uncultured Rhodoferax sp. | reverse complement strand
CGCGCCTCGCGGTCGATCTCGTTCAGCGCCAGGCCCATCGCCACGCGCATGAAGAAGGCCTGCGGCATCTCGATGCGGGTCTTGCTGACATGCAGGAAATAGCGGTCGTACAGCGTCTGCAGTCCGAGGTAGTCGAACTGCAGATCCCGCTCGGGCTTGAGCGCCGCAGCCAGGCGCGGCAGGTCGAACTGCAGCAGCCGCTCGTCGAGCAGTTCGGCGTTCACCCCCTTGCGCACGAACTGCGGAAAATAATCGGTGTAGGCCTGCCCCATGCCCGATGGCGGCACCGACTGGCCCAGTACCTCCTTGGCGATGGTGTGGAACAACAGCCGCGCGGCGGCAAAGGTGTAATCCGGATCTTTCTCGATCAGGGTGCGGGCGGCGAGCACCGACGCCTTGTAGACCTCGTCCATCGGCACGCCATCGTACAGATTGCGCAGCGTCTCGGCCATGATGGGTTCGAAGCGGATATCCGGGCCCAGGCCGTCGCAGGCGGTGCGGATCAGGTCCTGCAGTTGGTCCAGGTCCAGCGGGACACGCTGGCCGTTGTCGATCGCATGCAGTTGCACTGCCTTGGGAGCATCCTGCTCCTTGGCACGGGCACGTTCCTGGGTGCGCTTTTCGCGGTACAGCACATAGGCCCGCGCGATCTCGTGATGGCCACCCCGCATCAGGCCCAGTTCCACATGGTCCTGCACATCTTCGATATGGAAGGTGCCGCCACCCGGGCGCGAACGCACCAGCGCGCGCACCACGACCTCGGTCAGTTCATCGACCACTTCGCGCACGCTGGCGGACGCGGCGCCCTGCGTGCCGTGCACGGCCAGAAAGGCCTTCATCATGGCAACGGCGATCTTGCCGGGCTCGAACGGGACCACCGCGCCATTGCGCCGGATGATCTGAAACTGGGCGAGCGCCGCAGCGCCGGATGTCTGACCGATGCCGTCCCGCGCTGGGGTGGGCATGTTGTAACTCGATTGCGGGGGTGTATTCAAGACTGATTGCATTGTTTTCCTCGTCTCAGGGAACGTCTTATTGGAGGATTCCGATCTGGTGGCGGCCTGTTGTCGCCGCTGGGCGGCAGGCCGTGGGCGCGACCAGCGGACACTATATATGGGGTCTGGGCTGCTGACAAGCCACTACCGGTAGTGTACCAAGCATGCTACGACAGCAGCAGCCACCAGCCGTGTGCAAGGCCGCGCATCGGGACCGTCGACGCTGGCGTCCGATCGAACGCTGCAGATGCGCCGCAGCCCTTGCGCCATGCGGATCCGGCACTGAAAGCTCACAGGCGTGCGACCAGCAAGCGACTTTTCCGCGCTCGGCCGCACCAGCGCTGGATGCGGCCAGCGCAAGGTCCGCAAGCACCTGCACCGAACGCAGACCAGGGCGGGTTCGCGCACGGGCTCAAACTTTTACATCTGCGCGTGGAAAAAAATCTGCCGGCCAGGGCAAGGCCCGTTGCAATTGCGCCCAATCGAATCCCGGGCCGGGATCGCACTTGCGCCCGGGCGCAACATGTTCATGGCCTGCCACGTGGGCAATCGGATAACGCTGGGCCAACGCGGCGCACAACGCCACCGCGGTTTCATACTGGGCTGGCTCGAAGCCATCGCCCTCCAGCCCTTCGAGCTCGATGCCCACCGAATCGTCGTTGCAGTTGCTGCGGCCACGGTACACCGACACCCCTGCATGCCAGGCCCGCGCATCACAGCTGACGAACTGCCACAGGGCACCACAGCGCTGCACAAAGAAGTGGGCCGAGACCTTCAAGCCCCGGATGCTCTGGTAATACGGATGGGCATCCCAGTCCAGCGTGTTGGTGAACAATTGGCGCACGGCATCGCCACCGTATTGCCCGGGTGGCAGGCTGATCGAATGCAGCACCACCAGATCGATCCGGCTGTGTGCCGGCCTCGGTTCGCAATTGGGCGAAGGCGCATGGCGCGCATGCCGGTACCAGCCCTGCCGCCACAAGCCATCGTCATCGGCACCTGCACCCGCAGCGGGTGGGTCAACGGCCGCCATCACCAGGGTCCGGATCGGCCGGCACATCGATCTGCAGCCGCGCGATCCGATAGCGGATCTGGCGCAGGCTCAGCCCCAACCGCGCAGCAGCGGCGGTCCGGTTGAATCCGGTCTCGCGCAAGGCCTGCACCAGAAACTCACGCTCCTGCCGATCCAGGTGGCCTTGCAGGTCGTCGGGGATCGTCAGCGGCGCCGGTTGGGTGCTCGGCCATGCAGCCGCCAGTTCGGCCGCCGGCGTCGAGGCTTCTTCGGACATCGGCGCCGGCAGTGTGTGTTCTCCGAGTTCGACGATCTGCGATCCGTTGCCGTCGCTCAGCGCCACCGCGCGGTGCAGCAGATTCTCGAGCTCACGCACATTGCCCTTGAGCGGCGCCAGGCAGATCTGCTCGAGCACCGCCGGTGACAGCGTGGGCACGGTAACGCCCGACTCGGCGGCGATCCGCGCCAGCAGACTGGCGCACAAGGCTGGCAGATCGTCCAGGCGCTCGCGCAGCGGCGGGATCACGATGTCGATCACGTTGAGCCGGTAATAGAGATCCTGACGAAACCGCCCGGCTTGCACGTCGGCAGCCAGATTGCGGTGGGTGGCACTGAGGATGCGCACGTCGACCGGCTCTTCCTGCGTGGCGCCGACACTGCGCACGCTGCGTTCCTGCACCGCCCGCAGCAGCTTGGACTGCATGGCCAGCGGCAGGTCGCCAATCTCGTCCAGAAACAGGCTGCCTCCCCGGGCTGCCTGAAAAAAGCCGTCGCGATCGTGTGTCGAGCCAGTGAATGCCCCCTTGCGCGAGCCGAAGAACTCGGCCTCCAGCAGGTGCTCGGGAATCGCGCTGCAATTGACAGCGACCAGCGGGCCGGATGCACGGTGGCTGTTGGCGTGCAGGGCCCGCGCAACCAGTTCCTTGCCCGTGCCCGATTCGCCGGTGATCAGCACCGGCGCCATCGAGCGCGCGACCTTGGCTATGCGGTCCTTGACCTGGCGCATCGCAGCGGAGTCTCCCACGAGGCGTTGCAGCGCCGCCTCGCCGATGGCCGGTGCCGCATCGCTCTTGCGCCGGTTGTGCCCTGGATGCGCAACGGTGCCGGCATTGTGGCGACGCCCCACCACCGCCGCATTGCGCGCGCCCAGCACCGCCGACGCAATCACCAAGCGAAACTGCCCGATGTCGACCGGCTTGGTCAGATAGTCGAAGGCGCCCGCCTTCAGCGACTCGACCGCGTTGTCGGCCGACCCGAAAGCGGTGATGACGACGCACCGCTCGCTGCGATGCTGCTCGCGCATCTGGTGCAGCAGCGAGATGCCCAGTCCATCGGGCAGCCGCATGTCGGTGATGACGACATCGAAGCGACGTTGGGCGAGCTTCTCGCGCGCCTGCGCCAGATCGCCCACGCCCACGACAACATACCCTTCCCGCAACAAGGCCAGTTCATACAGGGTACGCAGATCCGGCTCGTCATCGACGACGAGTACATGGACATCCTGCGTCAAGGGGCGATCGGTCATTCAGCCTCGCATTTTGTCAGACGCGGGCAGCGCAAAGCGAATCCGGAACTCCTTGCCGTCGACGGGAACCCCCCCGACCCCGCGCCGGGTGCGCGCGAACGCAATGGCGGCGCCGTGGCCATCACACAGCTCACGGCAGATGTACAGACCCAGCCCGGTGGATCGACTCTCCGACGAGAAAAACGGCTCGAACAAATGGCGTTCGACCGACGGGTCGAGCGGCTGGCCGTCGCTCCAGACTGCCAAGGTGATCTGACCGCCAGGCGCCTTCCCGGTGACCACCTGGATCGCATCGGGCCCCGTCTGCGCATACCGACGCGCATTGTCGAGCAGGTTCACCAGCACCCGGCGCAGGTGCTCCGGATCGAACACGACCTCGCCGGCGCCCGCGCGCAGATCGGTCCGCACCCGGTTCTCCAGCGGCTTGTGCTGCGTCCAATCCAGGCAGATCTGCGCCACCGCGTTGTCGAGCCGGATGGGTGCGCCCACCAGCGCGCCGGGCCGGTGGAGGCGTGAAATGTTGAGCACCTCGTCGACGATCCGCTCGAGCCGCCCGGCGTTCTGGTGCACCATGCGGGTCAGCGTCTTGAGTCGGGGATCGGTGACTTGCTCGTCCAGCAAGGCGTTGGCCTGCACGATCGCGGACAGCGGGTTGCGGATTTCATGGGCCACCGCGGCCGACATCCGGCCCATGCTGACCAGCTTTTCGCTGCGCATGCGCGCTTCGACCTCGCGCTGATCCTGCACGAACATCACGCACAGGCGCTCGGAGGCGTCATCGTCGGCGCTGGCCATGCGCGTGCGCACATAGGTGTATTGCGGTCCGATGCCTGGCAAGGCCAGCACGATGCTCGCGCTGAGGGTCTCGTTGCCCGAAAAGCTGCGCTGGTTGAGCTGGGCCAATTCCTGCCAGGCCGGCTCCTGCGCCAATGAAAATGGCTCCAGCGCGCCGGCGTCGTAGCGCCCGAGCAACTTGCTGGCGGCCGGGTTGGCCGCCAGCACCGTGTCCCGGGCATCGACCACCAGGATGCCGTCGGTCATCGATTCGATCACCAGCGTGTTGACCTGGTGCTGCACCCGCGCCAGCATCTGGCTGCGCCGCGAACGCTGTTCCTCGGTGGCCAGCCGGGCCGACATCTGACTGGCCAGGAATGCAATCGCGAAATAGCCAACACCGGTCAACGCCGCCTGCGCGATCGTCGTGGCTGCATCGGCGTCGGCATCGGGCCGCAACGTCGTCAGGGCGGCCTGGGCCAGCAGCAACAAGCTTGCACCGGCGGCCGTGCCCATCGCCAGCGGCAACGCACCGAGCACCGCCGCCAACAGCACCGGCAGCGCCAGCAGTGGCGAATAGTTGATGCCCGATTGGCCCTGCAGATACTGGAGCAGCGCAAACGTGACGACATCGACTCCGACGATCGTCACCCAGCGCGGATCCAGCGTGGCACCAAGCCGTCGGGCCTTGCCGGCAATCCGGGTCGCCAGTGCAGCCACGAGGTAGGCGGCGCAGACCAGCACCAGCACCGGATGGGCCGCCTGGCCCAGGACGTACAGTGTCACCTGCAGCCCCACCAACACCAGTCCCAGCGTCACGCGCGCGGTCATGAAACCGCGCCACAGACGTGCAAACTCGTCGGGGCCGTCCTGCGCGTGGCCCTGCCCTTGCGCTCCCAGGCGCAGATCCAGCAAGGGTTGCTGCGCGGCGCCGGCCATGGTGCCGCTCAGGCCTCGGCCTGATCCCGATGCTGGGTGCAGCAGTAGACACCCTTGCGCCCGCGCACCAGATCGTCGCTGGGGCAATGCACGCCGCACAGGTCACAACCGACCATGTCGACCGCGCTGGCGACGGCAGGACGCTGCCTGCGACGCGATGCGACCTGTTCGTCGGCCCGTTCCTCGGCCCGGTTCGAACGCCAGACCCAGACAGCCACCATGACCACCACCAGTACCAGCAGGTATTTCATGGCACGCGCCCGAGCACGACTTCCGTCACGAAACGCGAACCGACATACGCCAGGAACAACAAGCCGGCGCCGGCATACAACACCCGGACCGCGCGCCGGCCGCGCCAGCCATAGCGGGCCCGACCGAGCAGCAACGCGGCGAAGGTCAGCCAGGACAGCACGGAGAACACGCTCTTGTGGTCGAAGCGCCAGCCCCGGCCCGGTCCATACAAGGCTTCGCCGAACACCACGCCGACCAACAGCGTGGCGGTCAACAGGATGAAGCCGGCGGCAACGAACCGGAACGTCAGACGCTCGAGCGTCAGCAGCGGCACGCCACCGCTTTCAGTCTGGGAGGCCAGGCGCATGCGCGCCTCGGCGCGCCCCATCAACCAGGCATGCACGACGGCAGCTCCGAACAGGCCATAGCAGCCAATGCCGAGTGCCAGATGCAGGGGCAACCAGATCGATGCCTCCGGGTGCAGCGCGGCGCCCGCAAAGGCCAGAGGAAGCAGGACCGACACCGCGGCAAGCACACACATGGCGCGTCGAATGCGCATTTGCGGATAGAACTGGGACTCGACGGCGTACACACCGCCGACCAGCCAGGCAGTCATCGACAGGGCAGCGGCAAAACCGAACCGCGGCGTGCCATCGAGCAGGCCGAGCGCCAGAACGAGGGCGTGCATCGCCCAGGCCAGCACCATCACGTTGCGCGCGGGCCGCCGGCCCAGGCGCGGCAATACGGCCGGCAACAGGTAAACAGCGGCCGCCACCCATGCAAGGACATGGGCCCACGGGGTGCCGCTGGCTAGAATCATGGGTACAGTTTAGCCTTTTGCCCGCAGCATACCCACACCACCATGGCCTCTTCGCTTTC
This sequence comes from uncultured Rhodoferax sp., assembly GCA_964558425.1. Classification (GTDB taxonomy): domain Bacteria; phylum Pseudomonadota; class Gammaproteobacteria; order Burkholderiales; family Burkholderiaceae_C; genus CAISIP01. The sequence goes on along the minus strand of CAZLDV010000086.1, from coordinate 1,305 downwards.
CGAAAAACTGTCGCGTCTGGTCAAGGAAATGCGCGGCCAGGCCCGCATTACCGAGTCCAATGTGACCGACATGCTGCGCGAGGTCCGCATGGCCTTGCTGGAGGCCGACGTTGCCCTGCCGGTGGTGCGCGACTTCATCGCCCGGGTCAAGGAAAAAGCGCTGGGCCAGGAGGTGCTGGGCTCCCTGTCACCCGGGCAGGCACTGGTAGGCATTGTCAACAAGGAGCTCTCGGCCACCATGGGCGAGGGCGTCAGCGACATCAACCTGGTGGCCCAGCCGCCGGCGGTGATCCTGATGGCCGGCCTGCAGGGCTCGGGCAAGACCACCACCACCGCCAAGCTGGCGCGCCACCTGATCGAGAAGCGCAAGAAGAAGGTGCTGACGGTTTCGGGTGACGTGTACCGCCCGGCCGCAATCGAACAGCTCAAGACCGTGACCGCGCAAGCCGGTGCCCAATGGTTTCCCAGCTCGGCGGACCAGAAGCCGGTCGACATCGCGCGCGCCGCGCTGGACTACGCGCGCAAGCACTATTTCGATGTGCTGCTGGTCGACACGGCCGGCCGGCTGGCGATCGACGAAGTACTGATGGGCGAGATCAAGGCGCTGCACCAGGTACTCAATCCGATCGAAACACTGTTCGTCGTCGACGCGATGCAGGGTCAGGATGCGATCAACGTCGCTGCCGCATTCAAGCAGGCCTTGCCGCTGACCGGCATCATCCTGACCAAGACCGATGGCGACTCCCGCGGCGGCGCGGCGCTGTCGGCGCGCCATGTCACCGGCGTACCGATCAAGTTCGCCGGGACCAGCGAAAAGATCGACGGACTGGAAGTGTTCGACGCCCAGCGCCATGCCGGACGCATCCTGGGCATGGGCGACATCGTCGCGCTGGTCGAACAGGTCAGCTCCGGCGTCGACCTGCAGGCGGCGCAAAAACTGGCGGCCAAGGTGAAAAGCGGCGCAGGTTTCGACCTCACCGACTTCCTGGGCCAGATCCAGCAGATGAAGCAGATGGGTGGCCTGTCCAGCCTGATGGACAAGCTCCCCGCCGCCATGGCCGCCAAGGCCGGCCAGGTCGACATGAACCGGGCCGAAAAGGACATCCGGCGCAAGGAGGGCATCATCCACAGCATGACCCCGCTCGAGCGCCGCAGGCCCGAGCTGATCAAGGCGACCCGCAAGCGCCGCATCGCGATGGGCGCCGGCGTTCAGGTGCAGGAAGTCAACCGCATGCTCAAGGAATTCGAGCAGATGCAGGACATGATGAAGAAGATGAAGGGCGGCGGCATGATGAAGATGATGAA
>CAZLDV010000085.1:0-8788 GCA_964558425.1 uncultured Rhodoferax sp. | reverse complement strand
GCCTGGGTCGGCGACGGCAACAACATGGCCAACACCTGGCTGCAGGCCAGTGACATACTGGGGTTCAAGGTCCATGTCAGCACCCCGCGCGGTTACGAGATCGACCAGTCCGTGGCCGGCATCCGGTCGGGCCACAGCTACCAGGTGTTCAAGGATCCGATGCAGGCCTGCGCCGGTGCCGATCTGGTGACCACCGACGTCTGGACCAGCATGGGTTTCGAGGCCGAAAACGAACAGCGCCGCAAGGCGTTTGCCGATTGGCGCGTCGATGCCGCCATGATGCAGGCTGCCAAGCCCGACGCGCTGTTCATGCATTGCCTGCCGGCCCATCGCGGTGAAGAAGTCGATGCCGACGTCATTGACGGCCCGCAGTCGGTGGTCTGGGACGAGGCGGAGAACCGCATGCATGTGCAAAAGGCACTGATGGAATACCTGCTGCTGGGCAAGCAGCGCTGAGTCGCACGCCCAGCCGAACGCCGGCACTGCCGCCGTTGCCCTCTGACGACCCGGGAACCATCCATGACCACGCCACCCATCACGCTGCGCGACTGCGAACACCGCGACAACCAGGACCCGCTGCACCATTTGCGATCGACATTCGACCTACCCGAGGGCGTGATCTACCTGGATGGCAACTCCCTGGGCGCCCTGCCCCGCAGCACTGGCGCGGTGGTGGCCCGCGCGGTGCAGCACGAATGGGGCGAAGGCCTGATCCGCTCCTGGAACGATGCCGGCTGGGTCGACCTGCCGCGGCGCGTCGGAGACAAGATCGCGACGCTGGTGGGTGCCTCACCCGGAACGCTGGTGGCCACCGACACCACCTCGATCAACCTGTTCAAGGTCCTGAGCGCAGCCTTGACCATGGCCGCGCAGGACGCACCGCGGCGCAGGCGCGTCCTCAGCGAGCGCAGCAACTTCCCGACCGATCTGTATATCGCCCAATCGGTCTGCCGCCAGCATGGCTGCGAACTGCAACTGGTCGATGCAGACGAACTGGACGCGGCCCTGACCGACGCGGTGGCGGTACTGATGCTCACCCATGTCAACTACCGCACTGGCGCGATGTTCGACCTGCAGGACGTCACGCGCCGGGCCCACGCGGCAGGCGCGCTGGTGGTCTGGGACCTGGCACACAGCGCGGGCGCGGTGCCGGTGGCACTGGAGGCGGCACAGGCCGACTACGCGGTGGGTTGCGGCTACAAATACCTCAACGGCGGGCCGGGCGCGCCCGCCTTCGTCTGGGTCCATCCCCGTCACACTGACCGCTTCTGGCAGCCGCTGAGCGGCTGGTTTGGCCATGCTGCGCCGTTCGCCTTCTGGCCCGGTTACGAACCGGCCCCAGGCATCGGGCGCTACCTGTGCGGAACCCAGCCGATCCTGAGCATGCGGGCACTCGAATGCGGCGTCGACAGCGTTGTGGCGGCTGGCGCGGGCGGCGCGGCAATCGACGCGCTGCGCCGCAAGTCGCTGGCACTGACCGACCTGTTCATCTCCCTGGTCGAGCAGCGCTGCGCCGGCCATGGCCTGGAACTCGTCACGCCGAGGGAGCACGACCGGCGGGGTTCGCAGGTCAGCCTGGCGCGCAGCGCAGGTGCCTACCCGATCATGCAGGCACTGATCGCACGCGGCGTGATCGGCGACTTCCGCGCCGGCGACCCGCAGGCGGCGCGCAGCATCGATCAGATGGACATCCTGCGCTTCGGATTCACACCCTTGTACACCGGTTTTGCCGACGTCTGGCATGCGGTGGAGCAGCTGCATGCGGTGATGTCCAGTGGCGAATGGACCCAGGACCGGTACCAGCGCAAGCAGGCGGTGACCTGAGCATGTGCCTCGCGTGACACGGTCCGACTGGCCAAGTCCGATGATGGCGTTGCACGCCGAGCGTCAGGCGCCAGTGCCGCCGGGACGCGGCAGCGGCGCTTGCAGCATGGCCTCGAACGCCTCGATCGGGACCGGCCGGGCGAACAGGTAACCCTGGAACGTCTCGCAGCCGATGTCCAGCAGGAACTGGTGCTGGCCTTCGGTCTCGACGCCCTCGGCGATCACGGCCAGTCCCAGGCTTGCACCGAGCGCCACGATGGTGCGGGCAATTGCCGCATCGTTGGGGTCGACCAGCAGATCCCGCACGAAGGACTGGTCGATCTTCAGATGCGCCAGCGGCAGCAGCTTGAGGTAGCTGAGCGACGAATAGCCGGTCCCGAAGTCATCGAGCGAGAAGGTGACGCCCCGCGCGCGCAAGGCCGTCATCTTGCCGATCACGTCCGCAATGTTGTCGGCCAGCAGACTTTCCGTCAGCTCGAGCTTGAGTGCGGCTGGATCGGCGCCGGTGTGCCGCAGCGCGTTGTCGACCTGGACGACGAAATCGGGCTCCATGAACTGGTGCGCGCTGACATTGACCGCCATCGTCAGGTGCCGCGTCTGCGCATGCGCGCCCCAGGATGCCAGCTGCGCACACGCACGATCGAGCACCCAGGCGCCCAGCGGCACGATCAGCCGGGTCGATTCGGCGATCGGGATGAACTGACCTGGCGACACCAGGCCGCGCAAGGGATGCTGCCAGCGCACCAGCGCCTCGGCGCCACTGACCCTGCCGTGCTTGTCGACCACCGCCTGGTAATGCAGCACGAACTGGCGCTGCTCCAGCGCCTGGCGCAAATCCGATTCCATCGCCGCGCGTGCATCGACAGCCGCCTGCATGCCGTCGTCGAACATGCGCAGCGTGTTGCGACCGGCCGCCTTGGCCTGGTACATGGCCAGGTCGGCCTGCTTGAGCAAATCCTCGACGCCCTGGCCGTCACGGCCGAACAAGGTGATGCCGATGCTGGGTGTGCTGCGGTAGTCGCGGCCCGCCAACATGAACGGGGGAGAAAACGCATCGAGGATCTTGTGCCCTACGGCTTCGGCGTCGGTCGCCGCGTTGAGCGCCTGCGCGCTCAGACCCTGCAACATCACGACAAATTCGTCACCCCCCAGGCGCGCCACCGTGTCGGCCTCGCGCACGCACGACAACAGCCGCAGCGCCACCTGTTGCAGCAGCAGGTCACCGGTCTCGTGGCCGAGCGTGTCATTGAGCGTCTTGAAGTTGTCCAGGTCGATGAACAGCAATGCGGCATGTTGCTGGCTGCGCACGTGTGTCACCAGCGCCTGCTTGAGTTGCTCGATCAGCAAGCGGCGATTGGGCAGGCTGGTCAGGGCATCGTAGAAAGCCAATGCATTGATCTGCTCCTGCGCCGCCTTTTGCGCGGTGATGTCGCGCCCGATGCCACGGTAACCCCGGAACACGCCGTGCGCGTCGAAGATCGGCATGCCGCTGACCGACGCCCAGGTGAAACTGCCATCCTCCTTTTCGAAGCGCATCTGCAGATCGCGAAATTCACGGTGCGCCAGCAGGTCGGCGCGGTGTTGGTCCCACTGGGCCGGCGTCAAGCTGGTATCACCCAGTTCCCAACGCGTGCGACCCAGATACAGGTCACCCAGAAAATGGTGATTGGCCATCTCCGACCAATCCGACTGCTCGCTCTTGACACGGATGAACCTGAAGCGTTCGTCCTGCTCCCAGTACCAGTCGGATGACAGGCTGGTCAATGCGCGAAAGCGCGCTTCGTTCTCGCGCAATTGCGCTTCGGCCTGCTTGCGCGCGGTGATGTCCATGAAGCTGACCTGCACCGCGGGATTGCCGTTCAGACGCACCCGTGAGGCCTGCGCCTGCACATCGATGGCCTGGCCGTCCAGCCGCAGGTAACGCCATTCCTGCATCGGCAAGTCGCTTGCCTCGGTCTGGCGCGATCGCTCCAGCAGCACCGGATGGTATTGCGGATGCACGAAATCGATGATCGAGCGTCCGAGCAGCGCCACCGCATTGGGCGCACCCATCAGGCGAACGGCGGCGGGATTGACGAACACGACGCGCTGGTCCTGGTGCACCACCACCGCCACCGGCGATGTATCGACCAGCGCGCGGTAACGCTCCTCGCTCTCGACCAGGATCTGCTGCAGCCGGTATTGCTCGCTGACATCGCTGAACACCAGAACGACGCCCAGCAGCTGGCCTTCGTCGTCACGAATCGGCGCTGCGCTGTCGGAAATATGCCGCTCCGATCCGTCGCGGGACAACAAGGCGGTGTGATTGGCGAGACCGACCACTTCACCGGATTCAAGCACACGTTGCACGGGATCCACCGGCGGCACGCGGGTCACCGCATGCACGATGCGGAACACGTCGGCCAGGGGCAGACCGAGGGCTTCCGGCAGCGTCCAGCCGGTCATTCGCTCCGCCGCCGGATTCATGCGGATGACCTTCCCCTGCACATCGGTGGCAATCACCGCATCACCGATCGACTGCAATGTGATGGCGAGGTTCTCCTGGCTTGCGCGCAAAGCCGCTTCGGCCTGCTGGCGCGCCTGCACCATCTGATTGAACGCGTTGCCCAATTGCGCCACATCTTCGGACGCATCCGACTCGGCCACGCGCGCCTGCATGTCGCCGGCGGCAATGCGCGCGCTGACGGCCGACATCGCCTCCAGTGGCTGCACGATGCCGCGCGACAGGCGCCAGCCCAGCGCCAGTGCCAGCGCCAGCAAGGCCAGGCTGCCCAGGACGCTGTTGCGCATGGCCTTGTCGGCGGCGCTGAATATGTCGGCGCGCGGCAAGCCGGCAACCACCACCCAACCCATCTCGGGAATCTGGCGGTAGGCAAATACCCGAGGGACGTTGGCGGCATCGTTCAGCTCGATCATGCCGACCGCCTGCGAGCGCACCGCGGCCAGCAAGGTCTCGCGCTGCTGCTCCATCTGCCGGCCCCGGTGCTCGTCCAGACCCTGGGAGCGCAGCACGACCCGGGAATGGCGGTCGAGCACGGTCACCAGCACACCGGCGGGAACATCCGCCATGATCTGCTCGCTGAGCACGGACAGGTCCAGCGGCAGCGTCACGATGCCCGACACAGCCCCGGCATCATCCCGCACCGGCATCGACAGAACGCTGACCCAGCGACCCACCCTGGGCGCCACGAACGGGTCGCTGGCATGAAAACCCGAGCTCTGCAAGGCCGGCTGGAACCAGGGCATTTGCAACGCCTGCTCCGCGCTGGCCGCATTGGCAACATAGCTGCACACCGGCCGGCCCTGTCGATCACGCGTACCGATGGTCACGAACTCCGGATTCAGGCGCACCACACTGCGGATCAACGGATCGCAGTCACCCAAGCGCATTCCCCGCACAACCGGTTGATCGGCGATCAGCGTCAAGGTGTTGGTGTAGTCATCCAGATGGGCCTGCAAGCGGGAGGAGACATTCGCGGCAAGCTGACCCACCTGTTCGCGTGCCATCCTGCGGTCGCGCTCGCGGTCCTGCGTCACATGCCAGATGGCCGCCAGAAAAGTCGGCAGCAAGGCAACCAGCACGAGCACCGACAGCTGCAGGCGGATCGATTTGCGTCCCAAGCCCCATAGCGGCCGCCGCGGCGCTTCGGAACCGCTACCCACAACGCCACCCGTGCCTCGTTCGCATCGAAGATGGCGTTATGCGCACAAGTGGCCCGAATGGCGCGTGAAATCCGACATTGGCTGCAATCTCCCTGTTGCCCAGACGACTCTGTCGGCGCGGTCGTCCCGATGAACCCGGTGCATGGCCCGGCCGGATCGACTGGGCCTGCGGAGCGTGTCGCCGGCCAGGCGGCTGGCATCAGCCGGCCTGAACGCTGGCAAATCTTATCATCGTAGCCGGGGCCTTCGTCGACGCACCGAGCTACCTGAGGCACGCCGGCAGCCCCGGCAACACCGGGTTCAACCAATCAGCTTCGGGAACAAAGCATGGTCCATCGGCGCACCCGCCGCAAGCTCCTGCGCCAGCCCCTCGAGATCCGGATGCCAGGCGGTGCGCTGGCGGGTTCCCGGCTCCTTGACCAGCAGGTGGTCATGGTAGAGCCGAACGCTTTGCGTGATGGTCTTGCTTCGCGCTCCAGTCAATCGGCCACCCACAGGGCCGGCAAATCGGCCAGCGACCGAAAGATGGTCGACAAGGCCCCATCGTGCACCAACCGGGTGGCGTCTTCGATGTCGGGCGCCAGGTAGCGGTCATCGGCCATCGCCGGCACCTGCTGGCGCAACAGGGCGTGCGCCTGTTCGAGCGCGGGCGAGCTGCGCAGCGGCCGCAGGAACTCGATCCCCTGCGCACACGCCAGCCACTCGATGCCCAGGATATGCGCGGTATTGTCGATCATCGCCTGCAGGCGGCGCGCGGCAAACGTGGCCATCGACACATGGTCCTCCTGGTTTGCGCTGGTGGGCAGGCTGTCCACGCTGGCCGGGTGCGCCAGCGACTTGTTTTCGGAGGCCAGCGCTGCGGCCGTCACATGGGCAATCATGAAGCCGCTGTTCAGGCCGGCATCGGCGGTGAGGAACGGCGGCAGGCGCGATACGCCCGAATCGATCAGCATGGCGATGCGGCGTTCGGCGATCGCACCGACCTCGGCAATCGCCAGTGCCATGCCGTCGGCCGCCAACGCGACCGGTTCGGCGTGGAAGTTGCCGCCCGAGACCATCGCGCCGTCGTCGGCAAACACCAGCGGGTTGTCGGTGACGGCGTTGGCTTCGCGCACCAGCACCTTGGTGGCATGGCGCAGCTGGTCCAGACAGGCACCCACCACCTGGGGTTGGCAACGCAGGCTGTACGGGTCCTGCACCCGGTCGTCGCCATCGAGGTGCGAATGCCGAATCTCGCTGCCGGCCAGCAGCGCGCGGTAGTATCGGGCCACGTCGATCTGGCCCGGCTGCCCGCGCAACGCGTGGATGCGTGGGTCGAATGGCCCGTCGCTGCCGCGCGCCGCATCGACCGTCAAGGCGCCGATCACCAGCGCCGATTCGAGTACCGGCTCGAAACGGAACAAGGCGTGCAGCGCCAGCGCGGTGGAGGTCTGGGTGCCGTTGATCAATGCCAGGCCCTCCTTGGGGCCCAGCGTCAACGGCGCGATACCGGCCGCCTGCAGCGCGGCGAGCGCCGGCACCGCCCGGCCATCGTGCCACATGAAACCTTCACCGAGCAAGGCGAGCGTCATGTGCGCCAGCGGCGCCAGGTCGCCCGATGCGCCGACCGACCCGCGCGACGGCACGTACGGGACCAGGCCGGCATTGGCCACCGCCAGGATGGTGTCGATCACCGCCTCGCGCACGCCCGAATGGCCGCGCGCCAGGCTGGCCGCCTTGAGCGCGAGCATCAGGCGCACCACCGGCGCCGACAGCGGTTCACCGACACCGACGCTGTGCGAGCGGATCAGGTTCAGCTGCAGCGTGGCCAGTTGCGCCTTGCTGATGCGCTGGTTGGCCAGTTTGCCGAAACCGGTATTCACGCCATACACCGGCGCATCGCCCTCGGCGGCCGCCTGGACCACCTTGGCGCTGGCCCGGATGCCCTCGCGCGCGGCGTCGGCCAGCTGCAGCGGCTGCGCGGTGGCGTGGATGGTCTGCAGCTGCTGCAGTGACAGTTGGCCAGGGACGATCACCATGTCAACGCCCCAGCATCGGCAGATTGAGCTTTTGCTCGCGTGCACAGGCGATGGCGATGTCGTAGCCGGCATCGGCATGGCGCATCACGCCGGTGGCGGGGTCGTTCCACAGCACCCGTTCAATGCGCTTGGCCGCCGCCAAGCTGCCATCACAGACGATGACCACACCCGCGTGTTGCGAATAGCCCATGCCCACGCCGCCTCCATGGTGCAGCGAGACCCAGGTCGCGCCGCCGGCGGTGCTCAGCAAGGCGTTGAGCAGCGGCCAGTCGGACACCGCGTCCGAGCCATCCCGCATGGATTCGGTCTCGCGGTTGGGCGACGCCACCGAGCCGCTGTCCAGATGGTCGCGCCCGATCACGATCGGTGCCTTGAGTTCACCCGAGCGGACCATCTCGTTGAACGCCAGGCCGGCGCGGTGCCGCTCGCCCAGTCCGATCCAGCAGATACGCGCCGGCAGGCCCTGGAACGCAATGCGCTCGGACGCCATGTCGAGCCAGCGGTGCAGACGCGCATCCTGCGGGAACAGCTCCTTCATCCTGGCATCGGTCTTGCGAATGTCCTCTGGATCACCGGACAAAGCCACCCAGCGAAACGGGCCTATGCCGCGGCAGAACAGCGGTCGCACGTAGGCCGGCACGAAGCCCGGAAAGTCGAATGCGTGCTCGACGCCCTGGTCGAACGCCACCTGGCGGATGTTGTTGCCATAGTCCACCGTCGGTATGCCCATGGCCTGGAAGTCGAGCATGGCCTGCACATGGGTTGCACAACTGGCCGCCGCTGCGCCGGTCAACTCGGCATGCCGGGCTTCGTCGTTGCGGGCCGCCTGCCAGCGCTCGAGCGTCCAGCCAGCCGGCAGATAACCATTGACCAGATCATGCGCCGACGTCTGGTCTGTCACCAGGTCCGGTCGCAGACCACCGGCCTTGGCACGGCGCACCAGTTCGGGCAGCAATTCGGATGCATTGCCCAGCAGACCGATGGACACCGCCTTTTTCTCTTTCGTATGCCGCGCCAGGCGCGCCAGCGCATCGTCGAGGTCACGCGCCTGTTCGTCCAGGTAGCGGGTCTTGATGCGGAAATCGATGCGTGACTGCTGGCATTCGATGTTCAGCGAACAGGCGCCGGCAAAACTGGCCGCCAGCGGTTGCGCGCCACCCATGCCGCCCAGGCCGGCGGTCAGGATCCAGCGCCCGGCAAGCTCGCCACCGTAGTGCTGGCGGCCGGCCTCGACGAAGGTCTCGTAGGTGCCCTGCACGATGCCCTGGCTGCCGATGTAGATC
>CAZLDV010000084.1:0-9667 GCA_964558425.1 uncultured Rhodoferax sp. | reverse complement strand
CCACAGGCTGCGCTGGCCGACAGCGCCACCGCCACGATCGGCCTCGGACGCTCGATCTACACCGTGTTCGATGCCAAACTGGTGGCGCATGCGCTCGATACGATCCGCCGCCGTCTCGCGCGCGGAGCCAGCAACGCATCGGCGCAATTCGTCACCACCACCCGCACCGGCCAGTTGTTGCGCGTGCAGGTGGCAGCGGTGCGTGACGAAGCTGGCGCATCGGGCTCGGATGGCGGCGCGGAGGTGGCGCCAGCGCTGCCCGCAGGCGATGAGCCGCTCAGCGGCTTTGTGCTGCTGCTGGAGAACCTGACGCAGGACTACGCGCAGCAGACCCTGCGCGACCAGCTGCTGCACACGATGATTGAAGGCAGCCGCAGTTCACTGGCCAACCTGCAGGCGGCGCTGGAGATGCTGGAGTTCGCGGATCTGCAGGCGCCGATGCGCGAGCGCTTCCTGGCGGTCGTGCGGGAGGAATCCAACGCCATGAGCGATCGCGTCCGCTCGCTTGCGCAGACCGCCTCCAGTGGCCTGAAGACCCGCTGGCCGATGGAAGACATGCTGGCATCGGACCTGGTCGGTGTCGTGGTGCACCGGATCAACAGCCAGGACGGATTGCAGGCGTCGGCTGAACCGGTCGATCCTGCGCTGTGGCTGCGAGTCGAGAGCTTTTCGCTGATGCAGGCCATGGCCTACCTGGCGGGTCGGCTGGCACAGGAGTTCGCGGTGCGCCGGCTGACCGTGCGTCTGACTGCGGCGGGCGCGCATGCCCAGCTCGATCTGGTCTGGCAGGGCGCGGTGATGAACACCGAAACCGTGATGGCCTGGGAGCTCGATGCGATCCGCATCGGCGCCGAATCGATGCCGCTGACGGTGCGCGACGTCGTCGAGCGTCATGGCGGCGCGTTCTGGTTTGAACGCGAGCGCACGCGCCACGAAGCCTGGTTCCGCATCCTGCTACCGCTGGGCGGCGCCAGTGCGCGCGAGGCGCAGCTGGCGGCGCAGGCGCAGCTGCTGGCGCCGGCGGACAACCGACCGACCTTCTACGACTTCGATCTGTTCAAGACATCCGACCTGGCGCGGGACCTGCAGGATCGCCGCCTCGACGACCTGTCCTACACCGTGTTCGATACCGAGACCACCGGATTGGAGCCGTCCAAGGACGACGAGATCATCCAGATCGGCGCCACGCGGATCGTCAACGGCAAGTTGCTGCACAACGAAGGATTCGAACAGCTGGTCGATCCGCGGCGCCCGGTGCCGGCGGCCTCGACACAGATCCATGGCATCACGACCGACATGCTGCAGGGCCAGCCGGATATCCGTACCGTGCTCGGCGCCTTCCATGCATATGTGCAGGACACGGTGCTGGTGGCGCACAACGCGGCGTTCGACATGCGGTTCCTGCAGCGCAAGGAGGCCAGCAGCGGTGTGATCTTCGACCAACCGGTACTCGATACCTTGCTGCTGTCGGACCTGGTGCACCCACTGCAGGAGTCACACGGCCTCGAAGCCCTGGCGCAGCGTCTGGGTGTGCCGATCGTCGGTCGACACACCGCCCGGGGCGACGCCATCGTCACCGCCGAGGTGTTCCTCAAGCTGCTACCCCTGCTGGCCGACAAGGGCATCGTCACGCTGGGTCAGGCCCGTGAGGCAGCGCGCCACAGCCGCTTCGCACGGGTACAGTATTGATAGCCTGCCGCGCCGGTCAGGTTCACCGCATCACGATGTCACCCGTATCACGGGCAAGGCCGCAAGCTCTTGCCGGCCAGCAACGGCCGCAGTGCATCGAGGCGCGCACGCACGGCATCGTCGAGTGGCGTGATCCGCAGCATGCTGGCGCGCGACTCGGCGCTCTCCTGCACCACCTGCGCGGTGCGCACGCCGCGCTGGACCAGCGCCGCCAGTTCGGCGTCGGCCAACGCCTGGGACTCGAATGCCCCCAACGACAGTCCCGGCGCCAGCGACGGGTTGAGCACCGGTTCGATGCGCAGGTTCAGCGCCAGCAGCTCCGCGCGCTTTTTCGCCAGCGCCTGGGCATCGGGATATTTGCCCATGTAGACGATCCAGCGCTGCGGCACCACCACCTCGTCGAGCGACCAGACACCCGCCGGGAGAATCGACGACACCCGCTGGCGCAACTGGTCTGCCTGGGCCGGGTCGAACAAGCCCGCCTGCAGGCAGGTCGCCAGCACCGGCTGCGCCTGTGACGGGGGCTGGCCATCGCCCGACGCCTGCGCTTCGGTCGACACGATGACCAGCGCATCGGGACGGATCTGCTGGGCCAGCCGCTGCGGTTCTTCCTGGCGCTGCGGTCCGAAGCCATAGGCGCGCAGCAAGTCGTGCGACCACGCGTAGTAGCCCGCATTGAGCAAGACCAGCAGCAGGACCAGCAAGCGCAACACCTGTGGCCTCACGGGTTGCCGTCAGCGGCCGGCACCGGGCGGACACTGACTTCGGCACTGTGCACGCGCTGCATGCCGCTGGAAGCATGTACCAGCAAGGCACCACGTTCGTCAACGCCGCGCGCCGTGCCGCAGACACCGTCACTGAGCTGCACACGCCGATCGCGCAACACGTCGCGTTCGCCAAACGCGGCATGGAACGGTGCGAAGCCCTGGGCCTCGAACAAGCGCACGGCCTGCAACAACGCTGGCGCAACCTGCAACAACGCGGCCGGCGCATCGATGCGCGGCAGCAGTTCCTGCAACCACGCTGGCGGGGTGGACAAGCCGGTCGCATCGGGTGGCGTGATGTTGATGCCGACACCGACCACGACATAGCGGCTGGCGCCCATGGCAGCGGTCTCGATCAGGATGCCGGCCAATTTGCGGTCATGCAGCCAGAGGTCGTTCGGCCATTTCAGGCCCAGCGCCGGATGCAGGGCCCGCGCGACACTGACACCCACCGCCAGCGACAGGCCGGACCAGTCCTGTGGCGCAAGCGGCATGCCGATCGAAAAGGTCAATGCCGGCCAGCGGGTGGCTGCGGCTGCGGCCGTGGGCTCCCCGCTGGAGCCGGTGTGCCAGATCCGGCCCAGGCGGCCCCGGCCGGCGGTCTGCCGTTCGGCGACCAGCAGCACCGGCGAAAACGATGCGTCCCGCGCGCGGCGCATCAGTTCGGTGTTCGTCGAGCCAATCAGCGGCACCACCTCGACGGCGCATCCGGGTGCCACGTCCGCCACTGCCCGCAACAGCGCAGGCAGCTGCCATCGCACGGCCAAGGAGGTCAGGTTGTCACCGTGCGCGGCGGCCTCGCTCACACGGTCCATCGTCATGCCGGCGCCGGCAGCCTGGCTCAGCGTGCGCGCCGCTTGGGCGCGAGCAGGGTGCCGCGGCATTGGCTGGCGCCGCACCAGCAGGGATATTCGGCCTTGAGCTTGGGCGTGTAACGCTCGTCGATGATCAGCCCGTAGTCGTAATTGAGTTCTTCGCCGGCCCCGATATTGCGCAAGGCCTTGATGAAGACACGGCCGCCGTCTTCGTCGGCCTCGCAGTTGGGATCGCAGGAGTGGTTGATCCAGCGCGACGAATTGCCACCGTACAAGGCGTCGATGACATGGTCTTCGTCGATGTGGAAATAGAACGTGTGGTTCGGGTCCTTGGGGTCATGCGGATGGCGCCGCTGCGCCTCCTTCCAGGAGATGACCTCGCCCACATATTCGATGATGGTCTGCCCTTCGGCGATGTCCTGCAAGGCAAAGACACCTTTACCATGCACGCCGGAGCGGCGTGTCTGGATACGGCGGTGTTCGGCCGAAGCCGCAGTGGAGGGTTTGGCAGGCACGTCGAAAAATTTGGTAATCTGAACTCGTATGGGCGCGCAGGTGCGCGCCTGCATGTGTGTGCGCCTGTGCGCACGCGAGGACTGTGGATTGTAGTCAGATGAAAAACGTCGTTTCCAGTAAAACACTTGTCATTGCAGAAAAGCCGTCCGTTGCCCAGGACATCGTGCGTGCACTCACGCCGGTAGCCGGCAAATTCGACAAGCACGAGGACCACTTCGAGAACGACACCTATGTCGTGACCAGCGCGATCGGCCACCTGGTGGAGATCCAGGCGCCGGAGGAATTCGACGTCAAACGCGGCAAGTGGAGCTTTGCCCATCTGCCGGTGATCCCGCCGCATTTCGACATCAAGCCGATGGACAAGACCAAGAGCCGGCTCAGCGCCATCGTCAGACTGGCCAAACGCAAGGATGTCGGCGGCTTCATCAACGCCTGCGACGCCGGCCGCGAGGGCGAACTGATCTTCCGGCTGATCCAGCAATACAGCCGGGTCAAGCACCCGGTGCGCCGCCTGTGGCTGCAGTCGATGACGCCGCAGGCGATCCGCGACGGATTCGCCAACCTGCGCAGCGACGAACAGATGTTGCCGCTGGCCGACGCCGCCCGTTGTCGCTCCGAAGCCGACTGGCTGGTGGGCATCAATGGCACACGCGCCATGACCGCCTTCAATTCGCGCGACGGCGGGTTCTTCCTGACCACCGTGGGTCGGGTGCAGACACCCACCTTGTCGGTGGTGGTGGAGCGCGAAGAAATAATCCGCAAATTCGTCAGCCGCAACTACTGGGAGATCCATGCCAGCTTCCAGGCGCAGGCGGGCATGTACGACGCGAAATGGTTCGACCCGAAATGGAAGAAGGCCGCCGCCAACCAGGCCGCCGGCAATCTCGACGAGGCAGACCCGGAGCTCAAGGCCGACCGACTCTGGACCCAGGCCGAGGCACAGGCCATCGCCGATGCCGTGCGAGGCAAGCACGCCACTGTCACCGAGGAGAGCAAACCCACGACCCAGGCCAGCCCCCTGCTGTTCGACCTCACTTCGTTGCAACGCGAAGCCAACGGCAAGTTCGGCTACAGCGCCAAGACCACCTTGTCGATTGCACAGAGTCTGTACGAGCGCCACAAGGCCTTGACCTATCCGCGTACCGATTCGCGCGCGCTGCCCGAGGACTACCTGCCGGTGGTGCGCGAGACCTTCGAGATGCTGGCCAGCAGCCCGATGAAACACCTGGCACCGCATGCGGCCACCGCGCTCAAGGGCCATTACATCAAGCCGAGCAAGCGCATCTTCGACAACGCCAAGGTAAGCGATCACTTTGCGATCATCCCCACGCTGCAGCCCGCGCAGGGCCTGAGCGAGGCCGAGCAGAAGATCTACGACCTGGTCGTGCGCCGTTTCATGGCGGTGTTTTTCCCCAGCGCGGAGTACCAGATCACGACGCGCATTTCCCTGGTCGACGTACACAGCTTCAAGACCGAGGGCAAGGTGCTGGTGAAGGCGGGCTGGCTCGCGATCTACGGCAAGGAGGCACAGGAGGAGTCCGCGCTCGGCGACGACAAGAAAGCCGCCAACCTGGTGCCGGTGCAGCCGGGCGAAAAGGTGCTGGCCGAAACAGTCACCGCCAAGGGCTTGCAAACCCGGCCGCCGCCACGCTATTCCGAGGCCACGTTGCTCGGCGCGATGGAGGGCGCCGGCAAGACCATCGAAGACGACGAGTTGCGCGCCGCGATGCACGAAAAGGGCCTGGGCACACCGGCCACCCGCTCCAGCATCATCGAGGGACTGATCGTCGAGAAATACATGCTGCGCGAAGGCCGTGAGCTGATCCCGACCGCCAAGGCGTTCCAGCTGATGACGCTGCTGCGCGGGCTGGGCGTGGAAGAACTCTCGCGCGCCGAGTTGACCGGCGAATGGGAATACAAGCTGGCGCAGATGGAGCAAGGCAAGCTCAGCCGATCGACCTTCATGGCCGAGATCGCCGCGATGACCGAGCGCATGGTCAGATTGGCCAAGGAATACGACCGCGACACGATTCCGGGCGACTACGCAACCCTGGTTGCACCGTGTCCGAATTGCGGCGGCGTGGTGAAGGAAAACTACCGGCGCTACACCTGCACCGGCAAACCCGGAGCCGCTGAAGGCTGCGGCTTCTCATTTGGCAAGTCGCCGGCCGGTCGCACCTTCGAGGTGGCCGAGGTCGAGCAGTTCCTGCGCGACAAGAAGATCGGCCCGCTGGAAGGTTTCCGTTCCAAGGCCGGCTGGCCGTTCACTGCGGAAATGGTGATCAAGTACGACGACGAAGCGAAGAACTACAAGCTGGAGTTCGACTTCGGTGACGACCGCAAGGCAGAAGAAACCGGCGAACTGATCGCGTTCGACGGCAAGGAGTCGCTCGGCCCCTGCCCCAAATGCGGCGCGCCGGTCTACGACCACGGCAAGAACTATGTGTGCGTGAAGTCGGTGCCAACCGCCGGGCAGCCGACGCCGAGCTGCGACTTCAAGACCGGCCAGATCATCCTGCAGCAGCCGGTCAGCCGTGAGCAGATGGCCAAGCTGCTGGCAGATGGCAAGACCGACCTGCTCGACAAATTCGTGTCGATGCGCACCCGGCGGCCGTTCAAGGCGATGCTGGCCTGGGACAAGGAAGCCGGCAAGGTCGGGTTCGAATTTGCACCGTCAAAATTCCCGCCGCGCAAGGCGGCGACCGCCACGGCGCCACGTACGGCCGCCACCGCCAAGACTGGCGCGGCAGGAACGCCGGCTGCGCCCGGCTTGCGGGCGCCGGCAAAGAAGGTGGCGGCGAAAAAGACGCCGGCTGCAAAACGCCCGGCCGCGAAGAAGACCGCTGCCAAGACCACAGCCAAGAAGGCCGCCGTGTCGGCCAAGGTCGGAACCCTGCAACCCAGTGCGGCGCTGGCCGCCGTCATCGGCGACGGTCTGGTGGCCCGGACCGAGGTGGTGAAGAAATTGTGGGACTACATCAAGGCCGAAGGTTTGCAGGACGCGGCCAACAAGCGCGCGATCAATGCCGACGCCAAGCTGCTGCCGGTGTTCGGCAAACCGCAGATCACGATGTTCGAGATGGCGGGCTTGATCGGCAAGCACCTGCGCTGACGCGCGGCGGAACTGCGGCGCTGCGGCACTGCGACGCCGCGACTGCGACTGTGCCGTGCCGCCGGCCGGAGGCGGCCAGGCGTGGCTGCGCTCAGGCCAGACTCAGTGCGCGCCAGCCCCGCTTCGCCGCAATCGCGGCCAACCGCGCATCCGCATGCACCACCACCGCATGGTCGACCGCTTCGAGCAAGGGCAGGTCGTTGATCGAATCACTGTAAGCGGTGCTGTCGAACTGCGCCAATTGCAGGGCCTGATCGGCCAGCCATGCATGCAAGCGGGTCACCTTGCCCTCGCGCATGTTGAGCACGCCGGTGCTGACGCCGCTGAAGCAGCCATCGACCAGTTCCGGTTCGGTGGCAATCACGTCGGCGATGCCCAGCAGGTCGGCCGTCAGCGTGGTCAGGAAGCGGTTGGTTGCGGTGGTCAGAACGACGCGGTCGCCACGACGCTGGTGCCATTGCACCAGGTCGAACGCGGCGCCGGGAATCCGCGGAACGATCTGCTCGCGCAGGAATCGCTGGCGTAGCGGCTCCCACTGGTGCGGCGTGCGGCCCTTGAGCGTGGACAGGTAGAAATGCGCAAACTCCGTCGCATCGACGCTGCCCAACGTGTACCGCATCTCGATATCGGCGCTGCGTGCGGCGAACGCTGCACGTTCGAGCACGCCCTGGTCCATCAGGAAGTCGCACCACAACACATCGCTGTCACCCAACAACAGCGTGTGGTCCAGATCGAAGAGGACCAGGCCCCCACGCTTGTCACTGCGTGTACTGCGCTGCCCCCCGAGGGGGCTAATTTCCCTTGGGGCGGCCCGGCGGGAAATTGCGCTGCCCCCACGCTTGTCACTGCGTGTACTGCGCTGCCCCCCGAGGGGGCTAATTTCCCTTGGGGCGGCCCGGCGGGAAATTGCGCTGCCCCCACGCTTGTCGGCCGCCGTCATGCCTTGCGCAGATGCCAGGCCTTGGGCCGGGTGAAGGTCTGGATGCCGTAGGTCGACAAGGTCAGCCCCACGCCCGAGTCACCGACGCCGCTCCAGGGCAGGCGCGGGCTGACACGGTCGCAGCAGTTCCAGTACACGCTGCCGGCATGGACGCGGGACAACAGCGCGCGCGCTCGGCTTTCGTCGGGCGTGAAGACGCCCGCGGTCAGGCCGTAGCGGGTGTCGTTCATCAGCCCGATTGCCTCGTCATCATCGGACACCTTCTGGATGCCGATCAGTGGGCCGAAGCTCTCTTCACGCATCAGATCCATCGTATGGTCGACCCCGGTGACGACGGTGGGCGGATACCAGTTGCCCGGGCCCGGCAATCGTGCTCCGCCACACAACACGGTCGCACCCTTGGCCTTGGCGTCGCGCACCTGCGCGTCGAACACATCGAGCTGCGGCGCACGGGTGATGGCGCCGATATAGGTGGCATCGCTTGTCGGATCGCCGATGGCAAAACCCCGCACGGTGTCCATGAAGGCCTGCACGAACGCGTCATGGACTTTTTCATGCACGTAGATGCGTTCGACCGAACAGCAGCTCTGGCCGGTGTTGTACATCGCGCCGTCGGCCAGCGATGCAGCCGCCAGCTTCGGGTCGGCGTCGTCGCAGACGTAGGTCGGGTCCTTGCCGCCGAGTTCGAGCTGCAGCTTGACCAGGCGCGGCCCCAGTGCCTGGGCGATGCGTGCACCGGTGGCATGCGATCCGGTGAAGAACAGGCCGTCGATGTCCTGCGCCAGCAACGCGGCGCCCACCTCCCCGCCTCCGACCAGCACCGCCAACACGTCGCGCGGCACGCCGGCTTCGTGCAACAGGCGCCCGATCTCCAGGCCTGTCAAGGTCGCGTATTCGGACGGCTTGTACAGCACCGCGTTGCCGGTCAGCAGCGCAGGGAGGATGACGTTGCAACCGACGAACCAGGGATAGTTCCAGGCCGAGATATTGGCCACCACGCCCAGCGCGACATGTTCGATCTGCTCACGCATGCCGGCATCGTCGAATACCGTCTCGGTCGCGACCGCAGCGGCGCCGTGCTCCAGGAAGAAGTCGATGCGCCCGAGCAGGCCACTGAGCTCATTGCGCGACATCGCGATCGGCTTGCCGGTCTCGGCGGTCATCACGGCGGCCAGCGCATCGCGCTGGGCGACAACGGCGGCTCGGAAACGCACGATGCAGGCGTGGCGCTCGGCGAGCGGACGTGCGGCCCAGGCGGGTTGCGCGGCACGGGCGGCGCGCGCCTTGGCGGCAACGGCCGACGCATCGTCGGCGGGTACCTGGGTGATGGTGGTGCCCAGGGCGGGGTTGTGGATGGCAAGTGCGGTCATGGTTTCTCAGCGTGAACGTGTGGCCAGGGCGGCGGCGAGGAAATCCTGCAGGATCGGCGCATCATCGAGTGTCCCGTGTTCTTCCTTGTGGAATTCCGGGTGCCATTGCACGCCGGCCACCCAGGGCCCGGCCGTGTGGCGGATCGCCTCGATCATGCCGTCGTCGGGGCTGCGGGCTTCGACGACAAAATCCTTGGCCAGCACCTTCACCCCCTGGTGGTGCACGCTGTTGATGGTGTGGCGGTTCTCGCCCGGCAACAACTGCGCAAGGTGGCTTCCAGCAACCAGTTCGACCTGGTGGAAATTGAGGTCATAGACCTGCGCATCGCGGTGCACCAGGGCCTTCGGATGCTGGGTGCCGATGTCCTGGTACAGGCTGCCGCCAAACGCAACGTTGATCACTTGAAGGCCGCGGCAGATGCCGAACACCGGCTTGCCGGCCTGCACGAATGCATGCACCA
>CAZLDV010000083.1:0-10159 GCA_964558425.1 uncultured Rhodoferax sp. | reverse complement strand
CGGGCGCAAGATCATCGTCGACACCTACGGCGGCGCCTGCCCGCATGGCGGTGGTGCGTTCAGCGGCAAGGACCCGAGCAAGGTCGACCGCTCGGCCGCGTATGCCTGCCGCTACGTCGCCAAGAACATCGTCGCCGCCGGTCTGGCACGCCAGTGCCAGATCCAGGTGGCGTACGCCATCGGGGTGGCCCGGCCGATGAACATCACCGTCTACACGGAGGGCACCGGCGTCATCCCCGATGCGCAGATCGCCAAGTTGATCCAGGAGCATTTCGACCTGCGGCCCAAGGGCATCATCCAGATGCTCGACCTGCTGCGCCCGATCTACGAAAGAACCGCCGCCTACGGCCACTTCGGCCGCGAAGAACCCGATTTCACCTGGGAACGGACAGATCGGGCCGCCGCGCTGCGCGCAGCGGCCGGGTTGTAGCGCCTGCCGCCAGCGCAACGGCAGGTTGCTACCGATCCACCTTGCGCAACCAGCATCGCAGTGCCCACGCCCCGGCGACAAGCAGCAACACGGTCACACCGAGCAACACAACAGTCCCGGTCGACGGTGCGCGCAACGCGGCGGTGATCTGGTCCATGAACAGCATCATGGCCAGTGTCCCGGGCGTGATGCCGATCGCGGTTCCCAGCACCAGATCGCGCAAGCGGATGTGGCTGGCGCCGGCGACCATGTTGACAACGGCAAAGGGCGCCACCGGCACCAGCCGCACCAGGATCACGGCAGTCAAGCCACGGCGGGCCAGGCTTTGGCTCAACAGGTTGATGCGCGGACCCGCCAGGCGCACCAGCACCGCGTGTCCCAGATAGGCACCCACGCCATAGCTGGCGCCTGCGCCGAGCAAGGCGCCGCCCATGGCGCAAGCGCAGCCGGCCCAGGGGCCAAACGCCACCAGCGCCACCAGGGTCAGGAACGTCAGCGGTACCGCCAACGTCAGCGCCAGCGCGAAGGCGAGCGTCGCCGCGACCGGCCCGAACGCCTGCCCGAAATGCCGCAGCTGCGAGACCACCCAATCCAGGTCCAGCCAATGGCGCATCGGCGTCCAGCTCCAGGCGCCCGCCAGTGCGAGCACCAGCACCAGCACGATCGCCAGCAGCACCAGACGCGGACGCAAGGAGGGTGATGCAGGCGGGTTGTCGGGTTCCATGGTCAATGGATGGGCAAGGTCACGGCGCGCGGCGTGTGATGTCGACCAGCACACTGGCCAGATCGCGCACCTGGCCGGGGCCAAAGATCGATCCATGCAGGCCGGCGACGCGGCGCTCCTGCAAGCGCCCGTCCATCAGCTTGCGCCACGATCCGAACAACGGCCGTTCCCAGCGCAAGAGACCGGATGTCTTGATCAGCGTCGTCGGTCCCTGGAACGTACCCGCACGGTAGCCCCCCATGGCCTGCACCTGCGCCACCAACCCGGCATCGTTGATCATGGCGCCCAGGCGCCGACCGTTGATGCTCAGCTCGTGCAGGCGCAGCAGGCGTACCAGAGCGGTGAACAGGCGCCAATACAAGGTGCCACCCCAGATGGCTTTCGGATACACCGTGTCGATCAGGATCAGGCCGCGCGCTGGCGTGCCGCGTTGCTCCAGCAACCGCGCGGTCTCCAGCGCGGCGATGCCGCCGATCGAAAAGCCGGCGATGAACCCGGACGGCCCCCCTTGCGCCTGGATGCTGTCGGCATACATCGTGGCCAATTCCTTGATGCGCTTGAAGCCGGTATCCGATGGCGGCTGCAGCATGCGCAGGTCACAGCGGCCACCCAGCGTATCGGCCAAAGCCTGAAAGCGCAGCAAGTCGCCATGCCCCGAGGCGGCCAGATGCAGGATGTCGGTGGCAATGCCCGGGCCGAGCTGCAGCAGCACGCCGCGTGGCAAGGCCTGCTTGTCCAGCGCCTGCGCCAGCCGCTCCACCGTCGGGTTCTCGCTGAGCACATACAGCGGAATCCGCCGACCAAGCAAGCGCTCGGTGCCCGCAAGAATGGCAATTGCATGGAGCGAATCACCGCCCACATCGAAAAAATTATCCTGCACCGACAGCGACCCGCAACCCAGCTCGGCTTCCCACAACGCCAGCAGCTCGGCCTCACGGCTGTTGGCCGGACCGCGACCCGGGCTGCGCGTCTGGATCGCGGGTGACACATCCGTCAGGGCCGCATAGTCGATCTTGCCGGTGCTGGTGGTGGGCAATACCGGCAAGGAACCGATTGCCGAGGGAACCATGTAATCGGGCAAGCGCACGCGCAAGGACGCTTGCAGCCGCTCGGGGTCATCAGGGTGTCGTGGCGCGACCCATGCCTGGATACTGGCACGGCCGTCGCGTTCGACCTTGCGCGCCGCGGCCTGCGCGACGCCTTCGATCGCCAGCAAGGCCGCCTCGATTTCGCCCAGCTCGATACGGTATCCGCGCAGCTTCACCTGCCGGTCCAGCCGGCCCTGAAAGAACAAGCGGCCCTGATGGTCCAGCACACCGCGGTCGCCGGTGCGGTACAAGCGCGCACCCGGGTGGAATGGATCGGCAACGAAGCTGGCGGCGGTCAGCTCGGGCTGGTTGAGGTAACCGCGCGCCAGGCCCTGGCCGCCGATGAACACTTCCCCCGCGACACCGTCGGGCAGCGGACGCAGATGGCGATCGAGCACATGGATATGGGTGTCGTCCACCGGCAAGCCCACCGGCAGCGCCGCACCATTGCCGTCCTGCGTACACGCCCAGGCGGTGGCAAAGATGCAGGCTTCGGTGGGGCCATAGACATTGAACAGCCGGGCACCGGTCAATACGAGGAAGCGCCGGGCCAGTTCGGGCGCCAGCACTTCGCCACCACAGCACGCCACCCGCAGCGCCAGGCCAGGCCTGCCTTGCACGCCATCGAGAAAGCCCGTCATGGTGGAGGGCACGAAGGCCATGATGGTGACCTGGTGGCGCAACGCAAAGTCCGCCAGCGACAGCGGCAACAGCCGTCCGGGGGGCGCCAACGCCATGCTGGCGCCATGGATCAGTGGCAGGCACAACTCGATCAGCGAAGGGTCGAAGGTTGCCTGGGTCGCCTGTGCGCTGCGATCCTCGTGCGTCACGCCATACACACGCGACAACCAGGCCAGGCGCCGCGACAGCACCGCATGCGCGATCATCACGCCCTTGGGCCTGCCGGTGGAGCCGGAGGTGAACAGCACGTAGGCCAGGTCATCGGGTGAGGCGGTGGCCGGCGGATCGTCGCAGGGCAGCTGCGTCAACGGCTGTTGCCAGCTGCTGACCACCGTATCGACATGCAGTGGCGCCAGCCGCTCCCAATCGGCCTGCTGCACCAGCAACGCAACCGCGGCACTGTCCTGCAACACCATGGCCAGACGGGCCAGGGGCGCGTCCGGGTCCAGCGGCAGGTAGGCGCCACCGGACTTGGCGATGGCCAGCATGGCCACCACCAGATCGGGTCCGCGCGGCATCGCGACGGCCACGATGCGGTCGCGAGCGGCACCCAGGCCGACCAGCCGGTGCGCCAGCTGATTGGCGCGCCGGTTCAGCGTGCGGTAGTCCATCTGCCCACCGTCCCAGATCAGGCATACCGCATCGGGACTATTGGCTGCATGGTGTTCAAACGCAGCCACGTAGGTCCGGGGGCGCAGGTTGCGCACGACGCCCGCATGGCGCGCATGCACGATGCGGTTGCATTCGTCCTGCGGCAACACCGACAGATCGCCAACCCGTCGCTCGGGATCGGATTGCAACGCGCGCACCACATGCCACAGGCGGTGGGCCAGCGCCGGCACCTCGTGCCGCGTGAAATAGGCGGCACTGCCCTCCAGCACCAGTTCGAGGTCCTGGCGCGCATCAAACTCGCATACGGTGATTCCCAGCGGATAGCGTGCGCTACCCGAGAACAGCTGGCGCTGGTCGACCAGATCGGCGTCGCCGAAAGCGACCTGGTAGTCCTGCCGCTCGAACGACAGCAACACGTCGAACAGGCCGTCGCGGCCGCTGCGCACGACCTCCAGCGTACGCGCCAGCTCGCTGAGCGGATAGCGCGGATGGCGCAGTGCCGCCCGCATGACGGCGCCGACCGACGCCACCAGCGCGGCCGCCGTCATGTCGGGCGACACGCGGATGTTGACCCCCAGGACGCCGACGAACATGCCCATGGTGTCGCGGTAGCGCCGCCCGCCGCGGTTGAGCGTGGGCACACCGACCAGCACCTGCTCACGGTCGCCGACACGCGAAAAATACAGCGCGACCGCAGCCAGGAAGAAATTGAACGGCGTCAAGCCCAGGCTGGCGGCATGCCGGCCCAGCTGGTCGTAGTCGGAACGCGGCAGCGTGGCGACCGCCAGATGGGCCGCCGGCAAACCATCTGGCAACGCATGCGACTGCCTGCGTTGCAACAGCGGGTCGGGCAAGTCCGGCAACTGCGCACGCCAGAACGCCGCATCGCGCGCGAAGGCCTCGGAATGCCGGTAGGCATGCGATTCCGCGATGAATTGCAGGTAGGAATCGTCGCTGGCCGCCACCGTCTCGTCGCCGCTGGCGAGCCGGTTGTAGATGGCACTCCAGCGCTGCATGACCTGCGATGTGCCCCAGCCGTCCATGATCAGATGGTGGAACTGGATCGTGCCACCGTACAAGCGATCGTGGGCACGCAACAGAGCGAATCGCCATGGTGGCGTTCCGTCATCCAGCACGAAAGGCTGGCGCATCCAGTGCTGCCACCAGTGGCGCATCGCCTGTCGCGGGTCGGCCTGTCCGGCCATGTCGATCAGCTGCAGCTGCGGCTCAAACGCCGGCAACAGGCGCTGCGTCCCGTCGGCTTGCACCACCAAGCGCAGGGCAGCGTTCTCCGCCACCAGATGCGACAGCGCCAGGCGCAGGCGGGGCAGGTCCAGCAGTCCTTCGAAAAACGCGCTGCCGCCCAGATTGAGATGCGCACTGCCCGGCCAGGCACACTGGTCGCGCCAGACCTCCAGCTGGCTCAGCGACAGGGGCAGGCTACCGGTGGTCACGGCCGCGTCTGCTGGTGGTCCCAGCGCGCGATCTCCTGCATCGCATAGCGGTAACCGACCTCGGCGATCTTTTCGGCGCGCGCGTACGCCATCAACGGGAACGACGCCACCGGCGGCTCCAGGTAGTGGTCGGCCTGTGCGATGGTGCGCGCGCGTTGCTGCAACCCACCGATATGGCTGGCCCGGTACAGGATGTCGCCGATACCCGGAGACGACGGCCTGCCGCGGCGGAAATACCCCTGGATGGTGCGCCGCACCGACAAGCGGGTCAAGGCCGGGTCGACACCCATGTAGTCGCGCACATCGACATCGATGGCGATGATCGTCCCGTTGCCACGGCGCTGTTCCAGTGGCGTGCCCAGGCGCGCGCGCATCGCCTGCACCGGCACGTTTTCGAGAATCGCGCCGTCGACCAGCAGATCGCCCTGGTGCAGCACCGGCGGAAACAGTCCGACCGGCGAATTGCTGGCCAGCACCGCGCGCCACAAGGGCCCGCTGTCCTGTACCGTGGTGCAGGCGCGGCTGAGGTTGCAGGCCGCGGCAAAAAATGGCCGCCACAGCTGATCGACGGTACGCTCACCGAACATGCGTTGCAGGTCGCGTTCGACACGCCGGCCGGACACGATCGAAATCACCGGGATCGTGGGGCGTTCGCCGCCCCGCGCAAACCGCACCGTGCGTTCGCGAATCTCGTCCAGTTCCAGGCCACACGCGTATTGCGCGCCGATCAGGGCACCCATGCTGTTGCCGCCGATCAGGTCGATCACGATGCCGGCCTGCTCCAGCGCGCGCAACACGCCCAGATGCGCGAACCCCCGCGCGCCGCCACCACCGAGCACGACACCCACCGCGGTGCCATTGAGAAACCGGGCCAGCCGGGCAAAATCGCCCGCATGGCCCGCGCGCACCGGGTACACCCGCTCGCAATCGCGCCCCAGTTGCCAGCGCGCGAGACCGGCCGGCTCGGTGACCGCGGGCGCATGCAGCAGCACCAGATGCTTGCGCTTCATGTCGAAACCCGGCTCGCTGGCCAGCCGCTGCTCGCCGTCGCCCAGCTGGCTCGATGCGTCCGGCGTCGAGACGAAAATCACCTGGTCGGCCTGGCGAAAGGCCCGCTGGGTCCCGGCAATCGACTGCAGATCGGCCTCGTAGATCAGGAAGTCGTATTGCTCCTCCAGGTCGTCGTACCGGTCCTTGCCTGTCCAGCCCCCGGCAGCAGCCGGGTCGCGCTCGCGGTCCCCACCCGGTGAAACATGCCATGCGCGCCCGATCTGCGCGAAGGCGCGCGTCAGGCCCAGCGCCACCTCGCGCGCGAGAGGACCGGGCTCCAGCGGCACGACGACAAAGATCTGCGCATGGCGCCGTTCGACCTTTTGCGAGGCATGGCGCATGTGGTTGTAGATGGCCCGGGCGAATACCCGGTTCAGCGGCAGCGGGTGCAACACGATCAGACGTTCGAAATCGGCACGGCTGAGCATGGCCACGGTGGAATCGCGCAAGGCGGTGATGTCGGCCGCGCGCGGTTGCTGCAGGATCAGCCCGGCTTCACCCACGCTTTCGCCGGGCCGGATCTCGTTGTACAGCTGCAGCGCACCGTTGCGGTCCCGCCGCGAGACCCGCAGCCGCCCACTGATCAGGAAAAACATGGTGTTGGCCTGATCGCCTTCGCGGTAAACGATATGACCACCCGGAATCGTCTGCAGATGCAGCAGGCGCGCCAGGTCCCGCAAAA
Organism: uncultured Rhodoferax sp.; assembly: GCA_964558425.1. Classification (GTDB taxonomy): domain Bacteria; phylum Pseudomonadota; class Gammaproteobacteria; order Burkholderiales; family Burkholderiaceae_C; genus CAISIP01. The sequence continues at coordinate 3,438 of CAZLDV010000083.1, read as the reverse complement.
TTCCATCGTCCAGGCTGCCAAATATCGCGCTGGCGCGCAACACCTCGAGCACGCGCTGGTCAGGGACGGTCGACTCAGGCATAGCCGCAGTCTAACGTCGGGCGAGACGCTGTCCGGCAGGCATGCGCTGCGACCGCCGCACACACCCGTTTACAGTGGCGAGGTTTGTGTGGATGATCGGTGGGTTGCCGTCCATTCCCCTGCATTCCCGTCCCATTCATTCGCCAGGAGTCCTGTGACCCACACTGCCGCCCGCCCCAACATCCTGTTCATCATGGCCGACCAGATGGCCGCTCCACTGCTGCCGCTGCACGATCCGGGCTCGCCGATCCGCATGCCGCATCTCGATGCGCTGGCGCGCGACGGGGTGGTGTTCGATTCCGCCTACTGCAACAGCCCCTTGTGCGCACCGTCCCGCTTTGCGCTGGTCAGCGGGCAGCTGCCGTCGCGTATCGGCGGTTTCGACAACGCAGCGGACTTTGCCGCCGACGTGCCCACCTATGCCCACTATCTGCGTGCGCTCGGGTATCGGACTGCCTTGTCCGGCAAGATGCACTTCTGCGGCCCCGACCAGTTGCATGGTTACGAGGAACGCCTGACCAGCGACATCTACCCGGCCGATTACGGCTGGGCGGTCAACTGGGATCAGCCGGACGTGCGCGCCAGCTGGTACCACAACATGTCGTCGGTGCTGCAGGCCGGGCCCTGCGTGCGTTCGAACCAGCTCGACTTCGATGAAGAGGTGGTGTTCAAGGCCAACCAGTACCTGTTCGACCATGTGCGCAACACGCCCGAGCAGCCGTTCTGCCTGACGGTGTCGATGACCCATCCGCATGACCCGTACACCATACCAGCGGCGTTCTGGGATCTCTATGACGACGTCGAGATTGCGCTCCCGAAAGTGGACATCGCGCAGGACCGGCAAGATCCGCATTCCGAACGCATCCTCAAGGTCATCGACCTGTGGGGCAAGACCCTGCCGCCGCAGGCCGTGCGGCGCGCACGCCGGGCCTATTTCGGCGCCTGCAGCTACGTCGATGCCCAGATCGGCAAACTGATGGCGACGCTGACCGACTGCGGGCTGCGGGACAACACCATCGTCGTGTTCTCCGGCGACCATGGCGACATGCTCGGTGAACGCGGGCTCTGGTACAAGATGCACTGGTTCGAGGCCTCCGCGCGGGTGCCGATGGTGGTGCATGCGCCCGGTCGACTGCGACCGGGCCGCGTCCGCCAATCGGTGTCGACCATCGACCTGCTGCCCACTTTCGTGGCGATGGCCGGCGGTCAGCTCGACCCGGGCTTGCAGATCGACGGCCGTTCGCTGATGCCGCATCTCACCGGCGGCCAGGGGCACGACGAGGTGATCGGCGAATACATGGCCGAAGGTTCCCGCGAGACACTGGTGATGATCCGGCGTGGCCGCTACAAGTTCATCCATGCGCCACAGGACCCGGATTTGCTGTTCGACCTGCAAGCCGACCCGCAGGAATTGCACAACCTGGCGCAATCAGCCGATCACGCCGAGCGTGTCGCCGCGCTGCGCGCCGAAGTCGCCAGCCGCTGGGATCTGCCGGCAATCAACGCGCGCGTGCTGGAGAGCCAGCGTCGGCGCAGGCTGGTCTACGCGGCATTGCAACGCGGCAAACGCACCGGCTGGGACCACCAGCCCATGGTCGATGCGGGCCAGCAATACATGCGCAACCATATCGATCTGGACGATCTGGAACGACGGGCGCGGTTTCCGGTTCCGTGAGCAGGACCTTGTCTTGTGGCGGGGATCGTACGCGGAATCACGCCTTGTGTGGATGAACCCGGGCGGCGCACGGTCTGACACAGCGAACGTCCCCCTTTGGCAGGACGGGGTGCCGGACCAGGCTGCCTACGATGGAAGCACCTGAGCGACACAAGCGGACACACGAGGCCATTCTGGTCACACGGTCTGCGGCAGGTTGTTCCGGTGCAGCGGCTTCATTCCGGGCCGCTGCCGTTCCATCCATTTTTTCAGGGAGTCACCATGCACAAATTGCTGTCCGTCATGACGATCGGTTTCGCGCTGGCTTACGGGGTCGCTGCGCACGCCGAGGAGAAAGCCAAAACCCCGCAACAAAACAAGATGGCCCTGTGCAACAAGGAGGCCGTCGGCAAGAAGGGCGACGAGCGCAAGGGTTTCATGAAAACCTGCCTGAGCGCGAAAAAGGATGGGCAGCAAAGCAAGTCCTGAGCGCGGGCGACGGGCCAGGCCGCAACGGCAATAGCCTTGACGGCCTGGTCGGCATTGAACCGGCAAATGATCCTGCGTGCGGCAATTGGCCGCCTGATTTTCGCCGGCAGCGTGCAGGAACGCTGCAGCTCCTGGCCATGACGGGACGCATCGTGCGGGCGCGCGCGCTGCCCAATCCAGGTTCAATGAAACTCCCGGCTGCGGGTGGCCAAGCCCCCCAGCAGCGGCGTCAGATCCTTCAGCCTGCGGGCGATCAGGTGGCGCACCGCACCACCGGTTTGCGCGTCGCGTTGCCAGACGCCGTCAACCGCCAACAGGCGGGAATACAGCAGCTCGCTGCGCTGCTGTTCGCGCAGGCTCTTCCAGACGATCACGTTGACGCTGCCGGTCTCGTCTTCCAGCGTGACGAACACCACACCCTTGGCGGTCTGCGGCTGCTGGCGCATCACGACCAGGCCACAGGCACGCACCCGCCGGCCGTCGGGCAGGTCGCGCAGTTGCGCGGCGGTCAACAGCCGCAGCGCCGCCAGCTGCTCGCGCAGCAGCGCCACCGGATGGCGCCGCAAGGACAAGCCGGTGGACGCATAGTCGAACACCACCTCCTCGCCTTCGGCGGCCGGCGGCAACTCCAGCCAGTCCTCCTCGATCGGCACCGCCCGCAACAGGGCTGGCGCCGGCTTGAGCGCCGACGCCTCCCAGACCTGCTGGCGCCGATGGCCCGACAAGGAGCGCAAGGCATCGCTGCTTGCCAGTGCCTTGAGATCGCCCTGGTCGAGACCCGCGCGCAACGCCAGGTCTTCGGTGCTCGCGAAAGGGTCGTCGGCACGCGCCGCGACAATACGTTCAGCCGCCGCCACGCTCAGCCCGCAGACCATGCGCAGACCCAGGCGGACCGCAGGCTGCAATGAACCGGGGTCAGATTCCGATTTTTCGCGCTGCTGCGATTGGCTAGCCGCCGATGCAGCCGGGCCTGCACGGCCATCCTCCAGCGTGCAGTCCCAGTGGCTGCACATCACGTCGATGGCGCGCACGACGACGCCGTGGCGTTTGGCGTCCTGGACCAGTTGCGATGGGCCATAGAACCCCAGTGGCTGGGAGTTGATCATCGCGGCCAGGAAACAGGCCGGTTCGTGGCGCTTGAGCCAGCAACTCACATACACCAGCAGCGCAAAACTCGCGGCATGGCTCTCAGGGAAACCGTATTCGCCGAAGCC
>CAZLDV010000082.1:0-10336 GCA_964558425.1 uncultured Rhodoferax sp. | reverse complement strand
CCCTGCTGGCGCCGTACGTTGGAGCTCACATGGCCCTGAATGGCCAGGCTGCCGGGTGCGCTCTTCACCGGATTCACCCGCAGCGCGGAAGGCACCAGGTCCAGCGGCGCGGCCATCTCGGGTGCACGGCCTTTGCCGCGGTAGGTGGCTGCACGCGGGGACGGCGCCTTGAGCGAACGTGCGACCGGATCTTTTCCGGTGAGCCGCTGCGGTGCCGCCAATCCACCCTTGGCTGGCTTGCGACGGGCGGCAGCGGGAGCCGCCGCCGAGGGCGCATCTGCAGGCTTGGAAGTGGCCGCGCTCTTTCGGGCCCGCGATGCTGGCTTGGCCGGAACCGTTGTCTTGGCTGCCGAGCGGCTGCTAGCCTGGGGCGCGACAGTGCGCGCTTCACGATCTGCCATCAGGCTGCTGCGCGCTTCGAATCGCTCCAGCACCTCCTGCATGATCTGCGCCTTGCGCTGCGTGCGCGCATTGGCATCACCCATGGCGCCCGCACGCGCAGCCTTGTCGCGCACGGCCAGGGTCTGGCGGCGGTACATGTCGCGGTATTTGTCACGCAGCGCCCGGGCCCGCTTCTCCTTGCCGGCCAGCTGTTTGGCCGAAAGCAGCTTGACCGGTTCGGCCCGGCTGTGGCTGAACAACTCAAGCTCGGCGGCAGTCAACAACGGCGTTGCCTGGGTGATGCTGGTGGCCATGTACGTTCTCCTATTTTAAAAATTCAGCAGCCCCGGGATCGCAGGCCAGTCAGACGATAGCATGCACTGGCTGCTGCACAGTCGCCCGTGACCGCGCTTGACTCCTTGTCCTACAGAGCAGGCAGTACGATCGACGGACGCGCCAGTTTGCAGGCGCGCAAATCGTGATGGCCTCCACGCATCACGGCCGGAAGTTGCCTGTGCCGTTTTCATTTCGAAAGGACGACGCATGAAACCGCGCATCACCGTCATCACGCTGGGCGTCGACGACCTGGACACATCGTTGCGCTTTTACCGGGACGGCCTGGGCTTTCCCAGCGAGGGCATTGTCGGCAAGGAATTTGCGTACGGCGCCGTCGTGTTCATCGACCTGCAACCCGGCCTTCGCCTGGCCCTGTGGCCCCGCAACAGCATCGCGCACGACACCGGACTGGCTGCCAGCGCGGCCAGCCCGACCAACATGAGCCTGGGACACAACGTTGCATCGAAAGCCGAAGTGGATGCAGCCATGGCAACAGCACGCAGGGCCGGCGCAACGATCGTGAAGGCAGCACACGACACATTCTGGGGCGGCTACGCAGGCTATTTCCAGGACCCCGACCAGCACCTGTGGGAGGTGGTGTGGAACCCGCAGTGGGCGGACTGAAGCAGCACATGTCGCGCCAACGCTGACCTTGCGCCGCTCACGCCACTGCGGCGCCCACAACCTCCTCCTCCGCCGGGTCCTCCAGCAAAAAGCCGCCCGACTGCCGCCGCCACAGCCGCGCGTAGTGGCCGTCCTGCTGCAGCAGTTCCTGGTGCGTGCCCTGCTCGACGATGCGCCCGGCGTCCATCACCACCAGCCGGTCCATCTGCGCAATGGTGCTCAGGCGGTGCGCGATCGCGATCACGGTCTTGCCTTGCATCAGCGTGACCAACTGTTCCTGGATCGCCGCTTCGATCTCGCTGTCCAGCGCCGAGGTGGCTTCGTCCAGGATCAGGATCGGCGCGTCCTTGAGCAGCACCCGGGCCAGCGCAATGCGTTGGCGCTGACCGCCGGACAACTTGACGCCGCGTTCGCCCGCATGCGCCTCGTAACCGGTGCGCCCGGCCCAGTCGCGCAATTCGGCGATGAAGCCATCGGCATGGGCTCGCTGTGCCGCCGCCTTGACCTCAACGTCGGTGGCCTCGGGCCGGCCGTAACGGATGTTGGCCGCGATGGAGCGGTGCAGCAGCGCGGTGTCCTGCGTCACCATGCCGATGGCAGCGCGCAGGCTTTCCTGCGTCACGTCGCGCAGATCCTGACCGTCGATGGTGATCCGCCCGCCTTCGACATCGTAGAAACGCAGCAGCAGGTTGACCAATGTGGATTTGCCGGCGCCGGAGCGTCCGACCAGGCCGACCCGCTCGCCGGCGCGGATGTGCAGGCCCAGCTGGGCGAGCACCGCGCGCCCGCCGTGGGTCTTCTGGCCATAGCTGAAGTCGACCGCGTCGAAGCGGATGTCGCCGCGCGTCACCTGCAACTGGTGCGCCTGCGCACGATCCACCATGGTGTGGGGCACGGCGATGCTCTGGATGCCCTCCTGCACCACTCCGACGTTCTCGAAGATGCCCGAGACCTCCCAGCTGACCCAGCCTGCCATGTTGGCGATCTGCCAGACCAGCGGCAAGCTGGTGGCAACGACGGTCGGGCTGATCGCATGGCCATGCCACAACCACAACGCAACGGCCGACGTGCCCACCACCAGCAACGCGTTGAGCGCCGTGAGCGTGGCCATGAACCGGGTCGTCATGCGCATGTGCGCGGCAATACGGTCGCGGTGCCCATCCATCGATTCGCGCACATAGGCGTCTTCGTCGCGCGCCCGGGCGAACAGCTTGACCGTCATGATGTTGGTGTAGCTGTCGACGACACGGGCCATCACCAGCGAACGCGCCTCGCTGCTGGCGCGCGACAGGTCGCGCATGCGCGGCACGAAGACCCGCAGGAACACCATGAAACCGGCCAGCCAGCACAGCATGGGCAGCGCCAGGCGCCAGTCGAACGACACCATCATCGCCAGCGCACTGATGCCGTACACCACGATGTACCAGATCGCGCGCACGGAGGCCACCACGCTCTCGCGCAGCGCATTGGCGGTCTGCATGACCCGGTTGGCCAGGCGCCCGGCGAAGTCGTTCTGGAAAAACGGGGTGCTGTGGCGCACCATGTGCCAGTGACTCTGCCAGCGGATCAGCGTGGTCACGCCCGGAATCACGGCGTTGTTGCGCACCATGCTGTCGACCATCACCATCAGCGGGCGTCCGACCAGCAACACCAGCGCAATGCCGGCCAGCACCGGCGCCTGCTGGCGCAATGCCCGCGCCGGATCGCCGGCCGCCATCAGGCCGACCAGGCGGCCCAGGAAAACCGGCATCAAGGTGTCGATCAGCGCGACACCCAGGCCAGTCACCAGCATCGCCGCATACAGGCCGCGCGTCTGGCGCATGAAGTGCCAGTAAAACGCCAGCAGACCGGGCGGTGGACCGGAAGCGCTTGCATGAGCCGGAGCAGAGATGTCGTTGACGCGGGATTCGAAGAAGCGGAACATGGCGGACCCGTCTGGCGGCGGCTGCGGCCGCACCGCATCAGTATTGCACGGGCATGCCCTGTCTGCCGTACGGCCCGAGGTCCGCCATGCACCTCGGCGGCCCAGGCGGCCCTGCGCGCTACAACTGGAACGCCAGCCAGCGCACCAGACCTTCCATCATCTCGCGCACGACTCCCGGCCGATCGCCGCGGTAGAGTTCGGCGCCCAGGCGTCGGCGGTCGATCCAGCCGGCGAACGCGGCCACCGGTGCCGGGTCGTAAAACGCCACCATCAACTCGTAGTTCAGGAACAGGCTGCGTTCGTCCAGGTTCGCCGAACCGGCCAGCGCAAGGGTGTCGTCGATGACGACCGCCTTGGCATGCACCATCTGCGGCACCAGCCAGACGCGGCCACCCGCGGCGGTCACGTCGCGCAAGGATGCGTGCCGCGCCCAGTCGGCCAGCCGGTGGTTGGAGTGCCGCGGCAGCAGCAGGTCGACGTCCAGCCCGCGGCGCGCCGCCAGCGTCAGCGCCATCAGCAACACCGGATCGGGCACGAAGTACGGCGACACGGCCAGGATGCGGCGCTGCGCGCTGAAGCAGCTCGACACCAGCAGCACATGCACCGTGTCGTCGAACTGGTCGGGTCCGCTGGCGATCAGTTGGGCGGTGGCGGCCCCGGGCCCGGGCCGCGCAATGTCCGGCGCCGGCAGCAGCACGCCCGGCTGGCCGGTCGCAAACGCCCAATCCTGGTCAAACCGTTGTTGCGTCTGCTGCGCCAGCGCACCGGCAAATTCGAAGCTCAGGTCGATCCACGGCGCCTTGCGCCGCCGTGGCCCCGCGTCGCCGACGAAATACTCCGCCGCCAGGTTGCGCCCGCCGGTCCAGGTGCGGCAACCATCGGCAATCACCAGCTTGCGGTGGTTGCGCAGGTTGGTGCGGCCCGGCAGCATCGAGCGCAATGGTGACACGAACAAGACCACGGTCACCCCGTGCGCGCGCAGGCGACGCAGGTCGACATGTCCGCCCAGATAGATGCCGATGCCGTCGACCAGCAGGCGCACCCGCACGCCGGCGCCGGCGCGCTGCACCAACCAATCGGTGAGCGCGCGGCCCAGCACGTCGTTGCCGATCAGGAAGGTGCACAGGTCCAGTGTGTGCTGCGCCTGATGCACGAGGGTGTGCAGGGCGTCCAGCGCCTGTTGCCCGTCTTCATGGATGACCAGGTTCTCATAGCTGCTCGCGCCGGGCAGGTGCAACGCGTCGGCCAGTTGCTGCAGGGGGCAGGCGGATGCCTGCATGCCCAGCAGCCCACTACCTGGCTCTGGAAGCCGCGCGCGCAATGCAGCATCCCGGCGCGCCACCTTGCGACTGCCGAACAGCAGGTACAGCGGCAATGCAAACTCGGGCGCCAGCGTCAGCGACACCACCCAGGCCACAGCCGCCGACGGATGGCGGCGCTGGTGCCGCGTACGCGAACCGATGACGTAGATCGCCAGCCCTGCAAAGACCATCAGGCCGTGCAGCGAAATGACACGCGCGTCGATCAACCACTCTGTGAGCATGGATCCGGGATGTGTGCCTGGCCACTGACTGCTGGCAAGGCGAAGGAAAGGACAGACCGGATGTCAACCGGCAATTGCCGATGATTATGGACGCGTCCCCGGGCTGCCAGAACCGCAACCGTGGCGCGCGTGCGCCTATAGTTGGCGCATGGGACAAACCCTGTCCTCCTGAGAGACCCCGATGACCGAACCCACCCTGACCTGCCCGCATTGCCAGGGCGAAATTCGACTGACCGAATCGCTGGCGGCGCCGCTGCTGGCCGCCACCCGGCGTGATTTCGAACAAAGGCTGGCGCGCAAGGACGCCGACGTCGCGCAGCGCGAGCTGGAACTGCGCCAACGCGAACAACAGATCGCCGAATCCAGGCGCACGCTGGAAACCCAGGTTGCCGACCAGGTGGCGGCCCGCTTGCAAAGCGAGCGGGCGCAGCTGATTGCGCAAGAGTCCCGCAAGGCACGGCAGGCCAGCGCCGACGAAATGCAGGCCAAAGCCAACGAACTGGCGGAGTTGCAGCAACTGTTCCAACAGCGCGAAGCCAAGCTGGCCGAGGCGCAGAAGGCGCAGGCCGAACTGATCCGCAAGCAACGCGAGCTCGACGACGCGCGGCGCGAGCTCGAACTGACGGTCGAGAAGCGCGTGCAGGACAGCCTGGGAGAAGTGCGCGCGCTGGCGCGCCGCGAAGCCGAGGACGGCCTGAAACTCAAGGTGATGGAGAAGGACCAGACGATTGCGTCGATGCAGCAGAAGATCGAGGAGCTCAAGCAAAAGGCCGAGCAGGGCTCGCAACAGATGCAGGGCGAGGTACAGGAACTCGAACTCGAGGCCTTGCTGCGCGCCAAGTTTCCGTTCGACGCGATCGAGCCGGTGGCCAAGGGCGAGTTTGGCGGCGACGCGCTGCAGCGCGTGACGAGTGCCGGTGGACACGCCTGCGGCAGCATCCTGTGGGAGTCCAAACGCACGCGCAACTGGAGCGACGGCTGGCTGGTCAAGCTGCGCGAAGACCAGCGCAGCGCCAAGGCCGAAGTGGCGGTGATCGTGAGCCACGCCCTGCCCAAGGGGATCGAGTCTTTCGACGTGGTCGACGGCATCTGGATTGCCAGTCCGCGCGCGGCGCTGCCAGTGGCCACCGTGCTGCGCCATACCCTGCTGCAGGTGCAGATGGCGCGCGCGGTGTCAGACGGCCAGCAGTCCAAGACCGAGATGGTCTACCAGTACCTGACCGGCCCGCGCTTTCGCCAGCGGGTCGAGGCCATCGTCGAAGCGTTTTCGTCGATGCAGTCCGACCTGGACAAGGAGCGCCGGGCGATCATGAAGCAATGGGCCAAGCGCGAGGAGCAGATCGAACGCGTGATGGGCGCCACCGTGGGCATGTACGGTGACCTGCAAGGAATCGCCGGCCAGTCGCTGCAGCAGATCGAGGGGCTGGAATTCGAGGCGCTCGCAGGGCCGGATGACACCGACACGCCGCCGGCTCGGTCATTGCGCAGCCCAAGCTGACGTCCGCCGGGCGGCGCGACCGAATCAGGTCCCGGCCACGTACGGATTGCTGCGGCGCTCGCGACCGAACGTGCTCTCGGGCCCGTGGCCCGGGATGAAAACGGTCTCGTCACCCATCGGCCACAGCCGCCCGGTGATGCTGGCGATCAGCTGCGCATGGTCGCCCTGCGGAAAGTCGGTGCGCCCGATGCTGCCGGCGAACAACACGTCTCCGACGAATGCGCGCTGGATGTCAGGCGAATAGAACACCACGTGGCCCGGTGTGTGGCCAGGGCAGTGGCGCACCTGCAGCGTATGACGGCCCAGCGTGACGGTGTCGCCATCGGCCAGCCAGCGTGTCGGCGTGAACACCTCGGCCTGCGGGAAACCGAACATCTTGCCTTGCTGCGCCAGGCCGTCGATCCAGAACTGGTCGGCCCGATGCGGCCCGACGATCGGGATGCCCAGGCGGCGCGCAAGTTCGGCGGTGCCACCGGCGTGGTCGATGTGTGCATGGGTGAGCCAGATCTGGCCGATCGTGACCCGCAATCGCTGCGCCGCATCGAGCAGGCGATCCAAGTCGCCGCCCGGATCGATGATGGCCGCCTGCAAGGTCTCGTCCTCCCAGACGATGGAGCAGTTCTGCTGGAACGGCGTGACGGGGATGGTCTGGTAATGGAGCATGGATGCTGGAGCCGCGTGGCCTATTGCGGCGGCTTGACGCGCCGCAGCGGCTTCCAGCCGGCGAACTGGGGATAGTGCTGCTGCACGGTCGGACCGTCGAAATCCCAGGTCATGCATTGACCCAGTTGAAACGGCGGCTGCCCGTCGGCATGGGACGGCAGGCCGGCCTCGCGGCGCAAGCGCGCGCGGTAGCCGGGAATGGTCTGGAATGCGGCGGTGGCGATGTTGAACAACAGTTCGCGCAGATGGGTGCAGCCCTGCACACCACCGATGGCCTTGTCGATCTTCAGTCGCCAGCCCGGACCGATGGTCTGACCGACCATCTTCTGCATCGGATCCTGGGCAAGGTCACACACCGTGTGCGGCGTACCAGGCATGGCGGTGGCGAGCGCCACGATCGTCATGGTGTCGTCCAGCGTCACCCGCAGCACCATGTCGTGAACCGGCGTGCCCGGCGGCAGGTCGCCTCTTTCCGGGGCATGCCAGACATACGCCTTGGTATCGGTCAGTGTGGCCTCGATGTCCCACAGGCCATCGGCGCGGTGGTAACCGTCAAACCGCACTTGTCGGGTATGCAAATGGGTCCGCGGTGAAGCAGGGGGGAGAAGCGCCATGGGGCAACTGCACTTTCAGCAACGAGAAACGTCAACGCGCCCGGGCACTGCCTTGCCGGCAGTGGGCGCACAAGCGACGATTGTCCGTGAAATGCAAAAACCGCCGCTCAACCGCCGCTGACCACCTCGGTCGTCAGATGGGTCTGGGCGGACAGGGAGTTCGTGATCAGGCAGATGGATTCGGACTTCTCCAGCAGGCGCACCGCCTTGTCGCTGTCCACACCGTGGGGCGTGGTCAGCTTTGCGTGCAGCGTGAACGTGGTGAACCGCGTCTTGCCCTCGACCCGGTCGAGCGTTCCGCTCACCGCGCATTGCAGGCTGGTCCATGGCAGCTTGGACGCAGTGGCGACGGCGCGAAAACTGAGCACGAAGCAATCGGCCACCGCCGCGACCAGCAACGACTCCGGCGACCAGCGTCCGCCCGGGCCGCCAAACTCCACCGGTGGTGCCGACGGCAGGTCCGCGACGCCTTCGGTGGCCAAAGTGACATCGCCTTGGGGCGCGCCGGTGGCGGCGACAGCGTAGTGGTGGGGCAGGTCTTGCATCGGGTCTCTCCGTTTCCATAGGGCGCCAGGCACCAGTGCCCGGCAGGGTCCTCTTCAGGTGGGGGGTATCGTCGCGCAGGCAGCCATTGGCCAGGGGAGCGGCTCGAGCACGCACGAGCGGCGACACGGTAGCACCCCCAGTATCGCCCATCACGCATCGACAAGCCGCCAGCCATCGGGTGCCCGGTCGCAGCGGCCCAAGCGCCAGCGCCGCAGGCGGCCCATCAACCCTTCATCTCCCGCATCAGCCACGCCTTGAACGCCTTGGCGGCGGGGTTGATCAGGCTGCCTTCGGGCGAGATCAGGTAATAGGCCTCCTTCATCGGCAACGCGTAGTCGAGCACCCGCACCAGGCGCCCACTGGCGATCAGATCATTGGCCACGGTGTCGTGCGCCAATGTGACACCCAGACCTTCAAGCGCCCATTGCATGCTCAGCGCCCAGGTACTGACCAGGTGCGTACGTGGCGGTTCGAATTTGCGATGGCCGATAAGACCGGCCAGCCAGTTGTCCCAGGTCTGCAAGGTTCCTGGCAGACCGAACAGGTGCTGTTGCAGCAAGTCGTCCACATCATGGATCCGGCGCGCCACCGCGGGCGTGCAGACCGGAAAAATCGTGTCGCGCGTCAGCCGCTGCCCGGCGCGCCCTTCCCACTTTCCCAGACCGAGCACGATTTCCACCGCCGCCAGGTTGCGCGGCTTCTCGCTTGGCCAGATCGAGGTGGCCACATCGAGTTGCACCCACGGGTTTTCGGTCAGAAACCGGTGCAGCCGCGGCGTCAGCCAGTAGGTGGCGAACGAGATGTTCGAATGCAACTCCAGCACCTCGGGCGCGGCGCGCCCGGTCAATACGGCCGTGCCTTCCTCCAGCGTATTGAACGCCGCCTGCACCGTGGGCAGGTAGCCGCGACCGATATCGGTCAATTCCAGGCCGCGCGCGCGGCGGTGGAACAGTTGCCGCCCGATCGCGGCCTCCAGACTCTTGATCTGCTGGCTCACCGCCGACTGCGTCATGTGCAGTTCCTGCGCGGCGTCGGTGAAACTCAGCGCGCGCGCCGACGCCTCGAACGCGCGCAACCAGTTCAGTGGGGGCAGTCGTGTCATGGGGATTTACCGGGAAGCCGGACGCTGGATCGGCAGTTGCATCATCGAGCCATTAGTTCGACTAATCCTACACCGCGTGATTGCCCGGTTGTCGCGGCCGCGTGCTTGCGGCACACTGCACCAACGCATCTCCCCGACACCCCACAACATCACTCTCCATGGAAAACACCTCCGCAACCACGATCGGTTTCATCGGCCTGGGCAACCTGGGCGAACCCCTGTGCAACAGCCTGGTCAGCAAGGGCTTCACGGTCACCGTGACCGACCTGGACAAGGCGCATGCCAAGCGCCTGCTCGACGCCGGCGCACGCTGGTCCGACGACATTGCCGGCGTCTGCAAGGGCGCCAACGTCGTCATCACCGCGCTGCCGTCGGTGGCGGCGTCACGCGCGGTCGTCGAAGGACCGGGTGGGGTGTTCGAACACCTGGCGCGCGGCGGCACCTGGATCGAGATGAGCACCACCGATCTGAACGACTTGCAACGCCTGCAGGCGGTGGCCGACGCCAAGGGCATCGCGGTGCTGGAATGCCCGGTCACCGGCGGTGTGCATCTGGCGCATTCGGGTCAGATCACGGTGCTGGTCGGCGGCGAACCGGCGGTGTTCGACAAGGTCCGCCCGATCCTGCAGGCGATGGGCGGCGAGATCATCTACATGGGCAAGCTCGGCAATGCATCGGTGGTCAAGGTGGTGACCAACATGCTGGCCTTCATCCACCTGGTGGCGGCCGGCGAAGCCATGATGCTGCCGGCCAAATACGGTGTCGACCCGGACGCCACCTGGCGCGCGATCCGTGCCAGCTCGGGCAACAGCTTCGTGCACGAGACCGAATCCAAGCTGGTGCTCTCGGGCAGCTACAACGTCAAGTTCACGATGGACCTGGCCTGCAAGGATCTGGGTCTGGTCAATGCCATCGCAGAAAAGCTCGGCGTTCCGCTGGAACTGGGCAGCCACACGCAGCAGATCTTCCGCCGCGCACGCGGATTGTTCGGCTCCGAGGCACAGTCGCCCGAGGTGGTGCGCATGATCGAGCAGGCCTGCGGGCTGGAGCTGCGCGCGCCGGGCTATCCGAGCGAACTGGTGGCGGATTAGCTCTATGACCGACA
>CAZLDV010000081.1:0-10898 GCA_964558425.1 uncultured Rhodoferax sp. | reverse complement strand
GGGCAGGGCAACCGCAACTTCTCCGGACCGGGCAGTGGCTCGTTCAAGTCGGGCTTCCCGTCGACCCACACCGCGGCAGCCTTTGCACTGGTGACACCGTTCGCGCAGCAATACGACATGCCCTGGCTATATGGGGTGGCCGCAGCCACCGCATTCGGACGCGTGCAGACGCGGGAGCACTGGGTGTCGGACACCGTGGCCGGCGCGTTCCTGGGCTATGCGATTGGCTCGATGCTCAGTGACCAGCAAACAGGCAAGAACGGTATGCGGCTGAGCGTGACACCGCATTCGGTGGTGGCGCATTGGGAGTTTGATTGACCGGTGGCTTGCCGCTGCCGCGCCAGATGCCGGTTGACAAACTGATGCAGCAAACTGGCGGCAAACGTTTGATAGGGAACGCCCTCCTCAATGGCGCGGGTTTGCAAGCTTTTCAAATCTTTGCTTGAGATGCGAAGTTTCAGCCGTTGGTCCATTCTTGAAAGTGGTATCGGCCGCGGCCCGATGTGCCTTGACCTGCCGTGCAATGCCGCTGACCGGCTTGAGCCCGCCAGCCTCCCATGCCTTCAGTATCTCCAGTTCTTCTTCGTCGCATTTGACAATTTTGTTCATGTGTCACTCCTGTATGGCCTGGTTGCCTTGCGGCTGGGGATGGTTGGACCATCGCCATCCGCTCCACTTGATTGATTTCGTTACATCAGTCTATAGTTGGATCTGGTTGGCTATAAGGCAAATTTCCAGGATGGCCAGCCACGGGTAAACCCTTGGCGTCGCGTCGGCGGAAATGGGTGTGGTCGCATGCCACAATCACCCGGCGCATGCCAGCTTCCAACACCCATTGCCAATTAGAAGTCGCGCCCATGAGCCGGCTTGTGCGGGCATGACAAAGCAACCCACAACAACCGCACCATCCGACCTCGCGCTGGCCATCCGCAGCTTGCGCGGCGCCTTCGTCACGGTGGCGGTGTTCAGCGGCTTTTTGAATCTGCTGATGCTGGTGCCCTCGCTGTACATGATGCAGATCTACGACCGGGTGCTGGGCAGTCGCAACGAGACGACGTTGTGGGTGTTGACGATGCTGGTGTTGGCCTCGTATGTGTTCATGAGCACGCTCGAGGCGATCCGTACCTGGGTGCTGGTGCGAGTCGGGGCGCGGCTCGATTCCCAGTTGGCCGAGCGGGTGTTCAATACCTCGTTCGAGCACCGGCTGCGCTTTGCCGGCAGCAATGCCGCCCAGCCGATGCAAGACCTCAACACCGTGCGCCAGACCCTGACCGGCCCGGGCCTGCTGGCGTTGTGCGATGCGCCCTGGATGCCGATCTATCTCATCGTGATCGCGCTGTTCTCATGGGAGCTCGGTGTATTTGCGCTGGGCGGCGCGGTCGCACTGACGATCCTGGCGGTGGTCAACGAAAGGCTCTCCCACCCCAAGCTGGAGGAGGCGCAAAAGGTCAGCTCCCAGGCCCAGCTGGCGATCAACAACCATTTGCGCAACGCCGAGGTGATCCGCTCCATGGGCATGCTGGGCGATATCCGCAAACGCTGGCAGGGTCTGCACCGCAGGCAGCTGCATTTGCAGGCGGTGGCCAGCGACCAGGCCGCCGTGATGTCGGGCATCACCAAGTTCATCCGTATCTCGATGCAGTCGCTCAGCCTGGGCGTCGGCGCCTTGCTGGTGCTGGAGAACAAGATGTCGCCCGGCATGATGATCGCCGCCTCGATCCTGGTCAGCCGATCGCTGGCGCCGGCCGAGTTGCTGGTGGCACACTGGAAGCAGATCGTGCTCGGGCGCGCCGCGCATGACCGGCTGCGCCAATTGCTGGCCGAGCACCCGTTGCGGCCCGACGGCATGCGCTTGCCACCGCCCACCGGCAAGGTCACGCTGGAGGGGGTGGCGGTGGTTGCGCCCGGCTCGCAGCGGCCGATCTTGCGCAACATCAACTTCACGCTCGAACCCGGCAGCTCGGTTGCCGTGATCGGTCCCAGCGGCTCGGGCAAGTCGACGCTGGCGCGAACCTTGGTGGGCATCTGGCCGCCGGCGGCAGGTGTGGTCCGGCTCGATGGGGCCGACCTGCACAGCTGGCGACCCGACGATCTGGGCCCGTATATCGGCTATCTGCCGCAGGACATCGAGCTGTTCGATGGCACGGTGGCCGAGAACATTTCCCGCTTTGGCGAGCTCGATTCCGATCAGGTCATCCTGGCGGCCAAGCGCGCCGGCATGCACGACGCAATCCTGCAGATGCCCAAGGGCTACGACACGCCGCTGGGCGCCGGTGGCAGCGCGCTGTCAGGCGGACAGCGCCAGCGCATCGGCATCGCCCGCGCCATGTATGGCAATCCGGCGCTGATCGTGCTGGACGAACCCAACTCCAACCTGGATGACCAGGGCGAACGCGCGCTGACCGAGACCATCCAGGGTCTGAACACGCTGGGCAAGACGACGGTGCTGATCACCCATCGGCTGTCTGCATTGGCCGTCGTGACAAGAATCATGGTGCTCAAGGACGGCATGGTGGCGGCCTACGGCCCGCGCGACGAGATCCTGGAAGCGATGAAGGGCAAGGCACCGGCAGCGCAGCCGCCGGCCGCCCGCGCGCTGGCCTGACCGATATCGGACCATTGCTGCAAGACCATGGCCAGTTCCAGCATCACCGACGTCCAGCCCAAGGACAGCATCGACACCAACGATGCGCGCACCCGGCGCTGGGGTTGGCTATTGCTGCTGGTCGGTTTTGGTGGCTTCCTGACATGGGCGCTGCTGGCGCCGCTCGATGCCGGTGTGCCGGTGCAAGGGTCGGTCGTCATCACCGGCAACCGCAAGGCGGTACAGAGCCTGACCGCCGGCAAGATCGCGGCGATCCTGTCCAAGGACGGTGACCGCGTCACGACCGGCCAGTTGCTGGTGCGGCTCGACGACACCCAGAGCCGTTCGCAACACGAGATCGCGCGCGGTCAGCTGTTGCAGGCGCTGGCGGTCGAGGCCCGTCTTGGCGCCGAGCGCCTCGGGCGCGCCAGCCCGGACTATCCACCCGAACTGCGCAGCGAGACGGGCGATGCCCGCGCCGGCGCGGCAATGGCCTTGCAGAGCCAGTTGCTGGCGACCCGGCGCCAGGCGCTGGCCAGTGAACTGGCTGCGATGCGCGACAACATACGCGGTCTGGAGTACCAGTTGCAGGGTGTCGAGGCCGCGCGCAAGGCCAAGGAAGAGCAGGGCCGCCTGATGCTGCAGGAGTTGCGCAACCAGCGCCAGCTGGCCGATGAGGGATTCGTACCGCGCAACCGGGTGCTGGAGCAGGAGCGCGCGCTGGTGGCGATTGGCGGTGCCATCGCCGAAGACATCGGCAGCATCGGGCGTTCGCAGCAGGCGATCGCCGAGGTGCGCACGCGCATGACCGGCCGGGAGCACGACGTGCGCAAGGAGGTCGAGGCCCAGCTGTCGGAGGTGCAGAAGGAAGTATCGTCGCTGCGCAGCCGTCTGGACGCGCTGGCCTTCGATCTGGCGGGTGCCCAGATCAAGTCGCCTGCCGATGGTGTCGTGATGGGCCTGGCGATCCACACGGTGGGCGGCGTGGTCGCGGCGGGCAGCGCGATGATGGAGATCGTGCCCGACAACGAGTCCCTCAAGGTCGAGGCCCAGGTGCCGCCGCACCTGATCGACAAGGTCAAGACCGGCCTGATGGTCGACCTGCTGTTCACGGCGCTGAACCAGGCCAACACGCCGCATGTCGAAGGCCGGGTGCTCACCGTGTCGGCCGACGTGCTGGCCGAACCGCGGCAGAACAACCAGCCGTTTTTCAAGGTGATGGTCGAGGTCACGCCGGCCGGCATGGCCAAGCTGAACACCCACGAAATCCGCGCCGGCATGCCGGCCGAAGTGTTCATCCGCACCGGCGAGCGCACCGCGATGAACTACCTGCTCAAGCCCCTGCGCGACCGGATGAACCGGGCCCTGACCGAGCCATGAGCCGAAGGGCCGCTCCCAAGGCGAATAGTCCGGTGCTGCCGGTTGCCTGCGTGGTGGCTGTCCTGGCGCTGGCGTCGCTGTGCGCGACGGCGCAGGCGGGCGCTTTCCTGCGTGCCTACGACGGAGCCGTCAACAACGATCCTACCTATCGCGCGGCGCGCCAGGCGCTGGCATCCAGCGTGCAGGGTGTGCCGATCGCGCAGGCCGCGCTGCGCCCGAACCTGGCCCTGAGTGTCTCCGATGCATGGACCACCGGCTCACGCACCTCACCCGATTTCCTGGGTCGGCCGGTCACCTCGCCGCTGGACTACCGCTCGCCCCAGCAAACCCTGTCGCTGCGCGCGCCGGTCTTGAACCTGGACGCGACCCAGCGTGTGCGCCAGGCCCGCATCCAGCTGGCGATGGCCGAAACCGTGCTGCTCGCGCGCCGCCATGAACTGCTCGACCGTCTCGGCCAGGCCTATCTGCAGCGGCTGTTCGCGCTGCAAAACCAGCAAGTGGCGCGCGGACAGGTCGTCGACGCGGCCGAACAGCGCCAGCTGGCGTTGCGCCGCTTCGAGTTGGGTGACGGCACCCGGCCGGAAGTGCAGGCGGCCGAGGCCGGGCTGGCGCTGGCGCGGGCGCAGGCACGCGAGTCCGACGATCAGCTGGCCACCGCAAGCCTGGCACTGGCGCAGATCACTGGTCTGGCCGATGTGCCGGTCGAACCGCTGGACGACAGCTTTGTCGCGCCCCAACCAGTGCCCGCCAGCCTGGCCGCCTGGCTGGAGCAGGCGGCAGCGACCAATCCCGACATCATCGCGCGGCGCGCCGCGGTCGATCTGGCCCGGGCGGGCGTGGCGCGCGCCGAAGCGGGGCACTATCCCCGCATCGATCTGGTGGCCAGCGTATCCAAGGGGCGCAATGAATCCGTCAGCACGCTGAACCAGGCGGTGTCGCAGCGCTCGGTCGGCGTGCAATTGAATCTGCCGCTGTACAGCGGTGGCATCGTTGGCGCGTCGGTGGCGCAGGCGCTGGCCGAACAGGAAAAGGCGCTGGCCGAGCTGGAGGCCGAGCAACTGGGGGTCAACGCCGATATCAGCCGTCTGTACCGTGTCGTCGAGACCGGAGCGGTGCGCCAGCAGGCGCAGCAGCAAGTACTGGAGGCCAACCGGCTGGCGCTCGAAGGCGCGCGCAGGACCGCCGCTGGTGGCGCCGGCATCCGGGCCGACGTCGTGCGCGCGCAGGCCAAGGTGACTGAGGCGCTGCGCGACCTGGCCAAGCTGCGCTACGAACAGCTGCTGGCATTGCTGCGCCTGCATTCGCGCGCGGGATCTGCGCCAGACGAGATCGTGCGGCTGATCGACGGCGCGATGTCCGCGCCAACCCGCACCGCAACCCGATGACGCAGCGGACGTTTCTTTTCATCCACCAGAATTTTCCCGGCCAGTTCGTGCACGTGGCCGGCGAACTGGTGCGCCAGGGTCACACGGTGGTGGCGCTGGGCATCAAGGGCCGGAGCCTGCCGGGTGTGCGGTTCATCCGCTACCAACCCCAGCCGCCGTCGCGCATGTCGGAGATTGACGCCGCGCGCGACTTCGAGACCAAGATCGTACGCGGCCTGGCCTGCGCGCAGGTGATGGAGCAGCTCAAGGGTCAGGGGTTTGTCCCCGATACCGTGGTGGCCCATCCGGGCTGGGGGGAGTCGCTGTTTTGCAAGGATGTCTGGCCGGGTGCCCGGCTGCTGATGTTCGGCGAGTTCTTCTATTCGTCGCAGGGTGCCGACTACAACTTCGATCCCGAGTTCGCGCGCGACAGCATGGGCGACCGGGCCCGGCTGCGGCTCAAGAACACGGTGCACCTGCATGCGCTGCACGCCTGCGATGCCGGCTACACGCCCACGCGATGGCAGCTCGGCCAGTTGCCGCACGCCTACCGGGACAAGTTCCAGGTCGTCTTCGACGGCATCGATACCAACATGGTCGCGCCGTCGGCCGATGCGTTCGTGCAGCTCAAGCGCGACAACCTGCGTCTGCGCGTCGGCGACGAGGTCATCACCTTTGTCAACCGCAACCTGGAGCCGTACCGCGGCTTCCATGTCTTCATGCGCGCGTTGCCCGAGATCCTGCGCCAGCGCCCGAACGCACGCTGCCTGATCATCGGCGGCGACGAGGTCAGCTATGGCTCCAAGCCCCGGCAGGGCGGAACCTGGCGCGAGGTGATGCTGGCCGAGGTGGGCGCGCGGTTGCCGATGGATCGGGTGCATTTCCTGGGCAACCTGCCGTACCCGGACTATCTGCGCGTGATCCAGATCTCGGCGTGCCATGTCTACCTGACCTATCCGTTCGTGCTGTCGTGGAGTTGCCTGGAAGCCATGTCCGCGGGGCGCATTGTGGTGGCCAGTGCGACGGAACCGGTGCGGGAAGTGATCGAACATGGCGTCAACGGGCTGCTGTTCGATTTTTTCGATACAGGGTCATTGGTGCAGCAGGTGGTTGATGTGCTGGGTGATCCATCGACTGTCCGCCAACTCGGTGTTGCTGCGCGCGACAAGGTGCGTGTGGACTACGACCTGCGCGACGTCTGTTTGCCGCAACAGATTGCGCTGGTTTCCGGTCAGAGTTCCGATAGGCACTGATTTCGGCCAAGGGTTTCGCCGTTCACGAGCCCGATCGACTCTGGCGCCGCACGGCTGGATGCTATAAACGGCGGGCCTTTACATTGTGAAACAACTCTGAACCCATCCCGGGCAACTATCCCATGGCGACTTTCAACGGCACTTCCGGCGACGACGACCTGACCGCGATAGCGGGCGACGACACCTACCAGCTTGGCAACGGCAACGACACCATCCGCTACCACGCCGATATCGCGGCGGGGGTGCTGACCTGGAACAACGGCAACGACACCATCATCGCGACCGACGCCGGCTTGGGTGCGCCGCATTTCGACCGG
Source organism: uncultured Rhodoferax sp. (assembly GCA_964558425.1). Classification (GTDB taxonomy): domain Bacteria; phylum Pseudomonadota; class Gammaproteobacteria; order Burkholderiales; family Burkholderiaceae_C; genus CAISIP01. Next base: position 4,000 of record CAZLDV010000081.1, on the reverse strand, counting down.
ATCGTCCTGGAGTTACCGGTCGACTACCTCTGGGGCCGCAAGCTCGGTGTCGATTTGCAGCTGAGCATTTATGCCCACGCGGTGGGCAATCTGGACGACGACCCGATGGCAACGGACCAGGTCGGCACGATCTTGCTCAAGAACGCCTTTTCTGCATCACTTGCCGACCGCATCGGACGCATCGAAACCCAGGACGGATTCTATTTCGAGGCGATCGTCAATCCGGCTATCGACGCGTACGGCCATACCGCGATCTACAAGGAGCATGACCCCGTCAATGCGCCCGACATTCTGTATCAGGACAGGTTCACCGACATCAACGACCAGCAAGTCCGCGCGCTCGAGGTGCGCAGCGACGGTACGGCGACCGACAGCTATTTCGACGCTGCCATCAGCGTGCCGGCCAATGGCGGCGGGTTCCTGCCCACGCCGCCTTTGACGGGCGGGAACTATCACGTCGACACCATCTACAGCAATTACGGTGCCGGCAACCAGGCCGTTGTCCGCACCGAGCAGATTGCCAACGGCCAACGGCTCCACCAGATCGGCGGAGCCGGCAATGACTCCCTTCAAGGCAGCAATGGCGACAACTACCTGGCTGGCGGCGTGGGCAACGACAGTGCACAAGGCTTCGACGGCCAGGACACGCTGGACGGTGGTTCGGGCAACGATGCACTCAGCGGTGGCGGCGGCAATGACTGGCTGCTTGGCGGCAGTGGCGATGACCTCCTGCAGGGCGGCGCAGGCGCCGACACGCTGGAAGGCGGCTCGGGTTTTGACGCAGTTGCGCTGTTCGAGCAGTTGAATCCGACTGGCGGCTACGAGTTCAATTACCTTGCCACTGGCGTCAACGGCTACAGCAGTCTGCAGGTTCGGGGACTGGGCGGCAACGCCGGATTCTTCGACCAGGACAGCGTCAAGGGCATCGAGCAGGTCAGCGGGTCGAGCGGCGACGACGTCCTGCGCGACCTGGGCTCGAACAGGGAGACCTGGTTCCTGGGCGGGCGGGGCAACGACCGGCTGGTCGCCAGTGCCTTCGACGGCGCTACGGACTACGCCTTTTACAGCGACCTGACCAATCCTGCCGACCATATCGAGGTCGATCTGCAGTGGCAGACCGTGTATTCCATAGGCGCGTCGGGTGGGACATTCGTCGGGAACGTGGGGGTGTTTACCGGCGGCACCTTGACCGAGGTGGATGCGCTGGAAGGCATTTCCGGCATCTACGGCTCCGCGGGCAACGATGTGCTCTACGGCTCGTCGCGGCCGTTCGAGTACTTCACTCCCAACCAGGGCAATGATCTGGTCGATGGTCGGGGCGGATTCGACGTCGTCAATTACGAAGGAGGCGTGCGCGGGATCACGGTCACGCTGGCACCGGTTGGCCAGACGACCGTCGTGGTGGATGACGGATATGCCGTGGCCGGGCAGGACACGCTGCTCAACATCGAAGCCATTTACGGCGGCAACCATGCCGACACGCTGACTGGCAACGAGGCCGACAACCGGCTGCGCGGCCGGGGTGGCAACGACACGCTCGATGGGGGCGCAGGACTGGGTGACGTGGCCGACTACCGCAGCGCCGTGGAGGGGGTGAGCATCACACTGGCAAATGCCGGGCTCGACACCATCAACGTCAACGACGGACAAGGTGGACTCGACACGCTGCGCAACATCGAGGGTTTGCGTGGCAGCGATTTCTCCGACTTCCTTGGCGGCAACAACATCGCGAACAGTCTGATCGGCCTCGACGGTGACGACACGCTGATGGGCGGCGCCGGGAACGACACGCTGGACGGAGGCCGGGGTTTCGACACCGCCAGCTACGCCCATCTGAACGACTCCAATGGCTACGTCCTGAGCTACGACACGATCCAGAACACCGTCGTCGTGCAGGGCCGTGGCACCAATGCGGCATACACCGAGACCGACACGGTGCACGGTATCGAGAACCTGCGTGGAACCAGCGGGAACGACCGGCTGGTCGACATGCAGGCGGGCAGCAATTCCTGGTTCGATGGCGGCCTGGGCAACGACACCATCGTTGGCAACGTCACGGATGTCGACTTCGTCAACTACGGCGGGCGCGATGGCACGTTCACCGTCAACGCGGATTTGGGTGCGGGAGCCGTCACGATCACCAAGTCCGGCAGTCCGGCCGAGGTCGATACGCTGATGGACATCCGGGGCATCTGGGGCGGTAGCGGCAATGACAGCCTGGTGGGCGGGTCACGCAACGAGTATTTCCGGGGCAATGCCGGCAACGACACGATCGACGGCGGCGCCGGGCTGGACGTTGCGGACTACCTGCTCAACTTCACCAACCAGGGCATCAGCGTCACGCTCAATGCGGGCGGAGACACACTGGTGTTCGACCAGGCCGGCGGCATCGACACGCTGCGCAACGTGGAGGGGATTTCAGGGTCGCCCAACGCCGATGTGCTGATCGGCAACAACCTGGACAACTATTTCCGCGGACGCGGGGGCAACGACACCATCGACGGCGGTGGCGGAGTCGACCAACTCGCCTACAACACCGCGACCAGCCCGGTCAATGCCGATCTGTTCACGGGCATCGCGCAGGATGGCGAGGGCGGCACAGACACGATCTCCAACATCGAAACGCTGTTGGGCAGCGACTACAACGACACGCTGCGCGGCGATGGCGCAGACAACCTGATAGAAGGCCGCGGCGGCGACGATTGGCTGATGGGACGTGAAGGCAACGACACGCTCGACGGCGGTGACGGATTCAATTACGCCGAATACAGCTATTTGCAGCATGCCGACGGATACAACTTCGTGTTGGGCGTCGGCACCATGGTCGTCACCGGGCGCGCAAGCAATGCCGCCTATACGGAGACCGACACCGTCATCAGCATCGGCGCCTACTATGGCACGGCCTTTGGCGACAGCATGGTGTCGACGACGGCGGGCCGCGGCGACATCTTCGTGGCTGGTCTGGGCAATGACACGATCACCGGCAATGCGCCGGATTTCGATTCGGTTTCCTATTGGGACCGCGGATCGAACTACCGCGTCAACGCCAACCTGAACCTGGTTGCGAACCAGATCGTTGTGACCGACACCAACAATGCTGCCTATCTGGAGATCGACACCCTGGTGAACATCAAGGGCGTCTATGGCGGCAGCGGCGACGACATCTTGACGGGTGACGCGCAGGACAACTACTTCCGCGGCGGAGCGGGCAACGACACGATCGACGGCGGCGCCGGCACCGATACCGTTTCGTACAACAATGCGCGCCAGGGCATCGAGGTCTTCATGGCCGAGGCAGGGTTCGCGTTCCAGGTCCAGGACGGTTTGGGCGGGATCGATTCGCTGGTCAATATCGAATACATCCAGGCGACGCCTTTTGACGACCACCTGGTCGGCAACAGCGGTTCCAATATCCTGCGCGGCGCCAACGGCTTCGACACGATCGACGGTGGCGCCGGCTCCGATTGGGCAGATTACAACGGAGCGCCGGTGGGGGTGCACATCACCTTGGCCGAATCGGGCATCACGTATGCGAACGACGGGTATGGGGCGATTGACCAACTGGTGAACATCGAGGGCCTGTATGGCACCGAGTTCGACGACAGCTTGATCGGCAATGCGCAGGACAACGTATTGCGCGGCCGTGCCGGCAACGACACGCTGGATGGCATGGGCGGCAGAGACACACTGGTCTACATAGGAACCGCCACTGGCATCAGCGTCACGCTGGCCGCTGGCGGCGCAGAGTTTCAGATGGCAGACGGCGACGGCGGCGTCGACACCGTCCGCAACGTCGAGTCGATCTCGGCCACCAATTTCGACGATAGCCTCACCGGCAACGAATTGGCGAACTGGCTCTCGGGCAGGATGGGCAACGACACCTTGTCCGGCGGCGCGGGTGCCGACACGCTGACGGGCGGCCTGGGCAACGACGCGATCGATGGCGGAGCTGATTTCGACACTGCGGTCTTCAGCGGAGCGCGTTCCGGCTACACGGTGA
>CAZLDV010000080.1:0-10985 GCA_964558425.1 uncultured Rhodoferax sp. | reverse complement strand
GGATAGTCCTTGTGCGACCAGGTCTTGGTCAGATCGAACGGGTTGAAGCGGTAGCTTTTCGCGTCGGCGTACGGCATCACCTGGATCGACACGGTCCACTGCGGATGCTTGCCCGCAGCGATGGCCTCGAACAGGTCGCGGCGGTGGAAATCGGCATCCTGGCCGGCCATGGCGGCGGCTTGCGCGTTGCTGAAAAACTCCATGCCCTGCTGGGTGTGGAAATGGTACTTGACCCAGAACTTCTGGCCCGCTGCATTGACCCACATGTAGGTGTGCGAGCCGTAGCCGTTCATGTTGCGCCAGCTGCGCGGCAGACCGCGCTCGCCCATCAGGTAGGCAACCTGGTGCGCTGTCTCGGGATTGCTGGTCCAGAAGTCCCACTGCATGTGGTTGTCACGCAGTCCCGAATCGGGCAGGCGCTTCTGGCTGCGGATGAAGTGCGGAAACTTCATCGGGTCGCGTAGGAAGAACACCGGCGTGTTGTTGCCCACCAGGTCATAGTTGCCCTGGGTGGTGTAGAACTTCAGCGAGAAGCCGCGCACGTCGCGCCAGGTGTCGGGGCTGCCGGACTCGCCGGCCACGGTGGAGAAGCGCGCCAGCATATCCGTGGATACGCCCTGCTGGAACAACGCTGCCTTGGTGTACTTCGAGACGTCCGCCGTGATCTCCAGCACACCGAAGGCGCCGGAGCCCTTGGCGTGCGGCTGGCGCTCGGGCACCTTCTCGCGGTTGAAATGCGCCATCTGCTCCAGGAAATGCACGTCGTGCAGCAGGATCGGGCCGTCGGCGCCGATGGTCAGCGCGTTGCGATCGCTTTCGGCGGGCGCACCCGCACCGGTCGTGGAACCGGAAATGGTGTCATTCTTGGCGTTGCGCATGGGATTCCCTTTCAGTGACGCGTTGTTGTGCAACCATTGTGCACGGTTGCCGCGGCGGTTGGGTGCCCAGGCCCATTGCACATGGCATGCGGCGCCAGCCAAATCCGCGCTTGCGCCGGGCCAGCGGCCGCGCGCCAGAGTCGCTTGCGGTCGAGTTCGACCGACAGGCTAGACCGCCACGTAACGCCCCGGCCGGTGGTTCACTGCCAGCACCATGTTCAGCACGACGGCGCCCAATACCGACCAGGCCACGCGTTGCCAGTCGGTGATCCAGACTGCGGCCGCAACGATCAGGGCGTCGATCGCCATCTGCACCGTCCCGACACGCCATCCATGGCGCGCCTGCAGGTACAGCGCCATCACGTTGATGCCGCCCAGGCTCGCGCGGTGGCGAAACAGGATCAGCATGCCCACGCCACACAAAAGCCCACCCAGCACCGAAGCGGTGGCCGGCGCCAGATAGTTGATCGCGATGCCATGCGGCAACAGTTGGGCGAACAACGACAACAGGGCCACGGCAGCGAACGTCTTGAGCGTGAACACCGGGCCGAGATGGCGCCAGGCCAGCAGGTAGAACGGCAGGTTGACCAGGAAAAACGCCACGCCGAAGTCCACGCCGGTGGCATACCGCAGCAGGAACGCCAATCCTGCGGTGCCGCCGGTCAACAGGCCGCTCTGGCCAAACAGGACCACGCCCAATGCGACCAGCAAGGTGCCGGTGACCATCGCGTGCATGTCCTCCAGCAGGCCGTGGCGGGTGGTATCGGGACTGGGCACTGCCATCAGGGCGGCGTTGGCAGACAGGGCGGTGGATTTGGCGGTGGGGCGGGATGGCATGGCGCAGCAGTCAGGGGTTGGCCGGACAGTCCCGCGCAAACCGCGCAGCGCAGGCCAGGTCCACGGCCGGCAAATTGATCCAGCGCAGAGCGTCGCCGACAGGATCCGTCGCAGCCCTCCACCACGCGGTCATTGTATCTTCGCGCCAGCCTCGAACCACCGTCCGATCAGGGTCCGTTCGGCCTCGGTGATACCGGTGGCGTTGTTCATCGGCATCACCTTGGTCACCACCGCCTGCTGGTAGACCGCCTGTGCATGTTGCTTGAGCAACGCTGCCGAATCGAGCCGCACATTTTTCATTTGCAGTTGCGCGCCGTGGCACATCGCACAGCGCTGCTCGACCACGGCCAGCACCTGCGCAGCGTCGGGCGTCTGTGGCGCGGCGCCAGCGCTGGCCATCGCGGCGGGCGGCCGCATCCAGACCACAGCGGCCACGATCACCAGCACGCCCGCCAGCGCATAGGGCCATGGATGGCGGTTGCGGCCGAGCTTGTAGCCATGGCGCACGACGAAAAATTGACGGATCGCGGCACCGGCAAACATCATCAGGATCAGCACCAGCCAGTTCAGCGGGTGGCTGTAGGTAAAGCTGTAGTGGTTGCTGAGCATCGCGAACAGCACCGGCAAGGTGAAGTAGGTGTTGTGCACGCTGCGCTGCTTGGCACGCTGGCCGTGGATCGGATCGACCGGGCGGCCTTCGCGCAAATCCTTCACCGTGGTGCGTTGGCCCGGGATGATCCAGAAAAACACGTTGGCGCTCATCGCCGTGGCCATCATCGCGCCCACCAGCAGGAAGGCGGCGCGACCGGCGAACCAGTGGCAGGCCAGCCAGGCACCCAGACAGACAACCAGGGACACCAGCGCGCCGACGATGGCGTCACCGTGTGCGCGGCGGCCAAACACGCGGCAGATGATGTCGTAGACGATCCAGAACACCACCATGAAGGCCACCGCGACACTGATCGCCGCTGCGCTGGACCAGTCCATCCGGGCCGGGTCGATCAGGTAGATGCGCGGACTCCACAGGTAGGACACCGTGAAGAGCGCAATGCCGGACAGCCAGGTGCTGTAGCTTTCCCAGTAGAACCAGTGCAGGTGGTCAGGCACCACCTTGGGCGTGACGGTATATTTCTGCGGGTTGTAGAAGCCGCCGCCGTGCACGGCCCACAACTCACCGCCGACGCCCGCCTCCTGCAGATCCCGGGACGTCGGCGGCACCAGGCTGCTGTCGAGGAACACGAAATAGAACGACGACCCGATCCAGGCGATCGCAACGATGACATGGGTCCAGCGCAGCAGCAGGTTGGCCCAGTCCAGGTAATAGCTTTGCATGCGTCAGGACTTTCGCGGCAACGCCGGGTTGGCCCGAGCGTCTTCCCCCTGCTCACCACTGCGGGCGCTGTAAGCAGGAAAGAGTCGCGAACAAGGACTGGCGGGCAGTCCGGCTCCGCTGCGACACGGCGCGCCAAGTGTATACAGTTCCGTGCCCAGATCAAGCCCCCGCCGGCACTGCACCCCGCAGCTGCAGCAACTGCGCGGCCACCGCGATCGCGATCACGTCGGGCTCCTTGCCCACGACCCCGGCGATGCCGATCGGGCTGGTGACACGCGCGAGTTCGGCATCGGTGAACCCGCGGCGCTGCAGACGATGGCGAAAGCTCGCCCACTTGGTCCGGCTGCCGATCAGGCCGATATAGGGCAGGTCGTCGCGTTCTCGCGAACGCCGCAGGCAGGCCGCCAGGATATCCAGATCTTCGGCATGGCTGAAGCTCATGATCAGTACCCGACTGTGCGGCGCCAGATCGGCCACCGCCGAGTGCACAGGGTCCGAATGCTCGGTCCGCACCTGAGCCGGCAAACCATCGGGAAACACCCCGTCACGGCTGTCGATCCAATGCAGCGCAAATGGCAGACGGGCCAACACCGGCACCAGCGCCTGCCCGACATGCCCGCCGCCGAACAGCGCCACCGGTGTCCGTGCGGCGCGCAGGCGCTGGTGCAACAGGTCCAGTGAAGCCGCCGTGACCGGTTCGAACTGCAGCAGCATGACACCGCCGCAACATTGCCCCAGGCTGGGCCCGAGCGCAAAACGGCGCTGCGACGCGACCGGCTCCGCAGCCAGGCAGGCGCGCGCATGGGCAATCGCCTGGTATTCGACATGGCCCCCACCGATGGTGCCAATGCAATCGTTGGCAAAAACTGCCATCCAGGTACCGGTGTCGCGGGGCACCGACCCCTGCGTCGACGCCACCGTGACCCACACCGCCGGCTCTTGCGCCAGGCGCGACAAAGCGACTTCAGCCTGCATCACGTCGGGTTTCCGTCCTCACGTCCATGGCCTGCTGGGCGCAGGCGATTTCAGGCACAGTATGCCTGCGCCAGAAGGACACCGCGTCGGTCGTGACGCACCAAGGCACGCATAATTCGCCCCACCATTGCTGAAGGACACTGCGTGAAACCCACCCGCCACCCGTTGTTGCTCGCCCTCGTTTCGCTCGTGGGCGCGATGCTGGCCGCCTGCAGTGTGCCGCCCCGGCCACCGGCGCCGCCAGCCCCCGCACCGCTGCCGGTACCGGCAGCGCCCGGCGTCGCCACACCACCGGCCACGACGCTGCCGCCGGCGGTGGTGGTGCCACCGGTGGCGCAGCTGCCCACGGTGTCGTACGCGACCAGCGCATTGGCCTATCGCCGTGATGCCGCGACCCATCTGTATGCCCACAATGCAGCGCGCATCTACAAGGGCATGCTCAAGCCACTGCTGTATGCCATCGGTGTGGTGGACGTCGATATCGACCGGCAAGGCCGCGTGACGCGGATCGACTGGCGACGCGCACCGCGCCATGCGCCCGAGGTCATGGCGGAAATCGAACGCATGGTGCGGCAGGCGGCGCCGTATCCAGCCCCGGTGCGAATGGGCCGGGTGACCTACAGCGATATCTGGCTGTGGGACAAGAGTGGACAGTTTCAGCTCGACACGCTGACCGAAGGCCAGCGGTAGCGCGCGCAGCGAACGGGCGCCGGCGCGCACCATCCTGACGGTGCGCGGCAAGCGAGACCGCTCACGACCCGCGATAAGTCGAATAGCTCCACGGGCTCACCAGCAGCGGCACGTGGTAATGCTGATCGCCGCGGGCGACCCCGAAGTCCAGGCTGACCAGGTTCAGGAAATTGGGCTCCGGCAAGACCACCTGCTTGCGACGGAAATACGCCGCCACATCGAAAACCAGCCGATAGTGGCCAGGCCGCAGGGACTTGTCGTCGTAGAGCGGGCCATCCGGGTTGCGGCCATCCCGGTTCAACGTGAACCGTTTGACCAGTGATGGCGTGCCCGCCTCCACCGTGAACAGCGCAACCTGCATGCCTGCCGCCGGAACACCGTGCATGGTGTCCAGTACATGTGTGCTCAATCCCATCGGGCTCCTCCTCGGTGCAGGCGCTGCAGCACGGCCATCGGCCGGCTGGACGCATCAGTGGCGGACGCGCAAAAACAAAAGTGTATACAGTTTTTGCCGCGCCGGCTATCATCCCGGCATGGAGCCGTCGTCCACCGCAGTGATCGTGCAGTCGCTGACCAAGGCCATCGTCGAGCACCGGCTGTTGCCGGGCAGCAAGCTGGCCGAGCAGAAGCTGGCCGACCACTTCGGCGTGTCGCGCACGCTGGTGCGCCAGGCGCTGCTGCAGCTCGCGCAACACCAGTTGGTGACACTGGAGCCGGCCCGTGGCGCCTTCGTGGCCGCCCCGTCGGTGGACGAGGCACGCCAGGTGTTCGCGGTGCGCCGCATGCTCGAATGCGAGATGGCAAGGGTCTTTGCGGCCCAGGTCACGCCGGCCAGGATCAGATCGCTGCGCGCGCACATCGCGCAGGAAAGGCGCGCCATCGCGGACGACGACACCCACCGGCGCACCGAATTGCTTGGCGATTTCCATGTGCGCATGGCCGAACTGATGGGCAACCCGGTGCTGGCCCACATGCTGGGCCAGCTGATCTCGCGCTGCGCGCTGATCACCCTGATGTACCAGACCAGCCACGGCGCCGGCGATTCCAACGACGACCATGTCCAGATCGTGCGCGCACTGGCGGCGCGCGACGGCGAACTGGCGGCGCGTCTGATGGGCGAACACCTGAGCCATGTGGAGACACAGCTGACCTTCGAACGCAGCTATCCCAGCAACGATATTGGGCAGGCCTTGGCCTGAACATCCCACCATGCGCCCATCCACGCCTGTCTACCGCGCCACCACTGCGTACCCGCGCGACCTTGTCGGTTACAGCCAGCACCCGCCCCATGCGCGCTGGCCCGATGGCGCACGCATCGCGGTGCAGTTCGTGCTCAACTACGAGGAAGGCGCGGAAAATGCGGTGCTCCATGGCGACGCAGCCTCCGAGCAATTCCTGTCGGAGATGTTCAATCCGGCCGCCTTCCCGGCGCGCCACCTGAGCATGGAAAGCCTGTACGAATACGGCTCGCGGGCCGGCGTCTGGCGCATCCTGCGCGAATTCGAAAGTCGCAAGCTGCCACTCACCGTATTCGGTGTCAGCATGGCGCTGCAACGCCACCCGGAACTGACCGCGGCATTTCGGCAACTCGGCCATGAGATCGCCTGCCACGGCTGGCGCTGGATCAACTACCAGACCATGGACGAAGCGCTGGAACGCGAGCACATGCGTATCGGCATGGAAATCATCTTGCAACTCACCGGCGAACGCGCACTGGGCTGGTATACCGGGCGCGACAGCCCGAACACACACCGCCTGGTCGCCGACTACGGCGGCTTCGAATACGACAGCGACTACTACGGCGACGACCTGCCTTTCTGGATGCAGGTGCGCAAGACCGACGGCAGCATCGCGCCGCAACTCATCGTGCCCTATACGCTGGACACCAACGACATGCGTTTTGCCTCGGCCCAGGGATTCGCGCAGGGTGACGACTTCTTCAGCTACCTGCGCGACGCTTTCGACGTGCTGTACGCCGAAGGGGATCCGGATGGCCTGGACCGTCCCAAGATGCTCAATGTCGGCATGCATTGCCGACTGCTCGGTCGACCAGGACGCGTGCGGGCCTTGCAGCGTTTCCTCGACCATGTGCAATCGCATGACAAGGTCTGGGTCTGCCGGCGGCTGGACATTGCGCGTCACTGGAAAAGCGTCCATCCCTACCCCGGCTGAGCGCGCGAGCACATCACCTTCCTCATGGCCATTCTCACACTGCAACAACTCAACGCCGCAACGACTGACCACGCGCTGGCCATGCTCGAGGGCGTATACGAGCATTCACCCTGGATCGCCGAACAGGCGCTGGCCAGCCGGCCGTTTGCCTCACTGGCGCATTGCAGGCACTGCATGGCCCAGGTGGTGCACGCGGCCGGTCGCGACCGGCAGTTGGCGCTGGTGCGCGCCCATCCCGAACTCGGCGGCCAGGCGATGCGTGCCAACACCTTGACCGCGGAATCGACCAGCGAGCAGAAGGCGGCCGGGTTGACGCAGGCGACACAGGCGTACATGCAGCGCATCACGCAATGCAATGCCCAATACCTGTCGCGCTTCGGCCACCCGTTCGTACTCGCCGTGCGGGGGCCGCGTGGGCAGGGGCTGTCCAGCCAGGAGATCATCGCCACGTTCGAGCGGCGCCTGCACAACCATCCCGAAGCCGAGCTGCAGGAGTGTCTGCGCAATATCCACCGCATTGCCGAACTGCGGCTCAATGACAAGTTCGGCGTGACACCGGTGCTGGGCAACCAGGTCTGGGACTGGCAGGAACAACTCAGCCAGTTCTCCGATCCGGGATATGCCGAACACGGCCAGCTCACCGTCACCTACCTGACCGACGCACACCGTGCCTGTGCAGCGCGGATCGCAGACCAGATGCGCGCATGCGGCTTCGACCAGGTGCAGATCGATGCCGTGGGCAACGTCGTCGGCCGCTACCACGGCGCACTGCCCGGCGCGCGCGCATTGATGACCGGCAGTCACTACGATACGGTGCGCAACGGCGGCAAATACGATGGCCGGCTGGGCATCTTCGTGCCGATGGCGTGTGTGCGCGAACTGCACCGCTCGCAGACGAGGCTGCCATTCGCCATCGAGGTGATCGGGTTTGCCGAAGAGGAAGGCCAGCGCTACAAGGCCACCTTCCTGGGATCGGGCGCGCTGGTCGGCGATTTCCGCACCGAATGGCTGCTGCAGACGGACGCCGACGGCGTCACGATGCAGCAGGCCATGGATCGCGCCGGCCTGCGCTCCCAGGAGATCCCGGCACTGCAACGCGACCCGGCCCACTACCTGGGCTTCGTCGAGGTGCATATCGAGCAGGGGCCGGTGCTGTGCGAGATCGACCTGCCGCTGGCCGTGGTGACATCGATCAATGGCAGCGTGCGTTACCTGATCGAGATCGTCGGCACGGCCTGCCATGCCGGCACCACGCCGATGGATCGACGCAGCGATGCCGCGGCGGGTGCCGCCGAGCTGATTCTGGCCGTCGAACGTCGCGCCTGCGAGGACACCGACTCGGTGGCCACCGTCGGGCAACTCAATGTGCCGTGCGGGTCGATCAACGTGGTGCCGGGTCGTTGCCAGCTGTCGCTCGACATGCGGGCCCCCACCGACGCCCAGCGCGATGCGCTCGAACACGATGTGCTGACCGCGCTGGCGGCGATCTGCGCGCGCCGGCAACTGCGGTACACGCTGGAACAAACCCTGCGCGCCGACGCTGCGCCCAGTGCGCCCGTCTGGCAGCAGCGCTGGGAACGGGCGGTCCAGGCGCTGGGCGTTCCGCTGCACCGCATGGCCAGCGGTGCCGGCCACGACGCCATGAAGCTGCATACCGTGATGCCGCAGGCGATGTTGTTCGTGCGCGGGCAGAACGCCGGCATCAGCCACAACCCGCTCGAATCCACCACCAGCGACGACATGGAGCTGGCGGTACAGGCATTCTCCAACCTGCTGCGCGAGACGGCAGCCGATCTGTGAACCGACACGCATGACCACCTACGAACGACTCGACGCCTGGATCGACCAGCATTTCGACGAACAGGTCCGCTTTCTGCAGGAACTGATCCGCGTGCCCACCGACACGCCGCCCGGCAACAACGCACCCCATGCCGAACGCACCGCGCAACTGCTGCAGTCGATGGGCATCGGCGTGGAACGCCACCCGGTGCCGCCGGCCGAGGTGCACGCGGTGGGCATGCAGTCAGTCACCAACCTGGTGGCGCGCAGACCTTACGGCGCGGGCCCGACCATCCTGCTCAACGCCCATGGCGATGTAGTGCCGCCCGGCGACGGCTGGACCCACGACCCGTATGGCGGCGAGATCGACGGCGGCTGCATCTATGGCCGCGCGGCAGCGGTCAGCAAATGCGATTTTTCGACCTACACCTTCGCGCTGCGCGCGTTGGAAGCGGTGGCCCGCCCCACCAAGGGTGGCGTCGAATTGCTGTTCACCTACGACGAAGAATTCGGTGGCGAGGTCGGCCCGGGCTGGTTGCTCAGGCACGGCATCATCCATCCGGACCTGGTCATCGCCGCCGGATTCAGCTACCAGGTCATCACCGCGCACAACGGTTGCCTGCAGCTGGAAGTGACGATCCACGGCAAGATGGCCCATGCGGCCATCCCGGACTCGGGCGTGGACGCGATTGCGGCCGCGGTGCAGATCCTCGGCGCGCTGTATGCGCAGAACATCGTGTACCAACAAATCCGCTCGAATGTGGCAGGCATCACGCACCCCTACCTCAATGTCGGCCTGATCGACGGCGGCACCAACACCAACGTGGTGCCCGGCAAGGCCCGCTTCAAACTCGATCGGCGCATGATCCCGGAAGAAAACCCGGCCGAGGTCGAGGCCACGTTGCGCCGGATCATCGAAGACACCGCGGCGTCCTTGCCAGGCATCAGCGTGGAAATCCGGCGCATGCTGCTGGCCAAGGCGATGCGGCCGCTACCGGGCAACGAGCCGCTGGTCGAGGCGATCCAGCGACACGCCCAACAGCTGTTCTCGGAGAAGATTCCGGCCCTGGGAACGCCGCTGTATACCGATGTACGGCTGTTCGCCGAGGCCGGCATTCCCGGCGTGATCTATGGCGCCGGTCCGCGCACGGTGCTCGAATCGCATGCCAAACGCGCCGACGAACGGCTTGTCCTCGAAGACCTGCGCCGCGCCACCAAGGTGATCGCACGCAGCCTGCACGATTTGCTGACGTGACGGCCGCCGAGCCGGGAGGGCAGCGGCTATCGGGTCAGGAACGCCAGCATCCTGGTGGCGAACTTCCCGTAGGGTGGCATCATGAACTTGAGTGTCGAAAAGCGCGCCTGGTAGAACACCGGTCGCATTTTCGAGAAGGTCGTGAAGCCTTCCTTGCCGTGGTAGTGGCCCATGCCCGATTCTCCGACACCGCCAAAGGGCAGGTCATGCTGGCCGACGTGGAACAAGCCATCGTTGACCGAAACACCACCGGACATCACCCGATCGAGCAGCATCTGCACCACCCGCGGGTCGTTGCTGAACGGATAGATCGCCAGCGGCCGCGGCCCGGCATTGACGGCGTCCACCACTTCCTCCAGGCTCTGGTAACCGCGGATCGGCAGGATCGGCCCGAAGATTTCGCGCTGCCACACCATGCTGTCGGGCGGCGCGTCGAGCACCAGACAGGGCGCGATCTTGCGCGTGGCCGCGTCCGATGCCGGGCCTGGCAGCAGCTGCACGATGCGTGCGCCGCGCTCGCGTGCATCGTCGAGCGCAGTGAGCAGGCGATCGAACGCCGTCTGGTCGATGATGGAGGTGTAGTCCGGCGAATCGAGCGACGGATACCGCATGGGCACGATCTGCCGCGCTTCCCTGACGAAGTCGTCGATCCGCGCCTTTGGCATCCACAGATGGTCGACCGCGGTGCAGATCTGCCCCGCGTTCAGGTATTTGACGAACAGGATACGTTCGGCCGCCAGCCGGAGCGGGAAATCGTCACACAGGATGGCCGGTGCCTTGCCACCGAGTTCGAGCGTGACCGGGACCAGGTTCTGCGCAGCAGCGGCCATCACGGCACGGCCGGTCTGCCCGGAGCCGGTGAACAGCAGATGATCGAACTTCAGCTTCGAAAAAGCAATGCCGACGCCGCCCACTTCGTCGAAGAACTGCAGCTTTTCCGGCGGGAAATAGGCCGGGATCTTCTCGATCAGCAGCCGGGCCAGATGGCGCGAGTTTTCGCTCATCTTGACCATCGCCCGGTTGCCGGCCGCAAAGATATAGGTCAGCGGGATCATGCTCAGATTGA
>CAZLDV010000079.1:0-11062 GCA_964558425.1 uncultured Rhodoferax sp. | reverse complement strand
AGCAGGTCGCCGTCCATGATGCCGGCGTCGCGCATCGACATGCCGCGCACCTTGAGCAGATAGTCCGGGCGACGCTGGAACAGGCTGTTTTCGACATAGTAGGTCTGGTCGATATGCTCCTGTGCCAACACCGGTGAACCGGCAGCGACCCGGCCGATCAGCGGCAAGGCCAGTTGCGC
Source organism: uncultured Rhodoferax sp. (assembly GCA_964558425.1). Classification (GTDB taxonomy): domain Bacteria; phylum Pseudomonadota; class Gammaproteobacteria; order Burkholderiales; family Burkholderiaceae_C; genus CAISIP01. The sequence continues at coordinate 10,883 of CAZLDV010000079.1, read as the reverse complement.
CAGACCGGGAAGCGGCAGGGAGTATTGCTTGACGCGTGACTCGTTGATGGAGCGCAAGGCCTCGCTGCGCAGGCGGATGCCGCGCGAGGTGCCGCTGACCAGTTCGATGACGCCTTTGCGGGCCAGAGCCTGCAGGTGTTCTTCGGCGGCGTTGGCCGAGCGAAAACCCAGTTCGGTCGCGATCTCGGCGCGGGTTGGTGGAGCGCCGGTGCGGGCAATGGCGCTTTGAATCAGGTCCAGAATCTGTTGCTGGCGGGCGGTAAGCTTCACCTGGAATTGCGGCATGTCCATCGTTGTCACTCCTGTTGGGCCTTATCGCGGATGACTGTGTGAATCCACAGTACCTGTATTTTTAATCAGCTTTTTGAAATTTGCAAGCCATGCCATCCTCTTTCGACGAAAAAATTGTGGTTCTGGGCACCGGTGGCACGATTGCCGGCCTGGCTGCGGAGCCGCATGACACGGTTGCCTACCGCGCGGCGCAGCTCGACATCGGCCGATTGCTGCACGGCCTGCCGCGGCAGGACCGCTCTGGCACAGGCCTGGTGGCCGAGCAAGTGGTGCAGATCGACAGCAAGGACATGTCGGTGTCCGCCTGGTCCGCGCTGGCACTCCGATGCCGCTTCTGGTTGGATGACCCGTCGGTCAAGGGAATTGTGGTCACGCATGGCACCGACACCATGGAGGAGACCGCCTTCTTTCTGCATTGCGTGATGCGTCATTCAGGCGGCTGCGGCAAGCCGCTGATCCTCACCGGTGCCATGCGCCCGGCGTCTGCGCTGGCGCCTGACGGCCCACAGAACCTGCGCGATGCATTGACGGTTGCCGCCGACCCACGCGTACGCGGTGTGTGGGTGGTCTTTGCGGGATTGCTGCACGGTGCGCTGGACGTCGTCAAGCTGCATCCGTACCGGCTCGATGCGTTCTCCAGCGCGTTGGCAGGCCCGGCCGGCGCGGTCGAAGATGACCACCTGCGTCTGTTGCACGGGTTGCCGGCTGGCCCGCACGACACGCCGCCCGGCTGCTTGCCGCATCCGGGGTGGCGCCACTGGCGCTGCTGGATGCAGCCGCAGGCGGTCTGGCCGCGGGTCGAGATCATCACCAGCCATGCGACTGCGGACGGCCGGCTGGTGGACGCCCTCGTGGCAGGCGCCCAGGCTCAGGGACAAGCCGTGCGTGGCATCGTGGTGGCCGGTACCGGCAATGGCAGCGTGCACCAATCGCTGGAACAGGCGCTGCTGCGCGCGCAAGATGGCGGTATCGTGGTGCGGCGGGCCAGCCGTTGTGCCGGCAGCCGCATGGTGGCCCATGCTGCGGCCGCGTTGCCGGATGCGGGCGGCTTATCGCCGGTCAAGGCGCGGATCGCGCTGCTGCTCGAACTGCTTGCGATCGATGGGGCGAGCGCTTGATGCCGCTCACGCTTCCAGAGCCTGCAAGGCGCGCGTGCGGATCTCGTCGACCGTACCGGTTCCGTTGATGGTGCGATAGCGGGGCGCATGGTCGGGGTCGGTCTTGGCCCAGCTCTCGTAATAGGCCACCAGCGGGCGCGTCTGCGCGCTGTAGACCTCCAGCCGCTTCTTGACCGTGTCTTCCTTGTCGTCGTCACGCTGGATCAAGGGTTCACCGGTGACGTCGTCGACATCGGCCAGCCTGGGTGGATTGAACTTGACGTGGTACGTGCGCCCGGAGGCAGGATGCGAGCGGCGACCGCTGATGCGCTCGATGATGGCGTCGAACGGTACGTCGAACTCGAGCACGTAGTCGAGTTTCACGCCGGCCGCCTTGAGTGCATCGGCCTGCGGAATCGTGCGCGGGAAGCCGTCGAACAGGAAACCATTGGCGCAATCGGGTTGCGCAATGCGCTCCTTGACCAGGCCGATGATGATGTCGTCACTGACCAGCGCGCCCGCCTCCATGACCTTCTTGGCGGCCAGTCCCATCGGCGATCCCGCCTTGACCGCTGCGCGCAGCATGTCGCCGGTCGAAATCTGGGGAATCGCGAATTTTTCGCAGATGAAGGTCGCCTGTGTACCTTTGCCTGCACCAGGCGCGCCAAGCAAGATGAGTTTCATGGAGTGTCTCGGATAGGGGGATCAACGGCCGCGGCCCAGTGACTGGACTGGCCCCGCGCCGGTCGGAAGCTGGGGCAAGAATAGCATGTGACGCTTACCCGACCTTACGTCATCGGCCCTGGAAGATCTGGCGTACCCGTTCGAGGTCCTGTGGGGTGTCGACGCCGGGGCCGGGGTCGCGATCGGTCACGTGCACCGCGATGCGGTAGCCATGCCACAGCGCGCGCAACTGCTCCAGAGCTTCCGCCCGCTCCAATGGCGCAGGCGAGAGTCGCGGGAACATGCGCAGGAAGCCGGCCCGATAACCATAGATCCCGATATGCCGCATCGGCGCTGCCTGCTGCAACTGGGGTAGCGCGCTGTCCAGCCACCAGGCATGGTCGCCGTGGTCGCGCGCCACGGGGATCGCTGCACGGCTGAAATACAGGGCGAAACCCTGCGCGTCACATACCACCTTGACGATGTTCGGGTTGTGGAACTCCTCGGTCGACGCCAGCATGTGGGCGGCCGTGCTCATGCTCGCCTGCGGGTGCCGCTCCAGCAGCGAGGCCACAGCCCCCACCAGCCGCGGATCAATCAGTGGCTCGTCGCCCTGCACGTTGACCACGATGTGCGTGTCGTCCAGCTGCAACAGGTCGCAGGCCTCGGCCAGTCGGTCACTGCCAGAAGCATGGTCGGTGCGGGTGAGCACCGATTCGATCCCGTTTTGACTGCAGGCGTCGATGATCGAAGCATCGTCTGCCGCCACCACCACCCGCAATGCGCCGGCAACAGGGCCTGCGCCAGCGACCCGCTGCGCCACGCGCACCACCATCGGCACGCCGGCAATCCGGGCCAGTGGCTTGTTCGGCAAACGGGTGGAGGCCAGCCGCGCCGGAATCAGGACGGTGCACACCACCGCTGGGGAGGGGTCAGCCACGGCTGCCACGGATCGCCGGGATTGGTTCGCTCACAGCCCCAGCTCTTCGTCCGTCATCGGTCGAGCTTCGTTCTCCAGCAGGATCGGTATGCCGTCTCGCACCGGATAGGCCAGCCGCGCACTGCGCGACAGCAACTCCTGGTGTTCGCGGTCAAATTCCAGCCGGCCCTTGGTGACCGGGCAGACCAGCAGGGCGAGTAAGCGAGTGTCCATCCGGCGATGATAGCTTTGACCGCAGCTGCTGGCTTCCCCTGGCGACCAACAACTGGTGCAGCGCGGTCCAGAATCCGGTGTCCAGCTCCACCTGCAGCGGCACGGCCAGCGCGTCGGGTCGACGACGCCACAACTTGATGGCATCCTTTTCCGTACACAAGACAAGGCGATCGTCTGGCGACAACCAGGGCGTCGTGTCGAAGTCGGCGTGATCCGGCAACGCAACGGTGCGCGTGAGTTGCAGCCCGCGTGCACGCAGCATCTGGAAGAATGCCTGCGGTCGCGCGGTGCCGGCCAGCGCCAGGATATCGGGCGCCGATGCGTCGGCGCTGGCCACCAGTGCTTGCAGTGCGACCCGCGCGCCGTCCGAGCGTATCGCATGCTCGGCCAGGCTGCGCCGTATCGGGTGTGCATGGATGCCATGGGGCGCAGGTCCAGCGCTGACGATCAGGTCGACCGCGCGTGGCCATGGCTCGCGCAAAGGACCGGCAGGCAACAAGAATCCATTGCCGATGCCACGTTCGTCGAACAGGCAGATTTCGATATCGCGGTGCAACGCGCGGTGCTGCAACCCGTCGTCGCAAACCAGCAGGTCCAGCGCGGGGTGCGCCGCCAGCAGGGCGCGGGCGGCCTGGACCCGCGATGCGGCCACGGCCACCGGCGCGCCGGTGCGCTGGTGGATCAGCAAGGGTTCGTCGCCGACGTCACGCGCCAATGCCTGCGCCGACACCAGACGACAGTCATCCGCCTGGCGCCCGTAACCGCGCGACACCACACCGACGCACAATCCCAGTGACCGCAGGTATTCGACCAGCGCGATCACCATCGGCGTCTTGCCCGCGCCGCCCGCGATCACGTTGCCAACCACGATCACCGGCACCGGCATTCGATGCGCAGTACGCAAACGAATGCGGTAACTCAGTTGGCGCAAGCGCCACGCAACGCCATACAGCAGGGAAATCGGCCATAACAGCCATGCCAATGCGCCGCGCCGGGACCAGGCATGTTGCAGCGTCTGTCGCACCGCAATACCGACCCTAGCGATTGGCTGCCTTGCCGCTGGGCTGTGTCGCGAAAGTTACCTGCGACAGTCCGACGCGCCGTGACGCCTCCATCACCGTGATCACCGATTGGTGCTTGGCACTGGCGTCGGCGTTGATGACCACCACCGTGTCCTTGCCGGCCTTGGCGGCCGCAGCCAGCGCGACGGCCAGTTGCTCGGTGCTTCTGCCCGCCAACGGTACGGAGTTGACGGCATAGGCGCCGTCGCTGCTGACGCTGACCAGCAACTCCTTCGGGTAGTCGCGCAGATTTTCGGTATCTGCCACCGGCAGTCGGAGCTCGATTTCGGTGAATTTGCTGTAGGTGGTTGTCAACATCAGGAAGATCAGCACCACCAGCAGCACGTCGATGAACGGGATCAGGTTGATCTCGGGCTCATCGCGGGGTGCGCTGCGGAAGTTCATGCGGCCTTGCGCAAACTGTTGAGATGGCGTGCCAGGCGCTCGGCGGAGAGCTCCAGGGTCAGCAGGTAGGCATCCACGGTGGCGCGAAAATAGCGCCAGAAAATCAAAGCGGGAATCGCGATGATCAGGCCAAAGGCGGTGTTGTACAACGCCACCGATATGCCATGCGCCAACTGCGCCGGGTTGCCGCCTGGCGCACCCAAGGCCGGCCCTTGCGAGCCGAAGATCTCGATCATGCCTACGACGGTTCCGAACAATCCCAGCAGTGGCGCCGCGGAGGCGATCGTGGCCAATGCGCTGAGGTAGCGCTCGAGCCGGTGCGCCACCAGGCGTCCGGTGCCTTCCATGGTGGCGCGCAAATCGGCCTCGCTGCAGCGCGGGTCGATCGACAGTGCGCGAAAACCACTGGCCAGCACTTCACCCAGGGCCGAGTTGCGTTCGAGCTGGTTCACCATGTCCGGCGAGGGCAGGCTGCTGCGCGACACGGACAGCACTTCTTCGAGCAGCTTGGGAGGCGCCACCTTGGCCGTCTTGAGGCTGATGAAACGTTCGATGATCAATGCCAACGCCAGGATGGAGAAGGCAACCAAAGGCCAGATTGGCCAGCCTGCGGCTTGTATGATGGAAAACAAAAATGCCCCCGCGCTGATGGTTAGCCCCGGCAATTATGGCGCACGGCTTCGCAAGGGTGAAACCGTTGCCGCGCCAGGGCAGGCCGTTTATCCCACAGAACATGTGGATAACTTTGTGCAAAACCGGGCTGAAAACCCGCGATGTGACGCAGGCATGCGGCTTGGCGTTGGAATGGTCAGAAAAGCGGCAGCAAATATGTCAATGAAATCAACAACTTGTTTCCTGCAATCGCGCTGTGCGCTGTGTCGTGTGAAGGCCCTCTGGTTGTTGCGCCACTTGTGGAGTAAAGCGGTCGGCGATACCGATGCGCTGCAACGCGGACTGCGGGTGGCGCATGGCTGAATCCACGCTGCGGGTCTGGGCGGTTGGTGACCTGTGCCACGCTGTGGCGCAAGCGCTGGAGGCACGTTTCAATCCGGTGGCGGTGCGCGGCGAGTTGTCGGGCTTCTCGCGCGCCGCCAGTGGCCATTGCTATTTTTCGCTCAAGGACGCATCCGGGCAACTGCGCTGCGCGATGTTCAAGCGTGCGGCCGGCTTGCTCGACTTCGTACCCCGCGAGGGCGATCTGGTCGAAGTGCGTGGGCGTCTGGGTGTCTACGAGCCGCGTGGCGATTTACAGCTGATCGTCGAGTCGATGCGCCAGGCGGGGGCGGGCACCTTGTTCGAGGAGTTTTTGAAGCGCAAGGCCCGTCTGCAGGCGCAAGGGCTGTTCGATCCACAACGCAAGCGGCCATTGCCCGCTGCTCCGCGTGCGATCGGTGTGGTCACCTCCCTGGGAGCGGCTGCGCTGCACGACGTGGTGACGGCGCTGCAACGGCGCTTGCCGCATGTGCCGGTGCTGGTGGCGCCTGCGGCGGTACAAGGCGCGCAGGCGCCGGCGCAGCTGGTGCAGGCGCTCGAGAGTCTGTACCGATGGATTGCCACCGGCGGGGCGGATGCCGGGTCTGCCCGATCGGACCGCTTTGTGCCGGTACCCGACCTCATCCTGCTGGTGCGGGGCGGCGGATCGATGGAGGACTTGTGGGCGTTCAACGACGAGACGCTGGCGCGCACGATCGTGCGCAGCCCCGTCCCGGTGGTCTGTGGCGTGGGGCACGAGACCGATTTCACGATCGCCGATTTCGTCGCCGACCTGCGCGCACCGACTCCGACCGCTGCGGCCGAAATGGTGGCGCCGCCACGCGAAGTGTGGATCGGTGCATTGGCGCTGCTCGGCGACCGGATGCAGAGCGCCCTGTCGCGGCGGATCGATCGGGAGTCGCAAGGGCTGGACCACGCAGCAGCCCGGATGGGGCGCCCTTCCAGCCTGGTTGCAACCCAGCGCCAGGCCCTCGTTTCCATTGGCCGGCGCCTGCGGCTGGCAACCCGCGCCGTGCTGCAGCAGCATGGCCGCTCTGGCCAGCAAATGGTGCTCCAGTTGCCGCGGGCGCGTCAGCGTGCCGTCGAGCTGCTGACACAGCGACTCGAGCGCAGTGCGGTGCGGCTCGGCCTGCTCGATCCGACCCTGGTTCTCGAACGCGGCTACGCCTGGATCACCGACGCGCACGGGCACACGGTATCGAGCGCCGCGCAGACCCGCATCGGGCAAAAGCTCCATGCCCGCCTTGCGCGCGGCAGCATCGATATGCGCACCATCGAACGGGAATAGACAAACTTCCTACAATCGCGCTCTTGCTCAACCCATTCAAGAAGAGGACACCATGGAACATACCCTGCCGCCACTCCCTTACGCCATCGATGCCCTGGCGCCGCATTATTCGCGCGAGACGCTCGAGTACCACCATGGCAAGCACCACAATGCCTATGTCGTCAACCTGAACAACCTGCAAAAGGGCACCGAGTTCGAGAGCATGGCATTGGAGGACATCGTCAAGAAGTCCAGCGGGGGTATCTACAACAACTCCGCGCAGATCTGGAACCACACGTTTTTCTGGAACTGCATGAAGCCCGCTGGGGGCGGTGAGCCGTCCGGCGCGCTGGCGACGGCCATCAAGGCCAAGTGGGGCAGCTACGCGGCGTTCAAGGAAGCGTTCGTGAAGTCGGCCGTGGGCAACTTCGGTTCCGGCTGGACCTGGCTGGTCAAGAAGGCCGATGGATCGGTGGACATCGTCAACATGGGTGCCGCCGGCACGCCGCTCACGACCGCGGACAAGGCCTTGCTGACGGTGGATGTCTGGGAACACGCCTACTACATCGACTACCGCAATGCACGGCCGAAGTTCGTCGAGACCTTCCTCGACAAGCTGGTCAACTGGGAATTCGCCCAGAAGAATTTCGGCTGATCATTCAGCAGCGCAGCAAGCGCAAGGAGGGCCGGCACACATGCCGGCCTTTTTCTTGGGGTGCCGCTCCAGCTGCACGCGGCAACCCTGTGACGCCCTCGGCCCACTGCAGGCCGTTGGCCTTCAGCGAGCGACCGAGAACGGCTTGCCGGTCAATCGAAATCCGGCCTTGATGGCCCGTTTGGCGAACCAGCCCTGGTGCATTTCCAGCACGAAGCGTACGGGTTTGGCCGAGCAGTGCGAATCTGTCGTCTTGGGCTGCATGTCGACCAGGTTGACGATGCTGCCATCGTCGGCGACAAAAGCAGCCGTCAGCGGCAACAAGGTGTTCTTCATCCAGAAACACTGTTGGGCGGGTTCTTCGAACACGAACAACATGCCTTCATGCTGCGGCATGTCCGCGCGGAACATCAGTCCGATCTGGCGTTGTCCGGGTTCCAGCGCGACCTGGGCGTCGATCCGGTACATTCCGGCGCCCAGCGTCACCCGGGGCAAGTCCAGTTGCGGCTGTTCCTGGGCCTGGGCCAGGGTTGCGGCCAAGGTCAGCAGCCAAAAGCAGAGGAGGGAGCGCATGGGCATGGGTGCATTGTGCCGACAAATGGCAAATGCCCGCGATGCGGGCATTTGTCGTGGACTGGGCGCATGTGCACCCGTCGCGCTGGAGGATCAGGCCTTGGGAGCCGCTTCCTTCTTTGCGTCTTTCTTGGCGGCCTTCTTGGCGGCGAGCTTGGCGGCCTTTTCTTCTTTCAGCTTGGCGGCAGCAGCTTTTTTCTCTTCTTTCTTGTGCGCTGCTTCAGCCTTGGCGTCTTTCTTCTCTTCCATCTTGGCCGGGGCAGCAGCGGCTGCGGGTGCAGCGGCGGCGGCTGGCGCAGCTGCAGCGACTGGGGCGGCAGCTTTGGCGGGAGCGGCGGTCTGGGCAAAGGCGCCGGCGGCGAACAGACCAGCGATCAGGGTAGCGAGAACTTTGTTCATGATGGGTTTTCCTGGAAATGGAGTTGGGAGGTTTCTTCCTGTGGGAAGCCTTCCTGTAACGGGCCTTGGTCGGCATCGGTTGACAGCTTCGTGAAAATATTTGAAGTTAAAATTGCCGGCTTCACAGGCCGCGAGCACCCAGCGGTGCCGGGTCTGCCACCGAGCGGCGCGCGCCGCCGCGACTAACCGAGACCACCATCCATGTACCAGCACATCAAGGTTCCATCCGCAGGCCAGAAGATCACTGTCAACGCCGACATGTCGCTCAATGTTCCGGATCAGCCGGTGATTCCTTTCATCGAAGGCGATGGCACCGGCATGGACATCACGCCGGTCATGCTCAAGGTGGTTGACGCGGCGGTCGCCAAAGCCTACGGCGGCAAACGCAAGATCCACTGGATGGAGGTGTATGCCGGCGAGAAATCGACCCGCATCTACGGCCCGGACGTCTGGCTGCCGGAAGAAACCCTGCAGGCGGTCAAGGACTACGTGGTATCGATCAAGGGTCCGCTGACCACGCCGGTGGGCGGCGGCATACGGTCGCTGAACGTGGCGCTGCGCCAGGAACTCGATCTCTACGTCTGCCTGCGGCCGATCCAGTATTTCAAGGGCGTGCCCTCGCCGGTCAAGGAGCCGGAAAAGACCAACATGGTGATCTTTCGCGAAAATTCGGAAGACATCTATGCCGGTATCGAGTTCGAGGCCGAGTCCGACAAGGCCAGGAAACTGATCAAGTTTCTGCAGGACGAGATGGGCGTCAAGAAGATCCGTTTCCCGAACACCTCGGGCATCGGCATCAAGCCGGTGTCGCGCGAAGGCACCGAGCGCCTGGTGCGCAAGGCAATCCAGTATGCGATCGACAACGACAAGCCCAGCGTGACCATCGTGCACAAGGGCAACATCATGAAGTTCACCGAGGGTGGGTTCCGTGACTGGTCCTACGCACTGGCGCAAAAGGAGTTCGGCGCGCAGTTGATCGACGGCGGCCCGTGGTGCAAGTTCAAGAACCCCAAGAGCGGCAAGGACATCATCGTCAAGGACAGCATCGCCGACGCCTTCCTGCAGCAGATCCTGCTGCGCCCGGCCGAGTACAGCGTGATCGCCACGCTCAACCTCAATGGTGACTATGTATCTGACGCGCTGGCGGCCCAGGTGGGTGGTATCGGCATCGCCCCGGGCGCCAACCTCAGCGACACCATTGCGATGTTCGAGGCCACGCACGGCACGGCGCCCAAGTATGCGGGCAAGGATTACGTCAACCCGGGCTCCGAGATCCTGTCGGCCGAGATGATGTTGCGCCACATGGGCTGGGTCGAGGCAGCCGACATGATCATATCGTTGATGGAAGAATACATCAAGAGCAGGAAGGTCACCTACGACTTCGCGCGCCTGATGGACGGTGCCACGCAGGTGAGCTGCTCCGGTTTCGGTCAGGTGATGATCGATCACATGTAAGGCGTGCCCGGTGAGCCGGGTTGTCGTCCACCTGAAAATGCCATCCGGCCGTCTGGCTGCAGGGTGGCATTTTCTTGTCTGCTCTTGAATCCACGCGGGTTGTCGCCAATTCCATGGTGTCCGGCGATTCTGCCGCTCGGTCGATAGAATCCTTCGATGGCAACCAAGGTCCCTACCAAAGCTCCCTCCCTACCGGTTCAGCTGCCCAAGACAGACGACGGTGGGGCGGTCGTTGCCGAACGCCGCACCGAAAAGGTCAAGCCTCCGCAGATGCATCAGGTGGTGATGCTCAATGACGACTACACACCGATGGAGTTCGTGGTGGTCGTCATCCAGGAGTTCTTCAGCAAGGATCTGGAGTCCGCAACGCAGATCATGCTCAAGATCCACCTGGAGGGACGCGGCGTTTGCGGGGTCTACACCCGGGACGTTGCAGCCACCAAGGTGGATCAGGTGCTGGATGCAGCGCACAAGGCCGGTCATCCGCTGCAATGCGTCAGCGAGCCGGTCGACTTGTAAGTTTTTGACAGTGAGCGGGTCGGGTTTGCAAATCGGATTACAGTAAAGCATCAACGCAAGGCAAAAGGAAATCACATGATTGCCCAGGAACTGGAAGTAAGCCTGCACATGGCGTTTGTCGAGGCGCGCCAGCAGCGCCACGAGTTCATCACCGTGGAGCATCTGCTGTTGGCGCTGCTCGACAACCCGAGCGCGGCCGAGGTGCTGCGCGCGTGTTCAGCCAACATCGACGACCTGCGCAAGTCGCTGTCGACCTTCATCAAGGACAACACCCCGCAGGTGGCCGGCTCCGACGATGTCGACACCCAGCCCACGCTCGGATTCCAGCGCGTGATCCAGCGCGCGATCATGC
>CAZLDV010000078.1:6516-11409 GCA_964558425.1 uncultured Rhodoferax sp. | reverse complement strand
TCAGCCCCCTCGGGGGGCAGCGCAGTACGCGAAGCGACAAGCGTGGGGGCCATGTTCATGGAGCAATTGCCGACGATGTAGTTGATCTCGGTCTGGCCGAACATCTCGTTGACGGTGACACCCAATTGCTGCTCGCAATAGGCGAACACCGCATCACCCACCGCTTCGCCGGCGCTCATGATGGCCTGCAGCACGAGATTGAAGTGTTGCCGCGGCTGCGGATAGGCCTTCATCATCGCCTTGAGCGCGGTCGGAAACAGGAAGGTATGCGTCACCGCGTAACGCTCCATCAGCTCGAAGGCCGTCTGCGGGCTGAAGCGCCCATTCCACCCCACGATCGGGCGACCGAAATACAGGGTCGGCAGCAGGGCGTCCATCAGCCCGCCGGTCCAGGCCCAGTCGGCCGGCGACCAGAACACCGCCTGCGATGACGACCCGTGCCGCAGCGGGTCGAAGCCGAACCAGTTCTGGCTGCAGACAAAACCGCTCAGGTTGCCGATCAGGCCGCGGTGCGCAATCAGGGCACCCTTGGGCTGGCCCGTCGTGCCGCTGGTGTAGATCAGCACGGCGGCTTCCTCGGCGAAGGTGTCGCAGGCGGTGAACCGGGGCGATGCCTGGGCCAGCACGGCGGCGTAGTCCGGGTTGCGGTCTGCGGCGCACGGGTCGACCCGGATCACGGTGCGCAGCATCGGGCAGTGTGCCCGCACCGACTCCAATGGGGCGATGGCCTGCGCGTCGCAGATCACCACCACCGTCTCGCTGTCCTGCAGGCGGAACTCCAGCGCCTGCGGGCCGAACAACATCGACAGCGGCATCGCCACCGCACCCAGCTGCAATACCGCCATGTAGGCCACTGCCGTCTCGAACCGTTGCGGCATCACGATGGCGACCCGGTCGCCCCGCTGCACACCGAGTACCACCAGCGCATTGGAAAGCCGGTTGCTGGCTTCCTGCAATTGCGCATACGACCAGGACGTCGGCGCCAGACCCGTGCCATCGGCCAGCACGGCGACCCGGCTGGCGGCATCGGCGGCGTCGGCCCAACGGCCGCAACAGGCCTGGGCGATGTTGAAGCGGCGCGGCACTTTCCAGCCGAAACTGCGGTGCATGGCGGCGTAGTGGTCTTGCTCCAACACCGCGGGAACCCTGTCATCCACTTGACTGCGTCGCATGCCCGGCCTCCTTATGATCGCGCTAATGTACCAAGTCAAAAGACCTTCGCGCAGCATGCGCGTGCCCGTTCGCGGCCTCCAATACCATGTCCGATGCTGGGGCGAACCGCGGCCGGGCGTGCCTGCGCTGGTGATGGTGCACGGCTGGATGGACGTCGCCGCATCGTTCCAGTTCGTCGTGGACGCGCTGTCGGACGCCTTCATGCAGGGCCGCCAGATCATCGCGCCCGACTGGCGCGGCTATGGCGACACCGATGGCGGCCCGGTCGACAACTACTGGTTTCCCGACTACATCGCCGACCTCGATTGCCTGCTCGACCATTTTTCGCCCGACGCACCGGTCGACCTGGTCGGCCACAGCCTGGGTGGCAACGTGGTGATGTTCTACGGCGGCGTGCGCCCGGCACGGGTGCGTCGGCTGGTCAACCTGGAGGGCTTCGGCGGGCCCCCATCCACCCCGGACCAGGCGCCGGCGCGGTACGCCCAATGGCTCGATCAGCTCAAGCAATACCAGCGTGGCGAGCTGACGCTGCGTGGGTATGACACGGTGGACGACGTCGCATTGCGGCTGGCAAAGACCAATCCACGCCTGGCGCGGGACCAGGCCGGCCGCGACAAGGCGGCGTGGCTGGCACCGCACTGGTCGCGCCAGAATGCGCAAGGCACCTGGGAAATCCTGGGCGACCCGGCGCACAAGATCATCAATGCGCAGCTTTTGCGGATCGATGAGCTGTGCGAAGTCTACAAGTGCATCACGATGCCACTGCTGGCGGTGGAGGCGTCCGACGACGACATGTGGAAGTTCTGGAAGGGCAATTTCACCCGCGAGACCTACCACGAGCGACTGGCGCTGATCCCCGATTGCCGTATCGCCGAAGTGCCGGATGCCGGCCACATGCTGCACCATGACCAGCCCGAGCAACTCGCTGCCCTGCTCGAGCCGTTCCTGGCGCTTTGATCGAAATGCGGACATGAGAAAATGCCCGGCTGATCGACATTCCCTCAACCAGGACAGGCACCATGGACGCAGTACATACCAACCAGATCGGCAACCAACTCGAAGACCTGGCCGAGCGCGCGCAGTCGTTACGGGGGTATCTTTGACTACGATGCCAAATCCGAACGCCTGAGGACGGTCAACGCCTCGCTGGAAGACCCGAGCGTCTGGAACGACCCGAAGAAGGCGCAGGAACTCGGGCGCGAGAAGAAATCGCTCGACAGCGTCGTGGTGTCGCTGGGCCGGCTCACCACCGAGCTGGCCGACAACGCCGAATTGTTCCAGATGAGCAAGGACGAAGGCGACGAGGCCAGCCTGCTGCAGATCGAGCGTGAAACGGCCAAACTGGCGGCTGAAATCGAAAAGCTCGAATTCCTGCGCATGTTCAACAATCCGGCCGACCCGTTGAATTGTTTCATCGACATCCAGGCCGGCGCCGGTGGCACCGAAGCCTGCGACTGGGCCAGCATGCTGATGCGCCAGTACCTGCGCTATGCCGAACGCAAGGGCTTCTCGACCACCATCGAGGACGAAACGCCTGGCGACACCGCCGGCATCAAGGGCGCCACGATCAAGGTCGATGGCGACTACGCCTTCGGCCTGCTGCGCACCGAGACCGGTGTGCACCGGCTGGTGCGCAAGTCGCCATTCGACTCCTCGGGCGGCCGTCACACCAGCTTTGCCAGCATCTTTGTCTATCCGGAGATCGACGACTCGATCGAGATCGACATCAACCCGGCCGACGTGCGCGTCGACACCTTCCGTGCCAGCGGGGCCGGTGGGCAGCACATCAACAAGACCGACTCGGCGGTGCGGCTCACCCATATCCCGACCAACATCGTCGTGCAATGCCAGGACGGCCGCAGCCAGCACAGCAACCGCGACGTGGCCTGGAAGCGCCTGCGCTCGCGGCTCTACGACCACGAGATGCGCAAGCGCCAGGAAGAACAGCAAAAGCTCGAAGACAGCAAGACCGACGTCGGCTGGGGCCACCAGATTCGCAGCTACGTGCTCGACAACAGCCGCATCAAGGACCTGCGCACCAATGTCGAGGTCTCCGCCACGCAGAAGGTGCTCGATGGCGACCTGGACGTGTTCATCGAAGCCTCGTTGAAACAAGGCGTGTGATGCGGGTACAAGGACTGATCTTCGACATGGACGGCACCATGATCGACTCCATGCCGTACCACGCGCAAAGCTGGATCGCCTTCGCGCGCAATCACCGGCTGGACATCGACGTGGCCGAGTTGCTGCGCCAGACCACCGGTCGCACCGGCGCTGAATGCATGCACGTGCTGTTCAACCGCCCGATGGACCCGCAGGAGAGCTGGGACCTGATCCACCAGAAGGAGCAGATCTACCGCGACCTGTTTGCGCCGGTGTTTGCCGAAGTGGCGGGCTTCAAGGCGTTCAGCGCGCTGGCCCACGCGCGCGGCCTGCGTATCGGCGTGGGCACCGCCGGTGACCGGCACAACATCGCCTTCGCCATGGGCCATCTGAAAATGGATCCGGCGCCGCATGCTATGGTCGGCGGTGACGAAGGCCTGCCCGGCAAACCGGAACCGGCCATTTTCCTGGAGGCCGCGCGGCGCATCGGCGCCGATCCGCGGGCCTGCATCGTGTTCGAAGATGCGCCGTTCGGCATCGAGGCCGCCCGACGCGCCGGCATGCGCGCGGTGGCGGTGTGCACCAGCCACAGCGCCGATCAGTTGGTGGGCGATCATGTAATCGCCCATATCACCAGCTACCACGACCTGATCGACAACAACTTCCTGGAGACATTGCATGCTTGACCCCCGCGACGACCACGGCCCGGCAGTGAGTGTCCAGCGCGCCGACTACTGCGCGCCGGCATTCTGGATCGACACCGTCGACCTGACCTTCGACCTCGATCCGGCCAAGACCCGGGTGCTCAACAAGATGCGCCTGCGCCGCAACCCGGACGTCGCGGCGCAGCCCTTGCGGCTCGATGGCGAAGAGCTCAACCTCGCCCGGGTGCTGGTCAATGGGGCCAGCGCCTCGTTCAAGATCGAAGGCAGCCAGCTGGTGCTGGAGAACCTGCCGTCCGCCGAGGCCGGCGCCTTCGACCTGGAAATCTTCACCACCTGCCAGCCGGCCAAGAACACCAAGCTGATGGGCCTGTACGTCAGCAATGGCTCGTTTTTCACGCAGTGCGAAGCCGAGGGCTTCCGGCGCATCACCTATTTCCTGGACCGTCCCGACGTGATGGCCAGCTATTCGGTGTTGCTGCGTGCCAACAAGGCAGCGTATCCGGTGCTGCTGTCCAACGGCAACCTGGTCGACAGTGGCGAACTGACCGGCGAGGGCAATGCCGGTCGGCACTTCGCGCGCTGGGTCGATCCGCACCGCAAGCCGAGCTACCTGTTTGCACTGGTGGCAGGCCAACTGGAGTCGCGCCAACAGCGCATCATCTCGCGCGCCGGCAAGGAACACCTGCTCGAAATCTACGTGCGCCCGGGCGACCTGGCCAAGACCGATCACGCGATGCATGCGCTGATGGCGTCGATTGCCTGGGACGAAGCCCGGTTCGGCCTGCCGCTGGACCTGGAACGCTTCATGATCGTGGCCACCAGCGACTTCAACATGGGCGCGATGGAGAACAAGGGCCTCAATATCTTCAACACCAAGTACGTGCTGGCCAGCGAAGCCACGGCCACCGACGCCGATTTTTCCAACATCGAAAGCGTGGTCGGCCACGAGTAC
>CAZLDV010000078.1:0-6506 GCA_964558425.1 uncultured Rhodoferax sp. | reverse complement strand
GACCTGCCGCGACTGGTTCCAGCTCAGCCTCAAGGAAGGCCTGACGGTATTTCGCGACCAGGAATTCTCGCAGGACCTGTGCGCCGAGCCTTCGGCGCGTGCCGTCAAGCGCATCGAGGACGTACGCGTGCTGCGCACCGTGCAGTTTGCGGAAGACGCTGGCCCGATGGCGCATCCGGTGCGGCCCGACAGCTATGTGGAGATCAACAACTTCTACACCGTCACCATCTACGAAAAAGGCGCCGAGGTGGTGCGCATGATGCAGACGCTGGTTGGCCGCAGCGGTTTCGCCAAGGGCATGACGCTGTATTTCGAACGCCACGATGGCCACGCGGTGACCTGCGACGATTTCGCGCAGGCCCAGGCGGACGCCAACCCCGGCTCCGAACTGGCCGCCTTGTTGCCGCAGTTCAAGCGCTGGTACAGCCAGGCGGGGACGCCGCAGGTTCGCGCGGTCGGCCGCTACGATGCGGCCGCAGCCAGCTATACGCTGACGCTCACGCAAAGCTGCAATCCGACTCCCGGCCAGAACGACAAGCAGCCGTTCGTGATTCCGGTCACGCTCGGACTGGTCGGACCACAGGGAGATGACCTGCCGCTGCAATTGGACGGTGAAGCGCAGCCCACTCTCGGGCCGCGCACCTTCGTGCTGAGCGAGACGACGCAGACCTTGCGCTTCGTCAACGTCGCTGCCGAACCGGTTCCGTCCATCCTGCGCGGTTTCAGCGCACCGGTGGTCGTGGTGTTCGACTACACCGACGCGCAATTGCTGCACCTGCTGGCGCATGACAGCGATCCATTCAACCGCTGGGAAGCCGGCCAGCGGATGGCCATGCGTTGCGCGCTGGCGGCACTGGCGCAACCGGCAGATGCCGCGACACCGACACAGGTGCTTGACGCCGCAACCCTGCAGGCGATGCGCGGCATCCTGCGCCACGACACGCTGGACGCTGCATTCAAGGAGCTGGTGCTGACACTGCCCTCCGAAACCTACATGGCCGAACAGCTCGCGGTGGTCGATCCGCAGCGTATCCATGCGGTGCGCGAAACCATGCGGCGGCAACTGGCCAGCGTGTTGTTCGACGACTGGCGGCAGGTTTTCGATGCCAACAGCCACATCGGCGCCTACCGCCCGGACCCGGTGTCCAGCGGCAAGCGCGCACTGGCGGGGCTGGCGCTGCAGATGCTGTGCCTGGGCTGCACCACCAACAGCTGGCCGGGCAAGGCCTTCGAACGCTTCAAGCAGGCGGGCAACATGACCGACCGGCTGGCCGCCTTGTCGGCCCTGGTCGCCTGCGCCCACCCGCTGGCCGGCGAGGCGCTGGCGCGCTTCCATGCCATGTTCAAGGCCGATGATCTGGTGCTGGACAAATGGTTTGCGCTGCAGGCCGGCGCCAGCGACCGCAATGGCCATATCCTGCCGCTGGTGCGCCAGCTGATGTCGCACCCTGACTTCCACCTGAAGAACCCGAACCGGGCCCGCAGCCTGTTGTTTGCCTATTGCAACGGCAACCCGGCTGCGTTTCACCGTGTGGATGGGGCGGGTTACCAGTTCTGGAGTCTGCGGGTGCTGGAAATCGACGCATTCAATCCGCAACTAGCTGCACGCCTGGCGCGCGCGCTCGACCGCTGGAGCCGGTTGGCCGAACCGTACCGCAGCGCAGCTCGCGAGGCGATTGCCAAGGTGGCAGCCAAACCCGACCTGAGCCGGGATGTACGCGAGGTGGTGAGCCGCGCGCTGGCAGACTGACACGGACCGAGAGGCTCAAGCACGACATGGCATCGACGAAAATTTCCCTGACCCGCTACCTGGTCGAGCACCAGCGGGTGCACAACCTGATCCCGTCCGATCTGCGGCTGCTGCTGGAGGTGGTCGCGCGCGCCTGCAAGGGCATCAGCCAATCCGTGAACAAGGGCGCGCTCGGTGGCCTGCTGGGTGCGGCGCAGACGGAGAACGTGCAAGGCGAAATCCAGAAGCAACTCGACATCATCGCCAACGAGGTGCTGATCGAGGCCAATGAATGGGGCGGCCACCTGGCAGCCATGGCCAGCGAGGAGATGGAAGGCATCTACGTGGTGCCGCACCGTTACCCGCAAGGTGAATACCTGCTGCTGTTCGATCCGCTCGACGGCTCGAGCAACGTCGACGTGAACGTCAGCATCGGCACCATCTTCAGCGTGCTGCGCAAGCCCGAGAACAACGGCGCAGGTGTCTCGGAGGCGGACTTTCTGCAACCGGGCAACAAGCAGGTCGCGGCCGGATACTGTGTCTATGGGCCGCAGACCACGCTGGTACTGACCGTGGGCGACGGCGTCGCCCTGTTCACGCTCGACCGCGAACAGGGGTCGTTCGTGCTCACGCAGGAACGCCTGACGATTCCGGCCGACACCCGGGAATTTGCCATCAACATGAGCAACATGCGGCACTGGGATGCACCGGTGAAACGCTATATCGACGAATGCCTGCAAGGCGTCGAAGGCCCCCGCGGCAAGGACTTCAACATGCGCTGGATCGCCAGCATGGTGGCCGACGTGCACCGCATCCTGACCCGCGGCGGCATCTTCATGTACCCATGGGACAAGCGCGAACCCGGGAAACCCGGCAAGTTGCGCCTGATGTACGAGGCCAACCCGATGGGCTGGCTGGTCGAGCAGGCCGGTGGCGCCGCCAGCACCGGGCGCGAGCGCATCCTGGATGTGGCACCGACGCAGCTGCACCAGCGGGTCAGCGTCGTGCTGGGCAGCCGCAACGAGGTCGAACACGTCGTGGCGATGCACGCCGCCAGCGCACCCGTCACACCGCAAGCCTGACCGCCACGTGCTGGTGCCACGGACACCCGTGGCGCCAGCGCAGCTGCCACATGGCTTACGATGCGGCATCACCTGCCCGACTCCATGCGGATTCTCCTTGTCGAAGACGATACCCTGCTGGCCGACGCCCTGTCACGGGCGCTGGTGCAGTCTGCCTACGCAGTGGACGTGGTGCGCGATGGCGCACAGGCCGACCAGGCCCTGGCGCTCGCCATCCATGACCTGGTGATTCTCGACATCGGGCTGCCCGGGCTCAGCGGGCTGGAGGTCTTGCGGCGCCTGCGCGAACGCAAGTCCGCCTTGCCGGTGCTGATGCTCACCGCGCTCGACACCCTGTCGGACCGGGTTCGCGGCCTGGATCTGGGCGCCGACGACTATCTGGCCAAGCCGTTCGATCTGCCTGAACTCGAAGCCCGGGTGCGCGCCCTGTTGCGGCGCGCCAGCAGCAATCCGACACCGTCCCTCGTGCACGGTCGGCTGCGACTCGATACCGCCGGGCGGCGCGTCTATTGCGACGAACAGCCGGTGGATCTGTCGGCGCGCGAGTTCGCCGTACTCGAACTGCTGCTGATGCGCGAAGGCCGGGTGGTCAGCAAGGAACACATGGTCAACCATCTGTATGGCTGGGGCGACGAGGTGGGCGCCAACGCCATCGAAGTCTACGTCTACCGCATCCGCAAGAAGCTCGAACACAGCGGTTTCGAGCTGCGCACCGTGCGCGGCATGGGCTACCTGCTGGAACACCATGGCGGGGCCGGCTGAACCCCGGTTGCAGACCCAGCTGCTGGCCTGGCTGCTGGTGCCCTTGTTCGCGCTGTTGGTGATCGACACCGCAGCGAGCTACTGGACCGCCCGTCACCTGTCCGATCGGGCGCACGATCGTTCACTGCAGGAGATCGCGCGCGAAGTCGCGCTGCATGTGCGACCCAATGGCGTCGGCCCCCGGCTGGAGATGTCGCAGGCCGTGGAGCGGGTGTTGATGGTCGATCAGGATGACCAGCTGTTCTACAACGTATCGACCGCCGCCGGCCAGGTCATAGGCGGCGACACCGCCATGGCAACACCTCCCGCGCCGCCGCACCCGGATGGTCGGGCCCGCTTTCGCGATGCCATCGTGCACGACCGGCCGGTGCGCATCGTCGCATTGTGGTTGCCCTTCACCGCGGACGCGCGCGCCAGCATGGTGCTGGTGCAGGTGGCCGAGACGCTGAACCGGCGCCAGCGACTGGCGCTGGAGATTCTGGCCAGCATCGTGCTGCCGCAGTTGCTGCTGATCCTGCTTGCCAGCGTGGTGGTGTACGGCGGCGTCTCGCGCGGCCTGTTGCCGCTCAAGCGTCTGCGCATGGCCGTCTCCAGCCGCTCGCATGTGGACCTGCGACCGATCGACACCGATGGCGTGCCCGGCGAAGTCCGGCCGCTGGTGGACGAAGTCAATGCGCTGATGCTGCGCCTGGGCACGACACTGGACGTGCAGAACCGGTTCATCGCCGACGCCGCGCACCAACTCAAGACACCGGTCAGCGGGCTCAAGGCCCAGATCGAACTGGCCTTGCGTGAAGACGATCCGCAGCGGGTGCGGCACTGCCTGGCGCAACTGCATGTCGGCGCCGAACGCCTGTCGCGGCTGGTGCGGCAGTTGTTGACGCTGGCGCGCAACGAACCCGGCGCCATCAACAGCCTGGAGATGCAGGAAGTCGATCTCAACGCACTGGCCGTCGACGTGGCCATGCGCTGGGTCCCCGATGCGCTCAAGCGCGGCATCGACCTGGGTTTCGAGGGCGCCGACAGACCGGTCATGATCCTGGGCGATGCCGACCGGCTGCGCGAGCTGATCAACAACCTGCTCGACAACGCGGTGCGTTACAGCCGCGAACAGGGCCGTGTCACCGTGGCCGTGGCCCGCGGCAGCGACGGCCACGCCAGCCTGTCGATCAGCGACGACAGCCCGACCATCCCGGTGCAGGAGCGCCAGCGCATCTTCGAGCGCTTCCACCGCCTGCTGGGCAGCCAGGTCGACGGCAGCGGCCTGGGCCTGGCCATCGTCAGCGAGATCGCCGCATTGCACCGGGCGCAGATCACACTCGAAGACGACACCGACGGCATCGGCAATACCTTCAGCGTACTCTTCCCCGAAGCGACACCGCAGCAGCAAGCGGCGCGCGAGTCGTAAGCCTGCCGACAGAATTCAGACATCTGGCTGACAGACGCCCTCCATGATGCTGTAAGCACACCTCCTTAAGCTTGCCGCAGACGTGAACCCGATCCGGGTTGCGAACCGCTGCAAGCACCCCAAGGAGACCCTGATGTCCGCATTCATGACGCCGGAATTCTGGCTGGCGTTGTCCCAGATCATTCTCATCAACATCGTGCTGAGCGGCGACAACGCGGTCGTGATTGCGCTGGCCAGCCGCTCCCTGCCCCCGTCGCAGCAGAAAAAGGCGATCCTGTTCGGCAGCATCGGCGCGATCGTGTTGCGGATCGTGTTGACCTTCTTCGCGATCTATCTGCTGTCGCTGCCCTACCTGAAACTGGCAGGCGCGGCGTTGCTGTTGTGGATCGGTGTCGGATTGCTGACCGGCGACGACGACGGACCGGAGCTCGAAGGCCACTCCAACCTGATGGCCGCCATCAAGACCATCATCGTCGCCGACCTGGTGATGAGTCTGGACAACGTGATCGGCGTGGCGGCGGCGGCCCATGGCGACATCGTGCTGCTGATCATCGGCCTGGTCATCAGCATTCCGCTCATCATCTACGGCAGCACCCTCATCCTCAAGCTGATGAACCGCTTCCCGATCATCATCACCGCGGGCGCCGCGCTGCTCGGCTGGGTGGCTGGCGAGATGGCGTTCTCCGACCCATCCATCGCCGGCTGGACGGCGCGCCACCATGATCTGCACCTGGTGTTGCCGGTGACCTGTGCTGTGCTGGTGGTACTGGTCGGAAAGTGGATCGAGAAAAGCCGTTCCAGCACGGCGCAGCGGGCTGAACTCGAACCGCGCAGCACCTGAATCACCGCAAGCATCCGGCAGCTGCATCGAATCACCGCCACGACGCATCGACCCGCGTGTCATCACCCGATCTTGCCGTCCCGCCTTTCGTCAACCCACCAGCCAAACACCATGCGCAAATTGCTTGTCGTCGCCGATGGACTCAGCCCGTCACGCACCCGTGATGCAGCCAAGCAGGCGATCAGCCTGTACCAGCAGGAACCGGTTGAAATCCACCTGCTGAGCGTGCAACCGCGCGTCTCCGGCGACGTATCCATGTTCTTCGCCCACGGTGACCTGCACGATCTGCAACACGACGCCGGCATCGAAGACCTCACCCCGGCGCGCAACCTGCTCGACCTGGCCGGCGTACCGTATCAACCGGTTGTACGCGTCGGCCGCAGCGCCGAAACCATTGCCCGCTACGCCCACGAACTGCAATGCGACCGCATCGTCATGGGCCAGCAAGGCGCCAACGAGAGTTTCACCAGTCGGGTCTTCGGCAGCGTCACCGAACAGGTCCGCCAGCTGCTCGGCATGGGTGGCGACAACTGCCAGG
Source organism: uncultured Rhodoferax sp. (assembly GCA_964558425.1). Lineage (GTDB taxonomy): Bacteria > Pseudomonadota > Gammaproteobacteria > Burkholderiales > Burkholderiaceae_C > CAISIP01. The sequence continues at coordinate 146 of CAZLDV010000078.1, read as the reverse complement.
TACTGGGTTCCTGAGGCCCTTGCACCCCGCCCGGATCACACAACCCGCGTGGCTATAATTGCGCCTTCGCCGGTGTAGCTCAGTTGGTAGAGCAGCTCATTCGTAATGAGAAGGTCGGGTGTTCGATTCATCTCTCCGGCACCAAT
>CAZLDV010000077.1:0-12251 GCA_964558425.1 uncultured Rhodoferax sp. | reverse complement strand
CATGGGGTGCAAGGGGTCGAAGGTTCGAATCCTTTCACACCGACCACGAGACAGTCCAAAGGCCTTCAAGGAGCGATTCTTGAAGGCCTTTTTCAATGGTAAATCAGGCTCTCGCGGGCCACGGCGGACGCGGCAAGTGGAAAACCCGGGCGAAGACCGGATGGGGCAAGTGAATGACAAATATATTCCTGATTAGCGACATACCTCAGCAGGCTCAGGTGGTGAGCCCCTCTTTTTGCGGGACACCAATTCCACCATTGTCGAATTGTCCGGTAGCCTTGCGACCAGCGTCGTGCAGGTATGCCAGCCACTTCACTGACGTCATCCGCCCTTGAATCGCACCCGTCGGAGAGTGAATACGGCTTGTCTGCGCGCCGCCTGTGGGAGCACAGTCGGCGCGCGTCAAGTTACTTGTCGCCTCATTTATCCAGCCAGCGGCTGTATAACTTTCTCCAAATGGGCCTTGATGACACAGTCGCGCTCGGGGTTGCGCGTGACCGCGCCGATGGGGTCCCAGTTGCGTGTCTTGCCTGACCACCGCGCCGGATTCAGGGCGCGTGCCTGCAGGTACAGCGTGTGTCGCGCGGCCAGGATGACGTGATCTTCTCCCGTGTGACGCTGCGCTGGCGACACGTACCGAATGCCGCTGTGGCGAGTCGACGGTCAGATATTTCGGCATCGAGGTGGACGACGCCTTGGAGATCTCCGAACAGACAGAAATCTGATCAGCCGTTAAGGCCAGCCGACCGAGAGTCAAGAACTGGCAATCGGGCGGTGGAACAAGTCTGGCGGCACAAGGTCCTGGTGGGGAGTTCGCAGCGCACCGCGCGCAATGTCCCACGCCGACAGGCTGCTTCTTGGCGCGCCCGGGCACACTGTCGGCCACTTGCGGGCACTCGCGACCGACCGGTCCGGTGCAGCGAAGCCCGCGCGCGATTGCGCTGATGCCGGAGCCGGCACTTCGTCGCCGGTTGCCCGGCCAAGCGGGATTGACTTGGTGTAGTCGTTCGATTACATTTCATCTGCGTTTAACGTCAAAGCGCTTCCTGAGTTCACCTCATGGCTCGACCATTTGAAAGACGCCTCACTACGTGGCATTGTGGTATCTCGGATCAAGCGACTTGAACGAGGTTTACTCGGCGACGTTGAGCCGGGGGGCGACGGCGTCTCCGAGCTTCGCATCCATGTCGGGGCCAGATGGCGCGTGTGCTTTACGCAGCGAGGCAGCCAGCTTGTTGTCCTGCTGGCTGGTGGATCCAAGCGCACACAGAAGGTCGACATCAGGCGCGCAAAGGCGCTTGTCGCCCTGCTCGATTGAAAGAGGAAACGAAAATGAACACGCGAATCAAGGTTGACGACCTGCCGGGATTTGATGCCGCCCCCTACCTCGACAGCGACGAGGCCATTGCCGCTTACTTGACCGATATCTTGCAGGCAAACGACGCAGGACTGCTTTCTGCCGCGCTAGGGGACATCGCCCGCGCTCGTGGCATGACCGATATCGCCAAGGCGGCAGGCATCACGAGGGAAGCGCTGTACAAAGCCTTGCGGCCCGGCAGCGCGCCGCGCTTCGACACGGTCAACCGTGTATGCAAGGCCCTTGGCGTTCGCTTGGTGGTTCAGCCGTTACATCCGGCTTGACGCCAGCCAGCGCCTGCTGCACGCCGATGACTGCTCTGGAGCGGGGTAGCCGATTCAGCGAATCGCGCTTACGGGTCGGCAGCGTCGGTTATCGTTGCCGAAGTGCCTCGATCAACTCCTTGCGTGTCGTCATGCTGATTTGCCTCGTCATGTTGCACCGCCCCCGCCAGACAATCCGGCGGGTAACAAGCTACATGAGGCAACAGGTCTCCGAGCACCCGCCACTCGGCCCTGTCACCCTTGTCGCCCCCACCGCGACGCGCTTGGACGTCGCACGTGCCTACGCCATTTCCAAACTCGGCTGGATCCGTGATCAGCCAATCAAATTGCAGGCACAACAGGCGCGAGCGACACGGCGCCAGTTTGTCGAACGGGAGACGTACACCCTGTGGGGCCGGCGCTAATTGCTGTCCGTTGTCGAAAAAAATGTCAAGTCGACGGTGACGCGGGACCATTGTCGTATCACGCTCACCATGCGTTCTGGCAGCACACCGGCGCAGCGGGAGCAGGTGATGGAGCATTGGCGCCGCGCGCTCTTGCATCAAGCCGTTACGGCACTTGTCGAGAAATGGGAGGCGCGAATCGTGTGTACGGATGGGTACGCCATGCGCGCTGAATTTCACCGTCGCGCCCGCGCCAGATTCTGTTCCAGCGTGGCCGGCGACAATTCTCCCAGCCTTGACGCCACCATCTCGCCACGGGCGTTGAAGAACAGCGTGGTCGGGTAACCCTGCTGCTTGAACACCGCGCTGGCCTGGCGCCTTTCGTCGAGCAGCACGTGATCGAGCGGCAACTGGCGCGCCTGCAGCCAGCGTGTGACCTGGGCGCCGGGTTCGCCCTGGTTGATGAACACGAAGTGCACGCCGGCATGCTCTCGCTGCGCCGCCAGCAGCATCGGCATTTCGCGCACACACGGCGGGCACCAGGTGGCCCACAGGTTCACGACCGTGGGTTGCCCGGCGAAGTCCCTCAGGCGTACCGCTGGCCCTTCCAGCGATGCCAATTGCAAGTCCGGCAAGGCTTGCCGCTGCCCGCCGGGCTGGATCAGCAGCAAGCCGGTTCCCACGAAAAATAGTGCAGTGCCGGCCAGCAAGCCACGTTGCAATGCCTTGCGCAGTTCAGGCCGCTTCTGGTAGCGGTGAAAGGCGTAAAACCATACACCTGCCAGGCCGGCGGTGGCGTTCCAGCCGCCGTCGCGGATGTCGACAATGCTCAGCGGCGAGGCGAAATACAGTGTCTTGTATTCCAGCACGAAGGCCAGCCGCGCGACCAGGGCGCCGACCAGCAGTGCGTTCCACAGCGTGCCTTCGGCGACCACACCGCTGCGCTTGCCGACCCGCCGGCCCACCAACAGGGTCAGCCCTGCAGCCGCAAATACCAGCAGCAGCGTGTAGGGCACCAGCAGCGGGCCTATGGAAAAAGCGTTGTTCATGGTTGGCAGGAAGTTCTACCGGACAGGACGAGGGCCCCAGAGTCGGTGAGCTGCGATGGTGGCACAGACTGCGCTGGTGCCGCGACGAAGGTCGTTGGCCCATCTGGTGCGCGGCGCCGCCGGGTTGGCGCGATACTGCGCAACCCACCATGACCAGACCACCCGACGCCCAGACGGTCGCCCATGCGGCCGAGTTGATCCTGCAGGCCGATGCCTTGCTGATCGGCGCCGGCGCCGGCATGGGGGTGGATTCGGGCTTGCCCGATTTCCGTGGCAGGCAGGGCTTCTGGCGGGCGTATCCGGCGCTCGCGCGCGCGCAGCTGGACTTCCATTCCGTCGCGTGCCCGCAGGCCTTCCAGACGCAACCGCGGCAGGCCTGGGGTTTTTACGGGCACCGGCTCAACCTGTACCGGGCTACCCGGCCTCACGCCGGTTTCGATCTATTGCGTGCGTGGGGCGCCCGGATGCCGATGGGAGTTGCGGTGTTCACCAGCAATGTGGATGGCCAGTTCCAGGCAGCCGGCTTCAATCCGACGCTGGTGCATGAGTGCCACGGCTCGATCGACCACTGGCAATGCCTGCATCCCTGCTGCCAGACCATCTGGCCGGCGCCCGATGGCCGGCTCGACGTGGACGAGGCGAACTGCCTGCTGCAGGGGCCACTTCCGGCCTGTCCGCGCTGTGGTCGCGTGGCGCGGCCGAATGTATTGATGTTCGGCGATGGCCAATGGGTGGCGTCGCGCGCTGACCGGCAAGGCGATGCGCTGCAGGGGTTTCTGGCCCGGGTTCGCCGACCGGTGGTGTTGGAGATTGGCGCCGGCACCGCGATTGCGTCGGTGCGGCATTTCAGCGCGCGGATGCTGCAGCAGCATGACGCCCGTCTGGTGCGCATCAATCCCCGCGAATCGGCCGTCCCGACGACCCTGGACGTGGGGCTGGCAGGCCCCGCCCTGGAGGCGCTGGTTGCGATCGGGCATGCGATGGAAGGCTGACACGCAGACGCGGCCGCCTCAGATCGCCAACGATTCCGCCCACGCCAGCGCCTGCAGATGCGCCCAGTTGATCTGCTGGTTATCCAGGCGCAGTTCCTGTGCCGCGCGGGCAAACACCGCGTCGTCGCCTGTTTCGCAGGCCACACACAGCTCCAGCAGCGGCGCCAAGGGACCGCGTTGCAGCAGCAGCGCGGAGATCACCGAGTCGGGCATCGCAATCGCCTCGAGCGCCTTGTCCATCGGCATGCCGAGCATGCTGTCGAGCAGCGAGAACACCCCCGTCACGAAGGCGCTGTCGCATTCTTCGGCCGGTAGCCGCAGGTCGATCGCCAGCAGCTCCATCAGGCGGCCACGGACGATGGCCGTCTCTCCCAGCACCAGCGGTATGCCGTCCACGCGCGAGGTGGTGAGCAACAAGGCCGCCCAGCGGAACAGCTTCTTCAGGCCCAGCATCATCACTGCGTGGCGGAACGAGGTGATCTCGGTCCGCAGGCCGAATCCCGATGCGTTGATGAAACGCAGCAGATTGAACGACAAGGTGGCGTCGTGCTTGAGCACCTCTTCGATCTCGCTCGTGGAGGCCTGCTGGCGCACCTGGTTGATCAGCTCGATGATGACCGCCTGCGAAGGGCGAATGGTCTGGCCCTCCACCACCGTCGGTCGCGCGAACCAGTATCCCTGGAACAACAACACGCCCAGTTCCTTGGCCTGCTGGTGCTGCGCGGCGGTCTCGACCTTTTCCACGATCAGTTGCGCGCGGGTCTTCTTCTGCGCCAGTCGCACCATGGGTTCGAATAGATCGGGGCGCAACAGCCGCAGATCGATCTTGATGAAGCTGGCCAGCGCCAGCCAGGGCAGGTAGGCAGCGGTCAGCACCGTGTGGCTGAACGCAAGCCGAAAGCCGCGCTTGCGTGCTTCTGTCAGGGCCGGCAGGCGGCGTTGGATCTCGTCGGCGGTATTGCCCGGCACCGGCGGCATTTCCAGCACGATGCGATCGGGCCGCACCAGATCCAGATGGCCGCTTGCAAGGCTGTCATGCGTGCAATTGATGAACAAGGTGCGGTTGTCGACCAGCGCGCTGTTGTCGGCATGCGAGAGTGCATTGAACAACAGCCGCGCATCGCTGGGCGCGTCATGCGTGCGCGAGGGTCGGCTGCGATCGAACAGTTCATAGCCGAACACGTTGCCAGCGTCATCCACGATCGCCTGGCGGGCGATGGCCAGGCCGCCATCCGACGCAGCGGTGGATGGCAGTTGTCGTGGTTGGGTGGCGGAGTCGGAAGTGTCGGACATGGCGGCCCTGAAGGTGATCAGGCGATTCTATGGAACCTTGCATCAGCGGCGCACATGTGCCATCCGCATCCTGTCAGCGTCATTCCTGCAGTGCGTCGTGTTGCAACAAGCCCAGTTCGGTTTCGTCGAATCCGGCTGCGCGGCGGGCCGGCAGATTGAACGGCCCGCGCAGGCGGGGTGCGCCATGCTCACGCGCCAGTGCTGCATAGGTGGTGATCGGATCCAGGCCACGTTGTGTGCACAGATGGCGGTACCAGTGGTTGCCCACCGCCACATGGCCGATCTCGTCGCGCAGGATGATGTCCAGGATGTCGGCAGCGGCCGCGTCTCCGGCAGCCAGCAGCCGCGCCTGCATCGGTGGCGCTGCATCGAGGCCGCGCGCCTCCAGCGTGCGGGGCACCAGAGCCAGCCGCGCCAGCGGATCGTGACGGGTCTTTTCAGCCATCTCCCACAAGCCGTTGTGCGCCGGGAAGTCGCCATAGTCGTGGCCCAGCCTATGCAGATGCGCGCGCAGCAGTTCGAAATGCAGGGCTTCCTCGCGCGCCACCGTGATCCACTGGCGGTAGAACGCTTCGGGCAGGCGGGCGAAGCGCCAGACCACGTCCAGCGCCAGATTGATGGCGTTGAACTCGATATGGGCCAGCGCGTGGATCAGTACCGCGCGGCCCTGCACCGTGGCGGCCGAGCGGCGCTGCAATGCGTTGAACGCCACCAGCTGCGGGCGTGGCGGACGGCCGGGAATGCCGGCGGGCTCGTCCCACACTGCCGCGGTGTCGATCGGATCGGCTGGCGAGAGGCGGCGTGTGCCGGCTGCCTTGGCGCCAGGGTCGGGGCATAACAGAAGCGCGCGCGCCTGCGCGCGCAGTTCATCGACCATGGCAGCGATGGCCCCGCACGCTGTCAGGCCCAGAGCACCGGTCCCCGGGCGCCGTACCAGCTGTCGATCTTGTCCTGCACCTCGGCCTCGATGCGGCTGCGTTTGATCTTCATCGTCGGCGTCAGACAGCCGTTCTCGATCGACCACGGTTCCTTGGCAATCACGATCATCTGCAGCCGTTCGTAATCGGCCACGCCGGCGTTGACCCGCTTGAGCAGCGCGGCCATCTCGATCTCGACTTCGGTGCGTACGGTTGGCTTGGACAGGTTGGGCCGGATGTGTTCGGCCAGCACCACCATGCAGTAGGCCGAAGGCTGGCCGACACCGGACACCATCGAGAGTTCGACCAGCGGATGTTCGTTGATGCGGTTTTCGATCGGCGCCGGTGCGACATATTTGCCCTTGGCGGTCTTGAACAGCTCCTTCACGCGGCCGGTCACCCTGAGCAGGCCGTCAGCGCGCCGCTCGCCCATGTCGCCGGTCTTGAAGAAGCCGTCTTCGGTGAACGATTCGGCATCCAGGTCCGGGCGCTTGTAGTAGCCCTTCATCTGCCCGGGCGACTTGACCAGGATCTCGTTGTCGGCGCCGATGCGTACCTGCACGCCGGGGTAGGGAATGCCGACATAGCCTGGCGCGTTGTGCGCTTCGGTCGAGTGGTGCGAGAACGCAAAATCTTCCGTCATGCCGTACCCTTCGAGCAGGTTCAGGCCCAGCTTGCGGTACCAGGCGATCAGGTCCGGCGGGATCGGCGCCGATGCGCTGGCGGCCAGTTGCACCTGGTCCAGGCCGAGGCCGGTGAGCACCTTGCGTCCAACCAGCTTGCCGATGATCGGCAGGCCGAGCAGAAAGTCGAGCTTCTTTGCCGGCATCTTGGCCAGCACGCCCTGCTGGAACTTGAGCCACAACCGCGGTACCGACAGGAACAGGTGCGGGCGTGCCCGGTGCAGGTCGGCGACGAACGTGTCGAGCGATTCGGCAAAAAAGAGGTGTAGTCGCCCGCTGAACCAGGCCGGCGCGGCAATCACCGCACGTTCGTAGGAATGCGCCAGCGGCAGATAGGACAACACGCGCCAGACTTCGTCACCATGCATGCGACCGGCGATGTCTTCGGTGTAGCCCTTGCCCACCGCAGTGACGGCGCCGAAACTGATCATCGCGCCCTTGGGTGTACCGGTCGATCCCGAGGTGTAGATCAGCATCGCCAGGTCGTCGGCAGCCCTTGCAAGCTTGCCGGCCAGCGGTTCGGTGCGGGTGATCAGATCGTCCCACTGGTCGAAGCCGGTCGCAGGCGCCAATGGCAAGGCGATGCAGGGCAGGTTGGCCGGCACGCCGGACTTTTGCTGCTCCCAGGTGTCGAGCTTGCCGACGAACAGCAGCCGGCTGTCGCTGTGTTCGAGTACGAAGCGGATCGTCTCGGGGCTCTCGGTCGGAAAGATCGCCACCGTCGTGCCGCCAGCCAGCCAGATCGCGAGTTCGGCCATGAAGAAATGGGCACAGTTCTTGGACAGGATCGCGATATGGCTGCCGGGGCCGAAGCCGCGGCTTTGCAGGTGCGCCGCCATGCGCCGGGCCTGGTCGACTGTCTGGCCCCAGGTGTAGTTGGCGACCTTGCCCGCGCCGAGCGGCTGGGTCAGGAAGATCGCGTCCTTCTTGTTGACCGCGTGGTCCTGGATGTAGTCCAGGATCAGCTTGCTTTCTGCCATGGTGGTGCCTCCTGCAGTGATTGAAATTACATCGACAAGGAGCCTTCGCGGAACTCGGTCTTGTCCAGCCACACATTGATCAGCACCGGCCTGCCGCTGCGCGCCAGTGCCCGCGCCTTGTTCAGCGCGGGCTGTACCTCGTCGATGGTACGCACCACGATGCCTTCGGCGCCAAAACCCTCGACAACCCGGTGGTAATCGGTGCGCGCGAGCACGGTTGCGACGTCGTCGCCGAGCATCTTGACCTGCTCGCGCGCGATCTGGGTCCAGCCGGCATCGTTGCCGACGATGGCGATGACCGGGATCTTGTGTCGCACGAAGCTGTCGAACTCGACCAGGCCGTAGCCGCACGCGCCATCGCCCAGGATGATCCAGACCTCGGCTTCGGGGTGGCAACAGGCCGCGCCGAGCGCAAAGCCGGCGCCGACTCCCAGCGTGCCGAATGCGCCGGGGTCGAGCCAGCGCAATGGCGCACGCGGATGCAGCACATACGCCGCGGTGCCGACGAAGTCGCCGCCGTCGGCCACCAGCAAGGCCTTGTCGCCAGCCGTCTGTTCGACCATGCGCAGCAGGGCCACCGGATTGACATGCGTGCCGGGTACGGCGGCCTGTTCGGTGATGCCCACTTCCCGCTCGGCGTCGCGCGCCTGCAGCTGTGCGATCCATGGCTGCCAGCGATCGGGTTGCAAGGCCGCCGTGGCGCCCGGCTGCGCCAGTGCCTGCAGGAACAGGCCGACGTCGCCGATCACCGTCACCGCGGGTCGGCGGTTCAGACGGGCGTCCTTGGCGCTGCGATTGGCTGCAATCAGCGTTGCGCTGCGCCGGATGTGTTTGCCGTAGTCGAGCCGGAAGTCGCAAGGTACGCCGGCCAGCACCACGCAGTCGGCCTCGCGCAGCGCCTGGCGGCGCTGGTGGCGCAGCTGCAGCGGGTGCTTGCGACCCAGCAGGCCACGCGCCATGCCGGACAGGTAGACCGGGATGCCCAGTTGTTGCACCGCCGCGGCGATCTGTCGTGCCTGCATGGCCTGTGCCAGCGTCTGGCTGCCGATCACCATCAGCGGGCGTTGTGACCGGGCCAACGCCGCGCGCGCCAACGACACCTTGGCAGCGGACGGCTGCGGCGCAACGACTTCGCGCACCTGCGCGCCCGCAGCCGCGTCGGACCCCTTGAACATCTTCTCCACGTGGCGCGTCAGGTACCAGCGCAGCATCCGCTCGCCGAACGACCGGCCCTTGCCGGCGGCGTCGGCATACCACTGGCGGATGGTGGCCTCGCCATACAGCAGGTCGACCGGGCATTCGATGAACACCGGTCCTGGAATTCCACTGGCGGCAAGCCAGAATGCCTCGTCGACCGCAGGGCCGAGATCGCAGACGCGGCGGATCTTGGTGAAGCGTTTGACATGCGGCTCGACCAGCGGGCGCTGATCGATGTCCTGCAGGGCGCCACGCCCTTGCAGGGCCGTAGGGGCGGCACCGCCAAACAGGATCAGTGGCGACTGCGCGAGCTGTGCGTTCTTCAGCGCCGTGATGGTGTTCGTGATACCCGGCCCTGCGGTGACGGCGGCCACACCGGGCAAGCCGGACAGGCGGGCGCTGGCATCCGCGGCAAACACCGCGGTCGCTTCGTCGCGTACATCGACGATCCGGATGCCGCGCGCACGCGCGGCCGCCAGTATCGGCGAGATATGCCCGCCGCACAGCGTGAAGACATGCCGCACGCCATGGGCCTGCAAGGACAACGCGACGCGGTCTCCGCCGTGCAGATGCGGCCCTGGTTCAGCCATGGTGGGTGTCTCCTCCGGTGCACCGGTCAGGTTGTCGTGGCGGCTTGCAGCCGGATCGAAGGAAGTATCGTAGCGGCATCCGGTTTGGGCAAGCCGGCCCGGCCCGGCCGCGCCCCTGTGCAGCCAGACAGGCTTTTACAATCGGCGCAACAGGAGGAATGGCTTGGCGACTTATGCTTTGGGCGATCTGGCCCCCACCATCGACCCATCTGCCTGGGTGGCTGACAGCGCCCAGGTGATCGGCAACGTGACACTGGCGCAGGATGTGAGCGTCTGGTTCGGCGCAGTGTTGCGCGGCGATACCGAACACATGCGCATTGGCCGCGGCACCAATATCCAGGATGGCAGCGTGTTGCATGCCGACGTCGGCAAGCCCTTGACGCTGGGCGAGCATGTGACCGTTGGCCACAAGGTCATGCTGCATGGCTGCACCATTGGCGACGGCAGCCTGATCGGCATCGGTGCCATCGTGCTCAATGGTGCACGCATCGGGAGAAATTGCCTGGTGGGTGCCGGCGCCCTGGTGACCGAGGGCAAGGAATTCCCCGATGGTTCGATGATCATCGGCAGTCCGGCCAAGGCGGTGCGGCCCCTGACACCCGAGCAGATCGAGGGATTGCGCAACGGCGCGCCGGGTTATGTCGAGAACGCCAGGCGGTTTCGCGCCACATTGACGAAAATCACCTGACGCCGTGCGAGGGGGTCTGGCCGGCGTTACCTGGGGTCCCGATTTGTCCGAAGTACACAAGTTCCTGTTTGATGGCCTGCCGGTGCGCGGCATCGTGGTGCGGCTCACCGATGCCTGGACCGACATCCTGGCTCGCCGGGCGGCCAACACCCAGACCGGCGCCTACCCTGCAGCGGTCACGCAGATGCTGGGCGAAATGCTGGCCGCAGCCACCTTGATGCAGTCCAACATCCGGTTCGACGGCGCGCTGGTGATGCAGATCATGGGCGACGGTCCGGTCCGGCTGGCCGTGGCCGAGGTGCAATCGAACCTGTCGGTGCGCGCAACCGCCACGGTGATCGGCGCCGTTGCCGCCGATGCGCCACTGAGCGCGATGGTCAATGTGGGTAACGGTGGGCGCTGCGCCATCACGCTCGACCCGCGGGGACGCCAGCCCGGTCAGCAGCCGTACCAGGGCGTGGTCCCGCTGTACGGCGACCATGGCGAGAAGCTTGACAAGCTCAGCGATGTGCTGCAGCACTACATGCTGCAAAGTGAGCAGCTCGATACCACCTTGGTGCTGGCGGCCAACGATGCGCTGGCCGCCGGACTGTTGATCCAGCGCCTGCCGGTGCAGGGAGGCGCCAACCTGGACGCAGCGGGCCGGCGCGCCGATGAAGATGAGATCGGCCGCAACGAACACTACAACCGGATTGCGACGCTGGCATCGAGCCTGAAGCCGGCAGAGCTGCTGTCGCTGGATGTCGATGCCATCCTGCATCGGCTGTTCTGGCAGGAAGACCTGCTGCGCTTCGCCCCGCAAGCGGGCGATGCGCAGCCGCATTTCGCCTGCAGTTGCAACCGTGACAAGGTCGGCGCGATGATCGTGAGCCTGGGTGAGCAGGAGGCGGCCAGCATCTTGCAGGAGCGGCCCGACATCGAGGTCGGATGCGAGTTCTGCGGCATGCAGTACCGCTTTGACGCCATCGACGCGGCCCAGCTGTTTCGCCCGGCCAGCCAGACGCCGGGCTCCAGCACCAGCGCGCACTGAGCGGCGCAAGGCAGCGGCTTGAGGCGCCGCGCCAGCGCGTCACTTCGTGATCTGCACCAGGATTTCGTTCGGCCGCACCATGCCCAGCTCCAGGCGGGCTTTCTCCTCGACCATGTCCATGCCTTCCTGCAAGTCCTTCACTTCCGCCGCCAGCCGTTCATTGGCCTGACCCTCGCGTTCGTTTTGCGCCTGCTTGTTGGCCAGTTGCGCCGTCAGCGCTGCCACGTTCGGGATGCTGCCGCGGCCGTACCACAGCTGGCCGTGCAGTATCACCAGCAATGCAATCAATGCCAGCGGAAGTATGCGGTTGCCCATGGTGCGGTGGTGTCAGCGCAAACTGGAGCGCGTGGGCTTTGGGGTCAGCGCAGGTTGTAGAACGCGGCGCGGCCCGGGTAGCTGGCGATCTCGCCGAGGTCTTCCTCGATGCGCAGCAGCTGGTTGTATTTGGCCATGCGGTCGGAGCGGCTCAGCGAGCCAGTCTTGATCTGGCCGGCGTTGGTGCCCACCGCGATGTCGGCGATGGTCGAGTCTTCGGTCTCACCCGAGCGATGGCTGATGACAGCGGTGTAGCCGGCACGTTTGGCCATCTCGATGGCGGCAAAGGTCTCGGTCAGCGTGCCGATCTGGTTGATCTTGATCAGGATGGAATTGGCGATGCCTTTGTCGATGCCTTCCTTGAGGATCTTGGTGTTGGTGACGAACAGGTCGTCACCAACGATCTGCACCTTTTTACCCAGGCGCTCGGTGAGCAGCTTCCAGCCGTCCCAGTCGCCTTCGGCCATGCCGTCCTCGATGCTGATGATCGGGT
>CAZLDV010000076.1:0-12403 GCA_964558425.1 uncultured Rhodoferax sp. | reverse complement strand
ATCAGCCCCCTCGGGGGGCAGCGAGCCACACGCAGTGGGCGAGCGTGGGGGCGACATCTGGTGGTGCAACATCTCCGGCGGCACCGACTTTGCGGGGGCTTTCATTGGGGGCAACCGGGAATTGCCACAGGTGGCGGGCGAGATGCAATGCCGCTTGCTGGGTTGCGCGGTGCAGGCCTGGGATGAAAACGGTCATCCGGTGCTGGGTTCGGTGGGTGAACTGGTCTGCACCGAGCCGATTCCGTCGATGCCGCTGTACTTCTGGGGCGATACGGGGAACGAACGCTACCTGTCGAGCTATTTCGACATGTACCCGGGCGTCTGGCGCCACGGCGACTGGCTCAAGGTGGGGCTCGACGGCGGCTGCGTGATCTACGGGCGATCCGATGCGACCATCAATCGGCACGGATTGCGCATGGGTACCAGCGAGTTGTACAGCGCGGTCGAGGCGTTGCCCGAAGTGGTCGATTCGATGGTCGTCGATCTGGAGTATCTGGGCCGCGATAGCTACATGCCGTTGTTCGTCGTGCTGCGCGAAGGGGCAAGCCTGGACGAAGGTTTGCGCGGGCGCATCGACCAGGCCATCCGCACGGCCTTGTCGCCGCGCTTCGTACCCAACGCCATTTTTCAGGTTGCAGAAATTCCGCGCACCTTGTCGGGCAAGAAGCAGGAATTGCCGATCAAGAAATTGTTGCTCGGTCAGCCGCTGGACAAGGTGGTGAACCGCGAGGCAATGGCCAATCCGGGATGCCTGCCATGGTATGAGGCGTTCGCACGCGCGCGGCAGTCGGTCTTGGCCACTGGATGATCGGCAAGGTTGGAACGCAGGCCTATTTGTCCATCTGGTGCAGACTGATCAGGCTCATCAGCGCCGAGACGACTTCCGGCTTGAATCCGACGCGTGCATTGCCCAGTCCGTCGCCGCCGCTCATGACGAGCTTTTCCATGAACTCGACACAATCGGGCGAGCCCCAGAAAACCGTGATCGCCTTGGCGATCCGCTCGTGGTGCCTGGCAATGAGTGCCATGGCATTGTCGATACCGACCTGACGCGGCAATTCATGCAGCGGCATGGGCCGGGTATCCAACTCGTCGTCTTGCCATTGCAGGCTGGGAAATCCAGTGGCTTCGCTTTTGCCCGATGTCGCCATCATGGTCTCCTGATAGGCTGCGGCCCGGACTACCGGGCCTGCGTGTGTCCCTTTTACAGCGAAATTATCCTGCATGGCGATGGGAGCGTCATCGTTTGTAACATTCTGTCGTTGTCAAACTGGCGCCCGCTCGGCAGCAGCCTGCTGCGCCAGCCAGACCTGGAACATGTCCAGCGCCGGTTTTCCATCCCGGTTGTCCGGCGTGACCAGATAGTAGCCACGATCAGCGACGAGCGCGTGCGTGCTTGCCTGCACCAATTGGCCGCTGGCCAGTTCATGGGCAATCAGCAGGCGTGGCACCAGCGCGATGCCCATGGCGTGGACGGCCGCTGCGACCGTCATCGAGAACAGCTCGTAGCGCGGCCCCGCCAATGCCGAGGGGGTTGCGACCTCGGCCCGCTGAAACCATTGTCGCCAGGCCTCCGGCCGGGTGCTTTGCTGCAGCAGTGGCATGCCGGCCAGCGCAGCGGGGCTTTGCATCTGCCCGCCTGGAAGCAATCCTGGCGCGCAGACCGGAACCAGATCTTCCTGCATCAGCAGTGTCGAATGGGTGCCAGCCCAGTTGTGGATCTGCTGGGGCGTACCGGCATACAGCGCCGCATCGAAGTCGGTGTCGGCAAACAGGAATGGGCGGGTCCGGGTCTCGATATGCACGATCAGCTGCGCATGCCGGCGGTACAGGTCGGGCAGGCGCGGGATCAGCCAGCGGCTCGCAAATGTCGGCACCGCCGCCAACTGCAGCGTCTGCTGCGCGCCCTGACCCGACATGGCTTCCAGTGTGTCGCGTTCCAGCGCCTGCAGGCGCGGCGCGATCTGGCGTGCGTAGGCGCTGCCGCGTTCGGTGAGCGCCACGCCGTGTCGGGTACGCCGGAACAATGCCTGACCCAGATAGTGTTCCAGCCCGGTGATCTGGCGCGATACCGCGCTCTGGGTCAGTGCCAGCTCCTGGGCGGCCCGGGTGTAGCTTTCATGCCGCGCTGCGGCGTCGAAGCAGGCCAGCGCCTGGAGTGAAGGGATCTTGCGCCGCATGGTGTGAAGAATACACACACCTGAACCAGAAAGCCACGGCGGTCGGATCCGCATTCATCCTGAGCTTTATTGCTGATCGGTGTGAAGATCGGTGCAGGCCCACACCGGATGGATTCCGTCGGTAACGAGCGAGATATGCGCCTGGCGCATTTCTGGATTCCGAATTAGCGGTTGTTCGGTGCCGGATCACGCACTACGATCGGGGTCCTATTGATGGATCGAGGAACACCGGTATGGCGAAAGCAGCATTCAATTGGCAGGACCCTTTCCTGCTGGAGTCCCAACTCAGTGACGACGAGCGCATGGTGCGCGACGCAGCCGCGGCCTATTGCCAGGACAAGCTGTTGCCGCGCGTGACCGAGGCGTTTCGCAACGGCACGACCGACGTGGCGATCTTTCGCGAGATGGGTGAACTCGGCCTGCTGGGCCCGACGATTGGTGAGCAATATGGCGGCCCCGGCCTCAATTACGTGGCCTATGGATTGATCGCGCGCGAAGTCGAACGGGTCGATTCCGGCTATCGCTCGATGATGAGTGTGCAGTCGTCGCTGGTGATGGTGCCGATCCATGAATTCGGCACCGAGGCGCAGAAGCAGAAATACCTTCCGAAGTTGGCCACCGGTGAGTGGATCGGCTGCTTCGGCCTGACCGAACCCGACCACGGATCAGACCCCGGCTCCATGGCCACCCGTGCGCACAAGGTTGCCGGTGGTTACAAGCTCAGCGGCGCCAAGATGTGGATTTCCAATAGCCCGATGGCCGACGTATTTGTCGTCTGGGCCAAGGAGGTCTCCGAGTCCGGCCAGGTCGGGCCGATCCGCGGCTTCGTCCTCGAAAAAGGCATGAAGGGCCTGTCGGCGCCGGCGATCCACGGCAAGGTTGGTCTGCGCGCGTCGGTCACCGGCGAGATCGTCATGGATGGCGTGTTCTGCCTGAAAGGGCCGTTCACCTGTCTGAACTCCGCGCGCTATGGCATTGCCTGGGGTGCGCTGGGCGCCGCCGAGGACTGCTGGCACCGCGCGCGCCAGTACACGCTCGACCGCAAGCAGTTCGGGCGCCCGCTGGCGGCCAACCAGCTGATCCAGAAGAAGCTGGCCGACATGCAGACCGAAATCGCGCTCGGCCTGCAGGGCTGCCTGCGCCTGGGGCGCATGAAGGACGAAGGCACGGCGTCGGTCGAAATCACCTCCATCCTCAAGCGCAACTCCTGCGGCAAGGCGCTGGACATTGCCCGGCTGGCGCGCGACATGATGGGCGGCAACGGCATCTCGGACGAGTTCGGCGTCGCGCGGCACCTGGTCAACCTGGAGGTGGTCAACACCTACGAAGGCACGCACGATATCCATGCGCTGATCCTGGGCCGGGCGCAGACCGGTATCGCTGCGTTCGCGAACTAGGATGGCGCAAGGAAAATCCGCCCCCTCGGGGGGCAGCGCAGGACACGAAGTGACAAGCGTGGGGGCCCAATTTCCCGCCGGGCCGCCCCAAGGGAAATCCGCCCCCTCGGGGGGCAGCGCAGGACACGAAGTGACAAGCGTGGGGGCCTTATCCCACCTGAGGGTGTTGGATCTGTCCCGTGTCCTGGCCGGGCCCTGGTGCGCCCAGATGCTGGCCGACATGGGCGCCGATGTGGTCAAGGTCGAACGGCCGGGTGCCGGTGACGACACCCGGCACTGGGGGCCCCCGTTCATGCTGGACGCCGACGGCAACGACACCGCGCAGTCGACTTATTTCAACTGCGCCAACCGCAACAAGCGTTCGGTGACGATCGATCTGTCCAAGCCCGAGGGCCAGGCGCTGGTGCGTCAGATGGCGCAGCGCAGCGACATCCTGGTGGAAAATTTCAAGGTCGGCGGCCTGCAGGCCTATGGACTGGACTACGCCAGCCTGAAAGCCGTGAACCCGCGCCTGATCTATTGCTCGATCACCGGTTTCGGCCAGAGCGGTCCCTACGCCGAACGCGCCGGATACGACCTGATGATCCAGGCCATGAGCGGCATGATGAGCATCACCGGTCGCGCCGACGATCAACCTGGTGGCGGGCCGCTGCGCGTGGGCGTCGCGCTGACCGACCTGTTCACCGGTGTCTACGCCACGTCCGCCATTCTGGCGGCACTCGAGGTGCGCCACCGCACCGGCATCGGCCAGCACATCGACATGGCGCTGCTGGACGTCGGCATGTCCACGCTGGCCAACCAGGCCAGTGGTTACCTGAATACCGGCAAGGTGCCGCAACGCCAGGGCAACAGCCACCCCAGCCTGGCCCCGTACCAGGACTTTCCGACCCGCGACGGCGCGATGTTGCTGGCGATCGGCAACGACGGCCAGTTTGCGCGCTTTTGCAAGGCTGCCGGCAAACCCGAGTGGAGCACCGACGCGCGCTTTTCCGGCATGGGCGCGCGCGCCAGGAACCGCGAGGTCTTGGCTGCGCTGATGGAGCCCGTGACCCGGACCCGTGACACCGCCGATTGGATTGCGTTGCTCGAAGACAAGGCCGTTCCCTGCGGTCCGATCAACGACCTGGCGCATGCGTTCGCCGACCCGCAGGTCCAAGCCCGCGGCTTGATCGTGCAGCAGGAGCGCGCGCCCACGCTGGTGGCTGCCGACGGTATCGCGGCGATCCGCACCGTGGCCAGCCCGCTGCGGCTGCAGGACAACCCGCCGGTGCTGCGCCGCCCGCCGCCGGCGCTGGGCGAACACACGCTGGAAGTGCTGCAGGAGCTGGGCCTGGACGACCAACGCATCGCTGCGTTGCGCGAGGGTGGCATCGTTTGAGGCGTCCGAGCCGGTATGACCGGCATGCAAGGTCCAAGTCCGCACTCTGAGACCGCATCGAAGGAATCCGATGCGGTCTCCAAGCCTGCGGCTGCGCCACTACTTGCCGATGGCCCATGCGGCATGCCACGACCAAACATAGGAAAGTTGGGAAGTTTATGCATCTCGCATAATTTCACCAAGGTCCTTGCACATGCTGCATGGCTGCAGTCAGAAGCCCGTTTGCCCCGGGCGCCGGTACCCCGCCGCCGGAGCTCGCTGGCCGCCCTCATCGCCGCGATGCACCGCTGCGCCCAGCGCCAGGTGCCGGTGCTGCTGGTGGGTGCTGGCCTGCCTCAGTTGCGCGGGCGCATGGGCGACGCGAAGACCTGCGCTGAGCGGCTGTTCGAATTTCCCGCGATTGGCCCACTCGGCGCTGACGCGGCGGTGCGCGCCATCACCAAACCCATCGAGGCCGAGGGCGCTGAAATCACCGTTGACGCCATCGAGCGCATATTGGCGGACACGCGCTGCTTTCCATACTTCCTCCAGGAATGGGGCCAACGGAGCTGGGAAGCGGCTGTCGTGTCGCCGATCAAGCTCGACGACGTCGCACGTGCGACCACATTGGCCGTGGCCGCGCTCGACGAGAGCTTCTTCCGGGTTCGCTTCGATCGGCTGACGCCACAGGAGAAGCGCTACCTGCGCGCCATGGCCGAGCTGGGTCCCGGCCCCCACCGTTCCGGGGTGATTTCCGAGTGCCTCAAGCGCGAGGTCAGCGCGCTGGGTCCGGTGCGCAGCTCGCTGATTGTCAAGGGCATGATCTGGAGCCCCAGCCACGGCGACACCGCGTTCACGGTGCCGCTGTTCGATGAGTTCATGCGACGGATCATGCCCGGTGAAGACTGGCGCGCGCAATGAAGGCAATACGGCAACAGGCCGGTACGGTGTCATTGTCGGAAGCCACCCATCGCCTGGCAGCACAGTCATTTCCGGTGCCACGAGTGACGGAGTGTCAGCCGGCCTGCTGTGCGGTGCTCTGCCGACAGCATGAAGAGGTCATCGATCCGAGCGCCGGGCACCATGCCGATGGGGCTGACCCGATGGATACTTGGCCGATGGGTCTTCCACCACGATTCTGACGTGCGGCCGCACACGCAACGCGATCTGATCCTGGGCCTGTCGATGGCCCAGCTGATCACCTGGGGCAGCGTGTTCTACACCTTTGCCTTGCTGATCGGCCCGGTCGAGCAGGCACTGGGCATCAGCCGGGCCCAGAGCTCGGTCGCGTTCAGCCTGGCCTTGTTGGCCGAGGGTCTGTGCGCCTACGCCATCGGCCGCTGGATCGACCGCGGGCATGAACGGTGGGTGATGTCGCTGGGTTCGGTTCTGGCCGGCAGCTGCCTGGTGGTGCACGGTTTCGTGCACAGTGTGAGCGGGTTCTACCTGGTCTGGACCGGGTTGGGCGTGGCGATGGCAGCAACGCTGTACACACCGGTGTTTGCGATCGTCACGCGGCGGTATCCGGCCGACTTTCGGCGTGCCATCATCACGCTGACCTTCCTCGGTGGCCTGGCCAGCACCGTGTTCATTCCGCTGACGGCCTGGCTGATCAGCCACTGGGGCTGGCGCGGGGCGGTGTGGGCACTGGCCAGCCTGCAGTTCCTCATCTGCCTGCCGATCCACGCGGTCTTGCTGCGCGACGCCCCGCGGCGGTTGCCTGCGACCTCCAGTGTGGCCGCAGCACCACCAGCGCTGGGGCCATTGCTGCGGGGTGCCCCCTTTCTGCTCGTGGGTGGCTTCATCGTGCTGTTCATGGCCGTCACCGCGGCTTTGCCGGCGCACCTGGTGAGCCTGTTGCGTGAACGCGGCATGGCGGAAACCTGGGCCATTGCCGTGCCGGCCAGCATCGGCGTGATCCAGGTCCTCGGGCGTTTGCTGCTGTACTTTTTCGAGCGCCGGTTCGACGTGCATGCCGCCAACCGGTTCATACCGTGCCTGATCCCGCTGGGTTTGTGCGCCTTGTTGGTGGCGCCGCTCCTGGGCACCGGTACCGCCGCGTTGGCATTGCTGCTGGTGTTCGTGTTGTTGTTCGGCGCCGGCAACGGCATGCTGACCATCGTCAAGGGCACGGCGATTGCCCAATATGTGAACCGAGACCATGTGGCCAGCCTGAATGGCGCCTTGGGCGTTCCACTGGCGCTCACGCGCGCCGCCGCGCCGCTGGCGATGGGGCTGTTGTGGCGGCCCGATATCGGCTACCGCCACGGCCTGTGGCTGTTGCTGGTGATGAGCGCCCTGGCGATCGCGATGCTGCTGATGGCGCAGCGCCGCGTATTGGCCGCGGCGCTGCCCGATGGTTCCTGAATCAGCCGTTCAGGCGGAAGCCTTGGCCGGCAGTTTCCAGTTCGCGCGTGGGAAATGGCAGGTGTAGCCATTCGGATTGCGCTCCAGATAGTCCTGATGTTCGGGTTCGGCGTCCCAGAACGGCCCGACCGGCGCCACCTCGGTCACCACCTTGCCCGGCCACAGCCCGGACGCGTCGACGTCCTCGATGGTGCGCAGCGCCTCTTGCTTTTGCGTGTCGTCAGCATAGTAAATGGCCGAGCGGTACGACACGCCCCGGTCATTGCCTTGTCGATCCCTGGTCGTCGGGTCGTGGATCTGGAAGAAGAACTCCAGCAACTGGCGGTAGCTGATACGCGTCGGATCGAATGTGATCGCTATGCCTTCAGCGTGGCTGCCGTGGTTGCGGTAGGTGGCATTGGCCACATCGCCACCGGTATACCCGACCCGCGTGGACACCACGCCTGGCATCTTGCGGATCAGGTCCTGCATGCCCCAGAAACAACCTCCGGCCAGAACCGCGCGCTGCGTGTTTGCCATTTCAATCTGCCTCCACCTGGTTCAGATAGTCGCCATACCCTTGCGCCTGCATGTCGTCGCGGTGCACGAAACGCAGCGACGCCGAATTGATGCAATAGCGCAGCCCGCCACGATCGCGCGGACCATCGGGGAACACGTGGCCCAGATGGCTGTCGCCATGGGTCGAGCGTACCTCGGTTCGCACCATGCCCAGCGTTGCGTCGCGCAGTTCCTTGACGTAGGCCGGCACGATCGGCTTCGTGAAACTCGGCCAGCCGCAACCCGATTCGAATTTGTCGCCCGATGCAAACAGGGGTTCACCGGAAACGACGTCAACGTAGATGCCGGGTTCGTGGTTGTCCAGGTACGCGCCGGTGCCCGGCCGCTCGGTGCCGCTTTGCTGGGTGACGCGGTATTGCTCCGGTGTGAGCCGAGCAATCGCGTCCGGTGATTTGCTGTACAGGGTCATGTCGTGATCGTCCTCTTCATGGTGTGGCAAGCCTGGCCCGCCAGGTGCATTGACTGGGCAGCGCTGCACCCAGGAACATCGGCCGATTGTTGGTCGGATCGGCATTCCTGTCCTTGCGTCAGGGTCAATGCCGCACGGGCGCCGGGTGTGGCGTGCCGTTCACGGCGATTGCAGCCGCTCCAGCAGTTCGGTTGTCGGGTAACCGTCAGCCGGTATGCCCAGGCTGCGCTGGTAGGCGCGCACGGCGGCGCGGGTGGTCGGTCCGATCAGGCCATCGGGCGTGCCGCTGGCAAAACCGCGACGGTTCAGGTCGGTCTGCAGCGCCTGTATCTGCATGCGCGAGAGCGCTTGCTGATCACGCGGCCAGGGTGCCTGCACACCAGGCCCGCCGGCCAGTTGCTGCGCGAGCAGGCCGACCGCGAGCGCGTAACTGGTAGCGTTGTTGTAGCGCAGGAGGGTGCGGAAATTCGGCCCGGTCAGGAAGGCAGGCCCGCGCGCGCCGGCCGGCAGCCAGATCGCGCTGTCGGGCAGATCGGGCAAGGCCGCGCCGTCGACGCTGCGAACACCTTCGGCCGCCCAGGCTGCACCAGCCTGGCGTGTGTCTGCGTCGGCGCGACCTGGATCGAATCCCGCTGGCAGGTAGACCTCGCAGCCCCAGGGCTGGCCGGCACGCCAGCCGGATCGGGCGAGGAAGTTCGCGGTCGATGCCAGCACGTCGGCCATGCTGCCCCAGATGTCGCGTCGGCCGTCACCGTCGGCATCCACCGCATAGGCCAGGAAGTTCGACGGCAGGAACTGGGTCTGGCCCATGGCGCCGGCCCAGGAGCCGATCATGCGGTCGCGGTCGATGTCGCCACGCTGCAGGATACGCACGGCGGCCAGCAACTCGCGCCGCGCCCAGGCCTCGCGACGCCCATCGAAACCCAGCGTGGCCAGTGCGTCGATGGCAGACACGGAGCCGTAGTTGCTGCCGTAATTGCTCTCCATGCCCCAGACCGCCACCAGGATCGGCGCCGGCACGCCATAGCGTGCGGCGGCCGCGTCAGCCTGCGCCCGCACCTCGAGCAGCCGTTGCTGGCCCAGTGCAATGCGTGCCGGCGAGACAGTGGCGTCGAGGTAGGCCCACACCGTGCGCGTGAACTCGGCCTGGGAACGATCGCGTTCGACGACCTCGGGCAGGTAGCGCACGTCGGCAAACGCGCGTTGCAGGGTTGCCGTATCGATGCCGGCAGCGCGCGCGCTGGCGCGAAAGTCGTCGATCCAGCTGGCAAAGCGCTGGCTCGCGGTGTCAGGCCCGCTCGTGGTGCCAGTGCCAGTGCCAGTGCCAGTGGCGGTCTGCGGTGGCAGGGATGCGTCGTGGTTGGCGGAAGGTAGCGGCGCCGGGGTCTCGACTGGCGGGGGCGAAGGGGGCGAAGAGGAAGGCTGTGTCGCGCAGCCGGCCGCGAGGGCGGCGACCAGCGCCGCCGTCACTGGCCAGCGCCAACCGGCGACGGAAGCACACGACAATTGCATGGGGGCGATTGTCTCGTGTCGTCGGGTAGGCACACCAGCCGGCGATGGCACTGCGTTCGACCTAGAATCGCCGGCCTGCGGCACGGTCGTGTCGCAGGCAAAACCGATCGTCACCACATCACCATGACCACTCTCAAACTGACCTATTTCGATTTTCACGGCGGACGCGCCGAACCGGTGCGGCTGGCCCTGCATCTGGGCGGCATCGCCTTTGACGACCACCGTTTTCCGGGTGCGGAGTTTGCCGCCATTCGCCAGACTGCTCCGCTGGGCCAGGTGCCGGTGCTGGAGGTCGATGGTGTGCAGGTGACGCAGAGCGACGCGATCCTGCGCTACGCCGGAAAGCGCGGCGGCCTGTACCCGACCGATGACTATCAGGCCTTGTTGTGCGACGAAATTCTCGCCGGCCTCGAAGATGCCGCCATCCAGGTCGGCAAATCGTTCGGTTTGACCGGCGATGCCCTGAAAGTGGCCCGCACCGCGTTGGTCGAAGGGCCGTTGCCCAAGTACCTCGGTTGGCTGCAGCACCAGTTGCAGGCCCATGGTGGAAGCTATTTCGCCGATAACCGTCTGACGATCGCCGATCTGAAGGTGTTCGTCTTCGTGCGCAGCCTCACCTCTGGTCAGTTGGACCATGTGCCCACGGATCTGGTCGAACGGCTGGCGCCAGCGGTCCATGCGCATGCGCAGCGCATTGCTGCCACTGCAGGTGTCACGCAATACTACGCCCGCTTCAAGTCCTGAACGCGCAGCGGCGGGCCGCCGGTTGCGGGCGGCGGCGGCCCGCAGCCGTTACAGGTTGGTCCCCACCAGGCGCCGCAGCTCCCGCTCCTCCATGCCCCGGCGCTGCACCATGTCGGCCAGCTGGTCGTCGCCGATCCTGCCGACATTGAAATACGTGCTGTCGGGGTGGGAGAGATAGAAGCCGCTGACACTGGCCGCCGGCATCATGGCCAGGCTCTCGGTGAGCTCCATGCCGATCTCGCCTGCGGCCAGCAGCCGGAACATGCCGCGTTTGGCGCTGTGGTCCGGGCAGGCCGGGTAGCCCGGCGCCGGGCGGATGCCGCGGTATTGCTCGGCGATCAACGCGGCGTTGTCCAGCTGTTCATCAGGGGCATAGCCCCACAGGTCGGTGCGTACCCGCTTGTGCAGGTATTCGGCGAACGCCTCGGCCAGGCGGTCGGCCAGTGACTTGAGCGTGATCGCGGAGTAGTCGTCCAGGTCGTCCAGGAAGGCCTTTTCCTTGGTGTCCACGCCGATGCCGGCGGTGACGGCGAACAGGCCGATGTAGTCCTTGATGCCGCTGTCCCTTGGGGCGATGAAGTCCGCCAGGCAGCGGCTGGGCCGCATGACGCCGTCGATCACCTGCTTCTCGGTCTGCTGGCGCATGCCGTGCCAGACCATGGCCACTTCGCTGCGGCTCTCGTCGGTGTAGATCGCGATATCGTCGTCGTCGATGGCATTGGCCGGGTACAGGCCGACGACGCCATTGGCGGTCAACCAGCGGCCTTCGATCAGCCGCTTGAGCATGCGCTTGCCGTCGGCATGGACGCGCACCGCTTCGGTACCGACGACGTCGTCCTTGAGGATCTCCGGGAAGCGGCCGGCCAGGTCCCAGGTCTGGAAGAACGGACCCCAGTCGATGAACGGCGTCAGCTCGGCGAGGTCGACATTGCGAAACGCACGTTTGCCGATGAACTTGGGCACCGGCGGTGCATAGCCGGACCAGTCGATCGGTGTCTTGTTGGCGCGTGCCTTGGCGATCGGCCAGATCGGGATCTGCTTCTTGTTCGCATGCTGGATGCGCACGCGCTCGTAGTCGGCGGCAATCTCGGCCAGATACGGCATCGGATCGTCGGACAGCAGGTTCTGCACCACGCCCACGCTGCGTGAGGCGTCTGGCACGTAGACGACCGCGCCGTCGTAATGCGGCGCGACCTTGACCGCGGTGTGCACGCGCGAGGTGGTGGCACCGCCGATCAGCAGCGGGATCTTGCGCATCGTGCAGTACGCGTCCTTCTGCATTTCGCCGGCCACGTATTGCATCTCCTCCAGGCTGGGCGTGATCAGCCCGGACAGGCCGATGATGTCGGCGCCCTCGAGTTGGGCCTTGGCCAGAATCTCGTGGCACGGCACCATCACGCCCATGTTCACGACGTCGAAGTTGTTGCATTGCAGGACCACCGTGACGATGTTCTTGCCGATGTCGTGTACATCACCCTTGACGGTCGCCATCACGATCTTGCCCTTGGTCTTCACGTCTTCGCCGGCCGCTTCCTGCTGGCGCTTTTCCTCCTCGATGTAGGGAATCAGGTGCGCCACCGCCTGCTTCATCACGCGCGCGCTCTTCACCACCTGCGGCAGGAACATCTTGCCCTGGCCGAACAGGTCGCCGACGATGCCCATGCCGTCCATCAGCGGGCCTTCGATGACGTTGAGTGGCCGTCCACCCCGGGCCAGGATCTGCTGGTAGGCCTCCTCGGTGTCTTCGACGATGAAGTCGGTGATACCGTGCACGAGGGCGTGCGCGAGCCGCTCGTCGACCGGCTTGGCGCGCCAGGCGAGGCGCGCGATGTCGTCCTTCGCCGCACCCTTCGCGTTCTCGGCGATCTCGACGAGGCGC
>CAZLDV010000075.1:0-12581 GCA_964558425.1 uncultured Rhodoferax sp. | reverse complement strand
TGCCGCGCTGGGTCAAGAACCTGCACCGCGCGCTGCTGCTGGGCGACGCCGGGCGCTGGGGTGCCGCGGGCATTGCGCTGGCCATGACGCTGCTGTGCGTCTCGGCGCTGGTGCTGCTGCTGCGCCGCATGGGTGGCTGGCGGCGGCTGGCGGCGCGCGTGCGTGGCTCGCTGACGCAGCGCATCCACGTGCTTGCCGGCCGGGTGGTGCTGGCGGTGCTGCTGCTGACATCACTCACGGCGCTGACCATGAGCGCCTCGACCCTGGGACTGGTGACGCTGGACGCCGAGATCGAACCCGAGGTGGTGTCCGTGGCGAGCGGCCAGACCGCGCTGCCGGGCGCACGACTGCCCATGCTGCAAAGCCTGTCCGTGCACGACTTGCGCAAGCTCAATTTCCCGGATGCCACCGACCCTGAAGACAGCTGGAAGGTCCTCACCAGCCAGGGCCAGGGCTGGATCGACCGCTACTCGGGCAAGACACTGGCCTGGCAGGACGCCACGCTGGCGCAGCGCGTCTACGACTGGGCGGTGGTGCTGCACACCGGCGAGGCAGCCTGGCCCTGGGCGATCGTGCTGGCACTGGTGGGCGCCAGCGTGGCGCTGTTCTGGTGGTCGGGCATCGTCATCTGGTGGCAGGCCCGCGCTCAGACACCTCAGATCACCGGCAACAGCGCGCTGGCACAGGCCGACGTGCTTATCTTCGTTGCCAGTGAAGGCGGCAGCAGCTGGGGCTTTGCGCAGGCGCTGCACGCTGCGCTCGTCCACGGCGGCCACCGCGTACACACCTGCGCGCTGGAGCATTTCCAGACCACGGATGCCACGCGGCAGGTGTTCGTGCTGGCAGCCACCTATGGCGAAGGCCAGGCCCCGACCCACGCAAGCAATGCCCTGGAGCGCATCGCAGCGCTCCAGGCCCGCTCCATCCCCGTGACGGTGCTGGGCTTTGGCGACCGACAATTCCCGGCGTTCTGCGCCTATGCCCAGGCGCTGGAGCAGACGCTGCGCGCGCGGGGTTGGCCCGCGCTGTTGCCGCTCGAGCGCATCCACCAGCAATCGGGCCAGCAGTTCGCGCGCTGGGGCGAGGAGCTGGCGCAGGCGCTGGGCGAACCCCTGGCGCTGGACCATGTGCCGCGCGTACCACGCACCACCGCGCTCACGCTTGTGGCGCGCCAGGACTACCCGGGGTGGGATGGACAACCCACGGCGATCCTGCGCTTTGCGTGGCCGGCGCAGGGTTGGGCCGAGCGCCTGCGCGGGCACGGTCTGGCGGGCTTTGCAGCGGGCGACCTGGTGGGCGTGGTGCCGCCGGGATCGGCGGTGCCGCGCTACTACTCACTGGCCTCGGGGCGGGAAGACGGGTTTCTGGAGATCTGCGTGCGCCAGCTGCCGGGCGGTCTGTGTTCGACGCACTTGCTCGGCCTGCGGCCGGGGGACGCGATCGCCGCGTTCATCCGGCCCAACCCCGGCTTTGCGCTGCCGCGCACGCGGCGCGCCGTGCTGCTGATTGGCGCCGGCACGGGCGTGGCGCCGCTGGCCGGCTTCATCCGCCGCAACGACCGGCGGATCCCCATGCACCTGTACTTTGGCGGACGGGATCCGGCGCGGGACTTCTACTTCGGCCCCGAGATCGCGCGCTGGCTCGGCGTTGGGCGCCTGGCGAGCGTGCAGACGGTTTTCTCGCGCGTCCCCGAAGGCGGCGGCCATGTGCAGGATGCCGTGCGGCGCGACGCTGAACCTGTGCGCGCGCTGATCGCTCAGGGAGCCATCGTGCGTGTCTGCGGCAGCCGCGCGATGGCGCGCGGCGTGGCCGAGGCGCTGGACGCCGTGCTCGCGCCGCTGCATCTGAGCGTGTCGCAACTCAAGGCACAGGAGCGTTATGCCGAAGATGTCTTCTGAACCCCGCTCAAGTTGCAATCGCGTCACACTGCACGGACCGACGATGGGCACGCGCTGGTCCGCCAGTCTGGACGCAGACGCCAGCGCCGACATACCGTCCCTGCGCCAGGAACTGGCCGCCGCAGTGCAGCAGGTGGACGCGCAGATGTCGCCCTGGAAGCCCGACAGCGACCTGCTGCGCCTGAACCGCACGCCGGTGGATACCTGGGTGGATCTGCCCGCCGAACTGATGGCGGTGCTGGCCTGCGCGCTCGACATCCACCGACTGAGCGCGGGCGCATTTGATCCGGGCGTCGGGGCGCTGGTCGACGCCTGGGGTTTTGGCGCGGTGCGGGATGCGCCCGACGCCGTGGCGATCCACGCTGCGCGCCAGGCCACGCGGCCAGCGACGCACACCTGCCTGGAGCTGGACCCCGCCGCGGGCCGCGCCCGCAGGCACGCCCCCGTGCAGCTCGACCTGTGCGGCATCGCCAAAGGCTACGCGGTGGACCGCATGGCCGCCGTGCTGCCGCAGCACGGCGTGCGGCATGCGCTGCTGGCCCTCGATGGGGAGCTGCGCGCCGTCGGGTGCCAGGCCAGCGGCGCCGCCTGGGCCGTGGCACTGGAGCAGCCTGAAGCGGGTCGCCGTGCGGTGCATGGGGTGATCGAACTGCAGGACCTGGCCGTGGCCAGCTCGGGTGACTACCGTCGCTATCTGCAGGTGGGCGATGCACGCCTCGCACACACCATGGACGCGCGCCGCTGCGCACCCGTGAACAACACCGTGGCATCGGTCACCGTGCTGGCGCGCAACTGCATGCAGGCAGACGCCTGGGCCACCGCGCTGCTGGTGGCCGGCCCCGGTGAAGGCTTTGCCTTGGCACAGCGCATGGGGCTCGAAGCGCTGTTTCTGCTGCGCCGTGGCGAAGGGCTGGTGGAAATGGGGCTGGGGCGGTTTGGCGCTTCGACACATCGCCCCGCAGATTGCGTCATGTCCCGAATCCCGTAAGCGCACCACGAATGGCCCGACAACCCACCGCACGGACGTCGCGCCTTGGCCGCACGACAGGGGTTGTATTTCCCGGCTATCGATTCTTCTGCGCCGGATTGCGTTCGATCCAGCCTTCGAAGGCCGCCAGGAACTTTTCAACGAAATCGCGCGTCGCGCCATTGGCGAATCCGCCTTGGTCGTCAAACAGCTTGTCGGCGTTGCTGATGTAGGCCTCGGGCTGCGCCATGGTCGGCATGTTCAGGAACACCAGGGACTGGCGCAGATGGTGATTGGCTCCGAACCCGCTGATCGCACCTGGCGATACTGAAACCACCGCGGCCGGTTTGCCGCTCCAGGCGCTCTGTCCGTAAGGCCGCGAGCCGACGTCGATTGCATTCTTCAGAACGCCCGGCACTGAACGGTTGTATTCGGGCGTGACGAACAGCACCGCATCGGCCGCGGCGACGCGCCGCTTGAAGGCAACCACGACCGGAGTCGGGTTCGCCTCGTCATCCTGGTTGAACAAGGGCAGAGAGCCGATTTCCACGATCTCGCGCTTCAGCGAGGCTGGCGCGACACTGTCGAGCGCGCGTGCAAACTTGCGACTGAACGATTCCTTGCGCAGACTTCCTACGATGACGACGACGTCGTGGACAGTGGCCATGATGGATCTTCTTTCGCTGCAGATGAAAACGCAGATTCTGACAGCTTTTGCGCGTGGCGACACGCGTGATACCCATCGGCACGACATGGCATTGGACTGACCGCACGGGCGTTGCACCCGCGACGCTGGCCACGCCCGTCGGCCGACGCGCCCCGCCGCTGCTTGCGGCGGGTACGGTGGCGCCTGCGCGTTTCAGCGCACGGTGTAGCCGCGACCCTCCATGCAGGCGGCCATCGCACGCTGGAAAACCTGCGCGTCGGCCAGCGCCGAGGGCTGCGTGGTCGCCCAGCGGTTGCAGTCCTGCCGGTCTGCCTCGGTTTGTGCGGCGCTCTGCCCGCTGCGCGGGTAGATGATGGGTTCGGGCAACGCAGCGGGTGGCGCGGGCAGCGGCAAGGGCTGCACGGTGTCAGCCCCCGGCGGCGGCGCGACGACGCTGTAACCCTGCCCTGGCGCTACCGCGTAATAGACGCCATTGGCATAGTAGTAAGGAACCCCACCCAGCCACACGGTGCTGTAGCCCGGTGGCAGCACCGGTATGACGATGCCAAACGGCGGCATGGTCACGACGTACCGGCCACCCATCGGCCGAAACCATACGCCGGCGTTGAAATACAGCTGCGCGCCACCGATGCTGACACCGATGCTGCCCCCCGGCAGCACCGGCATCGCATAGCCGCGTGGCGGATAGTAATGGTCATGGTGGTATCGCTGGTCGAACCAGAGCGGTGGCGCATGGCGCGCTGCGAGCGGGCGATCGACACGACCCGGGTTGCCCGCCCACGCCGGGGCAGTCTGGTGCGTGTTGCCCGCTCGCCCAGGAATAGCCCGGTGCGCGTCACCTGGCCGCTCCGGTTGGGCCCACGCCGTGCCCAGGCTGGACAACAGCAGCGCCGAAAAACCGGCGACCGTCAAGAGACTGCGCAATGCTGCAGGGTGTTGCATGATGATCCCGTCCTTGCATGCTCAACGGCGCTGGGCCGGGCGGCGTTGACTAGGCGCATGTAAAGAAACGCGAAGTCCACCTGCACGAAGGACAGCAGGCGCACGGCGTCACGCATCGGGCGCACGGTGGCGCGATGCTATTCAGGGGTGCGTCCGCGCCGACGACGCCTGCGTTCCAAAAACCACATCCCACACACGGGTGGTCACGCCAAAGTCCGTGCGCGCGCCAGGGCTATGGTGGCGTGCGTGGCGCAGCTTGGCGCGGTGCAACCAGCTGCCCGGGCGCACGCGTCTGTGGTGCAGTACATCGTGCACGATCGCATAGACCAGGTAACCCAGCATCATGCCGCCGATCAGTGCGGCTGCCACGGTGTGCGGCAAGGCAGCCGCCAGTGCAGCCCACAGAGCAAGAAACAGCCCCACGCTCACCCAGGTCGGAGTACCGATGAACTCCGATGGATGCAGGTGGTGCGCATCATGCAGACGCTTGAAGGGCTGCCAATGGTGCAACACCCAGCGGTGCAACAGGTATTCGATGAGGGTCCACAACGCGGCTCCAGCCACTGCCGCAACCACGCTGGCTGCACCCGATGCCCACGTCACATGGCCAAACGCCAGCGTCAGCGCCACACCCGCCAGCACCGGATAAACCGCAAAATCGGCACGATAACTCCACTTGTTCATGTGCATGGTCTAGCCATCTCGCAATGCGATGCAACAGTCTGGCCGCCAAAAGGCTGCGCGTCCAGTGCCACCGGTCATGTCATTGTCATTGTCATGTCGCTGGCGCCGTTGCAGTCGCCCGCTCCGATACCGCGATTGTGAATGCTCAACCCTTGCGCTGGAAGCCGGGATACAAGGCCATGCCACCGTCGACGAACAAGGTCGTCCCGGTCACGTAGTCCGACGCGTCCGACGCCAGCCACAGCGCGGCCTTGGCGACATCCTCGGGCTCACCGATGCGGCCATATGGCACCAGCGTCATCAGGTCCTGGTAAGCCTGTGGCGTGTCCCAGGCCGCGGTGTTGATCGGCGTGCGGATCGCACCGGGTGCAATGCCATTGACGCGGATGTGGTGGGGCGCCACTTCCTGCGCCATGGTCTGCATCAGTTGCATCACGCCACCCTTGGACGCAGCGTAGTTCGCATGGCCTGCCCACGGGATCTGCTGGTGCACCGAACTCATGCAGATGATCTTCCCGGCTGCGCTGGAAACCTTGGCATCGACCCCGCGCCTTCGAAACTCGCGGATTGCGGCCCGCGCGCACAGAAACTGCCCGGTCAGGTTCACACCCATCACCGTGTTCCACTGCTCCAGGCTCATCTGATCGATCGGCGCATCGCGCTGCAACCCGGCATTGCAGACCACGACATGCAAGGTTCCGAAGACGGCGATGGCATGGTTGAACATCGCATCGACCTGCGCCTCGTAGCTGACGTCGGCAGGCACCGCGAGGGCACGGCGCCCCATCGCCTGGATATCGTGCACGACGGCGTGCGCCGCATCGGGATCGACGACATAGTTGACCACCACGTCGGCGCCGGCGTCGGCGAAAGCCAGTGCGATGGCGCGCCCGATGCCGGAATTGGCGCCGGTGACCAAGGCGGTCTGGCCCTTGAGCAGCTGCGATTGGGATCTGCGATCCCGGTTGGATCGGGGCGTCGGATTGGCGGTTGTGTCGACGGACATGGCATTCTCCTGAAGGGGCTATCGTCAACTGCGCGGCCCGCAGGCCATCAGACCACCAGAATCCGATGGTCGTGGCCTTCCCAGACTCCGCCGTCGGTCCAGTGCACGGTGAAGTCGATCCGGCTGCCGGCGGCCAGCGCGGCACTGGGCAAGACGGCGATATGCAGCGCCAGGCCGCTGTCCTGCGTCGCGCAATCGGCGATGTCGTGCCAGCCGTCGATGCCGTAATGCACCGAGGCTGCGCGCGGCAGCGCCACGCAGACGATCTGACCGGCGCGTATCTGGCGGGTCTGCAATGGCAAGGTCCAGAACACATGCTGCGACTTGGGCCGGCGACCCCCATACCGCTGCCAGACTGCATCGGGGCGATCGAACGGCCGCCCCAGCGCACGACTGGCTGCAAGCTTGATGAATTCAGCATGCGCCCACACCAGCGGCATCGCCGAACCCGATGGTTTGCCCGGCGCCAGGCCGTGCGACGCAATGGCGTCGGTGTCCCAGATCTGCTCCGGAATCAGGCCGCACCGACCGGTCATGGCAGCCATGGCCTGCAGGTACGGCAACGGGTCAACCCCTGCGGCCAGCGCATAGTGGCCCCGCTCGCCGGTCAGCAGCGGCCAGGCCCGGCCGATACCGACACCATCGAACGGCGCGCCATCGGCATGTTCGCCATAGCCGTCCCCGTTGTACCGGTGCCAGGAGGGCCCGCACGGGGTGTCGACCTTGAGCAGCTGGTCGATGATCGTGATCGTGTTCATCACCATGGCATCTTGCGCATCGCGCAGTCCCAGTCGCACCAGTTGCAGGAAGTCGGTCGCCACCTGCTCCTCGGCCGCGAGACCGGGATCCTGCAGCCGGTTCTTGATGGCCAGCACGCACTCCAGATGACCAAAACCCTCACAGCCGATGGCCGGTGCAATGCGCACGTAGTAACCCGGTACGCCGTGCTTCCGTGCAAGCGCGCTGCCCTCCACCGTGGTCCAGTCTTCGATGCGCGCGTTCCAGTCGTCGGCAAACCGCAGCACCCAGTCGCGCGCCGGACCTTCCATCCATGGCGCGCCACTGACCAGCGCGGCAATGCAGGTCGCCAGCGTGAACGCGTTGATGCCGGCATCTTCTTCCCAGCGGTCCTGGTCGGTGGCCGGGCCGTTGCGCACAATGAAGGCCAGCGCCGCCCGGACCATGGCGGCCACTTCGATGCCGTCGAGCGCATCGCGCTCGGACAATGCAGCCACCAGCAACACCGGGAACGCCGCCTCGTCGAGCTGGCTGCCGTTCCAGAACGACTTGCCGCCGAGCCATTGGTTTTGTGACCAACTGCCGTTGGCCTGCTGGGTCGCGATCAGGTAGCGCAATACATCGCGCGCCTCCGACAATGCACCGAGCGCGAGCAAGCCACCGGCGCTCTCGACCAGGTCGCGTGGCCAGACCAGGTGGTAGCCGCCGGTGTTGTCGTTGGCGTTGCCCCACGGCACGCTGAGGCTTGCGACCATGGCGCCGGCATAGGTCTTGTCCTGGTGCACGCGCAGCACCATGGCCGATGTCGCCAGTTGCGCATGCAGGTCGGTGGGCAAACCATCCGGGCACTGGACCTGCTGCTGCCAACGCTTCCACGGCGCGGTGTAGCGCCGCCAGACGACATTGAACGGCTGACAACAGGCCGACAGCGCCAGCGTGGCGGCCGCCTCCTTGCTGGTGCCGAAACCCAGCGCCAGCGTCGCGCAGCGCGGCATCTGTCCGGTCAGCGCAACGTTGCCCGGGCCGGCACTGTCGTAGTGCCAGGCCATGCGGCCGTTGAGCGTGAAGTCATGCCAGCCATCGCTGGCACCGACATGACCGGCGCTGATCGCACCCCAGGCATCGTTCTGCGCGGCATCGACACACGCCAATGCCAGACCGAACGGTCCCTGTTCGGCCCACAACATGCGCCGTCCGTTGTGCGATACCGCTTGCGCGAGGTTGTCGTGCCCGCTGCCGCCCAAATGCGGCGCGAGCAAGGCATACGGCCGCAAATTGGCGTCGCCGCGCAACGCCACGTCGATCATCAGCGCCTCGCGCTGCGGATCGGGCACGATGCGCAGCTGCAACTCGAATCGCGGGTGGGTGTGGATGATGTCGATCGCCGGAACACCGGGCTGCGGCTGGCGCGTCTGGTAGTTGTCGAGCCGCTTGATTTCGACCCAGAAACCCTGGTCGTCGGCCACGATGAAACCGAGGTCGCGGATCTGCGGCAGGTCGATGCGCGGATAGTAGACCTCGTTGAGAATGCCGAAGCCGGTGGTGAACCACAACCGGCTCGGCCCCAGTGCACAGCCCACCATGTCCTTGGCGCTGCTGGTCCATGTGGGGTCGATGCCGGGTTGTCCGGGTGCTTGCATGGCGCTTTTCCTCTGAGATGCACAGGCCTGGCGGCTCCAGCAGCGGCCAGCCGTCACGACTGTACGCGCATCGGATACCGCCCGAGGTGCTGCAGCCGACTATCGCCGCGTGTCCTTAGCCTGACCTTAACCGGCGCTGCGCGTCAGACGCGCCGCCAGCGCCTGCGCCGGCCGCGCGGCAACGTCTATCGTGCGAAGGTGTAGTGAAACGGCGAGCCGGTCACAAAGGCCTCGACAAAGCCGAGCGCGCGCAGGCACTGCGTGACGCTCTCGGCCTGGCGCATGCCCTGGCATTGAACGAGCCGGTAGGTGTCGCCTTGCGCATTGTTGATGGCAATCAGCACCGAGGCGCCAAACAGCGGATCGCGCGCGCCCGCCTTGCGCAAGGCGGCCAGCACCAGCGCGTCGTCGATCGGGCGCTGTGCACCGTCGATCAGCGAAATGATCATGCCCGGGCCCGCTTCAAACCCCTGCCTGCGGTGTACGGCCGCAAGGCCGATGCACGACAGCTTCGGGCCCGCACCACCATCGCCTTGCCATTGATACGCATCGACGCCTCCTGGTGCGATTGTCGTGGCGTATGCCACACCCGGCAACACGGCGTTTGCGGCTGCACGACGGTTGGCACCGTCGAGACGGCGCGGCGTCACTTGGTCAGGGGCGACCGGATCAGATGGTCGAACGCACTGAGCGCGGCCTTGGAGCCTTCGCCGGCGGCGATCACGATCTGCTTGAACGGGACGGTGGTCGCATCGCCGGCGGCGAATACGCCGGGTACGCTGGTGGCGCAGCGCTCGTCGATCAGGATTTCGCCATACCGGCTGAGTTCGACCGCGCCCTTGAGAAACTCGGTGTTGGGCACCAGACCGATCTGCACGAACACGCCGGACAGGGCTACGCGGTGGCTTTCGCCGCTGGCGCGGTCCTTGAACAGCATGCCGTCGACCTTCTGACCGTCGCCGGTGATCTCGGTCGTCTGCGCGTTGACGTGGATGGTCACGTTGGGCATGCCGCGCAACTTCTTCACCAGCACCGCGTCGGCCTTGAGCTGGTCGGCGAATTCGACCAGCGTGACACTGCGTACGATGCCGGCAAGGTCGATCGCCGCTTCCACGCCGGAGTTGCCCCCGCCGATCACCGCGACGTCCTTGCCCTTGAACAGCGGGCCGTCGCAATGCGGGCAATACGCCACGCCCTTGTTCTTGTAGTGCGCCTCGCCGGGCACGTTGACGTTGCGCCAGCGCGCGCCGGTGGACAGGATCACGCTGCGGCTCGTGAGCGCGGCGCCGTTGTCCAGCATGACGGTGATCGGAGCACCCGGCTTGGTCGCCGGCACGATGGACGTGACCCGCTGGCCGCTCATGATGTCCACCTCGTTGGCCCTGACCTGTGCCTCGAGCGCCTGCGCAAACTGCGGGCCTTCGGTGCGCAGCACGGACGGGTAGTTTTCAATGCCCAGCGTATCGAGCGTCTGGCCGCCGAATCGTTCGGCCACGACGCCGGTGCGGATCCCCTTGCGCGCCGCATAGACCGCGGCTGCCGCGCCGGCCGGTCCACCACCGACGATCAGCACGTCGAAGGTCTCCTTGGCGCCCAGCTTGCCCGCATCACGGGCCGCAGCCCCCGTGTCGACCTTGGCCAGGATCTCGGACAGCTCCATGCGGCCCGATCCGAACGGCTGGCCGTCGAGGAACACCGTGGGCACCGCCATGATCTGGCGCTGCGCGATCTCGTCCTTGTACAGGCCACCATCGATCATGACGTGCCGGATGCGCGGGTTGAGCACCGCCATCAGGTTCAACGCCTGCACCACGTCCGGGCAGTTGTGGCAGGTCAGCGAGATGTAGGTCTCGAACAGCATGTCGGCATCGAGCCCACGGATCTGCTCGATCACATCGGCATCGACCTTGGGCGGATGGCCACCGGCCTGCAGCAGCGCCAGCACCAGCGAGGTGAACTCGTGTCCCATCGGAATGCCGGCGAAACGCACGCCCATGTCGTGGCCGGCACGCGTGACCTGGAACGACGGCTGGCGCACATCGATGCCGTCCCAACGCAGCGTGAGCTTGTCGTTCAGACCATCGAGGTCCTGCAGGAAAGCGCGCATGTCCTGCGCATCGGGGCCATCGCCCAGCGACGCGATCACTTCAACCGGCTGCGTCAAGCGGGTCAGATAGGACTGCAATTGGGTTTTCAGGTTGTCGTCGAGCATGGTTTCTTCTCCTTGGAACATGCAGCTGCGCGCGCAGACCCGCCCGCCCGTGTCCGCAAGGGCACCGGCGACGGGGTCCGTCGGGCGAATCGAAATGTGTGAACCGAGGCCAGCAGGATTGCCAGCGTCGGGAGCGGGGGTTAGATCTTGCCCACGAGGTCCAGCGACGGGGTCAGCGTCTTGGCGCCTTCGTTCCATTTGGCTGGGCAGACCTGGCCCGGGTTCTTGGCCACGTACTGGGCGGCCTTGAGTTTGCGCAGCGTCTCGATCATGTCGCGCGCAATGCTGTTGTCGTGAATCTCGGCCGTCTTGACGATGCCCTGCGGGTTCACCAGGAACGTGCCGCGCAAGGCCATGCCCTCTTCCTCGATATGCACGCCGAACATGCGCGTGAGCTGGTGGGTCGGGTCGCCGATCAACGCGAATTTCGCCTTGCCGACCGCGGGTGAGGTCTCATGCCACACCTTGTGGGCGAAATGCGAGTCGGTGGTGACGATGTAAACCTCGGCCTCCAGCTTCTGGAACGCGGGGTAGTTGTCGGCCGCGTCCTCGACCTCGGTCGGGCAGTTGAACGTGAAGGCCGCTGGCATGAAAACGAGAACCGACCACTTGCCTTTCAGATCGGCCTCGGTGACTTCGATGAACTTGCCGTTCTTGAACGCCTGGACCTTGAACGGTTGCACTTGGGTATTGATGATGGACATATTAGCTCCTATTGATGAATGAAATTCGATAGCGAGATTGAATTATGCCGGTCAACACCATTGCCGTGGTTTGATTCAGCCAATGCCGGCGATAGGCAAACACTACCTTGGCATGCGGTGGTCGGTCGATCACGCTGCTCGACACGTGCAGCTGCCAGGTACCGCCGGGCCGTTCCCAAGGGCGAATTCCGCAATGCGCAGCATGGACGATGCCTGATGCGCGCTCTCGCGCGGCGACCTGTCGTCATCGCGCACCGCACCCGACAACCCGTACGAGTCGGCCACGGGAGGACATCATCGGGAACAACTTTTTTGGCGCGTCAGCTTGAAATGCGGTCGAGAGCCCTTATCATTAGCACTCGAAGTAGATGAGTGCTAACAGCGCCCTTCACCTCAAGTTGACTGGCACCAACGTGTTCGCTGGTGCCTTTTTGATGACCCAAACCTTTCAATCCAAGGAGATCCTATGAAACTTCGTCCCCTGCATGACCGCGTGATCGTCAAACGCGTGGAAAACGAAACCAAGACCGCTTCCGGCATCGTCATTCCTGACAGCGCAGCTGAAAAGCCCGATCAGGGCGAAGTCCTGGCGGTCGGCCCAGGCAAGAAGAACGACAAGGGCGAACTCAGCGCAATGGCTGTCAAGGTCGGCGACCGCGTGTTGTTCGGCAAATACAGCGGCCAGACCGTCAAGGTCGACGGCGACGAACTGCTGGTGATGAAGGAAGACGACCTGTTCGCGGTTGTCGACGCCAAGTAATCACCCCCAGTCCCCATTCATTTACCAGATTCGGAGAAACAATATGGCATCAAAAGACGTGATTTTTGGCGGCGAAGCCCGCGCACGCATGGTTGAAGGCGTGAACATCCTGGCCAACGCGGTCAAGGTCACGCTGGGCCCCAAGGGCCGCAATGTCGTTCTCGAGCGCTCCTTCGGCGCCCCCACCGTCACCAAGGACGGCGTGTCGGTCGCCAAGGAAATCGAGCTCAAGGACAAGCTGCAGAACATGGGCGCGCAGATGGTCAAGGAAGTCGCTTCCAAGACCAGCGACAACGCCGGTGACGGCACCACCACGGCCACCGTGCTGGCGCAGTCGATCGTGCGCGAAGGCATGAAGTTCGT
>CAZLDV010000074.1:7710-13814 GCA_964558425.1 uncultured Rhodoferax sp. | reverse complement strand
TACGGCATCCGCGCGACATCGACGCCAAGGGTATCGAGGCGTTCCTGACCATGCTCGCCACCGAGCGCCATGTGTCGGCGTCCACGCACAACCAGGCCTTGAGCGCGATACTTTTCCTGTACCGCGAGGTGCTGTCGATCGACCTGCCATGGCTCGACGGCATCAACCGGCCCACGCGCAAGCCGCGCATCCCGGCGGTGTTGACCCAGGCCGAGGTGGCCGGTGTATTGGCGCAGATGGACGGTATCACCGCCGTGCTGGCGCGGCTGCTGTATGGCACCGGCATGCGGCTGATGGAGGCCATGCGTCTTCGCATCAAGGATGTCGACTTTGCGCGCAAGGTCATCCGTATGGCGCCGATACCACCAATGCGCGCCGCCGAAATCGACTGGGCGAAAATTGACGCGTGAACATCACAACCGGACCAGACGACGACGCGCATCCCCTGCGTCGCATCGCCCACCTCGACATGGATGCGTTCTACGCCTCGGTCGAACTGCTGCGCTACCCGCAGCTCAAGGGCCTGCCAGTGGTGATCGGCGGTGGGCGCGGCGCGGTGCAGGCGGCGCTCGATGCCCTGGCCGACGATCCCGAGGCGCAGGCCAGTGGCAACCCGCGCGCGCATATCCCTGTGGAAGCGTTCGCGCGGCTGAAGGACTATGTCGGGCGCGGCGTCATCACCACGGCCACCTATCCGGCCCGCACCTTCGGCATCGGCTCGGCCATGGGCATGATGAAGGCGGCCAAACTGTGCCCGCAGGCAATCCAGTTGCCGGTCGACTTTGAGGAGTACCGGCGTTTCTCGCGGCAGTTCAAGGATGTCGTTCTGTCGATCGCGCCACGGATGGAGAACCGTGGTGTGGACGAGGTCTATATCGACTTCACCGAGGTGCCAGGCGGCCAGCGCGAGGGTGGGCGCGTGTTGGCGCGACTGATTCAGAAGACCATTTTTGATGCCACCGGCCTGACCTGCTCGGTCGGTGTCGCGCCCAACAAGCTGCTGGCCAAGATGGCCAGCGAGTTCAACAAGCCCAATGGCATCGCAATCGTGTACGAACACGATCTGCAGTCCATGATCTGGCCGCTGGCCTGTCGCAAGATCAACGGCATCGGCCCCAAGGCCGACGCCAAGCTGCAGGCCTTGGGCATCCAAACCATCGGCGAGCTTGCCGCCAAGGACGAACAATGGCTGATCGACCATTTCGGCCAGGCCACCGGCGCCTGGATGCACCGCGCTGCCTGGGGCCGTGACGAGCGGCCGGTCGTCACCGAAAGCGAACCGGTCTCGATGAGCCGCGAGACCACCTTCGAGCGCGACTTGCATGCGGTGCGCGACCGCGCCGAGCTTGGCGCCATCTTCACTTGGCTGTGCCAGAAGGTGGCCGAAGACCTGCAGCGCAAGGGCTATGTCGGCAAGACGATCGGCATCAAGCTGCGGTTCGACGATTTCAAGATTGCCACCCGCGACCAGACCCTGATCCACCACACGGCTGACGCACATACCATCCGCCAAGCGGCCGGCCAATGCCTCAAGCGTGTGCCGCTCGAGCGCCGGTTGCGCCTGCTCGGGGTTCGCGTTGGCTCACTGGCCAAGGTCGGTGACCGCGACGACAACGCCAACGGCCATGGCACGGCGCATCGGGCGGGCGAGACTGCTGTCAACGGCGACATCTGGACGGGCCAATTATTCTGACCCGATGGCATGGCCTATCGCCATCCGCCATCCGCCATCCGCCATCCGCCATCCGCCAACCGCCATCCGCCATCGTGCCAGATTGCGACCCGGATACCCGCGCGCAGCGCGCTCCAAGATGACGGCAGGTGCCTGCCTGCGCTTGACGGCGCCGCGCTTACTGCCGCGCGGTGCGCACGTTGCGCGGCAAAGCCTGCGGCGCGCTGGTGCGAAACGGGTTGATATCCAAACCACCGCGACGGGTATAGCGCGCATAGACAGCCAGTCGCGCCGGCCTGCAGCGGCGCCAGATGTCCATGTAGATGCGCTCCACGCATTGTTCGTGGAACTCGTTGTGGTTGCGAAAACTCACCAGATACTGCAACAAGCCTTGCTGGTCGATCTGCGGTCCGCTGTAGCTGATCTGCACGCTGCCCCAGTCGGGTTGGCCGGTCACCGGGCAGTTGCTCTTGAGCAGGCGGCTGAACAAGGTTTCGGTGACAGGCTGGAACGCGAGGTCGGCCTTGAGCAGTTCCGGCGCCGGCGTGTATTGCGTGCACTCCACTTCCAGCCGGTCCAGGCACAGGCCGCCGGGTTCCTGGACCGTCTCACGCTCGAACAATTCGGGTGTCAGTATCTTGACTCCCACGCCCGCGCCCACCGCCGGAGCGCCGCGCCACAACGCCGCGTCCAGATCCATGCGCAAGCGCGCACGCACGGCATCCACGTCTGAAAATCGGGTGTTGTTGAAGCTGCCCAGATAGAGCTTGAACGACTTGCTCTCGATGATGTTGGCCGTCTCGCAGGGCACGGTGAAATGGCCCAGCGCCACCTGCGGTTTGCCGCGCAGGTTGAGCCAGCCGAGCTCGAACGCGGTCCACAGGTCGGCGCCCAGGAAGGGCAGCGTGGCATCGACGCCGATATCGGCGCGATTGGGCGCGCGCGCGATGGGATATAGCAGTCCTGCGTCGTATTGGTCAGGATAAGCAGTGGCCTTGCCCAGCTGCGACTGTTCGGGTGTAAACATGTTTTCGTGCCTTCAGCGATGCGCCAACAGGAACGGCGCCAGATGCGGCAGCAACCGATCGACGACACCCGCGGCCAGGTCATGTCCCATGCCTTCGATGCCGACAAACTGCGCGCCAGCAATGCGCCGCGCGGTGTCCTGCCCATGTGCAAACGGCACCAATGGATCAGCCCGGCCGTGCAGCACCAGTGTGGGTGTGTCGATGCGCTGCAGTTCCTGGGCACGGGTGGTGTCGGCGGCAACCGCCACCATCTGGCGTTGCGTGCCGGCCGGGTGGTAGCTGCGCTCGACTGCCGTCGCAATGCGCTGGCGCAGCTCGATCTCGTCGGTCGGAAAACCAGGACTGCCGATCGCCTTGTACAGCCGCAGATAGTGGGCGATGATGGCGCCACGCGAATCATTGGCCGGGCGGCTGAACAACACCCGCATCAGACTCGGATCGGCCTGTGGCAGGCCCCGCGCCCCGCTGGAGCTCATGATGCTGATCATGCTGCGCACGCGGTCGGGCGCCGCCAGCGTGACTCGCTGGGCGATCATGCCGCCCATGCTCACACCCACGACATGGGCCTTGCGGATACCGAGCGCATCGAGCACCCCGATCGCATCAAGCGCCATGTCGTGCACGGTGTACGGCGGCACAAGGTTCAAGCCCAGACGGCGCTTGAGGCCGGCCCAGACCAGGTTCGGCGTGCCCAGATGATCGAAATGTTGCGACAGGCCGATATCGCGGTTGTCCAGCCGTATCACCCGGTAACCGGTGTCGACCAGCAGTTGGACCACACCCGGCGGCCAGGCCACGAGCTGCATGCCCAGGCCCATGATCAGCAGCACCACGGGACGCTCCGCACCGCCCGGCCCGGGGCCGGTGTCTTCCACCTCGATATCGATGCCGTTGGATCTGAGCCTCATGCCGTTGTTGTCCTGTGGTTGCCGTCGCGCGTGGGGCCGATGGTCGTCATGCACGCACCCGTTGGCGGTTCAGGTGAGGCCATCGCGCCGGAACACCAGCCGTCCGGGCGTCGACGCAGCACGCACCAATGCATAACCTTCGGCATCGAAACTCTCCAGTTGGGCCACCGTGGTCGCCCGCAGCCGGACCGCGTGGCGGGCCATCAGACCGCGTGCGCGCTTGGCCAGAAAACTGATGACCTGGTGACGTCCGGCGCGGGCTTCCTCGAACACACACTCGATCACACGGGCCTTGAGCTTCTTGCGGTCCACCGCCTTGAAATACTCCTGCGACGCCAGGTTGACCACCACCGGCTCCGCTTGGCCGGCCTGACGCTGGTTCAGGTAGCACGCAATGCGTGTGCCCCAGAACTGGTAGAGGTTGGAGCCGCGCTCGTTGGGCAGCCGGGTCTTCATCTCCAGCCGGTAGGCCTGCATGCGGTCGAGCGGCCGCAACACGCCGTACAGGCCGCTGAGAATGGCCAGATGGTCCTGCGCCCAGGCCAGATCGCCCGGTGACAGCTGGCGCGCCTGCAGGCCGCCGTAGACGTCGCCATCAAAGGCCAATACCGCCTGGCGCGACGTCTGCGCCGGCACGGCGCGGCGCCAGGCCTTGTAGCGCGCCACATTGAGTCGCGCCAGATCGTCGCTCAGGTCCATCAGTTCGGCAATCTGCGGCGCCTTGTAGACGCGCAGTGCGCGAATCAACCGGACGGATTCAGCAACGAACAGGGGTTCGCTGGCGCCAACCTCAGGGACAGGCGATGCATAGTCCAACGACTTCGCCGGGGAGAGCAACAGCAGCATGGGAAGACAGATACCTTTCGCCGACAATTATCCGGGAGGGCGGCCCTACAGGCGCCACGGGGTCGACGGGCAAGGCGTGTCCGGCCTGCCACCCATCCGGTCGATCTACTTCAGATCGCCCGCCAGCGAAGCCAGTGTTTCGGGCGCTATGGTGGTGTGCGCAGGATAGTTGGTATGGTCACACCCGAGTTTCACGCTGGCGCCCGCCTTGACGGCTGCGCACATCGCGGCGCTCAGCTCAAAGCGAACAAAATGCACGGCCGACGTCTTTTCGTCGTTCTCGCGGTCCATGTCTTCGTCGGCAATCGCATAGACACGCGCCATGCCTTCGATCTCGACGAACATGCGGTCCTCGACACCGATCAGTCGTGCGAGCTCGCGTTTGCGTTCGTTCACGTCGGGGTATTCGATCAGCATCGTGGCTTTCCAGTTGCTGCCCTCGGGCAGCAGCGGCGCATACGCCTCGATCTCCTGCACGATGCCTTCCTCCTCGAAGATCTTCTCGATGCGCAGCATTTCCTGGATCTGGTAGCGAATCGTCAACTCGCTTTCGAACTGCAGCGTGATGTGTTCGCCCAGCGCCACCGAACGCAGCTTGCGATGCGCCATGACCTGCGGCTTGTGCGCCTTGCGGTATTTGCTGTAGGCCTCCAGCCCCATCAGGCTCTCGGGGGTGATGTGTCCGGTCAATTGCATATGCCTCTCCTGTGTCGGCGCTTGTCTACGTCAAGCCATAGGCTTCGCGGATCAGCGTCAGCGGGTGCTTCTGCGGCACCGCGCCGAGCTGGTTGACGTCGAAACCCTGCGCGATATGGTGACCACCGAGCGGGCAGTCGGAGCTGATCACGTCCGGCAAGCCGCCGTCCTTGTGGTTGGCCATGGCCTTGAACAGCGGCTTACCGATTTTCATCGCCATCGGATGCGTGGCCTTCTTGACGCCGAAAGTGCCTGCGTGGCCGGAGCAGCGCTCGTGCGTGTGCACACTGGTGCCGGGCACCATCTTGAGCATCTCCTCGGTTTTCTTGCCGATGTTCTGCACCCGCCCGTGGCACGGGATCTGATAGCTGACCTTGCCCAGCGCCTTCGGAAACTCGGTCTTGAGCAGTCCGTCGCGCTTGCGCGCCATGAAATACTCGAACGGGTCCCACATCGCGCCCTGCACCAGCGTGACGTCGGCGTCCTGCGGATACATCAGCGGCAGTTCCTGCTTGAACATCAGCGTGCAGCTGGGCACCGCCGTGAGAATGGCGTACCCGTCGCGGGCATATCGGGCCAGGATCGGGATGTTGACTTCCTTGTGGTCATTGACCGAATCGAGGTCGCCGAGTTCGAGCTTGGGCATGCCGCAGCATTTTTCCTTCTCGACCAGCACGTAAGGCACTTCGTTGTGCTCCAGCAGCTTGAGCAGGTCCAGACCGATGCCCGGCTCGTTGTAGTTGACATAGCAGGTGGCATAGATCACCACCTTGCCCGGTGTCTTCTCGCCGTCACGCACCGCATGGACTGGGGACTTGGGCGCAGCAGAACGGAACTTCTTCTTCGCCAGTGCGGGCAACCAGGCATCCTTGTGCACGCCCAGCGCCTTTTCCATCACGGCGCGGGCCGGTTTGATGTGGTTCACCGCGTTGACCGTCTGCACCACGATCGGAA
>CAZLDV010000074.1:0-7700 GCA_964558425.1 uncultured Rhodoferax sp. | reverse complement strand
AATGCCGGCCAGGCCGCCATGGGTATCGGTCGAGGCCAGCAACTGCTCGCCGAAACCCACCTCGCCCTTCTTGAACTTGATCGCCTTGGCGCGCAACATGGTGTGCGGGAAATCCACGTTCCACGGATGGGGCGGAACATAGGGACACTTGGTCATGTAGCACAGGTCGCACAGGTAGCACTGGTCGACCACCTTCCAGTAGTCCTTCTTGTCGACGCCATCGACTTCCATCGTCGTGCTCTCGTCGACCAGATCGAACAGGGTCGGAAACGAGCCACACAGGCTGACACAGCGCCGGCAGCCGTGGCAGATGTCGAAGATGCGCTCGAGCTCCTCGAAGGCAGACGCTTCGTTGTAGTAGTCGGCCCCCTTCCAGTCGATCGGATGTCGGGTCGGGGCTTCCAGGTTGCCTTCTTTTGCCATCGTGTCCTCGTGTGATCGTAGGCGTTGCGCGTTCGGGGGTTGACCCAAGCAGTCGATCGCACAACTGCTTGGGTCAACCAGCCACAGGCGCTGGTTGGCGTGCAGCGCGGTGCGACCGCAGTCGCATCGCGCAAGGGGACATCAATCCACCAGCTCGTTCAGCGCCTTGGCATAGCGGTTCGCATGGCTGCGCTCTGCCTTGGCCAGCGTCTCGAACCAGTCTGCGATCTCGTCATGACCTTCGTCGCGTGCGGTCTTGGCCATACCCGGATACATGTCGGTGTACTCGTGGGTCTCGCCGGCCACGGCGGCCTTGAGGTTGTCACGGGTGGCGCCGATCGGCAGACCGGTGGCCGGGTCGCCGCATTGCTCGAGCCACTCGAGGTGACCATGGGCGTGGCCGGTCTCGCCTTCAGCGGTGGAGCGGAACAGCGCTGCCACGTCGTTCTGGCCTTCGATGTCGGCCTTGTTCGCGAAATACAGATAACGGCGGTTGGCCTGCGACTCGCCTGCAAAGGCGGCCTTGAGGTTGTCTTCCGTTTTGGAGCCTTTGAGTGCTGCCATGGAAATCTCCTTGTGGATGAAGGTTGAACACATCTGCTTCCGGCAGCGCGCCGCCTGAAGACCCGCTGAGGGTAGTCCAGCGTGGGCGATTGGTCCAATTGGCACATTCAATCTGTCATATGCACTATGGCTATTGATTGGCCACAGGTGATAACAGTTCTCAACTTTCAGCCACCGGACGTG
Organism: uncultured Rhodoferax sp.; assembly: GCA_964558425.1. Taxonomy (GTDB): domain Bacteria; phylum Pseudomonadota; class Gammaproteobacteria; order Burkholderiales; family Burkholderiaceae_C; genus CAISIP01. Next base: position 6,530 of record CAZLDV010000074.1, on the reverse strand, counting down.
ATGCATCAAATGGTCAGAGCTACGATAAAGTCAACGCGTTACCGATCGGCGAATTCTCAGATCGCAAGCCCGTCATCCAGTGCCATCCGGAGTCCACCATGAATGCCACACCGCCCGCGTCGCCGCTACCAGCACCGGCCCCGATCCAGCAACTGCACCATTACGCCTACCGGGCCCGTGACGCGGAGGAAACGCGCCACTTCTACGAAGACATCCTGGGCCTGCCGCTGTACCACATCATCCAGAGCGACTACGTGCCCAGCACCGGCGAGTACTGCCCCTACACCCACTTCTTCTTCCGGCTGCAGGACGGCTCCTTCATTGCGTTCTTCGACCTCGGCGACGACGAATCAGCCCTGCCCTCCCCCAACACACCGACCTGGGTCAACCATATTGCATTTCGCGTCGATTCCACCGCCGAGCTGGAGAGCATGCGCGCGCGGCTGCAAGCGCATGGCGTGGACGTGATTGGCGTGACCGACCACCATGTGTTCAAGAGCATCTATTTCTTCGACCCCAACGGCATCCGCCTCGAGCTCTCGGCCGATGTGGCCAGCGCCGCCCAGATGGAACAGGAAAGCCACGGCGCGCGGGCCCGACTGGACGCATGGACCGCGCGCAAAGCACAATGGCGTCAGGATCGTGCAAATGGCCTGACCACCGCTGCGCTCAAGCCGCAGCAAAACGACCGTCCGGAGTTCAACGCACGCGCCGCCGCATCGCAACACAGAGGATGATTGATGAGCAAGCCGTACGCCAGCGCCGCCTTCACCAATGGCTACGAGTTCGCCCGGGGTGGCTACGAACTGCCGCATTACCCGTTCACCGCGCCGCCCGAGCTGACATCGGGCCATACGGTACGGCACCCGATCGTGATCGTCGGCGCCGGCATCACCGGTTTGACCCTGGCTTGCGCGCTGGCACGGCAAGGCATCGCTGCCGTGGTGCTGGACGAGGATGACTCGGTCGGCGTCAAGGGTGCGTCTTCGCGGGGTATCTGCTACACGCAAAAGTCGCTGGAGATCTTCCATCGGCTCGGCATCTACGAACGCATTGCGGCCAAAGGCATCCAGTGGAGCGTGGGCCGCACCTTTGCCGGCAACGACGAGGTGTACTCCTTCGATCTGCGCCAGCAAAGCAGCTTTCATCTGTCGGCCCAGCCCGCGTTCATCAATATCCAGCAGTTCTACATCGAGGGCTATCTGGTCGAGCGCATCGTCGAACTCGGCGGCGTCGACCTGCGCTGGAGCTCCCGGGTAACTGCCTTCACGCAACACGCGGGTTTTGCGACGCTGACGGTGGAAACACCGGCCGGCAGCTACCAGATCGAGGCCGACCATGTGATCGACGCAAGCGGGTCGCATACACCGTTCCACCGCTGGTGCGGCGCCACGCTGCAGGCACGTCGGCGCGATGACCGCTGGTGCATCGCCGACGTGCGCTTCAAGAAGCTGCCACCCGCCGAACGCCACACCTGGATCGAGGCGCCATTCAACGACAACCGGGCGGTCTGGCAACACCTGATGGCCGACGATGTATGGCGTATCGACTACCAGATGGAGCCCGACGCCGATCCGGTGGACGTCAGCAGCGAGGCCGAAGTGCGCAAGCGGCTGCAGCGCCAGTTCGGCGACGACGTCGAATGCGAGGTCGTCTGGGTCGGTCCGTATGCCTACCGCAGCCAGTGCCTGGATGCCTTGCGCATCGGCAGCGTGTTTTTCATCGGCGACACCGCAAAGATCGTCAGCCCGTTCGGCGCCCGTGGTGGCAACACCGGCGTTGCAGATGCCGACAACCTGGCCTGGAAGCTGGCCGCTGTGCTGCGGGGGCACGCCGGTGCCGGCTTGCTCGACAGCTACAACCAGGAACGCCTCGAAGCGGCCCGGCACAACGTGCAGGTCACCAACCGCACCACCCGCTTCCTGCGACCGAGTGACGGCGTGGAGCGGACCTTTCGTACTGCAGTCATCAGCCTGGCGCGCCAATACCCGTTTGCGCGCCAGTTGGTCAACACCGGCCGCATGGCGGTGGCCAACCCTTACAGTCAGTCGAGCGTCTGCGAAAAGTCGGGCGGCCTGTCGGTGCAGAACGTGCATTTCTGCTGGCAGGACGGCAGCCAGGGCTGCGTCAATGACCTGCTGCATTGGGCCGACGGACGCCTGCTGGTGCTGGTGTTCGGTGACCAGTCGCAGCAGGCCCGCCAGCGCCTGGCTGCCTTGAGTCGCCAGGCGCCGGTGCGTTGCGTGCAGGTGCTCGGCCCGGATGCCCGCACCCAGTCACTTGAGACCGTCCGTGACCCGCTCGGTCATCTGCAAGGCGCCTGCCATGTGTTCGGCCATGCCTGGGCGCTGGTCCGGCCCGACGCCTATCTTGCGGCCACGGGAGAAGCCGTCGACGCCAGCCTGGTGCAGGCAATTGAACACGCCTTGGCCATCACCTGAACCATCCCACCGGCAAGAAGCACCATGAAGACCAGCCTGAACCTGCAGGATGCAGACGCCTTCTACGAACAATTGCTCGATGCCCACGAGGGCCTTGGCGCCGAACAGTCGGCGTTGTTCAACGCGCGGCTGATCCTGCTGTTGGCCAACCAGGTCGGCGACAGCGACGTATTGCGGGAATGCCTGGCCGCAGCGGCCCGGCTTCCCGATATCCAGCCAGCACCGTGACCTTGGTGCGGCAGCAGCAACGCCTCGCCTAAAATCGGCGCGTCCCGGACCCGCGTCCGGGGTCGGCGTCCAGCGGGATGCCGTTTACCTGCCCGGTCGCACCACGCGCGCGGGCACGACCACAGCGCACACCATGACCGACGTCTTGCATCAGCCCGGGCTCCAGAGCCTGTCCAAATCATTCGAACCTGCCGCGCTGGAGGGCTTCTGGGGGCCAGAGTGGGAGCGGCGCGGCTATGCCGTGGCGGGCAGCCGTGGCACTGGCAAACCCGATGCCACAGCGGGCGCCTTTGCGATCCAGCTGCCGCCGCCCAATGTGACCGGCACCTTGCACATGGGCCACGCGTTCAACCAGACCATCATGGACGCGCTGACGCGCTACCACCGCATGCGCGGCCACAACACCGTCTGGATACCGGGCACCGACCACGCCGGCATCGCCACCCAGATCGTCGTCGAGCGCCAGTTGCGCGAGCAAGGCATCAGCCGCCACGACATGGGTGCGACACCGTTGGAAGCGCGCAAGAACTTCGTCGCCCGGGTCTGGGAATGGAAGGAAAAGTCGGGCAACACCATCACCACCCAGATGCGCCGCATGGGCGACAGCGTCGACTGGAGCCGCGAATACTTCACGATGGACGCCAAGTTGTCCACCGTCGTCACCGAGACCTTCGTGCGCCTGTACGAACAAGGCTTGATCTACCGCGGCAAACGGCTGGTCAACTGGGACCCGGTGCTCAAGACCGCCGTCAGCGATCTGGAGGTGGAGAGCGAAGAGGAGGACGGCCATCTCTGGCATATCCGCTACCCCTTCGTCGACGGGCCGCAGCAGGTCGACGGGCAGTTGCAGGACGGCCTGGTCGTGGCCACGACCCGGCCCGAAACCATGCTCGGCGACGTCGCGGTCATGGTGCATCCGCAGGATGCCCGCTACCAGCACCTGATCGGCCAACGCGTGCAGCTGCCGCTGTGCGGCCGCGACATCCCGGTGATCGCCGACGACTATGTCGACCCGGCGTTCGGCACCGGCGTGGTCAAGGTCACGCCGGCGCATGATGTCAACGACTATGCGGTCGGACAGCGCCACCAGTTGCCGATGATCGGCGTACTGACACTGGACGCCACGCTCAACGAAGCCGCGCCCGAGGCCTATCGCGGTCTGGACCGCTTCGTCGCGCGCAAGCAGATCGTTGCCGATCTCGACGCGCTGGGCGTCATGGTCGAGATCAAGAAGCACCGGCTGATGGTGCCGCGCTGCGCCCGCACCGGCCAGGTCATCGAGCCCATGCTCACCGACCAATGGTTCGTGGCCATGACCAAGGTCAGCCCGCAGGACCCGAGCGGCAAATCGATCGCCCAAAAAGCGATTGATGCGGTCGACAGCGGCGCCGTGCGGTTCGTGCCCGAGAACTGGGTCAACACCTACAACCAGTGGATGAACAACATCCAGGACTGGTGCATCAGCCGCCAGTTGTGGTGGGGCCACCAGATTCCGGCCTGGTACGGTGAGGCGGGCGAGCTGTTCGTGGCACGCGACGAGGCCGGCGCCCGCGCCGCCGCTGACAAGGCGGGCTACCAGGGAGCACTGAAGCGCGACGAGGACGTGCTGGATACCTGGTATTCGTCCGCACTGGTTCCGTTCTCGACCATGGGCTGGCCCGACGCCGTCGAGGGCGCGTCCGTTGCATCGCCCGGCGAACCGTCGGACTACGATCTGTACCTGCCCTCGACCGTGCTGGTGACCGGCTACGACATCATCTTCTTCTGGGTGGCCCGGATGATCATGATGACGACGCATTTCACCGGCCGCGTGCCGTTTCGAGACGTCTACATCCATGGCCTGGTGCGCGATGCCCATGGACACAAGATGAGCAAGTCCGAAGGCAATGTGCTCGATCCGGTCGACCTGATCGACGGCATCACGCTCGAGCCCTTGCTGGCCAAGCGCTCGGAAGGCCTGCGCAAGCCCGAGACTGCGCCCGTGGTGCGCAAGAACACGCAAAAGGAGTTCCCGGACGGCATCCCCGCCTTCGGCGCCGATGCGTTGCGTTTCACCTTTGCCGCGCTGGCCACGCTGGGGCGCAACATCAACTTCGACACCAAGCGCTGCGAAGGTTACCGCAACTTCTGCAACAAGCTGTGGAACGCCACCCGCTTCGATGAACTGCGAAGGCCGGGACTGCGGGCTGCAGGACGACAAGGTCGCCGCCGTCGAGCCGGGCGGTGACAGCGCGGCGTATCTGGAACTGAGCGCCGCCGACCGCTGGATCGTCTCGGTGCTGCAGCAGGTCGAGGCCGATGTCGCCAAGGGCTTCGACGAGTACCGGCTGGACAACGTGGCCAACAGCATCTACCAGTTTGTCTGGGACGCGTTCTGCGACTGGTACCTGGAAATCGCCAAGGTGCAGATCGCCACCGGCAACGATGCGGCCAAACGCGCAACCCGGCGCACGCTGATCCGGGTGCTGGAGACGGTGTTGCGGCTGGCGCATCCGGTGATCCCGTTCATCACCGAAGAACTCTGGCAAAAGGTGGCGCCGGTGGCCGGCCGTACGGGCGCTTCGGTGAGCATTGCGGCCTATCCGGTCAGCCAGCCCGAACGTATCGATACGGCGGCCATCGCCCACGTGGCCCGGCTCAAACAGCTGGTCGACGCGTGCCGCAACCTGCGTGGCGAGATGGGTGTCTCACCGGCGACCCGCATGCCCTTGTTCGTGCTGGCCAGCGATGCCGCCGAGGCCGGCTTCCAGCGTGGATCGGCCCCCGTGCTGCAGGCCCTGGCCAAACTGAGCGAAGTGCGGGTGTTCGAAGACGAAGCCGCATGGTCTGCTGCGGCAAAGGCGGCGCCGGTTGCGGTGGTCGGCGCCGCGCGCGTCTGCCTGTACATGGAAGTCGACGTAGTGGCCGAGAAGGCGCGGCTGGGAAAGGAAGCCGGTCGACTGGACGGCGAGATCGCCAAGGCAAGGGGCAAATTGTCCAACCAGGCCTTCGTGGCCAAAGCGCCTGCGGCGGTGATTGCGCAGGAACGACAGCGGGTCGCCGATTTCGAAGCGACGTTGCTCAAGTTGCGCGAGCAACTGGCGCGTCTGGGCTGACCGCGTCGACAGGGCGCCGGTCGGCCACCCGCTGGCGATACGTCCGCGCCCGCGGCAGATGTGCCAGCGCCGTTTCAGCGCCGGCGCATCAGGTGGATGTACTCCGCGCCTTCGATCCGTTGCTCGACCAGTTCGTTGCCGGTCTGTTTGGCGAAGGCCTGAAAATCGCGCACCGACCCTGCGTCGGTCGACACCACCCGCACCGTCTGTCCGCTTTGCAGCCCGGACAATGCCTTCTTGGCCTTGAGGATGGGCAGCGGGCAATTCAGGCCGCGGGCGTCGACTTCAATATCAGCAGCTTGCATCGTGTCTCCTGGACAGGTTGCGATGGATTCTAGACATCATGGACTTGGAGCGTAGAGAGCGAAAATGGGCCCCAGCGAGGACAGTTTTTGCCGGATTTGCAGCCCCATAGCCCAGCTATGGGGCAAAAAGACGGTGAAAAATGGACCGCTGCGGCACATTTGCAGCCGACGATTTCCAAGTCCGACAGGCTCCTGGGGAGATTTGCGCTACCCCCGCCGCAGCATCTGCACCGCAGGCGCAGCAGCACCGGGTTGCGACAGCTCAGCGGTCCTCCCACCCGCGGTAGGTCGGCGTGTATCCCCGCGAGGTCAACCAATCGGCCAGCGCATGACCGGTGCCAGCGGGCCAGCACAGCACATCTTTGGGCGCAAACAGCTTGTAGTCGACCAGTTCGGGCGACAGCCATAATTGCGAAGCGCGCCCTTCTTCGACGGATCATAGCTGTCCTCGGTCACAAACT
>CAZLDV010000073.1:6367-14245 GCA_964558425.1 uncultured Rhodoferax sp. | reverse complement strand
CTCATCAGGCATCCTCCATGCTGCGCATTGCGGAATTCGCCCTTGGGAACGGCCCGGCGGGCTCATGCCGGCCCCATTGGATGCAGCGCCTTGTGGGTGGCCACCACCAGTTGACCGTCGGTCGTGATCCAGCCGCGGTACATGCCCAGCGTGTTGTACGGCGCGACCGGGTTGCCTTGCGCCCCGAGCGCCACCAGTCCGGCGCCGATGGCATGGCTGGACAACGTGTCGAACACGACCGTGTGTGTCGCGGCATCGAGCGTCTCGCCGCCATACAGCATGCGGGCCGCGATGTCATAGGCTGCGACACGCCGGATGAAGATCTCGCCCTGCCCGGTGCACGAGACCGCGCAGACACCGTCGCGTGCGTAGGTGCCCGCACCAATGATCGGGCTGTCGCCGACCCGGCCTTCCTGCTTGTTGTTGAAACCACCGGTGGAGGTGGCGGCGGCCAGGTGGCCGTTGGCGTCCCGCGCAACGGCGCCCACCGTGCCATGCTTTTCGGCTTCGGACGCCGGAATGAAGGCGCCGATCGCGGCCTTCTCCTTCAATGCGCGCAAGGCATCGACCCGCCGTTGTGTCGTGAAGTAGGTGTTGGGCACGATTGCCAAGCCCTGCAGCTCGGCGAAGTTGTCCGCTGCCCTGCCGCTGAGCAGCACGGCGCGACCGTCGTCGAGCACGGCGCGCGCCGCCAGCACCGGGTTGCGGATGCGGCGCACGGTACAGACCGCGCCGGCGGCCAGTGTCGCGCCATCCATGATCGAGGCATCGAGTTCATGGTCCGCGGCCTCGGTCAGCGCTGCGCCGTGACCGGCATTGAAATGCGGGCTGTCTTCCATCACGACGACGGCTGCCTGCACCGCATCGAGCGCAGCCCCGCCAGCACGCAATACGCTCCAGCCGGCGCGCAAGGCATCCGCCATGTGTTGCAGGCTTTCTGCCCATTCGGCGGCAGCTTGCTGGCCCTGCTCCAGCGTGCCGCAGCCGCCGTGCAGACCGATCGCGATGTTGGCCATGGTGGTCTCCCTTGCATTGCCGGACTCTGGCAACCAGTGTAGCCAGCCCCGTCCACTTCAGCCATCCCCGATCCATCCGACGTGGGCCGAAACGCATGCACGCACGGGGCGCCACGGGATAGTGAGATCATGTATGCGATGTAGCGTTTCGTAACGCGGCAGACCGATTTTGGCGGAGTTGCGGCCTTTGGGCGCGCTGCGCGGTCTACAGTCAGAGGCAAAGGAGCCTTTGACCCATGCCCATGACACCGACCCTTTCCCGTTGGATCACCATTGCCGGCCTTGTGCTGGCAAGCACGCAACTGCCGGCGCAGGCGGCCGAGATGGTCAGCATCAAGGGTTCGGTGGTCAACATGCGGTCCGGCCCTGGCACAGGCAGTCCGGTGTTGTGGGAACTGGAGCGGGGCTACCCGCTGCGGGTGCTGCGACGCAAAGGCAGCTGGCTGCGCGTCAGGGACTTCGAAAACGACACCGGATGGGTGGCCCGTTCGATGGTCGGTCACACGCCGCACCACATCGTCACAGCGCGCACCGCCAACATCCGCGGCGGCCCGGGCACCAGCTACCGCATCGTCGGCAAGGCCGAGCGCTATGACCTGATGCGTACCCGCGGCGCCCGCCAGGGCTGGATCCATGTGGAAAGCAGCAGCGGCATCCAAGGCTGGATCGCCAAGCGCCTGCTCTGGGGCTGGTGACCGCGCCAAGGCAACGTTGACTGGCGTCTGCCATGGGGCCGACGCCAGCAGCGGGTCGGCCCGAGACGCAGGTCGCTGTCCGGCCGCGTCGGCTGGGCCCGCTTCAGGATGAAGCTGGTCTGCCCGCGCGCACGCCGGGGCGCCTGCACGCGACAATAGGGCCTTGTCTTACCGTGCCTGCCTGCCGTCACAATGCCCGCGACGCCCCCCGAAGAACCCGAAGCCCTGAGCCAAGCCGCGTCTTCGTCGGTGCTTGCCCCGTTCGGGTCTGCGGTGTTCCGCATGTTGTGGTTCACCTGGCTGGCGGCCAACATCTCGATGTGGATGAACGACGTCGCCGCCGCCTGGCTGATGACCTCGCTGACCCCATCGCCCGCGCTGGTGGCGCTGGTGCAGACCGCCTCGACCTTGCCGGTATTCCTGCTCGGTCTGCCCAGCGGCGCGCTGGCCGACATCCTTGACCGCAAGAAGTTTTTCCTGGTCACGCAACTGTGGGTTGCCGTCGTTGCGTCCATATTGTGTGGCATGGTGATTGCCGGCTGGATGTCCCCGCCCCTGCTGCTGGCGATGACCTTTGCCAACGGCATCGGTCTGGCGCTGCGTTGGCCGGTGTTTTCGGCCATCATTCCCGAGGTGGTGCCGCGCAACCAGTTGCCGGCGGCGCTGGTGCTCAATGGCGTCTCGGCCAACGCCTCCCGCATCGTCGGCCCGCTGGTGGCTGGCGCATTGATTGCCAGCCTGGGCAGCGCCTCGGTCTTCATGCTCAATGCTGCCATGGCGCTGGGAACCTCGATCGTCATCGTGCGCTGGCGCCGCCCACCGACACCCCAGCCGCTGGGTCGCGAAAGGCTGGTCAGTGCGATGCGGGTCGGCATGCAGTTCGTGGCGCAGTCCGGTCACCTGCAAGGTGTGCTGGCGCGCATCTTCATCTTCTTCTTCCATTCGACCGCGCTGATCGCGCTGTTGCCGCTGGTCGCACGCGGTCTGCCCGGTGGTGATGCCCGCACCTTCACGCTGCTGCTCGCATCGATGGGCTCTGGCGCGATCGTGGCAGCGCTGAACATGGAACGGCTGCGCCGGATGTGGTCGCGCGACGGCCTGGTGATGCGCGGCTCCGCGCTGCAATCACTGGCGATGCTGGCCGTGGCCCTTGCGCCGAACGCAATGGTGGCCTCGATCGCCATGATGGTGGCCGGCATGGCCTGGATCACGACCGCCAACGCCCTGAGTGTTTCCGCCCAATTGGCCTTGCCCGACTGGGTCCGGGCGCGCGGCATGTCGATGTACCAGATGGCGATCATGGGTGCCAGCGCCTCTGGTGCCGCGATCTGGGGGCAGGTCGCCTCGCACTACGAGATCCGCGGCAGCTTGATCGTGGCGGCCACCACCGGCCTGATCGCGATGCTGCTGGTCAACCGCTGGATGGCGGACAACCAGACCGAAGAAGACCTGACGCCGACACGGCAGTTCAAGATGCCGGTCGTCGAACAGGAACCTGGCACCGGTCGGGTCGTGTTGACGATCGAATACCGAATCGATCCGTCACGTGCCGACGAATTCAAGGCGCTGATGCAGATCAGCCGACGCAATCGCCTGCGCCACGGTGCCTTGTCATGGGATCTGCTGCACGACATCCACGACCCGGGTGTGTATGTCGAACAGATCGTCGATGAATCCTGGACCGAGCACCTGCGCCGCTTCGATCGGGTCACCACCGCCGACGCCACGCTGCGCGACCGCAAACACGCGATGCATGTGGGCAAGGAGCCCCCGCTCGTGAAGCGGCGTATCGTCGAATCCATTCAGGGAATCGAGTCCCCCCAACCATCCTGACCGCCATGCCGTCCGAACTGCAACGACCCAGACCTTTTTCGATGATCCGCGAGTTCCATCTCGCAGACTGGTTCACGCTGGCCAACGCCTTGTGCGGGACCGGCGCCATCTTCTCCGCCATGTCGTTCGTGCAGACTGGCGACACGCGGCACCTGTACTTTGCCGGTGCCTTGATCGTGGCCGCCTTCGTGTTCGACGTGCTCGACGGGCGTATCGCGCGCTGGCGCCGGGAATCGTCCAGCCTGGGCCGCGAACTGGACTCGCTGTCGGACGTGATCTCGTTTGGCGTGGCGCCGGCCATGATGGCGTATGCCTGCGGCATGCAGGGCTTCTTCGACCGCATCGCGCTGGCCTATTTCGTTGCCTGTGGCGTTTCCCGCCTGGCGCGTTTCAACATCACGGCTGAAGACATGTCCGACGCGTCCGGCAAGGTGCGTTACTTCGAAGGCACCCCGATACCGACATCGGTCCTGCTGGTGGCCATGCTGGTGGTCGCGGCGGCCCGCGACGCGGTCGGACCGCGCTTGTGGTGGGGTGGCGTTGAATGGATGGGGCTGGGGTTGCACCCGCTGGTGATGCTGTTCGCGCTGTCAGGCTCGCTGATGATCAGCCGCATCCGCGTTCCGAAATGGTGAAACGCTGCTGCAAAGCGCCACGCTCAGGCATCGTGCATCCGGGTATCGGGCTCTGGCTCCGGCTTGGGCGGCAGGTCGGGCGGCTCGCGCCCTGGTGGATGTTTGTGGGTTGTGCGCATGGCTGTGGACGATACCGTGAACCGGTTCGCCCCACAAGCGGGCGAAGTGCCCCACTTGCGCCCCGTCAATGGCGACGGGATCCGAACGGCGGCTGGCCGCGCCAGTAACGCATCATCAGCCAGCCTCCGAGCAATCCACCGAGGTGCGCAAAGTGGGCAACACCGCTGGCGCTGCCGGTCACGCCCAGCATGAGCTCGATGGCGCCGTACAGACCGACAAACACCGGCGCGCGCATCGGTATCGGCGGTATCAGCGGCGTGATCATGCGCCGTGGAAATACCATTGCAAAGCCGATCAGCAAGCCGAACAGGCCGCCGGAGGCACCGATGGTGGGCGCCGCAGACCCCAGCAGCCAGGTCACCAGCAACTGCGCCACTGCAGCCATCAGCACACTGGCGAAATAGAACTGCAGCATGCGGCGCGCGCCCCAGACCCGTTCCAGTTCAGCGCCGAACATCCACAGGCCGAACATGTTGAACGCCAGGTGGGTGAAACCACCGTGCAGGAAGGCGTAGGTGACCACCTGCCAGGGCCGGAACCACTCGGACGGCCAGGGCCACAACGCGAACATGCCGACGGCGTCCGGCCACATCTGCTGCACGACGAAATAGACCAGGACATTGGCGCCCAGCAGGGCTTGGGTGACAGGAGGCATTGAAAAATCGGTTTCAGGTGAATCAACGGACAAGGTGCGCCAGCGCGGTCACCGTTCGGCGACTTTGGCATGGCAGACCTGCCAAGTATCCCGCCGAATGGAAAGCGCTGGCACCACTGGCTCGTCGTCGCGCCGTCAATGATGTAATCAGTGGTTTACCGATACGCCTTGCCGCCCGGATCGCCGGCCGGCCTAACACCCCATCATGACCATTGACGACGCCTATGCCGAACTGGGCCTGGCCCCGGGTGCCAACCTCGCGCAGGCCAAGACCGCGTGGCGCGCGCTGGTGTCGCGCTGGCACCCCGACCGCAATGGCCACGCCAGCGCGTCGGCGCGCATGCAGCGCATCAATCAGGCGCTCGAACAGATCCGCAGCGCAAGCAGCGACACCGCGGCAGCGCATCCCGGGGCGCACGGCGCGCCAGCGCCTGCGCCTGCGTCCACGCCAGCGCACACCGTCCAACGGCGGGTATCGCTGACGCTGGAGGAAGCAGCGGCTGGTTGCATCAAGATACTGCAAGGCGCCATCGTCGAGCCGTGCCGCAGCTGTGCCGGCACCGGACAGTCGCAGCCCCGGGACTGCGCCGCATGCGCGGGCCAGGGCAAGGTACAGGAACGAACCTGGTTCGGCTGGTTCGGCGCGCCCATGGTCTGCACGACCTGTGACGGCGCAGGCACGCTGCAGCCAGCATGTCCGGCGTGCGCAGGCAGGGGCAAGGCCGAGGTGGCGCGCTATCGCGTGTCGGTACGGCTGCCAGCCGATGTCCGCGACGGCGCGATGCTGCACGTGGCGGCGGCAGGTGGCCGTCCGGTGGCGCTGGACATCCAGGTCGAACTGCAGGCGCATCCAACCCTGGTGCGTGATGATGACGGAACCGTGCGTTGCGAGCTGCCGGTCGACGGGTTCAGCTGGATCGCCAACCGCACGATCGACGTCCCCACGCTGCGTGGCCAGCAGCCGCTCGGCCTGCAACGCGGGCAGGTGCTCTACCGGCTGGCCGGCCAGGGGTTCCTGGCGCGCGACGACGGCAAACGCGCCGACCAGATCGTCATCGTCGTCCCGCGTTTCCCCGACAAGCTCAGCCGCGAGCAGGAGCGGTTGCTCGACAAGCTGGTGGCAAGCACGGCGGGCAAACGCGAGGGATGATGGCCTCGCGCCAGTCGTGACGGATGGACGAACGCGTGGATATGTTGCCGCGCAGGAATCTTGCAGGTTTTTTCCAAGGACCTAAACTGATCCTCTCCACTTTCGGGGATTGATCCTGATGACCGGGAGCGATGGTCAACTGTCAGCGCCACGACCAGCTGCTGGCGGTTCTGCACCTGGATCTGGACGGCTTCAAGTTGATCAACGACAACTTCGGGCATGGCACCGGAGACGAATCGCTGATCGCCCTCTCCCGCCATATGCGTGCCGTGCTGCGCGACGGCGACACACTGGATCGCGCAGTGGCCTCGCTGCGCCCAAGCTCAACGCCTGAACAAGCGGCTGTATTCGAATCTTCGAACCGCCCTGCACTTGATCGACGCAGCATCCGGGTGTGCAGGATTGATGAGCGCGGCGACCTCCTCCGGAACGATGACCGAAGGCACCATCAAGATGGCCGATTGCTGTGCGGCGAGCCACTGCGAGCCGACCATCGCGCTTGCAATACCCGCCGGAATGGCGTCCCACTGTGGAGGCAGCTTTCGGACATCAAGCCTGCTACGCATCTTCCACACAGCAGGAGGCACATCGATTTCGACCAGGCATCGATCCAGCGGCAAGCCAGCGTCGTCGATGTGCGCAGCCGTCTCCAAGACGGCGATGGCGATGGTGGGTGCGCTGTACACAACGGCCTCGGCTTCGTTGTTCCATCGACCCGGGCTAATGGCCGCTCCCTTCCCGCTCAGATCAGTGGCCGGGAATTTGCGCGTTTCTGCCGCGATCCGCCATAGCTTCACTGATAGGCCCCGCTCCGAATGGCCCCCAGCAGCTTGGTCACCATGGCAACGCCCGTCGGCGTGTCCAGAAGCTGCGACGGTCTACGACCACCCAAGGCGGGCTGCGGCCGCTCAATCCACTGCCCCAGCCACCTGGCCGTGTCGAACGTCGTGGCATCGGGCGAAGTGCTGTCCTCAACAATCTCTTCGGCAATGGCCAGTAGACGAGCCAGAGCAATTGCAGCGGCGCCGTCGATCATCCCGTGGTTGGCCAGCTTGCGAGCAGCGGTAGCCTTGGGGATCCCGACCGTTTCAGCCAGATGCGAGTAGGACACATCCATGCGCTCTGCCATTTCTCCCAAAAATGCAGCAGCTACGCCAGCGCGCTCAGTCTCCAGCAACTGCATGGGAGAAGCGATGTTCACCACACGCACAAAGGTGTCGAAGTTCTTGGGTGCATACGTCAGTACCCCATGGGCCAGCATCGTCTTGCGCAAGCGCTCGGTTGTCTCCGGGTCGATCTGGATACTCCCCAGCAGCTCGAAACCGACTGGATCAGACTTCGATGAGGTGGGATCTCTCCTGGCACGCACTTTTTTTACCCTGGCCACGGTGCCAACCTCAGGCGAGGCAGCCGAGGACATACGACCCCCTTTCGCCTTCGATCGCTCGGAAGGCAGCATTTCACGAATGGACACAATCTTCTCCAAAACCAAATGAAACAGGACAATTCCCACTTGGGAAGCAGGATACATCATCGACGCGATAGTTCCAATGCATGCGTGCCGCCTTCGGCGCCGGCGCATGCGCGCCGCAAGAGTACGACGGTCATTCGACCGTCACACTCTTGGCGAGTTTGCGTGGCTTGTGGCTACGGCCGGCCCTGCGGGCCTTAACTTGGCTGCGCCAAGTTAGCCTGCGCCCCAAGCCGAGAAACCTGGCTCGCCTTCGGCGCCGGCGCATGCGCGCCGCAAGAGTACGACGGTCATTCGACCGTC
>CAZLDV010000073.1:0-6267 GCA_964558425.1 uncultured Rhodoferax sp. | reverse complement strand
CGCCTTCGGCGCCGGCGCATGCGCGCCGCAAGAGTACGACGGTCATTCGACCGTCACACTCTTGGCCAGGTTTCTCGGCTTGTCCACATCCGTCCCTCGTGCAACTGCCGTGTGATAGGCCAGCAGTTGCAACGGCACGACGTGCAGCAATGGCGACAAGGCGCCGTAGTGTCCGGGCATGCGGATCACGTTGATGCCTTCGGCGCTTTCGATGTGGGTATCGCCATCGGCCAGCACATAGAGCACGCCGCCGCGGGCGCGCACCTCGTGCATGTTGCTCTTGAGCTTTTCGAGCAATGCATCGTTGGGCGCCACTGTCACCACCGGCATCGCGCTGGTCACCAGGGCCAGCGGGCCATGCTTGAGTTCACCGGCCGGGTAGGCCTCGGCGTGGATGTAGCTGATTTCCTTGAGCTTGAGCGCGCCTTCGAGCGCGATCGGGTAATGCAGGCCGCGGCCCAGGAACAGCGCGTTTTCCATCTTCGCGAAGTCCTGCGCCCAGGCGATCACCTGTGGCTCCAGTGCCAGCACCGCCTGCAAGGCCACCGGCAGGTGGCGCATTGCCTTGAGGTGCATGTCTTCGTCTTGCTGGCTCAGCTTGCCGCGGCTTTGCGCCAGCGCCAGCGTGAGCAGGAACAAGCCGGCCAGTTGCGCGGTGAAGGCCTTGGTCGAGGCCACGCCGATCTCGATGCCGGCGCGCGTGATGTAGGACAGTTTGCACTCGCGCACCATCGCGCTGGTGGCCACGTTGCAGATCGTCAGCGTCTGGTGCATGCCCAGGCTTTGCGCATGGCGCAGCGCGGCCAGGGTGTCGGCGGTCTCGCCCGACTGGGTGATGGTGACGACCAGCGTGCGGGGGTTGGGCACCGAGGTACGGTAGCGGTATTCGCTGGCCACCTCGACCTGGGTCGGAATGCCGGCGATGCCCTCGAGCCAGTACTTGGCGGTACAGCCGCTGTAGTAGCTGGTGCCGCAGGCCAGGATCAGCACCGAATCGATGTCCTTGAACACCCGCGCTGCGCTCGCGTCGGCGCCGTCGAACAACTCCGGCACGATGCCCTGTACCCCTTCGAGCGTGTCGCCGATCGCGCGCGGCTGCTCGAATATCTCCTTTTGCATGTAATGCCGGTACGGGCCCAGTTCGGCCGCACCGCTGTGCGCCAGCACCGTCCGGACCGGGCGCCTGGCGGGTTCGACCGGCTTGTGCGCCTTGTCGATCAACCAGTATTTGCCCATCTGCACGTCGACCATGTCACCTTCTTCCAGGTAGACGATCTGATCGGTCACCCCGGCCAGCGCCATCGCGTCGCTGGCCAGAAAGTGCTCCTGCCCGTCTTTTCCGACACCCAGGATCAGCGGTGAACCGGCACGCGCACCGACCAGGCGGTGCGGCTCATCCTTGCAGAACACCGCGATCGCGTAGGCGCCGCGCAGTTGCGGCAACGCGGCCTGGACCGCCTCGAACAGATCGCCGTCATACAGGCTGTCGACCAGGTGGGCGATGACCTCGGTGTCGGTCTGGCTCTGGAACCCATAACCCTTGGCCGTGAGCGCAGCGCGCAGTTCGTCGTGGTTTTCGATGATGCCGTTGTGCACCAGCGCAATCCGCCCGGGCCGGTCGTACGCGTCGGCGCCGGTGCCGTGGCTGAAATGGGGATGGGCATTGTGTACCGCCGGCGCGCCGTGGGTGGCCCAGCGGGTATGCGCGATGCCGGTGCTGCCCTGCAACCTGCCATTGGCCACCTGCGCCGCCAGTTCGGCCACCCGGGACGTGCTGCGCGCACGCTGCAGGCCATCGGCATGCACGGCAACGCCGCACGAGTCATAGCCCCGGTATTCGAGTCGCTGCAGGCCCTGGACCAGGATCGGGACGATATTGCGGTTGGAAACGGCGCCGACAATGCCACACATGGGTAATGCTCCAGAAGTTGTGGCGCGATGGTAAGGTCAGCCAAGAAAAATAATATGCCAAATTGTTCACAACATTGATTGCATATTTCATGTTTCTATTGATTTGACTGCTTATTTCATTCAATATCAACATATGGAACAAATAGAACTCGATGAAATCGATCTGCGGCTGCTGGACCAGCTTCAGCGTGATGCGTCGCTGAGCAACCAGGAGCTGGCCCAACGTGCCTTCACGTCGGCGCCCACCTGCCTGCGCCGGGTCAAGCGCTTGGTCGAGGCCGGAGTGATCGAGCAGCAGATTGCGGTGTTGTCGGCCGACACGCTGGCGCCCACGCTGGGGTACGGATTGACGGCGGTGGTCGAGATCACGCTGGACCGGCAAGGGGCCGAGTGGCTCGATGCATTCGAGCAGCGGGTGTTGCCCGACGATGGCGTGCAGCAGTGCTACCGGGTCTCGCCGGGGCCTGATTTCATCCTCGTGGTGCATGCACGCGACATGCCGCATTACCACGCGCTGGCACAGCGCCTGTTCACCAGCGACGCCAACGTGCGCAACGTCAAGGCGTTCTTCAGCGTCAAGCGCGCCAAGTTCGGAGCGCAACTGCCGCTGCGCCAGCCGCAGCTCACGCCAGTGGCAGGCAAAAGCTGATGCGGCAACCTTGGCCAAGCGCTCCGCTGGCCCGGATCTGACCGCCGTGGCGCTCGACCACGCGCCGGGCCAGCGCCAGGCCGATCCCGATGCCGTCGAACTGGCGGGTGCTGTGCAGGCGCTGGAACACCTTGAACAGGCGATCCTGCACGCGCGGGTCGAACCCTGCGCCGTTGTCCTGCACGTAGATCTCGCACATCCCGCCCGCCAGCGCGCTCCAGCCAATCTCGATACGGGCACCACCCTGGCATTGGCCCGTGAACTTGAGCGCGTTGTCCAGCAGACAGGTCAGCATCTGGCCAAGCAGCACCGCATCACCGCGCACCCGCGGCAGGTCCGGCGCGATCTGCCACTGCACGTCGCGCCCCTGGCTTCGCTCATGCAGCGGCTGGCGCAGATCGTCCAGCAGCCGCGCCATGTTGACGACACCGTGCTGCATGACCGCCCGCCCGACCCGCGACAGCTCCATCAGGCCGTCCATCAGCCGACCCATTTGTGCGGCAGCACCGGCAGCGGTATCGAGGTGCGCTGCGATGGCGGGATCGAGTTCGTCACCCAGGTCTTCGCGCGCAATGCGCAGATACGCATGCACATGGCGCAGTGACGCACGCAGGTCGTGCGAGACCGAATAGGTGAAGTCCTCCAGCACCAGACGCGCCTGGGACAGCTCGCTTTCGAGCTGCGCGATGCGCTGGTGTGGGTCGATGGCCGTCGGATTCATTTGCGCGGGCGCGTCCATCCGGCAATGCTGGTCTGCCGGCCACGGGCAATGCTCAGTGTGCCCGGGGCGGTATTCTTGGTGATGGTCGATCCGCCTCCCACGGTACCGCCGGCACCGAGCGTGACCGGGGCCACCAGCACACAGTTGCTGCCCACATGCACATCGGCCTCGATCACGGTACGGTGCTTGGCAACACCGTCGTAATTGGCGGTGATGCTGCCGGCGCCAAAATTGACCCGCTCGCCAACCGTCGCGTCACCCAGATACGCCAGGTGGTTGGCTTTGGCGCCTTTGGCCAGGGTGGAGTTCTTGACCTCGACGAAGTTGCCGATATGCACCTCGGGCCCGAGTTGCGCGCCGGGACGCAAGCGCGCGAAGGGCCCGACCAGCGCACCGGGGCCAACCAGTACACCGGCCTTTTCGCCGTCGACATGGGTGAATGGGTGAATCACGGCACCGGCTTCGATGCGGGCATTGGCGATCACGCAATTGGCGCCGATGCGCACGTCGTCACCCAGCCACACCGTTCCCTCGAAGACACAATTGACGTCGATCGCGACATCCTGCCCGCACTGCAGTGCACCGCGCAGATCGAAACGCGCCGGGTCGGCGATACGCACACCCTGCTCCATCAGGCGCGTCGCCTGGCGCAGCTGGCAGGCGCGCTCGAGTTCGGCCAGTTGCACCGGGCTGTTGACACCTGCCACCTGCACCGCATCGGCAATGCGGTGTGCCAGCACCGGTACACCATCGGCCACCGCGAACTTGACGATATCGGTCAGGTAATACTCCCCCTGCGCGTTCTGGTTGTCCAGCCGGGCCAGCCAGGCCTTGAGCAGTCGCGCCGGCACGGCCATGATGCCGCTGTAGATTTCCCGGATCGCCAGTTGCGCCGCGTTCGCGTCCTTTTGTTCGACGATGGCACGCACCGGCGCCTGGTCCGTGCCGCCCTCGCGCACGATACGGCCGTAGCCCCTGGGGTCTGTCAGCTCCAGCGTCAACAACGCCAGTGCCTTGCCGTCGCACAGCGCGATCAGGTCCCGCAAGGTCTGCGCCTCGGTCAGCGGCACGTCGCCGCTGAGGACCACCACCACGCCGTCGTCGGGCAATACCGGCACGGCTTGCTGCACCGCGTGGCCGGTGCCGAGCTGGGGCTCCTGGCGCACACACTGCAATTGCAGCGATGGGTTCACCACCCCGGTTGCGGCGGCACAGGCGGCTTCGACCTTGTCGGCATCGTGGCCCGTGATCAGCACCGCATGGCGCGCGCCCAGTTCCGCTGCCGTGGCCAGCACATGGTGCACCAAGGCACGGCCGGCCAAGGGATGCAATACTTTGGGCAACTTGCTCTTCATGCGGGTTCCTTTGCCCGCTGCCATGATCACCACATCCACGATGCCAACACTTGAATCCATGACCGTATCCCGTCGCCTGGAGTTGCTATGGTCCCGGATTATCCGTCCGCTGGTCACCGCCGCCGCGCTGGTGCTGCTCGGCAGCTGCAGCGCCGTGAAGCTGACCTACAACAATCTGCCCGACATCGGCTACTGGTGGATCGACGGTTATGCCGACCTGGGCGAGATGCAGTCGGTGCAACTGCGCAATGCGCTGGGGCGCTTGCACGATTGGCACCGGGCCAACGAACTGGTCAAGGTGGCCGGGCTGCTGCAGCAGGTCCAGCGCGACGCGCTGACCGATACCACCGCGCAGGATGTCTGTCGCTTCCACGACCAGGTCCTGGAACGTCTGGATGCCGTCCGCGTACAGGCCGAACCGGTCGCAGTGGCGCTGGCGATGTCGTTGACGCCGATGCAGATCCGGCACATCGAAGCCAAATTCGACAAGGGCAACGCCAAATGGCGACGTGAATGGGCCACCGGCAACCGCAGCGAGCAACTGGACAAGCGGCTGCAGGCATCGGTCGAACGGGCCGAGCAGTTCTATGGCACGCTGGACGACAGGCAGCGCGCAGTCTTGCAGGCGGGACTGGCCAGCACCGATTTCGACGTGCAGCGCAGCTACGCCGAGAGACTGCGCCGGCAACAGGACCTGCTGCAGATGGTCCGCAGGCTCAGTGGCGCCAATGGCGCGCCGCGACCGACGCCGCCGCAGGCGACAGCGGCCTTGCAGGGTTATCTGGATCGGCTGCTGGTGTCACCCGATCCGGCCTACCGCAGCTACGCGCAAGCGGCGACGCTGGAGAATTGCCGCACCTACGCACTGCTGCACAACCACACGACCACGCAACAACGGGCGCGCGCCATCGCCCGGCTTGCGGCCTACGAACGCGATGCCCGGGAGCTGGCCCGCCTGCCCTGATGCAACGCCATCCCCCTTGCGGTGGATGTTTGGCCAGATTCGGCGCCGGTACTTGTTACAGTCTGCTACAAGGACATCCGGCACCGGCCGGACAAGGAGCAGCAGTCCATGGCGAAGGAACACGACGACTTTGTCTCCAATGCGCAGCATCCCCAATCGCTGCGCACGCTCGCATCGCGCGGCGACGCGCGGCGTTATCGCAGGGGCACCATCCTGATCCACGAAGGCGAAGTGGGTGACACCCTGTTCATCGTGCTCAGCGGCCGGGTCAAGGTGTACTGCACGGATAGCAACGACAAGGAGATCACCTTTGGCATCTTCGGCGCCGGTGACTATTTTGGAGAGATGGCGCTCGATGGTGGCACACGCTCGGCCAGTGTGATCACGCTGGAGCCAACCGTTTGCGCCGTGATCCACCGCCCTGCCTTGATGCACTACATCGGCGAGCGACCGGAATTTGCCATCGAGCTGCTGTCCAAGGTGATCCAGCGTCTGCGCATGGCGACCCGCGATGCGCGCAACCTGGCGTTCATCGATGTCTATGGCCGGATCACCCGGCTGATCAACGACATGGTCACGCTCCAGCCAGACGGACGCCGCATGACGACCGAACGCATCACGCACCAGGCGATCGCCAGCCGCGCGGGCTGCAGCCGCGAGATGGTCA
>CAZLDV010000072.1:0-14245 GCA_964558425.1 uncultured Rhodoferax sp. | reverse complement strand
CTAGCATCACCGCGCGCATTGCTCCGCGCAATCAGCCTGCGCGGCCAGTCGACACCGCGCCGTCGCGCATCATCGGCGGGCGATCCGGCCCTTGCCGCGCTGGAAGGCGTTCCTGCCCCACGATGCCAAACTTTGGCGTGAGCGTGCTAGGCAGCGTCGCTTGCGGATCACCTGTTTGGCCGGGCTTGACCATACTCACGCTCACTTCGGGCGCCTCTCGCGCACGAGCCACTCTTTTCGGAGATCACCATGGACGAGGTATTGGCACAAGGCACGGACAATGCACCGCGCGGCCGGCGGGCAGGGGGCGGACGCGAGGCCAAGCGCGCCGCACGCAGTGCGCGCAGCAGCCATTCGGTGCCTTACATCACCCGTCGCATCCCGTATTACGAGGTGCTGGACGAAGAGGGTCTGCAGACGATCGAGCGCAACGCCGACACCATCCTCGAAGAAACCGGCATCGATTTCCGCGACGAACCCGAGGCGCTGGAGCTGTTCCGCGCTGCCGGCGCCGACGTCAAAGGCGAGCGGGTGCGGTTCCCGTCGGGGTTGGCGCGCAAGCTGGTGCAGGCGACGGCGCCACGCGAATTCACGCAATATGCGCGCAATCCGGAGCGCAACGTCGTCATCGGCGGCAAAAACTCGGTCTTTGCCCCCGCCTACGGCTCCCCCTTCGTGCGTGACCTGGACAAGGGGCGGCGCTACGCCACCATCGAAGACTTCCGCAATTTCGTCAAACTGGCGTATATGGCACCGTCGCTGCACCATTCGGGCGGCACGATCTGCGAACCGGTCGACCTGCCGGTGAACAAGCGCCATTTCGACATGGTCTACAGCCACATGAAGTACAGCGACAAGCCGTTCATGGGCTCGGTCACGCACCCGGAGCGCGCCAACGATACGGTCGAGATGGCCAAGCGCCTGTTCGGCGACAACTACATCGACCCATCGACCGGCAAGCCGCGCACCGTGATCATCAACCTGATCAACGCCAACTCGCCGATGACCTTCGACGAGACCATGCTCGGTGCCGCCAAGGTCTATGCGCGCAACAACCAGGCCACCATCATCACGCCCTTCATCCTGGCCGGCGCGATGTCGCCGGTCACCGTGGCCGGCACCTGTGCCCAGACGCTGGCCGAGGCGCTGGCCGGCATGGCTTTCGTGCAACTGTGCAGCCCGGGCGCGCCGGTGGTGCTGGGCAGTTTTGCCTCCAGCATCTCGATGCAATCGGGTGCGCCGACGTTCGGCACACCCGAGCCGGCGCTGGTGCTGTATGTGATGGCGGCGCTGGCACGCCGCGTGGGCGTGCCATTTCGCTCTGGCGGTGGCCTGTGCGGCTCCAAGATCGCCGATGCGCAGGCCGCCTCCGAGTCGGCCAACACCATGCTGCCGACCTGCCTGGGTGGGGTCAATTTCGTCCTGCACACGGCGGGTTGGCTGGAGGGCGGCTTGTCGATGGGTTACGAAAAGTTCGTCATGGACTGCGACCAGGCCGGCATGATGCACACGCTGATGGCGGGTGTCGACATGTCGGAGAACGGCCAGGCGATGGACGCCATCCGCGAGGTCGGCCCCGGCAAGCACTTTCTGGGTTGCGCCCACACCCAGGCGAACTTCGAGAACGCGTTCTACCGCTCGCCGATCACCGACAACAACAGCTACGAGCAGTGGGAGTCCGAGGGTTCACGCGACCTGGCGCAACGCGCCAACGCGAGCTTCAAGAAGCAGTTGGCCGAATACGAACTGCCACCGATGGACGTGGCGGTGGACGAGGCGATTCTGGATTATGTGAACCGGCGCAAGGCATCGTTCGCAGATTCGAACATCTGAGCCACAGGCGGGTGTCGCCGCGGACCGGGCCAGCGTCAGGTACGCACACGCAGCCGGGCCGCAGCGGCGGCGGCTGTCGCAGCCTGCCAGGCAGGTGGACAGCGTCAGTCGAACCCCCACGCCGACACGACCGTCGCGCCCACCAGGTCGCTCCACAGCTTGCGCCCGGGGGCGTCACTGCCGGCGCCGGAGGCGACCATCAACGGCAGCAGGTGCTCCTCGCGCGGATGGGCGGCACGGCCCGAAGGCGCCTGGGACCATTGGGCCAGCCAACTGCGCCGATGCGCGGCATCGCCGACCAGGGCCTGGTCGAGCCAGCGGTCGAATGCAAGGGCTGCGGCGCCATCGCCCATCTTGCGCAGGTTGTGGTAACTCATGCCGCTGCCGACAATCAGGACGCCGTCGTCGCGCAGTGGCCGCAACGCCGCGCCGATGGCCATATGCTGCAACGGGTCGAGCCCCTGGGTCAGCGACATGGCCAGCACCGGAATGTCGGCGTGCGGCACCATCACCTTGAGCGGTATGAAAACGCCATGGTCCCATCCGTGGTCCGGGTCGATCGCCGCCTCCAGCCCCGCCGCATGCAGCAGCTGCGCAGCAACGCCTGCAAGCGCGGGTGCACCCGGCGCCGGATACCGGATCGCATAGGTCTCGGGCGGAAAGCCGTAGTAGTCGTAGACCAACTCCGGTGCGCTGGCGCCGCAGAATGTGGGCCGGGGCGCCTCCCAGTGCGCGGTCACCAGCAAAATCGCCTTGGGTCGCAGTGACCATGTTGCCAGCAGGCCAGCCAGGAATTGGCCCATCGGCCGAAACATCTCCCCCATGCCATCAGACATGAAGAATGCGGGGCCGCCCCCATGGGGCAGGTAGACCGAAGGCAGGTTTGCGCGATGCACCATGCGATCCATGGTACGCCGGTTTGCGCTGGCCTGGCGACCGCTGCCGATCAATGGCCGGGAATCGTCCGATCGCCAAAGCCAACGCGCCCGTCACGCATCCAGTTCCAGCTGCTTGCGCCGTGGTAGCCCGATCGCGACCGATGCGGCCAACGTATCCGCGCGAGCGAGAGGTCGGCGGCCAGCTGCGACAAGGAAGGATGAAAAGACGTGCCTGCCGCCCGATGGGATGCCGCGGCGGCGTCCTGCAATGGCAGATCCACATCCACCGCCGACGCGCGCTGCAAGGGCAATTCGACATCCACCGTAGCGGTGAGGCTGTGCAACAGATATTCGGTGGGAGTCATGGCGTCTGCGTCCTTTCGGATCGGGCTTGGAGATGGCCCCATGGTCCCCAATCGCGGGCAGATGCGGAATCGGTATCCACCGGGACCCCGCGTCAGCCGGGTCCTACAGGCGGTCTCACGCGGCGGCTTTGGCCTGTGCCTTGGCGGCACGCCTGGCCAACACACCGTCGAGCCAGTCGCTGCGCATGATCGGCACGGCGGTGATGAGTTGTTCGGTGTAGGGATGGTACGGACCCTCGAAGATGGTGTGCGTTTCGTCGAAAGCGACAAACGACCCCTTGAGCATGACTGCAGTCCGGTGCGCGATCCGATGCACCACGTCCAGATCGTGCGTGATCAGCACATACGACAGGCCAAGCTCGGCCTGCAGTTTGCGCAGCAGCTTCAGGACCTCCTCGGCCACCAGCGGGTCGAGCGCGGAGGTGGGTTCGTCCAGAATGATCAGATCGGGCTTGGCTGCCAGCGCGCGTGCCACGCAGACACGCTGCTTCTGCCCTCCCGACAGTTCTGGCGGGCGGCGCGACAGGAACGCCTTGGGCAACTCGACCAGATCCATCAGTTGCTCGGCACGTTTGCGCACATCGGCGCCGCTCTTGCCAAAATAGAAACTGACGGGGCGGCCGATGGTTTCGATCAGGCGCTGGCGCGGGTTCAAGGCCACGTCGGGAATCTGGTAGACCAGCTGGATCTGGCGCTTGAGGTCCTTGCTGCGTTCCGCCAGCGACTTGGGCAGTGGTTCGCCCTTGAATGTGATGTTGCCGGCAATCGGCGGCAACAAGCCGGTGATGATGCGCGCCAGGGTGGACTTGCCCGAGCCGGATTCACCCACCACGGCGACCGTTTCGCCGCGACGCACATCCAGGCTGACGTCATTCACCACCTTGAAACTGCCATAGGCGGCGTCAACATGCTCGACCTTGAGGATGACTTCGTCGCGGACAGACGACTGGATGGCGCGTTCACTCGCGGCTGCGCCGCGCACCTCGACCAGCATCCGGGTGTATTCCTGCTTCGGCTGCTGCAGCACCTGGTCCACCGTGCCCTCCTCGACCTCCTTGCCGTGGCGCAGCACCTTGATGCGATCGGCAACCTGCGCCACCACGGCCAGGTCGTGGGTGATGTACAGCGCTGCCGACCCATACTCGCGGATCAGCATCTTGAGCAGGATCAGCACCTCGATCTGGGTGGTCACATCGAGCGCGGTCGTCGGCTCGTCGAGCACCAGGATATCGGGCCGGCAGGACATCGCCATCGCGGCCATGGCACGCTGCAGCTGGCCGCCCGAGGCCTGGTGCGGATACCGATTGCCGAAGGTGGCAGGGTCCGGCAGGTCGAGCGACGTGAACAACTCGAGCGCCCACGCCTCCGCCTCCTGGCGGGACATGAGCCCGTGGATCATCGGAGCCTCGCAGACCTGGTCCATGATCGTGTGGGCGGGGTTGAATGCCGCCGAGGCCGACTGCGCCACGTAGGCGATGCGCTTGCCACGCGCGTTGCGGCGTCCGGCCGCATCGAGGGCGCGGATGTTGACGCCGTCAATTTCGACCGCGCCGCCGGCAATATGGACGCCCGCCCTCGCGTACGCCATTGCAGACAGGCCAATGGTCGACTTGCCGGCGCCGCTCTCTCCGATCAGCCCGAGCACTTCGCCGGCATGCAGTGTCACGTCGACGTCGTCGACGATGACAGTGCCACCACGCACGGTCTCCAGGCGCAAGCCCTTGATCTGCAGGATGATTTTCTTGTCGGTCTTGTCAAGCATGTCCCGCCCTCACATTTCTGCCTGCGCGCCCGAGGGGCGGGCTTCGACCGACAGCAGCCAGTCGACGACCATGTTGACCCCCACCGTCAGGATGGTGATGGCCAGTGCGGGCCAGATCGGCGCCAGCATGCCGAAATTGATGGCGGCCGAGTTTTCGCGCACCATGCCGCCCCAATCCGCATACGGCGGCTGGATGCCCAGCCCCAGGAAGGACAGCGCCGCGATGAACAGGAAGTTGAAGCAAAAGCGCAGCCCGAATTCGGACAGCAGCGGCGCTGCTGCGTTGGGCAGGATCTCGCGGCGGATGATCCACCAGGTGCCTTCGCCGCGCAGCCGCGCGGCCTCGACATATTCGAGCACGGTCAGGTCCATGCCCAGCGCGCGCGACAAGCGGAACACGCGCGTCGAGTCGAGCACCGCAATCGTGATGATCAGCACCGGAATCGACGAACCGAACACACCCAGGATGATCAAGGCCAGAATCAGCAACGGGATCGACAGCACCACGTCGACCAGGCGCGAAATCACGGTGTCGACCCAGCCGCCGGTCACCGCCGCGGCAAACCCCAGCGTGATGCCGATGAAAAACGACAGCGTCGTGGTGGCCAGCGCAACGCCGATCGTCATGCGCGCGCCATAGATCAGCCGCGTCAGCATGTCGCGGCCGATCTGGTCAGCGCCCAGCAGCATCTGCAGGCTCGGTTCGTCCCAGGTGGAACCCGCGGTCTGCGATTCGCCATACGGTGCGAACGCCGGACCGAATATCGCGACCAGCAGGTTCACGACGATGATGGCCATGCCGATCCAGGCGGTGGCGGTCGGCTTGTGTCCCAGAATTCTCATGGTTCCTCTCCTGCTTCAGCGCTTGAGGCGCAGCCGCGGGTTGACCAGGATGATCGCCACGTCGGCCAGCGTGTTGAGCACGACAAAAACCATGGCGAACACCAAACCGCAGGCCTGGATCACCGGCACGTCACGTTTGGATACCGCATCGACCATCAGTTGGCCGATGCCGGGATAGACGAACACTGACTCCAGCACCACCACACCGACGACCAGGTAGGCCAGGTTCAGCGCGATGACGGTGATGATCGGAGCCGCCGCATTGGGCAGGGCATGGCGCGCAATCACGCGGGTGCGTTTGGCGCCCTTCAGAAAGGCCATCTCGATATACGGGCTGGACATCACCGACAACACCGAACTGCGCGTCATGCGCAGCATGTGCGCGGCCACGAGCAACGTCAACGCCACGGCTGGCAAGGTCGTGATGTAGACCCGCTCGCCGAAACTGATGCCCGGGAAGACAGTTGCCAGCGACGGAAACCATCCCAGGTTGACGACGAAATAGATGATCAGCAGGTAACCGATGAAGAACTCGGGGATCGAGATGGTGATCAGGGTCAGGATGTTCGACGCCCTGTCGACCAGCTTGCCTTCGTTGATGGCGGCCAGCACGCCCAGGCCGACCGACAGCGGGATCGCGATCAGCGCCGCGTAGCCGGCCAGAAACAAGGTGTTGTCCAGCCGGGGCAACAGCTCGTCGATGATGACGCGCTGGTTGGTCATCGACACGCCGAGATCGCCGCGAACAGCGCCCCATAACCAGTGGAAATAGCGCAGATAGGCAGGCTGGTTCAGACCCAGTTCCTTGCGAAAGGCTTCCAGGGCTTCGGGTGTTGCCCCTTGCCCCAGCACGGCAGATGCCACGTCGCCGGGCAGGATCTGCGTGCAGATGAAGATCAGGACGGATACCGCAAACAGCGTAACCACCCCTTGCCCGAGTCGGTTGATGATGAGTTTGAGCATGCGTTGGCCTCTTTATGGAGCCGGATCGGCGTACGTCAGCCCATCCGGCAGGACACATAAGGACTGCCACAAAAAAAGCGCGCCTGCCCGGCCCATCCTGCGGGACGTGCGCAAGCGCGCTTGCTTGTGTGAGATCGGACCTGGATGACCCATGCTGGCTGGGAACCGGGTCCGGTTGACCACGATCAGGCGAACCAGCCTTTTTCGGCGATGCGCTGGTCGTTCAGGTCGTAGCGCGCGTGGGGCTCCAGACCCCGCAGCTTGGTGGAGCCAGCGTCGAGTGCGTCACCGACCGCAAAACACACCATGCCGGCTTCGTCCGAAATCATTTGCTGGCATTCGGAGTACATCTGCAATCGCTTCGCTTCGTCGAGTTCGACCCGGGCATCGACGATCAGCTTGTCGAACTTGGCGCTTGAGTAGTGCGTGTCGTTCCAGACCTGACCGGTGACGAAGGTCTGGGACAACTGCAGGTCGGCAGTGGGGCGATTGCCCCAGTACACCGCGCAGAACGGTGCCTTGAGCCAGACGTTGTCCCAGTAGCCGTCGCCCGACACGCGCTTGACGTCCAGGTTGGCCTTGGCCTTCTTCAGCGACTCCTGGTAGATGACGGCGGAGTCGGTGGCGCCGGTGTACGCACCTTCGGACACCTGCAGTTCGAACGGCCCGCTCATGCCGGCCTTCTTGAAATAGAAGGCGGCCTTGTCCGGATCGTACGCGCGCGGCTTGAGTGCCTTGTTGTAATACTTGTTCATCGGCCCGATGGTCTGGTCGTTGCCGATGCTGGCGTAGCCCGAAAACACGTTCTTGACGATCTTCTCGCGATCGATGCCGAACTTCAGGCCGAGCATCACATCACGGCTCTTGTACGGATCCATGTCGATCAGCGCGACGAAACAGAAACGGTTGCCGGCACCCTTGGAGGTCACGATCCTGACGCTCTTGTTCTTGGACAGCAGGGCGACCGTCTTCTGGTTCACCCGGTTGATGGCATCGACCTGGTTGGTGATCAGTGCCTGCGTGCGCACGGCCGCGTCGCCGATGTAGCGCAACTCGACCGAATCGAAATTGCCGCGACCGGGCTTCCAGTAGGTGCCCGGTTTGCGTTTGGCCACGACCCGCACGCCCGGCTGCCACTCGGCCAGCGTGAACGCACCGGTGCCGTCGGGCTTGGAGAAGTCGACCGTGCCGTTGGGCACGATGATCATGTGGTAGTCCGACAGGATGTACGGCAAGTCGGCGTTGCCGCCCGACAGGACGATCTGCACCTGGTTTGGCGAGAGCTTGGTGATGTCCTTGATGGCAGCCAACAGGCCCTTGGCAGGCGACTTGGTTTCACCACGGTGCAGGTTGATCGAGTAGATCACGTCGTCCGCGTCCAGCGTCTTGCCCGAGGTGAACGTGATGCCCTTGCGGATGTTGAACACCCACTCCAGCGCGCCCGGCTTGGACTCCCAGCTCTCGGCCAACTCAGGGGTGGCGTTGCCCTTGTTGTCGATCTCGACCAGGGTGTTCCAGAACATCAGGCTGTAGGCGATCGGAATCGAGTCGGCATAGGTGCGAGGGTCCAGGCTGTCGGATGCGGAACCTCCTTCCATGCCCAGGCGCAAAGTGCCACCCTTTTTCGGCGTGCCTTGCGCCATCGCCGGCATGCTGGCGAATGCCGCGCCCAGGCCGATCGCGGATGCTCCGCCGATCAGTTGGCGGCGGTCCAGAAGCATTCTGGAGTCGGTTGTTGTATCAATCATGGCCATAGTCGAATCTCCTTGAGGATCGGTAAAGTAGTTTCCGGTGCATCTGCCACACAGGCGGCAAACACAAGTCCGCGAGGGCTGGACTGGAAAGCCGCAGCCATCGTAACCATCGGAATCGCATTTAAGGATACAGACATTCCCTTATATATCGCATGAAAGACGTGTCAAAGCGTCAATTCGATGAATTGACCGGACTGGCTGAGTCGCCGTGTCGATAGCGTGCGTCGCAATCAGCTATGCAGACCGTAGCCATTTCCGGGTCGATCCGAGTGCCGCTGAAAGGCGCCAAGCATCAACGCACTGGCCGACGGATCAAGCGAGTACCGGGTACCCAAGCCGGGCCGCCTGCAGGGCCTGCTGGCGAATCGGTGCGTAGTCGGCCAGTTGCATCGCGGACAGCCGCCGAACCGATACCGCACGCAGGGCATCTGGCGCTTGCTCGGGCAACTCCAGCAACACGCTACGCAGCAGCTGGATTTGGTCGTCGCTCAGGCGGCGAGACGCTATCAGTGGCAATCCCGGCGCGGGTGCCGTGTCGTGCAACACCCGCACTCCCGCGACCAGCCCAGGGTCTGCGCGCGCAGCCAGGCCATGGCTGACGCAATCGACCGCCGCCACATCGGCCTGCCCGCGCTGCAACATTGCGATGCTCTCGCTGTGGCTGCCCGAAACCAGGATGCGCGAGAAAAAACGTCCCTGCCGCGCCAACGGCGCGATGGTGTGGCGCAAGGCATTCATGCCGCTGTGCGAATGCCATTGGTTGATCACGGCCACCGCGCCGCGCAAGGCCGCGAGCGAGCGCACGCCGGTCTCGGGCACCAGTACCAGGCTGCGGTAGTTGCTGCCCACGCAGCCGGGCAGATCGAATTGCGGCGTCGCCAGCACCTGCACAGCTGATTGCAGCTCGGTCACCAGCGGATAGCCGCAGGTCTGCGACAACAGCAGGTCTGGCGCACGCCAGAAGCCCATCAGGTCCTCGCCCGGGTCGTCCAGCCGCAGGGTGTCGTTCCAGCCGCGCCGCCGCAGCCCAGCGATGACGGCGGCCAACACCGCGTCCCATGCCACGCCCAGCGCAGGTGTGAGCCTGTACATGGGAAGCGCCAGGCGCCAGGAAACCGACAAGGCGCCGGTCAAGGCTTGCGGTCCTGCGCCAGCGGATGGACCGGCGCGTCCACCGGTGTCAGGCCGAACCGGCGGATCAATTCGGCATACCCGCTGATGCGAAAACCGCCGCAGCGGGCGATGTAGGCGTCACGGTCGGCCCAATAGACCTTGGCCAGCAGATACCAGGGCAACGATGGCAGATCGTGGTGCACCAGGTGGTAGTTGTTGTTCAGATACAGCAGCCGCATCGGCCAGGACGCCTCGTTGATCGCGATCCGGTGTTTGCAATCATCGGCGGCCCGGTGTTCGTAGTACGAGCGCACCATGGCCAACGACAAGGCCGGATAGGCCACCACCAGCAGGTAATACCAGGCCGGGATGATGGTGTAACGCTCGATCGCAGCCAACATGGCAACCAGCATCGCGAGATGCACGATCCACATCCGCAGATAGCGGTAGTTGCCGCCCCGCACCTGTTCGAGCGCCTCATGCACCACCGCGCCGATCGCCATCGCCGGGCCGATCATGAAACGGCCCCAGAAGCGCTTGCGGTGCACAAACAGCGCGCGCATCAACCAGCCGCTGTGCCGCCAGACTGCATCCGAGACATAGTGGGTTTCGGGATCGACGTCGGGCAAGGTGAGGTGGGCATCGTTGTGATGGCGCAGATGGCTCTCCAGATACACCGTGTAAGGGAACCAGACTGCCAGCGGAGCAAAGCCCAGCGCCTTGTTGAACCGGCGGTGGCGCGTCGGATGCCCGTGCACAAGTTCATGCTGCAAGGACATGTACCAGGCGCAGCAAAGAATCAACAACACCGTGGTGACCGGCAGGCCGAGGCGGTGCGACAACGCCAATGTCGCAAACCAGCTTCCATACACCAGCAGGATCAGCAGCCAGGTCGGCCACTCGGTGCGCGCCATCGGCGACGCAAGCAGCCGTGCAACCACCTGCTCCTGCTGCGGATTGAGATACTCAGCCATTGCCCCACCACCAAAATGGACCCGCTCAAGGAGGTCACGCGGCTGCGTCTGGCGCGTGAAGCCCTGGCGAATCAACAGGGCAGGTGCAGGAGTTGCGCAAGCGGTGCACGCAACCTGATCGCAGCGACCCAGACAACCGAAAAATGGACGCGCGGTTGTCGGCCTGCACCGGGCCGGATCATACGACAGCCCCGGGCGCTTGCAAATCCCGGTGGCAGGCATCGGCGCCCGATGTGGCGCGCATCACACGCGCCGGTGGGGCAGGACGGGTGTCAGGCCACGCCGTGCGCCTTGAACCAGGCCAGCATCTGGCGCCAGCCATCCTCGGCGGCTTCCTTGCGGTAGCTGGGACGGTAGTCGGCATGGAACGCATGCCCGACGCCGGGATACAACACGAAGCGGCTTTCGCGGGCGTTCTTGTTGCCGGCCTTGAGCACCTCTTGCAAGCGGGCGACCTCGGACACCGGAATGCCCGCGTCGGCGCCGCCATACAGGCCCAGTACCGGCGCGTTCAGGTGCGCCGCCACGTCATGCGGCGTCTGGGGCATGGAGACCGGCACCGGATTCAGACCACCGTACCAGGACACACCCGCCTTGATCTTCTTGCTGTGCGCGGCGAACATCCAGACCGTGCGGCCGCCCCGGCACATGCCGGTGATGCCGATCTTGCGTGCGTCTGCCTTGGGTTGCTTTTCGACAAAGGCCACCAGCGCGTCCAGGTCGGCCAGCATCACCGGATCGGCCAATTTGTTGGCGGCGGCCACGACGGCGCCCATGTTGCTCATCTTGCTCAGGTCGCCAGAGCGGAAAAACGGGTCCAGCGACACACCGACATAACCCAGTTTGGCCAGCCGCCGGCAGATATCCTTCTGGTATTCGTGCAGGCCAAAGATCTCCGGCACGACGATCACGACCGGGTATTTCCCCGGCTTGGCCGGTGCCGCCAGGTAGGCTGGCATGTTGCCGCCATCGACCGCAATCGTCAGGTCGCCGGCGTCCAGGCCCTCGGCCGGGGTGTGGATCACCGATTGCGCGTTGACCGGGCCGGTCGCAAGTGCAAAACCTGCCCCCGAGGCCGCCGCGATGAATCCCCGGCGGTTCGATTGCACCGCGGGCAAAAGGCTTTCGAGGTGCGGGTCGGCGAAAAGAGATGGGTCATTGGGCATGCGGCGGCTCCTGCGGGTTGAAGGTTGAACTGCCGGAAATGTACGCGGTGCGCAGCTGTGCAGGGGGCAGTGACGCCCAATAACCCCGCACCGCGTTGGCTGCAGGCCGTTGCTGCGGCCAAACGCCGACCCGCTCGAGGGCCACGTCCTGGGAATGGCCATCCGGATGGGTTCGCGAGCCTGCAGGCCGGTGCCCAGGCCCAGGGGTTTTCCCGGGTGTTGATGGTTTACCCGATGGGTGGCACCGTCGATGGCTGGTAAGGTGACGGCGGCGTGTCGGCATCCGACCCGTTTTCTTGCACAAAAAATTCAACCGCATGCGCCGGGACCGTCCGCGCGTCGGGCGACACGCAGCATATGACCCGCATTGCACTGATCCACGCACTGGCGCACTCGGTTGCGCCGATCAACGAAGCGCTGGCGCGTGACTGGCCACAGGCGCTGCGCATGAACCTGCTCGACGACAGCCTCTCCAGCGACCTGGTCACCAGCGACCGCGGGCTGGATGCGGCCATGCACGAGCGCTTCGAACGACTGTCCCGATACGCGCTCGATTGCGGCAGCAACGCGATCCTGTTCACCTGCTCCGCGTTCGGCCCCTGCATCGACGCCGTCGCGCGGCGCCATCCCGCGGTGCCGGTGCTCAAGCCCAACGAGGCCATGATCGCGCAGGCCGCCAGCCTGGGTTGCCGCATCGGCCTGATTGCCAGCTTTGCACCCACACTGGCGTCGATGCCGGTGGAGTTTCCTGCCGGGGCAGAGTTGGCATGCGAACTGGTCGAGGACGCGATGGCCGCACTCGACGCCGGTGACACGGAACGCCATGATGCAATCGTCGCCTCCGCAGCCGAGCGGCTGGTCAATCAAGGATGCGCAGTGATCGCGCTGGCCCAGTTCAGCATGGCCCGCGCGCGCAAGCTGGTCGCCGCGCGCACCGGGCTGCCGGTGCTCACCCCGGTGGACAGCGCGGTGATCGAATTGCGGCGCCGGTTGGCCAAGTCGGTATAGGCCGCGTCACGCACACGCTGCTGCTTGCCCGGGCGCGATTGCCTCGCACGCTCTCAGACGCCGCGGCCATCGGCGCCTGCGGGTCTCACGTCCGGTGGCCGGTGCCTTCGAGCGGCGGCATCAAGCCATGGGCGGACTGGGGCGCCGGTTGCATGGCTCAGCGCCGCGCCGCGGCCGGCAAGGCGATGGCCCGGCCAGCGTATTCCGGGCGCGGCAGCTGCCGATGCGCCAGCGTCAGCAGCTGCACCTTGGCCATCACGCCAGGGGCAAAGGGCGCCGAGCGTGGGCCGGCCATGTCGACGTTGAGCAGCATCAGCTCGTTGGCTGCGAGCACGGGCTCGGTACCCGCCACATGCAGGGTCTGGTAGACCTGCAGGCGTTTGGCGTCGCTGCCCAGCACCTGCGTGCGCACCGCGATCGGCGTGTCCTGCTTGACTTCGAGCAGGTAGTTGATATGCGCTTCCAGCGTGTAGATCGAATGCCCGGTGGCCTTGCGGCCGTCCGCGTCGAGCCCGATGATGGCCATCAATGCATCCACCGCCTGGCTGAACACGACCATGTAATACGCGTCGTTCAGATGGCCGTTGTAGTCGACCCACTGCGGCAGCACCGTGCCGCGCCAGGTGGTCAGCGGGGCATCCTTCGGCTCAGGCATCGGGAGCGATTCCGTGCTTGATCTTGGTGACGCGGATCGCTTCCTGCACCGCCATCAGGCAGTCGTCGCGGTAACGTTCCAGCGCGGCGATGCTGTGGTTGCCCAGCTGCGCGGTCGTGCCCTCGACCACGCCGTCGATCAGCGAATCCGTCAGTTCGGGCGCTTCGAGCTTGGTCCAGGGCAACTTCAGTGCGGGGCCGAACTGCGACATGAAATGGCGCATGCCGGCGTCGCCGCCTGCCAGCGTATAGGTCAGGAAGCTGCCCATGAACGACCAGCGCTGGCCGGCACCGAAACGGATCGCATCGTCGATCTCGCCGGTGGTTGCCACGCCATCGTTGACCAGGTGCAGCGACTCGCGCCACACCGCCTCGAGCAGGCGATCGGCGATGAAGCCGGGAATCTCCTTGCGCACATGCAGCGGCCGCATGCCCAGCGAGCGGTAGACCGCCATGGCCGCCACGATGGCCTGCGGATCGGTCTTCTCGCCACCGACGACTTCGACCAGCGGCAGCAGATAGACCGGGTTGAACGGGTGGCCCACGACGCAGCGCTGCGGATGCGCCGCGTTGGCATAGAACTCGGACGGCAGCAACCCGGACGTCGACGAGCCGATCAGCACGTCGGGACGCGCGGCGGCGCTGATCTTGGCGTGCAGCTCCAGCTTCAGGCCCAGTATCTCGGGCGCGCTTTCCTGGATGAAATCGGCATCGCGCACGCATTCTTCGACGGTGGCGACGAAGCGCAGCCGGCTCTTGGATGCACCCTCGGCCAGGCCCTTGCGTTCGAGCGCGCCCCAGCATTTGTCGATGCGCCCGCGCAGCGCGGCTTCGGCGCCCGGCGCCGGGTCCCAGGCCACGACGTCCAGCCCGTGGGCCAGCGCGCGCGCGACCCAGCCACTGCCAATGACGCCACTGCCCAGCGCGGCGAA
>CAZLDV010000071.1:0-14267 GCA_964558425.1 uncultured Rhodoferax sp. | reverse complement strand
CAGAACGGCGTCGGGCCAGGTTCGGTCGACGAGGCGTATCGGTGCGAACGCCCGGTACTTGTTGCTGGGTTGCTTCAACATCATGGTTCCTTTGGTGATGGACCCCAGCAACCCCAAACGGAAAACGGCTCGTTGCTGGTGCATACGAGCCGTTTGATCGATTAGCACACGCTACCGTCGTCGCCCGTAATGGGTTCCCGGTAGTAGTGCCAGCGCAATCCGTTTCATGCCTGCAATGTAGCACAGGTGTGTTGGCCGGATCAATGCAGGCCGCGTTCGTCCGGCTCGTCGGTCGATGTGCTGATCACGCTGACGGGCTCGCCCTTGTAGCGGCGCCATACGTAGACCGCGTACCCGCTGATGCCGTACACGCCAAACAGCCCCAGCAGCGCCTTGGCCGGGTCGATGCTGATGGCGCCGATGGTCAGCGCCACCAGCACGATGACCGGGAACGGAACGCTGCGGCGCACGCTCGCATCCTTGAAGCTGTAGAAGGGCACGTTGGTGACCATCGTCAGACCCGCGTACAACGCCAGTGCAAACATCGGCCATGGCACCTGCGACCCCTTGATGCCCAGTTCGGTCATCACCAGGATGAAGCCGGCGATCAGCGCCGCTGCCGCCGGTGACGGCAGGCCCTGGAAGAATCGCTTGTCAACCACGCCGGTGTTCACGTTGAAGCGCGCCAGCCGCAACGCCGCGCAGGCGCAGTAGACGAATGCGGCGATCCAGCCCCAGCGGCCCAGGCCGCGCAGCGCCCATTCGTAGGCGATGAGTGCGGGAGCAGCGCCGAAAGAGACCATGTCGGACAGGGAGTCCATCTGCTCGCCAAAGGCACTCTGGGTGTTGGTCATGCGCGCGACGCGGCCATCCAGGCTGTCGAGCACCATGGCGCAGAACACTCCGATGGCCGCCATGTCGAAGCGGCCGTTCATGGCCATGACGATGGAATAAAAGCCCGCAAACAGGGCCGCGAGCGTGACCATGTTGGGCAATATGTACAGCCCCTTGCGGCGCTTGCGCACCACGATGGTCTCCATCTCGACCTGTTCCAGTTCTGCGCCATCAGGCATAACGGTTTTCTCCCATGCGTCCAAAGTGGCGGCAACGGGTCAGTGTAAGACACTGCCCAGCGCCAGGGCCAGCGGCGCGGCGCCAGCGGCAAGGACGCCCCGTGCTTCGCTGATGCGCGCTGTTGCAGGCTCGTCGGCCCGGCACGACCCTGAAAAAGGTGAAGGCCACGACGGTGGCCTTCACGGGGACCGCGGCAGCGGCGATCAGTTGCGGGTCTGGTCGACCAGCTTGTTCTTCTTGATCCAGGGCATCATCGCGCGCAGCGACTCACCCACTGTCTCGATCTGGTGCTCGGCCATCAGGCGGCGGCGGCTGAGCAGCGTGGGCGCGCCCGCCTTGTTCTCCAGGATGAAACTCTTGGCGTATTCGCCGCTCTGGATATCGTCCAGAATCTGCTTCATCACCTTCTTGGTTTCCCCGGTGATGATGCGTGGTCCGGACACATACTCGCCGTATTCGGCGTTGTTCGAGATCGAGTAGTTCATGTTGGCGATGCCGCCTTCGTAGATCATGTCGACGATCAGCTTGAGTTCGTGCAGGCACTCGAAGTAGGCCATCTCGGGTGCGTAGCCGGCCTCGACCAGCGTCTCGAAGCCGGCCTTGATCAGTTCCACCGTACCGCCGCACAGCACCGCCTGCTCGCCGAACAGATCGGTCTCGGTCTCTTCGCGGAAATTGGTCTCGATGATGCCGGCCTTGCCGCCACCGTTGGCCATCGCGTAGCTCAGGGCCAGGTCACGCGTGCGACCCGACTTGTCCTGCGCAATCGCGATCAGGTGCGGCACACCGCCACCTTGCACATAGGTGCCGCGCACCGTGTGGCCGGGTGCCTTGGGAGCCACCATCCATACGTCCAGATCGGCACGCGGCGTCACCAAGCCGTAATGGACGTTGAAACCATGGGCGAACACCAGGGATGCGCCGGACTTGATGTTGGGCTCGATGTCATGCGTATAGACCGCGCCGATCTGCTCGTCGGGCAACAGGATCATGACCACATCGGCGGCCTTGACCGCCTCGGCGACCTCGGCCACCTTGAGGCCGGCCTTCTCGACCTTGGGCCAGGACGCACCGCCCTTGCGCAGGCCGACGATCACCTTGACGCCGCTGTCGTTCAGATTCTGCGCGTGGGCATGGCCCTGGCTACCGTATCCGATGATGGCCACGGTCTTGCCCTTGATCACGCTCAGATCACAATCCTTGTCGTAATAGACTTTCATTTTTCGTTTCTCCTAAATTGGTCGCTCAGACCCGCAAAATCCGTTCGCCGCGGCCAATCCCGCTCGATCCGGTCCTGACTGTTTCCAGAATCGCGCTGCGCTCGATCGCCTGCAGGAAGGCATCGTTTTTCGACTGCACGCCGGTCAACTCGATGGTGTAGCTCTTTTCGGTGACGTCGATGATGCGGCCGCGGAAGATGTCGGCCATGCGCTTCATTTCCTCGCGCTCCTTGCCGACCGCGCGGACCTTGACCATCATCAGCTCGCGCTCGATGTAGGCGCCCTCGGTGAGGTCCACCACCTTGACCACCTCGATCAGGCGATTGAGGTGCTTGGTGATCTGTTCGATGACGTCGTCGGAGCCGGTGGTCTGTATCGTCATGCGCGACAGGCTCTCGTCTTCGGTCGGCGCGACCGTCAGCGATTCGATGTTGTAGCCGCGCGCGGAAAATAGCCCGACCACGCGGGACAGGGCCCCGGGCGTGTTTTCGAGCAAGACTGCAATGATGTGTTTCATGGTGGGATCCTCTTTTCGCTGCCCTCCCCTGGTTGCGGTAACAACCAGGCTTGGCAGGCAATAGACGACTTTGAAGTGGTGAAATTGCGCACCGGCCCGAACGGCATGTTGCCGGTGGCTGGCGCTGGTCAATGGGACAGTGGTTGCTACAGTTCCTCTGATCCCAACAGCATCTCGGTGATGCCCATGCCGGCCTTGACCATCGGGAACACGTTCTCGGTGGGGTCGGTGCGGAAGTCCATGAAGACCGTGCGATCCTTGAGCTTGCGGGCCTCGCGCAAGGCCGGTTCGACATCCTGCGGCTTCTCGATCAGCATGCCGACATGGCCATAGGCCTCGGCCAGCTTGACGAAATTGGGCAAGGCATCCATGTAGCTGTGGCTGTACCGACCTTCGTAGTCGAGTTCCTGCCACTGGCGCACCATGCCCAGATAGCGGTTGTTCAGCGAGATGATCTTGATCGGCGTGTTGTATTGCAGGCAGGTCGACAACTCCTGGATGCACATCTGCACCGACCCTTCACCGGTGACGCAGAACACCTCCGCCTCGGGCTTGGCCAGCTTGATACCCATGGCATACGGAATACCGACACCCATGGTGCCCAGCCCGCCGGAATTGATCCAGCGCCGCGGCTCGTCGAAGCGGTAATACTGCGCCGCCCACATCTGGTGCTGGCCCACGTCGGAGGTGATGTAGGTCTCGGTGTCCTTGGTCATGCCCCACAAGGTCTGGATCACGTGCTGGGGTTTGATGACGTCGCCCTTGCCCATGTCAAAACGCAGGCAATCGCGCCCACGCCACTGCTCGATCGTGTTCCACCAGTTGCCCAAGGCCTCCGCATCGGGGCGCACGCTGCCGTCACGGATCATCGAGAGCATTTCGGACAGCACATCCTTGACGTCACCGACGATCGGGATGTCAACCTTGACGCGCTTGGAAATGCTCGACGGGTCGATATCGATATGGATGATCTTGCGTTCGTTCTGCGCGAAG
The DNA here is from genome assembly GCA_964558425.1 of uncultured Rhodoferax sp. Lineage (GTDB taxonomy): Bacteria > Pseudomonadota > Gammaproteobacteria > Burkholderiales > Burkholderiaceae_C > CAISIP01. Next base: position 10,463 of record CAZLDV010000071.1, on the reverse strand, counting down.
TGCTTGGGATTGCCGATCACCCGGTCATCGAAGCGCGCACCCACGGCCAGCAACACATCGCAGTTCTGCATCGCGTTGTTGGCCTCGAACGTGCCATGCATGCCCAGCATGCCCAGAAATTTCTTGTCGCTGGCCGGATAGGCGCCCAGCCCCATCAAGGTGTTGGTGACCGGATAACCGAGCAGGTCGACCAGCGCGCGCAGCTCGTTGGACGCATTGCTCAGCAGCACGCCGCCGCCGGTATAGATGTAGGGACGCTTGGCGGTCAGCAACAGGTGCAGCGCCTTGCGGATTTGCCCGCCATGGCCCTTGCGCACCGGGTTGTAGGAGCGCATCTCGATGGTCTTGGGGTAACCCGCGTACGGCACCATCTTGTAGGAGACATCTTTCGGGATATCCACGACGACCGGCCCGGGACGGCCGGTACGCGCGATATGAAACGCCTTCTTCATCACGTCGGCAACATCCCGCGCATCCTTGACCAGGAAGTTGTGCTTGACGATCGGACGGGTGATGCCCACGGTGTCGCATTCCTGGAACGCGTCCAGTCCGATCGCAGCCGTCGGGACCTGGCCGGTGATGATGACCATCGGAATGCTGTCCATGTAGGCGGTGGCGATGCCGGTGACCGCATTGGTCACACCGGGGCCGGAGGTGACCAGGGCGACACCGACGTCACCGGTCGCACGGGCGTAGCCGTCGGCCGCATGCACGGCGGCCTGTTCATGGCGCACCAGCACGTGCTGGATGGTGTCCTGCTTGTAGAACGCGTCGTAGATATGCAATACCGCGCCACCGGGATATCCCCAGACGAACTTGACGCCTTCGGCCTGCAGTGCCTTGACCAGGATCTCTGCGCCCCGCAACTCTACCGAAGCCGGCGCGACAGCGCCCTGGCGGGAAGCGGCGCTGGCAGCGGCCGCCGAACTGATTTCAGCGTTGGATATTTCCATGATGAACCTTTGTGAATTTCTCTGACGAAAGACCTTGGGTGCTCCTTCGCCAGCGCTTTTGGCGCCGCGTCGGAACTTGAGGCCAAAGCCACAGGCGCAACCAATAATGCGCCAGACCATGACCCGTTTGCCAATTGATTTGGAGCGCGCATTATCGCACTCCAAAAAGCCATCCGGCCATGCCTGTCCAAAAAGCGTACCCGCCAATGCCATAATTCCGGCCGTGCAGGGCCAAGGCGCGCGAGCGCAACGGCATTCGCCAACGTCCCGCCTCCTCATCCCACTGCGTTTCCCTTGGCCACCGAACACGAACTGTCCGACTTCCTGAAAAGCGTCGAAAAACGGTCGTTCAAGCGCGCGTACTACCATGTGCGCAATGAGGAGTCGGCGTTGGACATCGTGCAGGACAGCATGATGAAGCTGGCACAGAGTTATGGTGACAAGCCGGTGTCCGAGCTGCCGATGCTGTTCCAGCGCATCCTGTCCAACTGCATGCTGGACTGGTTTCGCCGCACCAAGGCCCGCAATGCCGTGTTCTCCAACATGGGTGAGTTCGAGAAGCCCGGGGAAGACGGTGATTTCGACCTTCTGGAGGTACTGTCCGACGGGCCCCAGACCGAAAGTGCCCAGGACACAACCCAGAGGGCCGAAACGCTGCGGGAAATTGAAACCGAGATACAACTTTTGCCACTGCGTCAACGAGAAGCCTTCATGATGCGTTATTGGGAGGAAATGGATGTCTCCGAGACCGCTGCTGCCATGGGCTGCACGGAAGGGAGCGTCAAAACGCACTGTTCACGTGCCGTACAGGCCCTTGCACGGGCGCTGCGGGCCAAGGGGATCACCATATGACCAATCTGCTGGACCAACACACTGAGCTGCTGCAGGAACGATTCGGCCTGAAGATTGCAGGACGACTGTCTGACAGCAGCGATGCCGTGCCTGCCGACATCTCCGAACGCCTGCGCCATGCGCGCATGCAGGCGGTTGCGCAGCGCAAGCTGCCGCAGGCACGCAGCGCGGAGTTGATCACGCGCGCCGGCGGCAGTGCCGTCCTGGGAGGTCCCTCCGAACGCCCGAGCGGCTGGCGGCGCATGGGCATGGCATTGCCGATTCTGGCCTTGCTGGTCGGGCTGATCGCGATCGATCGCCTGCTGGACGACAAGGCCGCGCAAGACCTGGCCCGCCTCGATGCGGCATTGCTGGTGGACGACCTCCCGCCCGCCGCCTATGCCGACCCGGGATTCCAGCAGTTCCTGCGCTTGCAGCGCGCGCCCGCGCATTGAACCGGGCCGTGCCGACAAGTCGCACTCCCTCTGGCCATCGCGCGCGGTGTGTGGTCGGCCAGCTGGCGCTGGCGTGGACGCTGGCGATTCCCGCCGGGACGGCGCTGGGTCAAGGCATGGCACCGGCACCGGTACCGGCAGCGAGCGCGGCGGCGGCCAAACCAGCGAAGCCTGCGAAACTGGCGGCGCCCCGGGTCGACAGTGCACCGGCCTGGAACACGCTGAGCGCGTCGCAACAGACAGCACTGCGCCCGCTGGCACCGATCTGGCATGAAATCAACCCGAATCGCAAACGCAAGTGGATCGCGTTGTCGGCCAATTTCGGCAAGCTGTCGAGCGCCGAGCAGGCCACCTTGCATGGCCGCATGACCGAATGGGCCACATTGAGCAATGCCGATCGGAATCGGGCGCGGCTCAGTTTCGCCGAAACCCGCAGTTTGTCGAGTCAGGAAAAGAAGGCACAGTGGGATGCCTATCAGGCGCTGACGCCCTCCCAGAAGCAGCATCTGGCCAGACAGGCTGCAAAAAGCCCGCCGATCGGGGCCGCCCCGGCCGTGACCGCGCGAACCCGTGGCAAGCTGGCATCGGTGCCGGTCACCCGCTCCGACAAGGGCACCAGCAGCACCCAAGCAACTGCCGTGCATGCCATGCCCCCTGCGTCGGCTGCCAGCGCGAGCACGCCGCCGCGTCAATGAGCACCGACGAGCCGCACGCGACGCCGTCAAGCCGCGATGCGTCTGCATCCAGCGCGCGCGCAGCGCATCTGCCGTTGCTTGCACCGCCCCTGCTGCGCCGCTTGGCCTGCTGGCTGTATGAAGGCATGTTGCTGTTTGGCGTCGTCTTCATCGCCGGTTACCTGTTCGGCACCTTGAGCCAGACCCGCAACGCGATGGACAATCGGCATGCACTGCAAGCCTTCCTGTTTGTCGTGTTCGGGATCTACTTCAGCTGGTTCTGGTCGCGCGGCCAGACACTGGCGATGAAAACCTGGGACATCACCATCGTCGATCGGGCCGGCCGGCGTATTTCGCAAGCCCGCGCGCTGGCACGCTACCTGGCCAGCTGGTGCTGGATTCTGCCGCCTTTGGCGTTGAGCGCCTGGATGAAGATGAGCGGCGGCGAAACCGCGGTCATCGCGATCGGATGGGTCATCGTATGGGCGCTGCTGAGCCGCTTCCATCCGCAGCGGCAGTTCTGGCATGACGCCATCGCCGGCACACGGCTGGTGAGCCGTCCCCGGCCCGCCAGGCGCTGACGCCACATTGCACGCAAGCGGGGCAGCGGCGGCGCCGCTGGCGGTGTGCCGCAATGCAAGCGGCTGCACGACAATGCGCCGATGCCCACCCCTGATACGCCACCGACGGCAGCAGCCGATGCCAACCCGCAGAAGAACCGCACCGGGTTGCAACGCATCGGGCACGCGACGCTGTACTCCCTGGCGGGACTGCGCGCCGGCTGGAACGAAACCGCCTTTCGCCAGGAAGCGCTCGCCGCGCTGGTGCTGCTGCCGCTGGCCGTGTGGCTGGGCCGGGGCTGGGTCGAATGGGCGTTGCTGGCAGGTTCGGTCGTCCTGGTGCTGATCGTCGAACTGCTCAACTCCGGCATCGAGGCGGCCATCGACCGCATCGGCCTGCAATGGCATCCGCTGGCCAAACGCGCCAAGGACATGGGCAGTGCCGCGGTCCTGCTCAGTCTGGTGTTGTGCGTCGCTGTCTGGGCCTCGGCCCTGTGGCAGCGTTGGGCCTAGGAGCTCCCGCTCAAACGGCCGTTTCGTCCTGTTCGCCGGTCCGGATACGGACCGTGCGTTCGACTGCCGTCACGAAAATCTTGCCATCCCCGATCTTGCCGGTGCGCGCCGACTTCACGATCGCATCCACGCAGCGGTCGACGTCCTCGGTGCGCACGACCACCTCGACCTTCACCTTGGGCAGAAAATCGACCACGTATTCGGCGCCGCGGTACAACTCGGTGTGCCCTTTCTGGCGACCGAAACCCTTGACCTCGCTCACGGTCAGGCCGGTGACACCGCAGTCGGCCAAGGCCTCGCGCACTTCTTCGAGCTTGAACGGTTTGATGATGGCGGTGATCTGTTTCATGGTCAGTCTGGCTTTCGAAGTGCGCATCGGGCTGACAAGCAAGGCAAGCCCGCACGGGCTGCTCTCCGACGGCAGGTTGCAACCCCTGTAGGATAGCGCGAATTGTGCGCCCGACCATCGCCGCACCAGCGACCCGAGGCGCGGCTACCCCCGAAACTTGTTGGTGATCGGGTAGCGCCAGTCCTTGCCGAAGCTGCGGTGGGTGACCCGGATGCCGATGGGCGCCTGGCGGCGCTTGTACTCGTTGATCCTGATCAGGCGCGCCACCCTTTCGACCACGGCCGCATCGATCCCGCTGGCAACGATGGACTCGATCGATTCGTCGTTCTCCATGTACCGCTCGATGATCGCGTCGAGCACGTCATAGGGCGGCAGGCTGTCCTGATCGGTCTGATCGGGTCGCAATTCGGCGCTCGGCGCTCGGGTGATGATGCGCTCGGGAATCGGCTGCGCACCGCTGCCATACGGGTCATGCTGGTTGCGCCAGCGCGCGAGCCGATAGACGGTGGTCTTGGCCAGATCCTTGATGACCGCGAAACCGCCGGCCATGTCACCGTACAGGGTGCAATACCCGGTTGCCAGTTCGCTCTTGTTGCCAGTGGTCAGAACGATCGGTCCGAACTTGTTGGACAGCGCCATCAGCAAGGTGCCCCGGATCCGGGCCTGGATGTTCTCCTCGGTCGTGTCTTCGGCCAGCCCGGCAAACTCGCTGGCCAGTGCCTGCCTGAAGGCCTCGAACTGCGGCACGATCGAGATCTCGTCGTACCGCACACCCATGCGCTGCGCCATCGCACGGGCGTCGATCCAGCTGATGTCGGCGGTGTACGGCGAGGGCATCATGACGGTGCGCACCCGATCCGGACCCAGCGCATCGACCGCGATGGCGAGCACCAGCGCCGAATCAATGCCACCGGACAGCCCCAGGATGGCCCCGGGAAAGCCGTTCTTGCCGATGTAGTCGCGCACCCCGAGCACCAGCGCATCCCACAGGTCGGCGTCGGTATCGCGCGCGGGCGCCACGTCGGCCGACAACTGCAAGGGGCCAGCGGACGCATCGACCGTGACGGCAAACAGCTGCTCGCGAAAACTCAGCGCACGCCCGGCCAGACTTCCGTCGGCGGCAAGCACAAACGAATGCCCTTCGAACACCATTTCGTCCTGCCCGCCCACCAGATGCACGTAGACCATCGGCAGGCCGCACTCCAGCACCCGCTCGCGCATGATCTGCTCGCGCTCATAGCCCTTGCCGACATGGAACGGCGAGGCGTTGATGACGGCCAGCAACTGCGCGCCGGCGTCGCGGGCGAGCCGGGCCGGCTCCTCGTACCACGCGTCCTCGCAGATCAGCAAGCCGATCCGCAACCGGTTGTCGCCATCGCCGGCATCGAACACGCAGACGCCGTCGCCGGGCGCGAAATAGCGCCGTTCGTCGAACACCTGGTAGTTGGGCAACTCGCGTTTGGCATAAGTATGGACAACGGCGCCGTCGCGCAACACGCTGGCGGCGTTATGGCGCTGCGGCACCGATACCGAGCGGGTTCGCGTGCCGTCGCCGCCCGTCGGATGGCCGACGACCACCGTCATGCCCTTTAACCCCGCCAGTGCGCGCGCCACCGATTTGACGGCATCATCGCAGGCTTGGATGAACACCGGGCGCAAGAACAGGTCCTCCGCCGCGTATCCACAGATCGACAATTCCGGCGTCAGCAGCAGCCGTGCACCGTCGCGGTAAGCTGACTGCGCCGCTGCGATGGTCTTTTGCGCATTGCCGGCCAGGTCACCCACCACGAAATCGAGTTGGGCCACACAGATCTTGAGAGTCATGAAAACACGAACAGCGGTTAGGAACGGTCCCGGGATCGGCGTCCCGACCGCCGTGACGACAGGCCCGGTCGCGCCGATCGGGAGGCCGGCTTGAGTGCGCCAGATTATGTCATCGCGGTGCTCGATTCGCCGGCGCAGGTGGATCGCTCTGCCTGGAATGCCCTGCTGTGCGCGCAGGATGCGGCCACGCCATTCATGCGCCATGAATACCTGGTGGCGATGCACGCCAGTGCCAGCGCCACGCCCGAGACCGGATGGACGCCGCGCTGCCTCACCGTCTGGAGGCAGCCGTCCAACGGGCCGCGCGAACTCCATGCGGCCTGCGCCGTGTACCTCAAGACCCATTCCTACGGCGAGTACGTGTTCGACCATGCCTGGGCCCACGCCTATCGGCAACACGGCCTGAGGTACTACCCCAAGGCGCTGGTGGCCTCCCCGTTCACGCCGGTGCCCGGTGCGCGCTTGCTGGCACGCGATGCACCCGCCCGATGCGCCCTGGCCCAGGCACTGGTGCAATGGTGCCAACAGGCCGGTCTGTCGTCGCTGCATGTGTTGTTCGCCAGCCAGGCCGACGTGGCGGCATGCCAGGGGGCCGGGATGCTGCTGCGCCACACGGTGCAATTTCACTGGACCAACCGGGCCGGCGGCTACCAGGATTTCGAGGACTTCCTGGCCTCGCTGCAACAGGACAAACGCAAGAAAATCCGGCAGGAGCGGCGCAAGGTGGCGCAAGCCGGTGTCGTCTTTCGCTGGGCGCGCGGCACCGACATCACGACCGCTGACTGGGACTTCTTTTACCGCTGTTACGAACGAACCTACCTCGAACACGGCAACGCGCCATACCTGACACGGGATTTTTTCCACCGCATGGCGCAGCAGATGCCGGAAAACTGGCTGCTGTTCATCGCCGAGCGAAGCGGCCATGCGATAGCGGCCAGCCTGATCGCGTTATCCGGGAGCGAAGGCGGGCAAGCCGGCATTGCCTACGGCCGTTATTGGGGCGCGCTGGAGCGGGTCGATTGCCTGCATTTCGAGGCGTGCTATTACCAGCCGCTGCAGTGGTGCATCACGCAGGGACTGCAACGCTTCGAAGGCGGCGCGCAGGGTGAACACAAGATGGCGCGCGCCTTGCTGCCGGTGCAGACCACCAGCGCGCACTGGCTGGCGCATCCGGCCTTTGCCGAAGCGGTGGGCGACTTCCTGCAGCGCGAGGGAGTGGGTATCCGCAACTACCTCGGCGAACTCGAACAACACAGCCCGTTCAAGGCAGCGCCGACCTGATCGAGCCGCACAGGCGGCGGGCCGCCCGTTGCAAGCCCCAGGCCCGGTTCACGTCTTGGCCTTGGCCTCGGCCATCATGCGCTGGGTGTCGGTCTTGCGGTCGGCATTGACCTGGGCCACGGCCGGGCGTTCGCCCATCGCCTTGATGTAGTCGCGCACCGGCAATGCGGCCAGCAGGTCTTCGCCATAGATGATCTTGCTCGCGCCCGAGACCAGCGGCAGATGGACGATGGCAGCGCAATCGGCCAATGTGAACTGGTCGCCGGCCACGAAGGGTTTGAACATGGCGATGCGGCCAAACGCAGCCGCGCCACGGGTCAGCAGCTTGCGTGCGCGCGCCTTCACCTCGTCGGAGACCTTGCCGCCAAAGTACGCCTCGGGATACAGCTCGCGCGCCACCAGTTCCAGGTGCAGTTCGACATACAGGACCAGTTCACGCACCTTGGCCGCAGCGAACGGGTCCACCGGCAACAACACGTATTGCGGATAGCGCGCCTCGATGTACTCGGCACAGGCCAGCGACTCCGAAATGCAGCCCACGCCAGTGTCCAGAAACGGCACCTTGCCCATCGGCGAACGCTCGAGAACCGCGGCATCGCTGCTGCCGGTGCGGACCATCTCCTCGTCGAACGGGATCTGCTTTTCCAGCAGTTGCAACTTGATCTGGTTGTAGTAATTGCTGGCCGAGAAGCCGCACAACTTCAGTGTCATGGTGAAATCTCCTGTCGGGTGGGTTGGGTTAGCGGGGATTATGCGAAGCCGCATCTTGCCCGGTTTTTTCTTGCCGTCGCATCCGCGACAGGGCGCGCTGCCCGGCGGGCCGCATCAGGTCTGCTCTTGCTGGTACTTGGCGATGCCGTCCATGATTTCCTTGCGCGCTGCGTCGGCGCCTTGCCAACCGAGAATCTTGACCCACTTGCCGGTCTCCAGATCCTTGTAGTGCTCGAAGAAGTGCGAGATGGTCTTGAGCCGCAGCGGGTTGAGGTCTTCGGGCTTTTGCCACTGGGTGTAGATCGACAGGATCTTGTCGATCGGCACCGCCAGCACCTTGCCGTCCTCCCCCGCTTCGTCCTGCATCATCAGAATGCCGATCGGTCGGCAGGTCACGACAACGCCCGGGATCAAGGGGACGGGCGTGATGACCAGCACATCCACCGGATCGCCGTCTCCGCTGAGGGTCTGGGGCACATAGCCGTAGTTGGTCGGGTAGTGCATCGACGTGCTCATGAAGCGGTCAACGAAGATCGCACCGGTGGCCTTGTCGACCTCGTACTTGACCGGGTCGGCATTCATCGGAATCTCGATGATGACGTTGAACGCGTCCGGCGCGTGCAGGCCAGGGGTGACGTTGTCCAGGGACATGTTGGCAATACTCCGAAAGTAGGGGTGGGTACGCGAAACTGCGTCGGGTCGGGCCAGACCGCCCAGGCCGGCGCGGGCCAGGCTCCGGCCAGACGGACGCCGCCCAGGGATTAACCCGGATTTTACTGACGCACGACTTGCGCCGGTCGAACCGCTGTTGTTTTCAGTTACAGTCCAGCGGTTGGCCAATCGTCTCCTGTCCAGGACACACGAGGAAGCAACGCAGCCGGGCACGGCAAGCGTTGTGCCCTTGAAACAACCCAGGTCCATGGACTGAAGTGGGGGTGCGGCGGCCGCGACGCGGTCGATGTCGCCTCCCATTGTTTAGGAGGAGTACGACTATGACAGGCAACTCGGTGCTGATACTGGCACTGGTCGGCGGTCTCGTTGCCGTAGGTTACGGCTTCTGGGCCCGCAGCTGGATTCTTTCCCAGGACGCCGGCAACGCGCGCATGCAGGAAATCGCCGCCGCCATCCAGACCGGAGCGGCAGCCTACCTGGCGCGGCAATACAAGACGATCGCCATTGTCGGCGTCGTGCTGGCGATCCTCATCGGCGTCTTTCTCGACACCACGTCGGCGGTCGGTTTCGTGGTCGGCGCCGTGCTCTCGGGCGCCTGCGGGTTCATCGGCATGAACGTCTCGGTGCGCGCCAACGTGCGCACCGCGCAGGCCGCGACCAGGGGCATCGGCCCGGCGCTGGATGTCGCCTTCCGGGGCGGCGCCATCACCGGCATGCTGGTGGTCGGCCTGGGGCTGCTCGGCGTCACCGGCTTTTACTGGTTCCTGGTCGGCAACGGCAACCACACGCCGAACACCAACCTGGCCGACCTGCTCAATCCGCTGATCGGTTTTGCCTTCGGTTCATCGCTGATCTCGATCTTCGCCCGTCTGGGTGGCGGCATCTTCACCAAGGGTGCGGACGTCGGCGCCGACCTGGTCGGCAAAGTCGAAGCCGGCATCCCCGAAGACGACCCGCGCAACCCGGCGGTGATTGCCGACAACGTCGGCGACAACGTCGGTGACTGCGCCGGCATGGCGGCCGACCTGTTCGAGACCTATGCGGTCACGCTGATCGCCACCATGGTGCTGGGCGCACTGATGATCAGCAACGCCGGCGCCAGCGCCGTCGTATACCCGTTGGCGCTGGGCGCGGTCTCGATCATCGCCTCCATCATCGGCTGCTTCTTCGTCAAGGCCTCACCCGGCATGACCAACGTGATGCCCGCCCTGTACAAGGGCCTGGCGGTGGCCGGTGGCCTGTCGCTGATCGCGTTCTACGCGGTCACGATGTGGCTGATTCCCGACAACGCGATCAAGGCCACCGGCAGCCAGATGGCGCTGTTCGGTTCCTGCGCGGTCGGGCTGGTCCTCACCGGGATGCTGGTGTGGGTCACCGAGTACTACACCGGCACCCAATACGGGCCGGTGCGGCATATCGCGCAGGCCTCGACCACCGGTCACGGCACCAACATCATCGCCGGCCTGGGCGTCTCGATGCGTTCCACCGCCTGGCCGGTGATCTTCGTGTGTATCGCGATCTGGGTGTCCTACTCGCTGGCCGGCCTGTACGGCATTGCGGTGGCCGCCACCTCGATGCTCAGCATGGCGGGCATCGTCGTGGCACTGGACGCCTATGGCCCGATCACCGACAACGCCGGC
>CAZLDV010000070.1:347-14388 GCA_964558425.1 uncultured Rhodoferax sp. | reverse complement strand
TACCTCTTCGCGCGTGATGCGCAGCCGGATCAGACTGGGCGCCTGACCCGCCTCACAATGACAGAGCACCGCATCGCGCAGCCTGGCATGCAACTCAGCCAAAGTGTCCGCCTCTGTGAAGATGTCCAGGCCAACAGCCCGGGCCAGGAAGCAACCCTCAGGCGACTCTTCAACGATGAAGTGAATGTCTGTCAAAGCAACTCCTTCAGACTCTGCGCATCAAGCTTACACCGGTGGCCAAGTCAAGTACGTATTGACGGACTTCGTGATCGGCAATGCCGCGGGGCACCTTGACCTTTTTTGTGACGGAAATGCGCGCGAACAGATCGAAAGCAGGACCATTGCCGAGCTCACTGTCATGCTTGAGAATGTAGAGGCCGCGCGTTGACATCTTGCCCTCGGCGCCGATCGAGGCGACACTGATCAAGTCAACCCCTGACAGAGAGAACGGATGGCTCGGTCAGAACAATCGCACAGCCCGATGCTCAGCGAAACTGCCCCACCACCCCCAGCACCGGCTGCAACACCCCCGCACCCAGCTTTCGGGAGCGCTCGCCACTCCACCCCGTCACCTTATCGGGCAAATCGGCGTTGTCCTTGAACGGCATCTCGATCGTGAACGACAGGCAGTCGAACCGCTGTGCGACCCAGTTCGTGGCCACGCTCGGGTTGGCCTGGGTGGCGCGGGCCGGGCCGTAGTTGACGCGGTCCTGAAAATCCGGGCAACTGGCGATCCAGCTGGACTTGAAGGCGTCCTGCAGTTGCTGCAGGCGCGCTGTAAACCCGGCAATGCCTTCGCTGCCGGCAACGAAGTTGCAGGGCAAGGTCTCGTCGCCGTGCGCATCCAGGAACAGGTCGACACCCGACTGCTCCATCGCACGGCGAACCAGGAACACCTCGGGCGAACGCGCCATGGATGGTTCCAGCCACTCGCGATTGAGGTTGGCGCCCACGGCATTGGTGCGCAGATTGCCGCGCACGCTGCCGTCCGGGTTCATGTTCGGCACCACATGAAACACGCAACGCTGCAACAACACGCGTGCCACCGGGTCGTGGACGTCGAGCAGCCGCTCCAGGAAGCCCTCGGCGAACCACTCGGCCATGGTCTCGCCGGGATGCTGGCGCGCGATCAGCCAGACCTTGCGCTTGTCGGCCAGCGGCACCGGGCTGGCCGCGTCGGTGATGCGCAGCAGATCGATGTCGCGCCCGTCCAGGCTCTCGCCCAGGCGTTCGAGTTGCACATGCTCGGATGCCGCCGACGACGCCATCAGGTCCAGATGCCGCTCCCAGGAGTAGGGCTCGAAATACGCCAGATGGACACTGTTGGTTTGCGGCGTCAGCCGGGCCGTCATGACCGTGCCATCGAACTCGGTCTCGATGCGTTGCCAGTGCTGGCGGTCGTGGCTGGCGACCACCCGGTAACCCTCCCAACCCCTGGGGTAGGCAGATTGCCCGGCGTTGAGAAACCGCAACGTGGCCGGTATGCCGGCCGCGCCTTGCAGGCGGAAATGGAACCACTGCGCGATGTCGGCGGCATTGTCCTTGCGGATGTTGAGCTGGATATCGCCCGGGTCGTCCGTGCGCAGCACCTCGATGGCGCCGGAATCGAACTGGCAGGAAACGCTGATCATGGTGATGCTGTCCCGTTGTTGCTGGATGTCGGACCATACGCGGTGCGCAGTTCGCGCTTGAGCACCTTGCCGATCGCGCTGCGCGGTAGCGCGCTGCGCAGCTGCAGATCGGCCAGGCGCTGGGTCTTGCCCAGCCGCGCGTTCGCCCACTGCAGCAGTTCGGCGGCACTCGACGTTGCCGCGTCGTGCACGACGACAAAGGCGACCGGCGTTTCGCCCCAGCGTTCGGACGGCACACCGACCACGGCCGCGTCGGCGACGGCGGGGTGCTGGCGCAGCGCCGCTTCGAGATCGCGCGGGCACCAGCATGGTGTGGGTGACGCGGTGTTGCGGCGCAAGTTCCAGATACGCGCGGGCATCGGACTTGGGTATCGACACCACGCTACCGCCGCGGGCGATGGTCGGGAAGAACACGACCAGCGTGGTATTGGAATACAGCGGGGGGGACAGCAAGGTGACCGTGTCGGGCCCGCAGCCATACGCCCCACCCCGGCGCACATGCGCCCAGCGCATGCCGTGCCACTGCACGATGCCCCTGGGCGCCCGAATCCAGCGCCAGCGACCTGATCCATCCTGCGGTCGAGCCCGGCGCAATCGAGACGCTGCCCCCCGAGCAGCGGGGCTGTCTGTGTGGGCGCGCGCGACGCGTGGCGGCGCACGCCATGCGCGATAGCGTCGAATTCCATGCCCCAGTCGCTCATGGAACCCACCCGGTCACCGCAGGCCCACGCAGAAAGCTCCCCAGTTCCGGTGCTGACACCGGGCGCGATACCAGATAGCCTTGGCAATCGCCGCACCCCAGGCGCTGCAACATGGCCAGTTGTCCCGGCGTCTCGACGCCTTCGGCCACGGTGGCCAGGTTCAATGCGTGCGCCATCTGCAGGATGGCGGTCACGATAGCCACGTCGTCCGGATCGTTCGGCGTGTCCTGCACGAACGAGCGGTCAATCTTCAATCGGTCGATCGGATAGCGCTTGAGATAGGCCAGCGACGAATAGCCGGTGCCGAAATCGTCGATCGCCAGCCGCACCCCCAATGCCTTGAGCGCGCGCAGCCGGTCGCCGATGGAGCCGATCGTATCCAGCAAGGCGGACTCGGTCAATTCGATTTCCAGATAGCAAGGCGCCAGCCCCGCCTGGCGCAGTGCGTCATCGATCGACGACACCAGATCGGCCTGCCTGAACTCGACAGCCGACAAATTGACAGCCACCGGCACCCGCGGGTGGCCGGCATCGTGCCAGGCCTTGAGTTGTCGGCAGGCCTGCGCGACGACCCAGCGCCCGATGGCGGCGATCAACCCCCGCTTCTCGGCAAAGCCGATGAATTGCGCCGGGCCGACCAGACCGTCGGTCGGGTGCTGCCAGCGCAGCAGCGCTTCCAGGCCGGTAAGCCGGCCGCTGGCAACGTCCACCTGCGGCTGGTAATGCAGCACGAACCGGTCCCGGTCGAGCGCTTCGCGCAGCAGGTGTTCCTGGTTCAGCGCATCGAGCGAGCGAGCCGACATGCTGGGCGCGAAAAACTGGTAGTTCCTGCGGCCATTGTCCTTGGCGTGGTACATGGCCACGTCCGCGTAACGGATCAGCGTCTCGGCGTTGTCGCCATCATTGGGGAACAGGCCGATGCCGATCGAACCGGAAACCGACACCTTGTACCCGTCGAGCAGCAAGGGCGCGCCAATCGTGTCGATCAGCTTGGCGGCCACCCGCGCCGCGTCTTCCGGCTCGGAAATCTCGGCCAGCACCACGACAAACTCGTCGCCGCCCAGGCGCGCAACCATGTCGGCCTGGCGCACCGTGGCGCTCAAGCGATTGGCAACCTCGCGCAGCAGGCGGTCGCCGGCATGGTGACCCAGCGAATCGTTGATGTTCTTGAAATTGTCCAGGTCGAGAAAGAGCACGGCCAGCGCGTGGTTCGCACGGGCGGCCTGCGCCTGCATCCGACCCAGGCGCTCGACCAGGAACGCCCGGTTGGGCAGTTGCGTGAGTGCGTCGTGCAGCGCCATGAACTCGATGCGCGCCTGCGCCTCCTTGCGCGCACGGATATCGCGCACGACCGTCAGTCGATGGATTTCGGAACCCACCGAGATGGATTTGCCGACGATCTCCACCGGAACATGCACGCCGTCCTTGCGCACCACGACCGCTTCGTAGGGCTCCTCGCGCCTGGAACGGACCTGCTCAAGCACCACGTGGCGCGTGTCATCCGACATGAAGTCCAGCACTTGCCGGCCCAGCACCTCCCGCAGCGGATAGCCCAGCAAGCGCACCGCCGCTTCGTTGCCGTCGGTAATCAGCCCCTTGGCATGAAAAACGATGCTCTCTTCGGTCGCCTGGGCGAACTTGCGCATGCGCTCCTCGCTTTGCCGGATCAGCTGATCGGCCGATCGCTGATCCGTCACGTCGCTGATCTGCACGAACATGCCCTGCACCGCCTGGTCGCTGCCGCCGTGCGGCAACAGGTCGACCTGGATCCACCTTGGCTGGCCGTCGGGCAGCGTCTGCACACGCGCGTAATGCACCTCATGGCCGGCCTGCAGCCGCTCCACATGCGCAGCGATCGCCTCCCACGCTTCCTTCCCTACGACATCGCACAACGGCTGTCCGAGAATGGAACGGCTGTCCCATCCGTAATAGCGCCGATAGGCCCGATTGGCAAACCGGCACAGCAACGACGGCACCGTGTAATAGGCCAACAGCGATGTCGATGCGTCGGCAATCAGCCGGAGCAAGGATTCGTCGGAGTCGGCACAACTCCCTGTTACCGGAGCTCGTTGGGCAATTGAATCCATGTTGTAGCTTGCGTGGCAGGCCCGTGATTGACTGGCGCAGTGCCAAGGATAACCGGGCGACGAACCCGGCCGCCCGCCAGCGGCGCCAATGGCGGATGGACCGGCAAATGGCCCGAATCGGCACTTTCGGAGACAATCCAGCTCTGGCCTGCGCCCGGCGCCCGGGGCCTTCGCGCGCAGTGCTCGACCCGCACGGGTCGACTTGCCCCATTCATCCACACCACAGGAATTTCGACCATGACCTACCCGAACGTTCAATTGCTGATCAACAACGAGTGGCGCGCAGCCCGCGGCGGCGCAACCATCAACGTCCACAACCCGGCTGACGGCAAGGTGATCGGCACCGTTGCGCGCGCCACCACGGCAGACCTGGATGACGCATTGGCGTCGGCGGCCAAGGGCTTCGCGATCTGGCGCAACACGCCGGCGATGGAGCGCGCCAGGATCATGCGTGCGGCGGCACAGCTGGTGCGGGATCGCGCCGATGCCATCGCGCGCATGATGACGATGGAACAGGGCAAACCCCTGGCCGAGGCCAAGGGCGAGGTCGCATCGGCCAGCGACGTGATCGACTATTTCGCCGAGGAAGGCAAACGCGTCCATGGACGCCTGGTCGCGCCACGGGCCATGAACGTGCAGCAGATGGTGCTCAAGGAGCCGGTCGGCCCGGTCGCGGCCTTCACGCCCTGGAATTTCCCGATCAACCAGGTGGTGCGCAAGATGGGCGCCGCGCTGGCCACCGGCTGCTCGATCATCGTCAAGGCGGCCGAAGAAACCCCCGCATCGCCGGCCGAACTGATCCGCGCGTTTGTCGACGCCGGCATGCCGCCCGGCGTGGTGTCACTGGTGTACGGCGATCCGGCCGAGATCAGCAACTACCTGATCCCGCACCCGGTGATCCGCAAGATCACCTTCACCGGCTCCACCCCGGTGGGCAAACAGCTGGCGGCCATGGCCGGCCAGCACATGAAGCGCGCCACGATGGAGCTCGGCGGCCACGCACCGGTGATCGTCGCAGCCGACGCCAACATGGCGCATGCGATCAAGATGATCGCTGGCGCCAAGTTCCGCAATGCCGGCCAGGTGTGCATCTCGCCGACCCGGTTCCTGGTCGAAGAGTCGGTGCGCGAAGAGTTCGTGGCCGGCTTTGTCAAATACATTTCCGGACTGAAGGTCGGTGATGGCCTGGCCGAGGGCACGCAGATGGGCCCGCTGGCCAACCCGCGCCGCTTGACCGCGATGCAGGCCATCACCACCGATGCCGTCAAACGCGGCGCCACGGTCGCTTGTGGCGGTGAACGCATCGGCAGCGATGGCAACTTCTTTGCGCCCACGCTGCTGCTGGACGCACCGCTGGACAGTTCGGTGTTCAACGACGAGCCCTTCGGGCCCATGGCGGCGGTGCGCAGCGTCAAGAATATCGATGAGGCCATTGCCGAAGCCAACCGCCTGCCGTTCGGCCTGTCGGCCTACGCCTTCACCAGCTCGATCAAGACGGCGCACCAGCTGTCGAGCCAGGTCCAGACCGGCATGTTGTGGATCAACCAGGCCGCCGCGCCCTGGCCGGAGCTGCCGTTTGGCGGCGTCAAGGACTCTGGCTACGGCAGCGAAGGCGGCCCCGAGGCACTCGAAGCCTACCTCGCGACCAAGACGGTTGCGATGACAAGCGTGTGACGCAGGGCGCCGCCCGCCCACGGGCAGGGTTCGACTCCCTGCCGCTCAAGCCCGGCACGCTGGAGAACCTGCACAGCCTGGGTTACCAGCTGATGACGCCGATCCAGGCCGCCAGCCTGCCGCCTGCGCTGGCCGGCAAGGACCTGATCGCACAGGCGCAGACCGGCAGCGGCAAGACCGCCGCCTTTGCGCTGGCGCTGCTGACCAAGCTGAACCCGCGCCGCTTTGCGGTGCAGGCGCTGGTGCTGTGTCCGACACGCGAGTTGGCCGATCAGGTCACGAGCGAGATCCGCCGACTGGCACGCGCCGAGGAGAACATCAAGGTCGTCACGCTGTGTGGCGGCGTTGCGTTGCGCGGCCAGCGCGCCTCGCTGGAACACGGCGCCCATGTCGTCGTCGGCACGCCGGGCCGCGTCATGGACCACCTGGCGCGCCAGACCCTGTCGCTGGAGGCACTGGACACCCTGGTGCTCGACGAGGCTGACCGCATGCTCGACATGGGGTTTTCCGACGACATCGCGCGCATTGCACGCCAGTGCCCGCCCGAGCGCCAGACGCTGCTCTTTTCAGCGACCTATCCGGAAGGCATCGAGAAGATCGCCCGCCAGTTCCTGCGGGATCCGGTGCGCATTGCAGCGGCCCCGGAAAGCGCCGGCCCGCTGATCGAACAACGGTTTTACGAGGTCACACGCGCCAACCGGTACGACACGGTGGCGTTGCTGCTGAACCATTTCCGTCCGGTCAGCACGCTGGCGTTCTGCAATACCAAGCAACAATGCAAGGAACTGGTCGAGCGGCTGCAACAGCAGGGGTTTTCTGCAATGGCGCTGCATGGTGAGCTCGAACAGCGCGAACGCGACCAGGTGCTGG
Organism: uncultured Rhodoferax sp.; assembly: GCA_964558425.1. GTDB lineage: Bacteria > Pseudomonadota > Gammaproteobacteria > Burkholderiales > Burkholderiaceae_C > CAISIP01. The sequence continues at coordinate 7,425 of CAZLDV010000070.1, read as the reverse complement.
CGCAGTTTGCCAACCGCAGCTGCTCGGTGCTGGTGGCAACCGACGTGGCCTCGCGCGGGCTGGACATCGACCAGCTGGAGGCGGTGATCAACGTCACCATCACACCGGACCCGGAGGTCCATGTGCACCGCATCGGTCGCACCGGGCGCGCCGGCGCGTCAGGGCTGGCGCTGAGCCTGGCCAGCATGGACGAGATGGGCGCGGTCGGCAAGATCGAGGTCTACCAGAAGCAGGCATCCGTCTGGCATCCGATCGACACACTCACGCCCACCGGTGAAGGCCCGCTACAACCGCCGATGGTCACCTTGCAGATCCTGGGTGGACGCAAGGAAAAAATCCGTCCCGGTGACGTGCTGGGTGCGCTCACAGGCACGGATGGTGGCTACACCCGCGAGCAGATCGGCAAGATCAATGTGACCGAGTTCACGACTTTCGTCGCGGTCGAACGCGCCATCGCCACGGAGGCGATGCGCCGGCTCAATGCCGGCAAGGTCAAGGGGAAAAGCGTCAAGGTGCGCATGGCCAGCTGACGCGCCCATCGGAGAGCGTGGGGCCGGCCCCCGTTTTCTGGCACCCTCGCGCGGCCGCGCAAGGCAAAGGTGTGGGCAGGGTCAGGCGTGCAACATCGCCAGGCGGACCGTGGCATTGGCCAGCGATGCGACCCCGATGGCTTCGATCAATTGCGTCTCGGACAGCGTTGCCGCCAGCGCCCGGGTCTCCTGCTGGATCCGGCCGGTGTCGTAATGCACGGTCGCACGCGCCCAGGGCAGCAAGCCGGCCTGGCCGGGCGGCAATCCGTCTGCGCGCAGGTTGGTCAGCGCCATGTCGACGTCCCGCGGCTCCATCCCCAGGCCGGTCAGCAGACCGGCAGCACGCGACTCGCACACGGCACACTCGAGGGTGCGGGCCACCACCGCGAACATCAGTGCCTTGGTTCGGCTGTCGAGCACGTCGGATGCAAACGCGCCGTCGAGCGCGTCTTTCAGGATCCGGGCACCGGGCAAACCGGCCAACGGCGCCAGTACGGCGCCGAACGGGCCCTCGTCCAGCCCGTCGACCTGGGTCGGCGGCAGCGCCTGCATGGCGGGCCTGCCACGCCGAAACGGCTTCGACAGGCGTGCCAGCAAACCGATGGCATGGCCCAGCGGTCCATTGGCCAGGCGTTCGAAATCCCTTTCCGGAGGGCAGATCAACAATGTGCTGATCCGGTTGAAGCAACAGCTCACGGCAATGACCAACGCCATTTCATGCACAGCCTGGCGGGTGTACCCCAGATCGACCAGCCGGTCACTGGCATCGCGCGCCGGGCGCGGTCGCGAACGTGCAAGGCTGCGGCAAAAGGCGATGAAAGCACCCTCCTTCTCGTCGAGTTCGGCCATCTGTGTGTCGCGTTCGATACGACGGATGAAAGCCTCCGAATAGCCCTGGATCTTCATGTAGGCGCGATTGGCGCCGTAGCAGTAGCGGCACGCGTTCTCCTGCGACGTCACCAGGATGCCGATATGGAACAGTCGCTCGGAAATCACGGTTGGGTGATAGCTCGACACGCGCAGCGCGAGTTCGCGCAGCCAGGGGTTCGTCGCGACCCGCCGGTCGACCTCGGAGACGTGGGCACCGCGGCGCCGGATCTCTGCCTCCCAGGCGGGGTCAGACCGTGCGGGCAGCAGCGACTCACCCCATGCAATCTCGTCGAGCAGTAACGCCATGACAACACTCCGGTGGCAAACGGTCGAAAGATCAGGACGATACGCCGATTGGCGTGGTTACTCCAGCGGCCCGGTCTTCTCGACATGCCAGGTCTGAATCGGTTCGGTCTTGCCCTTGACCTGCGCCGGTGGCATCGCGCGCAACTGGAATTGCGCGTCCAGCGACTGGCGCACGTCGTCCGACACCAGCAGGTCGACCGCAAACCTGCGGGTCAATCCTTCGATCCGCGACGCGACGTTGATCGGATCGCCGGTGACGCTGAACTTGGACAGGCCGGCGGTTCCGATCACCCCTGCCACCACCTCGCCGCAGTGGATGCCGACACCAAAGCGCAGCTCCGGCAGACCTTTTGCCAGCAGCTCGTGGTTGTAGCGCACCAGTTCCGCGCGCATGGCGATCGCCGCCATCACCGCGTCACGGGTCTGCCAGGGATTGGGCTCGAGCGCACCGAACAGCGCCAGCAGGCCGTCCCCAACCAGCTCGGTGACATGCCCATGGTGCTGCTCGATGGCCGCAATCATGTGGGCGAAATAGCCGTTCAACAGTTCGACCGTCACCGCAGGGTCGAGCCGCTCGGACATCGCGGTGAATCCGCGCAGATCGGCAAACAGAATCGTCACCTGGCGCAATTCGGGCACGAAACCATCGTTTGCGACGGTCAACCGCTCGACCACATCGGCCGGAACAAAGCGCTCGAACTGGCGCTGCAACTGCATCAACCTGGCATCGGCAGCGTCAAGCAGACGCTCGAGCTGGCGCTTGCGTCGGTCGGCCACCACTGCCACTGCGATCGCGCCCGCGAGTGCCAGCAAAAGGCAGGCAACAAGTAGTCCGAACAGGACATCACCTCCGCAACAGCATCGGGGACAGCGATCAGCCGCGTGCGTGCGTCACACCGCCATCGACGATCAGCGTGGAGCCGACCACATAGTCGCCGGCCCGCGACGCCAGGTAGATGGCCGCGCCGGCCAGGTCTTCCGCCGTACCGATGCGGCCTGCGGGAATGCGGGCCGACACGGCATCCGAATGGTCACGGGCGTCCTTGTTCATGTCGGACGCAAACGCTCCCGGCGCGATCGCGGAGACGACGATGTTGTCCTGGATCAGGCGCAGTGCCATGCGCCGGGTCAGATGGATCAGCCCGGCCTTGCTGGCTGCATACGAATAGGTCTCCAGCGGATTCACCGACACGCCGTCGATGGAGGCGATGTTGATGACCTTGGCGGGACGCACCTTGGCGGCGGCACGCAGCGGCGCCACCAGGGCCTGGGTCAGGAAAAACGGCGCCTTCAGGTTCAGGTTGACGACCTTGTCCCAACCGCTTTCGGGAAACACATCGAACTCGGCGCCCCATGCGACGCCGGCGTTGTTGACCAGGATGTCCAGCCGGTCCTCGCGCTCTGCGAAGGCTGCCGCCAGTGCCGTGGCGGCCTCCACACTGGACACGTCGGCCGGCAAAGAGACACAGGGGCCGATCTTGCACATCTCGGCGGCAGCCTTGTCACAGGCATCGGCCTTGCGTGACGCAATGTAGACCCGCGCCCCTTGCGCAAGAAAACCCTCGGCGATGATGCGCCCGATCCCGCGCGAACCGCCGGTGACCAGCGCGGTTCGCCCGTGCAGTGAAAAGAGATCGCCCATGCATGTGCTCCCGTGGTTGATCGATCGATGGAAAACGGATGGCAACCCACACCCGATGCACAGGCACTGCGGGCGACAGGATGCACAGAGCATACCGAAACACGCAAACGCGACCTGGATCGCCGCGGCATGGCTTGTCGTCCACAATGCCGGCAGGGGGTCAGCGATCGGCATGTCTGGTCGATGCCCGCCGCCGCGCGTTTGCACTGCCAGAAGTAGAACCCACGATTTGCCATGACCGACATCCTGACGATCACACTCAATCCCGCGCTCGACGTCTCCACGTCCTGCGATCGGTTGCAGTCCAACCACAAGCTGCGCTGCGCCCACGCCGAGCGGTTTCCTGGCGGCGGCGGCATCAATGTCGCGCGCGTCGTGCATCGGCTTGGCGGCGATTGCCTGGCGCTGTACCTGGCCGGCGGCGTCGTCGGTCAGCGCCTGCAGGAATTGATCCTGGCCGAACAGGTACCCAGTCATCGGCTGCCGATCGCAGACGAGACACGCGAGAGTTTCTCGGTACTGGAGACCAGCACCGGTCGCGAATACCGGTTCGTGCTGCCAGGGCCCGACGTGACCACGCTGGAATGGCAGGCCTGCATGGAAGTGGTCGCCGCAATCGAGCCAGCACCGCGTTACCTGGTGCTCAGCGGCAGCCTGCCACCCACGCTGGCGGTGGACAGCTACGCGCAGTTGGCCACCTTGGCGCACGCGCGCGGTTGCAAGGTGGTCGTCGACAGCTCCGGGTTACCCCTGGTCGCGGCATTGAGCGCGGGGGTCTATGTGATCAAACCCAGCCTGCGCGAATTGTCGGACCTCACCGGCGTGCCGCTCGACGATGAAGCCCAGTGGCGCACCGCAGCCGAATCACTGATTCGCCAGGGCGGAACCGCGCTGGTTGCCTTGAGCCTGGGGGAGCGCGGTGCCATGTTGTTCAGCGCCGACGGCGCCTGGCGCGCGGATGCGTTGCGGGTGGAGGTCAAGAGCACGACCGGCGCCGGCGACAGTTTTCTTGGCGCGATGGTATGGGCATTGAACCAGGACATGCCTTTGTCCGAAGCATTCCGATTCGGTATCGCAGCCGGATCGGCAGCACTGCTGCACGGCGGCACGACCTTGTGCCGGGCAGACGACGTGGCCCATCTGGTTCAGCAAGTGCAGGTAACCGCAATGGAGCAGATGCTGCAATGATGCGACCCAAGGGTATACCCTGATGCAGCGAGGCCAGGCCGGCCCGCAATATGTCGGCTTCGCTGACAACGGGATAGCAGCGATCCGACATTTGCCGCGCAAGTCCTTGATGCCGATACGTTTCAGGCGGCATGCACGATTCTTGCGTAGGGCCACCACCATGTTTTTCCACCATCGATCGAACGGAGACAGTATGTTGAGAAAGTTTCACAGGGGCCTTTTGGCATCGGTTGTCGGCATCGGCCTGCTGGTCGGCAACGGCCACGCCTCGGTCGCAGTGCCTGCCACTTCCAGCTATAGCGGCCTGGTGATATTTGGCGACAGTATTTCGGATACCGGCAATGTGTTGTCGTTGACGACTGCATTCGGGCAACCACCGTTTCCAAGCTTTCCCGGCGCCGCAGGGCGATTCTCCAATGGTCCGGCATGGACGGAGTACTTGGCCACTGGTCTGGGCTTCCCCAGCGGCGCTGCCCCGAGCAATCTGTTGTTTAACGGTACGCAAGTGGCTTCAATCGGCGCGCCAGGCGGTCAGAACTTCTCATATGGCGGCGCGCGCACCGGCCTGGGCGGGTCTGCGGGCACAACCACCGGCTTGCTGGGTCAATTGGTCGCCTGGGACAATTCCGCATCGATTCTGGGGGGCGGCCCGCTCACCCGCGTGGCCGATCCGAATGCGCTGTACGTCGTGATGGCCGGCGCAAACGACCTGCGTGACTATCGAAGTGGCGTAGCGGGCGCCGCGAGCCCGACGACAGTCGCCGGCAATGTCGTCGGCGCTTTGAATCTGCTCGCCAATGCCGGCGCGCGGCATTTCCTGATTTCGAGCCTCCCCGATCTGGGCCTGACGCCAGAAGCAGCCGGTCTGGGACTTCAAGCCGCCTCGACCAACGCCACGCTCAGCTTCAACAGCGCCCTGTCCAGCCTGGCCGGAAGCTTCGATGCCAGCTTCAACCAGGCCCATGGCGTGGATCTGGATATCCGCACGCTCGACTTCTACGGCCTGTTCAACCGTGTCGCCGACGACGCGACAAACAACGCCGGCGCACTCTATGGCATTACGAACATCACGTCGCCTTGCATCACGCCCGGCGCTACGTCGCACCAATATTTCTTTGCCGATGCCGTTGGTGTTGCCTGCAACGTCGCCGCATTCTCGGACGATCTGCACCCATCGGCAGCTTCACATGCCTTGCTCGGTGCACTTGCCGTTCAGACGGCCTTGGCGCCAGTGCCCGAACCCAGCGAATACGCCATGCTGATCGCCGGACTGCTGGTGATTGGCGTCGGCCTGCGCCGGCGCGCCGACGTAACCGCCTGAGCGGTTCCAGACTGGTCCGACCGCAATGGTCGACCAGCGACCCTGAACGAAAACGGCGCCAACGGCGCCGTTTCTCATTGGCACTCAGCAACTACATGTTGCGCCGGTACTGCCCCCCCACCTCGAACAAGGCATTGGTGATCTGGCCCAGCGAGCACACGCGCACCGCATCCATCAAGACCTCGAAAACGTTGGCGTTGGCGATCACCGCCTGCTGAAGCCGCTTGAGCATGGCCGGTGACGCGTTGGCATGACGCTGCTGGAAATCTGCCAGCCGCGCCAGCTGACTCTGCTTTTCAGCGTCGGTCGAGCGCGCCAGCTCCAGCTTGTCCTGCACCGGGTCGCCATGCGGATTTGAGTTCCGCAGGCCCCTCCACATCTTTTTTTATCTGCTCTCGCTGCCCTACGGGGCGGCGGTCCGCGCGCGGAACCGCCTGTTCGACCTCGGCGCGCTGCCGCAGCACGACGTCGGCTGCCCGGTGGTGAGCGTGGGCAATCTCACCGTTGGCGGCACGGGCAAGACGCCCATGGCGATCCGGGTGGCGGGCATGCTGAGGGACCGCGGCATGCGCCCCGCCGTGTTGAGCCGGGGCTACGGAGGGAAAAGCACGGCGGGCGTGCTCGTCGTTTCCGACGGCAGGCAACCCCTCGCGGGTCCCGACGAGGCGGGCGACGAGCCCGTGCTCATCGCCCGCCGCCTGCCCGGCGTCCCCGTGCTGGCGGGTTCAAAACGGGCGGTCACGGGGCGGTACGCCCGGGAGAACTTCGGCGCCGACGTGCTCGTGCTCGACGACGGGTTCCAGCACCGCTGGATCCGGCGCGATCTCGACATCGTGCTGCTCGACAGCCGCCGGCCCCTGGGGAACGGCTTTCTCCTGCCGCGGGGCCCCCTGCGGGAGCCGCCCGCGGCCCTCGAACGCGCCGGCGTCGTCGTCCTGACCCGGTCGGAAGACCGCCCCGACCCTCTCGACGGGGGCCTCGCGGGGCTCCTTGCCGGGCGTCCTGTGCTGCGGACGCGCATCCGGCCGGCGAAACTCGTCGCAACCGACGGCACGGAAATGCCCCTTTCGCATCTTGCAGGCAGGAAGGCCTTCGCCTTCGCGGGGATCGCGCGGCCCGAGTCCTTCCGGCAGACCCTCGAAGGCCTGGGGGTCTCCCTCGCGGGGTTCAGGGCCCTGCCGGATCATCACCGCTACGGGGCGGAGGACGTGCGGCAGATCG
>CAZLDV010000070.1:0-307 GCA_964558425.1 uncultured Rhodoferax sp. | reverse complement strand
AATCCTCGTGACCACGGAAAAGGACGGGGTCAAGCTCTCCGGGCTTGCGGCCTTCTCACGCAGGCTCTTCTGCCTCGCCATCGAGACGGAGATCCTCGAGGGGGCGGACGCCCTGGAGACGGCGCTGCGTGTCTGCCTCGGCACCCGCTGAAGCATCGCTCGTCTTCCATACAGCCACGGCCCAGACGAGGCCACGCGAAGTGAAGAAGTTAAGAAGAGCAGAAGAGCGGCAAGGTCAGGAACAGGAAACGGACTCGTGGAACCGACGCGGACAACAGCATTCATCTTTTTCGCCTTCAGGCTGATT
>CAZLDV010000069.1:0-15089 GCA_964558425.1 uncultured Rhodoferax sp. | reverse complement strand
CTACACCACCCGCGTCACGCTCCCCGGCTTGAACCCCAGATCCGCCAGCTTCCCCTTGCGCCCGCGGCCCGCCATCGCATTGTTCAGACTGCGAATCTCCAGCGTCTCGTCGCGCGGCTTGCCACCGCGTCCGATGCCCGCGATGCGCACGCTGCGGGTGTAGGCAGCAGCACCGGCCAGCGTGTCCTTGGCCTCCAGGTCGATCAGCTTGAGGCCACGACCGCCGTTGGCCATGGTGTTGAGTTCGTCGATCGGGAAGGTGAGGATGCGCCCGCCGCTCGACGCGCAGGCCACATGGGTGGCCGCAGGCAAGACCGCGGTGCCGACGACGCCGGCCACCGGTGACGGCGCATTGACGGTTTCGCCATCGCTGCAGCTGACAAATGCCTTGCCTGCCTTGAGCCGCGAACCCATGTTGTCGACCGAGGCGATGAAACCATAACCGCCCGAGCCACTGAGCAGCAAGGTGGCGGATGCCGCTGCGGCGAAGTAATGCGCCAGCTGCGTGCCCGGCTCCAGGTCGATCAAGGTCGTGACCGGCTGGCCGTCGCCGCGGGCGCCGGGCAGCATCGCCACCGCGACCGAATACACCCTGCCCTTGTTTCCGAACACCAGCAAGGTATCGACCGAGCGGCATTCGAAGGTGCCATACAGCGCATCACCGGCCTTGAACGTGAAGACGGCCGGGTCGTGGCCATGGCCGGTGCGCACCCGCACCCAGCCCTTGGTGCTGACAATCACCGTGACCGGCTCATCGACCACCTTGATATCGAGCACCGCGCGCTTCTCGGCCTGAATCAGGGTGCGGCGATCATCGCCGAAGGTCTTGGCGTCCTGCTCGATCTCACGCACCATCAGGCGGCGCAAGGCGCTCGGGCTGCCCAGGATCTCGTCCAGCCTTTTCTGGTCTTCGCGCAGGCCCTTGAGTTCCTGCTCGATCTTGATCGCCTCCAGCCGCGCAAGCTGGCGCAGCCGGATTTCCAGGATGTCTTCGGCCTGGCGCTCCGACAGGTCGAAGCGCGCCATCAATGCCTGGCGCGGCTCGTCCGACTGGCGGATGATCGCGATCACTTCGTCGATGTTGAGCAGCACCAGCTGGCGCCCCTCCAGGATGTGGATCCGGTCGAGCAGCTTGGCCAGCCGATGCCGCGAGCGGCGCTCGATGGTCTGCGCGCGGAACGCAATCCACTCCTGCAGCATCTGGTGCAGCGACTTTTGCGTCGGCCGCCGGTCCAGTCCGATCATCGTCAGGTTGATCGGCGCCGAGGACTCCAGGCTGGTATGCGCCAGCAACGTGTGGATCAGATCCTGCTGCGAAATACGGCTGGTCTTGGGTTCGAGCACCAGGCGCACCGCGGCGTCCTTGCTGGACTCGTCACGCACCGCATCGAGCACCGCCAGCACGCTGGCCTTGAGCTGGGTCTGCTCTTGCGACAAGGCCTTCTTGCCGGCGCGCACCTTGGGGTTGGTGAGTTCCTCGATTTCTTCCAGCACGCGCTGCGTGCTGACATTGGGCGGCAGTTCATTGACGATCAGTCGCCACTGGCCGCGCGCCAGTTCCTCGACGCTCCAGCGCGCCCGTACCTTGAGCGAGCCGCGCCCGGTGCGGTAGGCGTCCGCGATGTCGGACGCACTGCTGATGATCTGGCCACCGCCGGGATAGTCCGGCCCTGGCACCAGCGCAAACAATTCGGCTTCGGGGAGCTGCGGATTGCGGATCAGCGCCACGCTGGCCGCCGCGATCTCGCGCAGGTTGTGGCTCGGGATCTCGGTGGCCATGCCCACCGCGATGCCGCTGGCGCCATTGAGCAGCGCAAACGGCAAACGCGCGGCCAGTTGCGCGGGCTCTTCGGTGGAACCGTCGTAGTTGGGAACGAAATCCACCGTGCCTTCGTCGATCTCGTCGAGCAGCAGATTGGTGATCCTGGCCAGCCGGGCTTCGGTGTAGCGCATGGCGGCTGCTCCGTCACCATCGCGGCTGCCGAAGTTGCCCTGGCCGTCGATCAGCGGATAGCGCTGCGAGAAATCCTGCGCCATGCGCACCAGTGCGTCGTAGGCGGCCTGGTCGCCATGCGGATGAAAGCGGCCCAGCACGTCACCCACCACGCGAGCCGACTTGACCGGTCGTGCACCGGTATTTCCGTTCGGACCGCCAAATCCCAGGCCCATGCGCTGCATGGCGTACAGAATGCGGCGCTGGACCGGCTTCTGGCCATCGCAGACGTCGGGCAAGGCCCGACCCTTGACCACGCTCAGCGCGTATTCCAGGTAGGCGCGTTGCGCGTAATTGGCCAGGTTCAGGTCAGCGTCGCCGTCGGGTTCACCAACCGGAGCCAGATCGAGAGTGGTTTGGTCTGTCATGTCGTTCAAGGGTCAGGCCCGGGCCGGCCCCAGGACCGCAAGGCCCGCGGGCACCCCGAGGCGCAATCTAGTTGGAGGCGGTTGGCAGGCCCGAGGACAGCGGCATCGACGGAGTCTGGGCTGGCAGGTTGCCCCGCTTGAGCGCACCGCCGAGAATCGCCGGGCGCACCCGCGAATGCGGGTAACGTGACTCGGGCGTCGTCGCAGCCGGCGGGGCCGGCGGTTTGAGGCCGGCGTACAAGGCCATCACGTTCTTCACGTAATTCTGGGTTTCCTTGTAGTTGGGCACCCGGTTGCCGGCCCGCATGACGGCGCCTTCGCCGGCGTTGTAGGCTGCCAATGCCAGTTCGAGTTCACCGGGAAACATGTTGATCAGGTCGCGCAGGTAGCGCACACCGGCCCGGATGTTGGTGCGCGGGTCGGTCAGCTTGCGCTCGAGTGCGCCGTGGCGATCGGTGTCCACGCCATACCGGCGCGCGGTGTCGGGCATCAGCTGCATCAGCCCGATGGCGCCCTTGGGCGACACCGCGCTGCTGTTGAAGCCAGACTCGGTGGCGATCAGGGCCTGCAGCAATTCGTAGTCGATGTTGTGGTCGCTCGATGCGTTCTGCAGGATTTGCCGCACCGACTGGTAACTCGGCGAGCTGTCAAAAAACGCCAGCAGCTTGGTCGGCGGTGGTGCTGGCTCCAGCACCACGCCCGGCGTCGCGGCGCGCTCGGGCGGCGGCGGGTCGAGCCGGGTATCGAAGCTCTCGGCATTGCGGAAAAACAGTTCGTACCGCGCGTCGACCTGTTCATTGGAGAAGTGCGGTACGCCCTGCGTGTCGACATAGGCCCAGACATCCGCCCTGGCCTGCAGCGCCGCGCCCAGCACGGCGCCAGCGGCAAGCAGTTGCAGCAGCGCCCGCACCCAGGCCAGCGGTGGCCACCCCGACTTGGAATGACAGCTGCCGTGCATCAGACGTCGACCTCCACTGAATCGCCGTGCAACTCCATCAACGCGCGCCGGGCCGCCGCTTCGCCCTTGCCCATCAGCTTGGTGATCAGCATCTCGGTGGCACGAAAGTCGACCGTCCCCAGGCGCACCGGCAACAGGCGGCGGGTGTCCGGGTTCAGCGTGGTATCCCACAATTGTTCGGCGTTCATCTCTCCCAGTCCCTTGAATCGGCTGATGCTCCAGGCGCTTTCCCGCACGCCCTCCTTGCGCAGCTTGTCCAGGATGGCGGTCAGTTCGCCGTCGTCCAGCGCATAGGCCTTGGACGCCGGCTTCTTGCCGCGCGCCGGGGCATCGACCCGGAACAGCGGCGGACGCGCCACGAACACATGCCCATTTTCAACCAGTTTCGGGAAATGGCGAAAGAACAAAGTCAGCAAAAGTACCTGGATATGGGAGCCATCGACGTCGGCGTCGCTCAAAATACAGACCTTGCCATAGCGCAGCCCGGACAGATCCGGGTTGTCATCGGGCCCATGCGGGTCGACCCCGATGGCCACCGCGATGTCGTGGATCTCGGTATTGGCAAACAGCCGGTCGCGCTCGACTTCCCAGGTGTTGAGCACCTTGCCGCGCAGCGGCAACACCGCCTGCGACTCCTTGTCGCGTCCCATCTTGGCGCTGCCGCCGGCGGAATCCCCCTCGACCAGGAACACTTCGTTGTAGGCCAGGTCACGGCTTTCACAATCGGTCAGCTTGCCGGGCAACACGGCCACGCCCGAACCCTTGCGCTTTTCGACCTTCTGACCGGCCTTTTGCCGCACCTGCGCCGCCTTGATGGCCAGTTCGGCCAATTTCTTGCCGTATTCCACATGCTGGTTCAACCATAGCTCCAGCGCAGGCCGCACGAAACCGGACACCAGACGCACCGCATCGCGGGAATTGAGCCGCTCCTTGATCTGGCCCTGGAATTGCGGGTCCAGCACCTTGGCCGACAACACGTAGCTGGCGCGCGCAAACACGTCCTCGGGCAGCAGCTTGACGCCCTTGGGCAACAAGGCGTGCAGCTCGATGAAGCTGCGCACGGCAGTGAACAGGCCTTCGCGCAGGCCGCTCTCGTGGGTGCCGCCAGCGCTGGTGGGAATCAGGTTGACATAACTCTCGCGCAGCGGCGCGCCGTCTTCGGTGAATGCCACGCACCACTGGGCGCCCTCGCCCTCGGCAAAACTCTCGTGGGATGCGTCGGCGAAGGATTCGCCCTCGAACAGCGGAATCACCGGATCGCCGGTCAGCGCCTGCGTCAGGTAGTCGCGCAGGCCGCCCTTGTACAGCCAGGTCTGGGTCTCGCGGGTCTTTTCGGTGGTCAGCGTCACCGTCACGCCCGGCATCAGCACCGCCTTGCTGCGCAGCAGGTGCATCAGTTCGGGCATCGGGATGGTGCTGGTCTCGAAGTACTTGCCGTCTGGCCAGACCCGCACCGCGGTGCCGGTTCGGCGTTCGCCATCACCCGCGTCGCGCAATTGCAGCGGCTCGATGACTTCGCCGCCCGAAAACGCCATCTGCGCAACCTTGCCGTCGCGGCAGGAGGTGACCTCGAGGCGCTTGGCCAGGGCATTGGTGACACTCACCCCCACGCCGTGCAGTCCGCCGGAAAAACTGTAGGCGCCGCCGCTGCCTTTGTCGAACTTGCCGCCGGCATGCAGCCGGGTGAACACCAGTTCCATCACCGGCGCGTTTTCTTCCGGATGCATGCCGAACGGGATGCCGCGTCCGTCGTCTTCGATCGTCACCGAGTGGTCGCTGTGCAGCGTGACCCGGATCTTCTTGCCGTGGCCTGCCAGTGCTTCGTCGGCGGAGTTGTCCAGCACTTCCTGCAGCACATGCAGCGGATTGTCGGTGCGGGTGTACATGCCCGGGCGTTGCCGGACCGGCTCCAGGCCCTTGAGAACCTTGATCGAGCGTTCGGAATATTCGCCGCCCGTGCGGCTCTGGGTATTGCTTGCCATGGCGGGCATTGTATGCCGACGATCGGCAATTGACTGGATACAAACACAGGTTGGCGGGACAAGGCCATGGCACCATGGATTGGGTACAGTACCGCCATGTCCACAGCCACCAAGCCCCTCTCGCTGACCCAGGTACTGGTGTGTGGCGCCGCCATCGTGACACTGTCGATGGGCATCCGCCACGGGTTCGGCCTGTGGCTGCAACCGGTGACCCAGTCGATGGACTGGACCCGCCAGTCCTTTTCGCTGGCGATTGCGATCCAGAACATCTCCTGGGGGCTGGCCGGTGTTTTCGCCGGCATGGTCGCCGACAAGTTCGGCGCCATGCGGGTGCTGGTGGCCGGCGCTGTCGCCTATGCCCTGGGTCTGTTCGGCATGGCGCATGCGAGCACGCCCCTGCTGTTTGCGGGCAGCGCCGGTGTGTTGATCGGTGTGGCGCAGGCGGGAACCACCTACGCCGTGGTCTACGGCGTGATCGGGCGCAACGTGCCGGCCGAACGCCGGTCCTGGGCGATGGGCATCGCCGCCGCCGCCGGGTCGTTCGGGCAATTCCTGATGGTGCCGGTGGAAGGGTCGCTGATCGCCTCTTTCGGCTGGCAGACCGCCCTGGTGGTACTGGGCATGGCCGTGCTGCTGATCATTCCTTTGGCATGGGGCCTGCGCGAACCCGGTTTCGCCAACGGCGCATCCGCCCGGCGCGATCAAACCATCGCCCAGGCGATGCGCGAAGCGCTGCGGTACCCGAGCTTCCAAATGCTGACCGCCGGCTATTTCGTCTGCGGCTTTCAGGTCGTGTTCATCGGCGTGCACCTGCCCAGTTATCTCAAGGACCACGGCTTGCCACCCCACGTGGCGAGTTACGCGCTGGCGTTGATCGGCTTGTTCAACGTGTTCGGCACCTATGCGGCGGGCAGCCTGGGCGGCCGGATACGCAAGTCGCGCATCCTGATGTTCATCTATCTGGCGCGCGCGCTGGCGATCGGGCTGTTCCTGCTGGCGCCGCTGTCGCCAGCCAGCGTGTACGTTTTTTCCAGCGTGATGGGGCTGTTGTGGCTATCGACGGTACCCACCACGAACGCGGCTGTCGCGCAGATTTTCGGTGTTGCGCATCTGTCCATGCTCAGTGGATTCGTCTTTCTCAGCCACCAGGTCGGGTCCTTTCTCGGGGTCTGGATGGGTGGCCTGCTGTATGACAGGACCGGCAGCTACGACGCGGCCTGGACGATCGCGATCGCGCTCGGTGTGTTCGCCGCGCTGATCAATATGCCGGTCAACGAATCCGCCATCCGGCGCCCCGCTGTCGCGGCGATGGCCAGGGGATGAACATGCGCCCTTGGTCGACCGCCCGCCTGTGGATGCATGCCATCGCGCTGGTCGCGTTGCTGGCCGTTTTTGCGCTCTATCTGCAGCCCGATTTCATGGTCCAGGTCGCGCAGATGGTGTGGTCATGCTTCTGACGCCGCGCGAAAGCGGCGCGTCCGACTGGATCCGCCGCTGGACGCAGCTTGTGCCCAAGGGCGGCACGGTTCTCGATGTTGCCTGCGGTCAGGGACGCCACGTCCGCTGGTTCGCGGCCCACGGGCACCCGGTGCTCGGTGTCGACCGATCGCAGCAGGCGCTCGACGCTCTGGCCGATCTGCTGTGCACCACCGATGCAGCGCCACCGGTTCGCACCCTGTGCGCCGACATCGAAAGCGATCCCTGGCCCTGCCTGGAGGGCGGCGCGATCGCCACTTTCGACGCCGTTGTCGTGACCAACTATCTCTGGCGCGCACTGCTTCCCACGCTGGTACGCAGCGTGGCCGAAGGCGGGGTGTTGTTGTACGAGACCTTCGCCCTGGGCAACGCCTCGGTGGGCAAGCCATCGCGGCCGGAGTTCCTGCTTGAGCGTGGTGAACTGCTGCTGGCCTGTCAGGATCTGCGGGTGGTCGCCTTCGAAGACGGTTTCTGCGCCGATCCACCGCGTTTCGTGCAGCGTATCGCCGCCGTGCGCGAGCCCCGCCATCCGACAACGCCGCACGCGGTTGCAAGCGCGCCTGCGCGCTACCTCTTGTAACGTCTGGCGGCATCGACTGGGTAGAATGCGGTTTTCCCGTTCTTGACCGTGCACATGACACCTATTACTGGCAGCATCGTGGCCATCGTGACCCCGATGCACGACGATGGCAGCGTGGACTATCCAGCGCTGCGCAAGCTCATCGACTGGCACATCGCGCAGGGAACGGATTGCATTGTCGTGGTCGGTACCACCGGCGAGTCACCAACGGTGAACGTGCAGGAGCACTGCGAGATCATTCGCGTGGCGGTCGAGCAGGCCCGCAAGCGGGTACCGATCATGGCCGGTTGCGGCGCCAACTCGACGGCGGAGGCCATCGAACTGACCCGATTCGCGCACGAGGTCGGAGCCGACTGCCAACTGCAGGTCGTTCCCTATTACAACAAGCCGTCGCAAACCGGCCTGTACCAGCATTTCAAGGCAATCGCCGAGGCAGTCGACCTGCCGATGGTGCTGTACAACGTACCCGGCCGCAGCGTGGCCGACCTGGCGCACGACACCGTTTTGCGGCTGGCGCAGGTTCCGGGCATCGTCGGCATCAAGGATGCCACTGGCAACCTGGAGCGCGGACAATGGCTGCTGCGCTCTGTTCCCGAGGGCTTTGCCGTCTATTCCGGCGACGATCCAACCGCCGTCGCGCTGATGCTGTGCGGTGGCCAGGGCAACGTCAGTGTCACCGCGAACATCGCGCCGCGCCAGATGCATGAATTGTGCGTCGCTGCGATAGCGGGCGACGCCCGGCGCGCGATGGAGATTCAGCGGCTGCTGATGCCGGTGCACAAGCAACTCTTCGTGCAGGCCAACCCGATTCCCCTGAAATGGGCCATGCAGCGCATGGGCCTGTGCGGCGGTGCGATGCGCCTGCCGATGACACCGCTGGAACCAGAGTTCCATGCAGTGGTGGAAGACGCCTTGCGTCAAAGCGGCCTGATTTGAAGCATCATTTCCCGAAGGATTCCCTGGTGAACGCTACTACACGACTGGCCCTGCTGGGCCTTTGCCTGACGCTGGCTGCCTGCTCGGTGCTGGAGTCGGACAAGGTCGACTACAAGAGCGCGACCTCCGCGCCGTCATTGGCCGTGCCGCCCGACCTCACCCAACTCGCGCGCGACAACCGCTATGCCATACCGGGTGGAGCGGTCACTGCGTCGAGCTATCAACAAGGCCAGGCCGGCCCGTCCATGCCAGTGGCGGTAGCCTCGATCGCCGACGTGCGTATCGAGCGCGCCGGCAACCAGCGCTGGCTGGTGGTCAAGCGTCCACCCGAGGTGTTGTGGGATCCGATCAAGGACTTCTGGCAGGAACACGGATTCCTGCTGTCGATGGAACAGAAGAACCTGGGCATCATGGAAACCGACTGGGCCGAAAACCGTGCCAAGCTGCCCCAGGACCTGATTCGACAATCGTTGGGCAAGCTGTTCGACTCGCTGTATTCCACCTCCGAACGTGACCGCTTTCGCACCCGACTGGAACGCAATGCCGCCGGTGAAACCGAGATCTACATCAGCCACCGCGGCATGATCGAGGTCTATACGTCCAGCAAGGCGGGCGTTGCCACCGGAGATGCATCGACGGTGTGGCAACCGCGACCGGCCGAACCGGAGCTGGAAACCGAATTTCTGCGCCGCCTGATGGTCAAGCTCGGTGTATCGCAGGAACAGGCCAAGGCCGCTGCGGCCGCCAACGTGGCGGCGCCGGTCGCCCGGGTGACACAGCTCAATGGCCAACCCGTGGTGCAGATCGATGACGACTTCGACCGCGCCTGGCGCCGGGTCGGCTTGTCACTGGACCGCACCGGCTTCACGGTGGAAGACCGCGATCGCAGTCAGGGCGTGTATTTCGTGCGTTACGTCGAACCCAATCCGGACCGGCAGGAGCCCGGTTTCTTCGGACGCCTGTTCGGCAGCAGCGCCAAATCGAACCCGCCGATCAAGTACCGCATCCTGGTGCGGTCCAAGGACAACACCAGTACCGTGTCGGTGCTCAATGCCGCTGGCGCGCCCGAGGCGTCAGCCAACGCCCAGCGCATTGTCAAGGTGATCGCCGACGATCTGAAGTAGCCGCGCGATGCTGCGTTTCCGCAGCCTGGGCAGTGGCAGTTCGGGCAACGCAACCATCGTCGAGGCACGCAGCGCCGGGTGCGTCACGCGGTTGCTGGTCGACTGCGGGCTGGGCATCCGCCAGCTCGAACAACGACTTGCCGGCGCCGGGCTGGCGTTGCACGATATCGATGCGATCTTCGTCACCCATGAGCACAGTGACCATCTGGGCTGTGCCCGTGCGCTGGCGCTGCGCCAGCGCATACCCGTATGGATGAGTCGCGGCACCCATGCAGGCGCCCGCGACCCCGACTTCGCCGACCTGTTGCGCATCGCCAGCGACGGTATTCCCATCGCCATGGGTGAGTTGTCCATCACGCCTTTCACCGTGCCGCACGATGCCCGCGAGCCACTGCAGCTGCGCTGCTCCGATGGCAACGCCAGTCTGGGCATCCTGACCGATCTGGGCCATGCCACCGACCATGTACTGACGCATCTGGCGGTCTGCCAGGCCTTGCTGCTCGAATGCAACCACGACCCGCAGATGCTGGAGGCGTCGTCGTATCCAGCATTCCTGAAAAAGCGCGTGTCTGGCCTGCATGGCCATCTCTCCAACGCCCGCTCGGCGCAGATCGCGGCAGCGCTGAAGCATCCGGGTTTGTCGACGGTGGTGGCGGCCCATCTGAGCCGGGAAAACAATCGGCCGGCGCTGGCGCAATCGGCACTGGCAGATGCATTGGGCTGCACGACCGCGGACATCGGCGTTGCCGATCCGTTGACTGGTACCGACTGGCTGTCGGCGTGAGCCGCGCCGCCGTTCTTGGGAAAAGACCCGGCGTCGCATCACCCCGTTGGCCAGAGATCGCAAAAAAGCCGCCCGAAGGCGGCTTTTTCTTGAGCCTGAAACCTCAGGGCTATCAGGGCTTCTTGACGGCGGCGGCCGCAGCGTCGGCTGCGTTCTTGACCGCGTCGGCGGCAGCGCCAGCAGCGGAAGCTGCAGTCGATACGGCATTCGCAGCAGCGCCGGCGGCGGAGGTCGCAGCATCGCTAGCAGAAGCGGCGGCAGCCGAAGCTGCGTCGGTGGCTGCGGATGCGGCGTCCTTGGCGGCCTCAACGGCGGCAGCAGCAGGGGCGGGAGCGGACTCGGCGGCAGGAGCAGGCGCAGGCGCTTCCTCTTTTTTGCCGCAAGCTGCAAGAGCAACGGCAGCGACCAGCGCTGCCAGGATGAGTGACTTCTTCATGATATGAATGACCTGAGATAACGGTAGACAGTGGATGTAACGTCGACAACGGGAATCGCGTCGACCCAGCAAACCGAACCGCTCGGCCCAGTTGCCCGGCGAGATTGTATGCAAAATATGGCAAGGATTCAGGGTAAACCCTCAATTTCAGCAAAAAATCTACAGACCCAGTGTGGTTACCGGGAATCCGGGGCTGCTCACCAGGAGCAACTCCTTCACCATTTCCCGGGTCTGGACGATACGTTCTGGCTCTGCGCCGTCGACGCCGGCGCTGCGAACCGGATCGAGCACTTGCAGGGTCCAGTGTGGGCTCCACAACACGGTTGGAAAATTGCCGGGATCGATCTGCCGGCAGACGCGGGCCTCGACAATATGGCCCCAGGTGCGACGCCATCCGACAAATCGCGCATGCTGGCGCAGCAGCGTATCAAAGCTGTTGGCCACGATCGTGCAACTGCGACCGCTACGCGACCAGGCGTGCAGACTCTCGCTCACCTGTCGTTCGTGCAAGGGCCAGGCGCCGAAATCGGCATCGCACAGGATCAATTCGCGCCAGCCCTGGTTCGCGGCCGTGGCCAGCGCATCGCGGACCCGCTGCGCAAACGCCTCGCGACCGGCAAACCGGCCCGAGGGCAGCTGCGGCGCTGCGGTGACGATTTCATTCGCCATGCAGCCACCCCGCTTCCAGCCATACCTGCAGCAATTCCCGCGCGCCCGCGCTGGCACCCGACACCTGCAGCCTGTCGAGCACCCGCGTGTCGGCCAGGCGACGCATCAGGCGCGCGTCGGCGCCACTGGCGCGGTAACTCTCGCCATTGATGAACACATGGTGGCGCTCGTACATCATGCGGGTCCGGCGGTCCAGCCGCACCGCACCGGCCAGGCTGGCGCCGTCGATCGCATCGAACCACACCCAGGGCTTGGGTTCTGTCAGATGTTCTCCCAGGCCGCGGGCCAGCACCATCGGATCGCGCATGGCCCGCTCGAGCGCCGCACGGGCGAACTGCGACAGGCCCGGCGGTATCGCCGCCGGATGGGCCGTTGCGCCCTGCTCCGGATCGCGGTACAGGTCGGCACGCAGCGCATCGGGCGCATCCTGCGCCAGACGCTGCAGCAGCTCGCCGGCCAGATCGCCTGCGGCGGGCGACTTGAATCCGATCGACCAGGTCATGCATTCGTCCAGCGCCACCCCGTCGTGGGCATATCGGGGCGGCAGGTACAACATGTCGCCCGGCTCCAGGTCGAAGCTGAGCTCAGGTTCGAAATGGCGCAGGATCTTGAGTGGCACGCCTTCCTGCAGGCGCAGGTCTTTTTGCCGCCCGATCCGCCAGCGCCTGCGACCATGGGCCTGCAACAGGAACACGTCGTAGCTGTCGAAATGGGGACCAACGCCCCCACCGGGCGACGCGTAGCTGATCATCAGATCGTCGAGCCGGGCGTCGGGCACGAACCGGAACCGGTTCATCAACTGGTGCACCGGATCGGCCAGCAAGTCGACCCCCTGCACCAGCAAGGTCCACTGCGCCTGCGCCAGTGGCGGCAGCGACCTGCGCGCAAACGGACCTTGACGCAATCGCCATTGCTGGCCATCGGGGCCACCACCACCGATCACCAGGCGCGACTGCACATGGGGCTGCGCGGCCAGCGCAAACAACGCAGAGCGATCCAGCGCGGGCCGAAAGCCCGGTATGGCCTGGCGGATCAGCAGCGGCTTGCGTTGCCAATGGCGCTGCATGAACGTGTGCGGGCTGAGGCCACCGAGCAGCGGCAGAGGTTGAAGCAGGTTCATCGGTTCGGGTCGGGTGTGCGATCAAGTCAATGCGGCGGTTTCGCGTCCCATTTCAATGGTTCTGTCGGCGAACTGCGACAATTCTCCTATGGAAATCACACAACAATGCGTGGTCGGACTGACCTGGACGCTCAAGGATACGCTGGGCGAAGAACTCGATGTGCTGGATGAACCGATCGAATTCCTGGTCGGTGGCGACGACCTGTTTGCGAAGATCGAGCAGGCCTTGCAGGGGCACGAGGTCGGCGCGCAGGTACAACTGCAGCTCGAACCGGAAGAGGCCTTTGGCGAATTCAACGACCAGTTGATCTTCCTCGAACCGCGCGCCTTGTTCCCGCCGGAGATCGAGGAAGGCATGACGTTCGAAGGCCATGCGCTGCCGGCCGGTTGCCACGCCGATGCACCCCGCGATGCGCTGTACACCATCACCGACCTGTATCCCGATCATGTCGTGCTCGACGGCAATCACCCGCTCTCGGGCATTGCCTTGCGCCTGCACCTGAAAGTCGCCTCGGTGCGTGAGGCCACCGAGGAGGAAATCGGGCTTGGCAGCGCGGGCACCGGTTTCTTCAAGGTGAAGCTCGCACCGCCGGAGTCCTGAGCCAGCGGCCACGGGGACGGTCAGCTCTTTCCGGTCGATCCGTAGCCGCCCTCACCGCGCGCACTGGGCGGGAACTCCGACACCAGGTTGAACCGCGCCTGCACAACCGGCACCACGACCAGCTGTGCAATCCGGTCCATCGGTTCGATCGTGAACGGCGTCGGACTGCGATTCCAGGCGCTGACCATCAGCTGCCCCTGGTAGTCGCTGTCGATCAGACCGACCAGGTTGCCGAGCACGATGCCGTGCCTGTGTCCCAGACCCGAGCGCGGCAGGATCAGCGCCGCATGGTTCGGGTCGGCCAGATGGATGGCAAAGCCGGTGGGCACCAGCTGCCAGGCATTGGGCGCCAGCACCAGCGGCGCGTCCAGGCAGGCCCGCAGATCGAGACCGGCGCTGCCCGCGGTGGCGTAGGCGGGCAGCTGGTCGGCCAGGCGCGGGTCCAGGATCTTGATGTCGATGTGCATGAAGGCAAAGGCGGCAGGGTTACAGGGCAGGCAGTGCGGGTCGTGCATGAAAGTCGAAGTCCGCTGGCACGGGCAGCCGGGCTGGCGGTCATTGTCTCAGCGTGGCCCGCCCATCATCTGTGCGCAGGTCGCGATCAATGCGCGTGCCAGTGCCAGCTTGGAGTCGCGGGGCAATTCGCGGGCGCCGTCGGCGGTGACGAGCAGCAATGCGTTGTCATCCTGACCAAACGCCGCCGGGCCGATGTTGCCCACCAGCAGCGGCACCCCCTTGCGCAGCCGTTTGGCGGTGGCGTGGCCGAGCAGGTCCTCGCTTTCGGCGGCAAATCCGACACAAAACAGCGCGCCACTGCGCGCGCGCGGCAACTGCGCCACGGTGGCCAGGATGTCCGGGTTCTCGCAGAACTGCAGCTGCGGCGGCTTCCCGGAGCCGTCCTTCTTGATCTTGTGTTCGGCCATCGTGGCGGGACGCCAGTCGGCGACCGCCGCAGTGGCGATGAACACCGTCGACTGCGCCACCTGGGCCAGCGTGGCATCGAACATCTGCTGCGCCGATCGTACGTCGATGCGGGTGACGCCACGCGGTGTGGGCAGATGGACCGGCCCGGCCACCAGCGTCACCTGCGCGCCCGCCTCCTGTGCGGCGCGGGCCACCGCAAAGCCCATCTTGCCGCTGCTGTGGTTGGTGATGCCGCGCACCGGGTCGATCGCCTCGAAGGTCGGCCCGGCGGTGACCAGCACATGGTGACCGGCCAGGTGTTTGGGCTGAAAGAAGGCGATCAGGTCCTGGACCAGTTCGGCCGGCTCCAGCATGCGACCGTCACCGGTCTCGCCGCAGGCCTGCTCGCCGGTGCCCACGCCCAGGATGGTGGTGCCGTCGTCGCGCAGTTGCGCCATGTTGCGTCGGGTGGCGGGATGGACCCACATCTCGCGGTTCATGGCCGGCGCAAGCAGCAGCGGCACGCTGCTGATCGGACGCGCCAGGCACATCAGAGTCAGCAAGTCGTCCGCGTGGCCGTGCGCCAGGCGCGCCATGAAGTCCGCGCTGCACGGCGCAATCAGGATCGCATCGGCCTCGCGCGTCAGGTTGATGTGCGCCATGTTGTTGGACTCGCGCGCATCCCACTGCGAGCGGTACACCGGGCGGCTGGACAAGGCCTGCATCGTCACTGGCGTGATGAACTGTTCGGCGGCACAGGTCATCACCACCTGCACCGTTGCGCCCTCTTTCACGAGCTGGCGGCACAACTCCGCCGCCTTGTAGCAGGCGATGCCCCCGGTCAATCCGAGTACCAGATGTTTGTTCTTCAAGTCCATGCAGAAATGCCGTGAAGCGCCATGGAGCCAATGTAGCAGACGCCTATAATCCTGCTTTACCACCTAACCGAACCCTGCGGTTCGCCCCTGACATGACCAAATTTGTCTTCGTCACCGGCGGTGTCGTGTCCTCCCTCGGAAAGGGAATCGCCTCAGCCTCCCTCGCAGCGATCCTGGAGTCGCGAGGCCTCACAGTCACTCTGATCAAGCTCGATCCGTATCTCAACGTCGATCCGGGCACCATGTCGCCGTTCCAGCATGGCGAGGTGTTCGTCACCGAC
>CAZLDV010000068.1:0-15411 GCA_964558425.1 uncultured Rhodoferax sp. | reverse complement strand
GGATCACGTTGAGGCCGATGCCGCCGAGACCGAACACCACGACATTGGCGCCCGCCTCGACCTTGGCGGTGAACAACACGGCGCCGATGCCGGTGGTCACGCCGCAGCCGATGTAGCAGACCTTGTCGAATGGCGCGTCTTCCCGGATCCTGGCCAGCGCGATCTCCGGCACCACCGTGTAGTTGCTGAAAGTCGAGGTGCCCATGTAGTGCAGGATCGGCTTGCCGTCCAGGCTGAAGCGGCTGCTGGCGTCGGGCATCAGGCCTTTGCCTTGCGTGCCGCGGATCAGCTGGCACAGGTTGGTCTTGCGCGACAGGCAGAACTTGCACTGGCGGCACTCCGGCGTATACAGCGGAATCACATGGTCGCCCTTTTTCAGGCCGGTCACGCCGGGCCCGACGTCGACCACGATGCCTGCGCCTTCGTGTCCCAGGATGGCGGGAAACAGACCTTCCGGGTCGGCTCCGGACAAGGTGTAGTAATCGGTATGGCAGATGCCGGTGGCCTTGATCTCGACCAGCACTTCACCGAACTTCGGCCCTTGCAGGTCGACGGTCTCGATGGTCAGCGGGGCACCGGCCTTCCAGGCCACGGCAGCTTTGGTCTTCATGGTGGCAACCTATTCAATTTGACAGGCATTGACTATAAACGGCCGTACCGATCGTGCCGGTGGGGTGCGCGACCCTGGCCCTGGCGTTGTCAGCTCCCCGACGAAGGACGCAAACCCGGGCGCGGCCCGCCGACATCTTGATGGCGCGTGGCTATACTGGCAGCCGGTTCCAACAGTGCGGGGTTTGCATGGAAGTGTCGGCTGGCAATGTGGGTGCGACGCGGGTGCTGCAGGTGCGCGGCCGGCTGGATCATTCGCAGGCCAAGGACTTCGAGTCCGCATTGGCGCCGCATCTGCTGGCGTGTACGCCCGAAGGGTCGCCGCTGGTGCTGGATTTCTCGGGCGTCGTGTACATCAGCAGCGTCGGGCTGCGGGTATTGTTGCTGGCGGCCAAGCAGGTCAAGGCGCAGCAAGGCCGCATTGCCATCGCAGCCTTGACGCCCATCGTCACCGAAGTGTTTCAGGTCAGTCATTTCAACCTGGTGTTGACGGTCTATCCCGATGTGGCCGCAGCGGTGGCCGGACTCGGCGCATGACTTCGTACCGCAGCCGGGAGCCTGGGATATGAAGCTGCGCTGCTGGGGCACCCGTGGTTCGATTCCGGTTTCGCTCACGGCTCCCGACGTGCGGGCCAAGATCGTGCGTGCGTTGCGCGGCGCCGGTGGCGTCGATCTTGCCGATCGGGCCGCGGTCGACGCGTATGTGGACGGGTTGGGTTTCGATGTGGCGGGCACCTTTGGCGGTCATTCGAGTTGCGTGCAGATCGAGACCGGTGGCAGCGAGCAGATCGTGCTCGATCTGGGCACGGGCGTGCGACCGCTGGGGCAGCACATGCTGGCCCGTCACGGGCCCCAGACACCGCAGACTTACCATGTTTTTCTGTCCCACCTGCACTGGGACCACATCATGGGCCTGCCATTCTTCACGCCGGTCTATCTACCGGGCAACCGCATCGTGGTGCACACCTGCCATCCGAACGCCGAATTCGCATTGCGCCGGCAGCAGGCCGAACCCTCGTTCCCGGTGCGGTTCGAGCAATTCTCCGCATCCTTCACGTTCCATGTCGCGACGCCCGGCGCGCCGTTCGAGGTCGACGGAACGCAAGTGGTCGCACATCCGCAGCGCCATGCCGGGGACTCCTATGGCTGGCGTTTCGATCGGGATGGCAAGAGCATCGTCTATTCGACCGACTCGGAGCACCGACTCGAAGACGAGGATGAACGCCAGGGGTTCATCGCATTTTTCGACCGGGCCGACGTGGTGGTTTTCGATGCCATGTATTCACTCGCCGATGCGATTTCGGTCAAGGCCGATTGGGGGCACTCCAGCAACATCGTCGGTGTGGAGCTGTGCCAGGCGGCACGGGTCAAGCGTCTGATGATGTTCCACCACGAGCCAGCCTACAGCGATACGCAGATCGCGCAGATCCTCGATGAAACCCGGCGCTTCGAGCAGATCACCCGGGACGGTCATGCGCTGGAGGTTCTGTCGGCGTGGGATGGCCTCGAACTGGTGTTGTAGCACCGGGTCGGGCGTCGCAGGCGGCTGATGCGCGATTCCGACAAGACGCTGTTTGCCCGGGTTGTCCTGGTTCGGCGCGGCCGCCTGGCCGCATCCGTCTTGTTGCTTCTGTTTGCCGCGCTGATGGTCTCGGGAGCGCAGACTGAAAGCCGCCAATCATCGGCAAGCCCGATTGCCACGGATGGGTCGCTGTTCAGTCTGCCTGCGATCAGCGTGCGTCAGCTTCTGTTCGATGGCTACCAGCGCCTCCTGCCCCGCCGGCGGGTTGCGCAGACCGTGGCCGTGGTGGAGATCGACGAAGCCAGTCTGAAGGCTGTCGGGCAGTGGCCCTGGCCACGCAACCAGCTGGCGGACCTGATTGCTGCCATTGCGCGTTACCAGCCGGTGGCGATCGGACTCGACATGTTCATGCCGGAGGTCGATCAAACCTCACCCGAACAGGTGGCGCTGCGCCTCGGACCTGAACAGGCCGCTCTGGCGCAGGATTTGCGCGGTTTGCCAACCCATGACACGCAGCTGGCGCAAGCCTTGCGCGCCGCGCCGACCGTGCTGGGCGCGGCTGGATTCAACTTCTCGACGTACGGCACCGCCGTCGGCATGCGGACCGTCGCACTGCGGGTGCATGGTGATGACCTCTTGTCGTTTCTGGGCCACTATCCGCAGGTCCTGGCCAGTTTGCCGCAGCTGCAACAGGCGGCGCACGGACAGGGTCTGGTGTCGGTGCGTGACGCGGCGGTGGTGCGGCGCATTCCGCTGGTTTCGGCGCTGGGACCGGTTCCGGTTCCGTCGCTGGCGATGGAGATGTTGCGGGTAGGCAGCGGCAGTCCGGCCATCGATGTATTCGTGGACCGGCATGGCGTGCGGCAGCTGGCAGTGGCCGAGCTCCTGGTTACGACCCAGTCCAACGGGGAGGTCTGGCTGCATTTCGCGCCGCAGGAGCAGGGCGCGCAATCGCGCAATGCCTCTGCCGTCGACCTGCTTGCCGGGCGGGTTCCGGCAGACGCGCTGAAGGACAAGCTGGTGCTGATCGGTCTGACGGGCTCCGGCCTGAATGACCGGCGTGTCACGCCTTTGGGCGAAAATGTTGCCGGCATCGAAATCCAGGCGCAATTGCTGGAGAGCCTGCTCGATGGCCGCGCATTGCTGCGGCCATGGTGGATGCCGCATGTCGAGCTGGCCTTGTTGCTGGGCCTGGGCGGCTTGATGGTCTGGCTCGTACCACCGGCGCTGGTGCGTACCGGAGCCGATGGCGTGCGTCGACCGCGCCGCGTAGGCTGGTGGGTGGCGCTGGTCTGTGGTGGCTTGATTCTGGTTGGCTTCTGGTTGTTCCATGCGGTGGGCTGGTTGTTCGACAGTGCCGGCATGTCGATTGCGTTTGCCGGTGTCTTGGCCAGCCTGGTATCGAGCTCGACGCTCGAAGTGCAGCGTGACAATCGGCGACTGGCGGCCGCTGAACATGCCTTGCGTGTCGATGCGGCCCGCCTGGCCGGTGAAATGGAAGCGGCCCGTCGGATCCAGCTTGGCTCCTTGCCGGATGCGGCAACCGCATTTCCCGGCGAACAGCGCTTTTCAGTGAGCGCACTGATCGAACCGGCGCGCGAGGTCGGTGGCGACCTGTTCGACTTCTTCATGATCGATGCGCGACGCCTGTGTTTCCTGATCGGCGACGTATCGGGAAAAGGTGTGCCGGCCAGTCTGTTCATGGCCGTCACCCGGACCTTGTCGCGCAGCTTTGCCACGCGGCTGCCCGGTGGGCCGGCCGAAATCGTGTCGGCGGCCAATCTGGATCTCGCGCGCGGCAATGTCGAGACCTTGTTCGTCACCATGCTGCTCGGCGTGCTGGACGTCGATTCTGGCGAACTCGAACTGGTCAACGCTGGCCATGACGCACCCTGGCGGCTGGCGCAGGGGCTGCCACCGCAGCAAGTCGTTGCCAACGCGCAGGCGGGTGGGCCGCCGCTGTGTGTGCTGGACGACTTTGTCTACACGGTCCAACGGATGCAGCTGGCGCCCGGTGACCGACTGTGCATGTTCACCGACGGCATCACGGAGGCCGCCAACGCGGACAGCGAGTTGTATGGCAGTGTGCGTCTGCGCGACGCCTTGGCTCGCAGTGGCAGCGATGCCGACGCAGACACGATTGTCCGGGTGCTGCGCGACGATGTCGCACAGTTTGTCGCGGGCGCAGAGGCCTCCGATGACCTGGCGATTCTGGTTTTGCACTGGCAGGGGCCGTCGGCGCAAGGCCCCGGGTCAGCGTGAACGGCGCTCAGCGCAGGTTGATTTCGACCCTTCGATTCTGTGCCATCGGCACTTCGTCTTCCGTGGCGACCGCCGGCTCACGTTCGCCGCGCCCGGCGATCGTGATCGTCGACGGATCGACACCGGATTTCACCAGCAGGTCGCGCACGGTCTCGGCGCGCCGCAGCGACAAGCGATCGTTGTCCTGCAGGCTGCCGACACGATCGGTATGGCCGATCACGGTGATTTCCGGCACCGGATAGTTGACCAGCGCCGCACGCAATTGATTCAAGACGGGCTCAAATGCCGGTGTGATGTCGGCCGCCGAACCGAATTCAAACATCAGCGTGAACGACACCGGGGCCTGCGGCATGGCGGCCAAGGTTTGACCGTACCTTTGCTGTACCGCCTGCGCGTTGGCGGTCTGCAGGACGAAGGCGCCGCGGGTATTCGTGGTGGCACTGGCATAGGCGGTGCTCAGCGACTGGTTGGCGGCATCGGTATGCAGATCGACAGCACCCACGTGGCCATCCGCCTGCGGCAGCAACACCACGGTGCTCGACGGATGGGCCGTCAGGCCGAGGTACAGGATGCCTGCCAGTCCCGCGACGAACAGCAACACGATGGTTCGCCTATTGGCCGGCGTCGATGACGAACCGGGTGCCACGCACCCCCAGCGTCATGCCTGGAGCAGTGAAGCGCACCGCCTCGGGCGAGGCCTTGGCGATCTTGCCGGAGATCACCGACAAGGTGCCCCGGCGCACCTTGGCGTCGATCGTGCCGGCGTTTGTCGTGCTGTCGAAGCTGAACTTGTCCAGTTCGACCGTCGAATTCGGCCCGGCCGACAACAGGGTGTTGTCACGCAAGGTGATGCCGACCGAACCGTCGGCACCGGTCATCACACGATCGCTGCCGTAGATGGCCGTGCCTGCCGGTGCGGGTAATTTCTGTTGATCGCGTTCGACGCTGACCTGCCCTTTGCTGACCTTGACCGTGCCGGCCAGATCGGCGGCCCAGGCAAGCGGCGCAACCAGCACGGCGGCAGCGCAGAACGTGGCGTAATACCGGGTGTTCAATTGATCTACCTCCGAATGGCTGTTCTAATTCGGTCCAGATGCCTGACGATCCACTATACCGCTTTCCCGCTGACCTGGATTCGCTTGCCGCGATGGTGGCGCATCTGCAGTCAAGGGCGCACCGTTGCGGGGGCACGGCGTTGCTGCGGGCCGAGACGGCGCTCGAAGAACTGCTGACCAATTCCATTGTGCATGGCCAGGCGGCGCTGAGCCCTGCGGCTTCGGTGTGGCTTTCCGCGAACGGCAGCGACGATGGAGTGCATCTGCGCTACGAGGATGCGTTCGCGCCGTTCGATCCGATGGCTTGCATCGACGAGGCCTTGCGCCGTACCACCAACCCGATGGAGCAGCGACCGCCGGGGGGACTGGGCCTGCTGATGGTGTTCCGGTTGGCCGATGGATTCGACTACCGGCATGTGCAGGGACGCAACCGCATCGACCTGCATTTCACCGACCGGGCAGTCGCCGCGCCGGCGGCCCGTGCGGTGGGCGGTCGATCAGTCGACCTTGGCGCCTGAGGCCTTCACGACTTTTTCGTATTTGGCGCGTTCCGCGTTCATGAAGGCGCCGAACTGCTCCGGTGTCGTGGCCACGGGCTCGGCCATCAGGTTCGCAAAGCGGCTTCGCGTCTCGGGGCTGTTGAGCGCGTCGACAAATGCGTGGTTGAGCCTGGTCACCACATCCTTGGGCGTGGCTGCCGGAACCACCAGTCCCCACCAGGTGTCCACCTCGAAGCCGGGCAAGGTTTCAGCGACGGTGGGCACATCGGGCAGCACGGCGCTGCGCTTGGCCGTGGTGACCGCCAGCGCCTTGAGTTTGCCCGACTTGATGTTGGCCGACGCCGTGGCCAGGTTGTCGAAGTTGAAGTCGACCTGGCCGGACAGCAGCGCCAGCTGTGCCGGATTGCCGCCGTTGTAGGGAATATGGACCGCAAAAATGCCGGCCTGGGACTTGAACATCTCACCGGCCAGGTGACCGCCACTGCCGTTGCCGCCCGAGCCGTAGTTGAGCTTCCCTGGATGTGCCTTGGCGTACCGGACGAGGTCGGCGACAGAGTTGATCGACAGCCGCTGGGCGGTCTCGGCGTTGAGCACCAGTACATTGGGCACCCGCACCATCTGCGTGACCGGCGCAAAATCCTTGGCCGCGTCGAATGGCATCTTGCTGTAGAGCCACGGGTTGATGGCATGGGTGGCCACGGCGGCAATGCCGATCGTGTTCCCGTCCGGCGCCGATTTGGCCACCATGTCGACGCCGATATTGCCGCCACCACCGGGCTTGTTCTCGATGATGACGGTACCCAGGATGTCCTTGACCCGTTCGGCCAGCAGGCGCGCGGTGACGTCGATCGGGCCTCCCGGACCATACGGCACCACGATGCGGATCGGTTTGGACTGGGCCGACACGCCGGTGGCTGTCAGAGCCAGGGCGCTCGCAAACGCTGCCATGGCTGCCAAGGCGGGGAGTCGGGTCAGATGGAAACTCATGGTGCGATGGTATTCGAGACTGGTGGTGACAGCGGTTGCAAGGCTGGCGTGACGCGCGCTCAGGTGTAGGCCTTGTCGGCCTCGGTGATGAACGCGTCGGCGTAATACTCTTCTTCCGGCAGTCCCGCCACTGCGCTGTATTCCAGTCGCGCCGAATCCACGACGATGGGCGCGCCACAGGCATAGACCTGGTAGCCGGACAGATCGGGGATGTCTTCGAGCACGGCCTTGTGCACGAAGCCGGTGCGCCCCGTCCAGGCGTCTTCGGCGGTGGCATTCGAGACCACCGGCACATAGTGCAGGTTCGGCATCGAACGCATCTTGTCGCGCACCCACGCGTCCATGTACAGGTCCGCGGGCCGTCGGCCGCCCCAATACAAGGTGGCCGGTCGCTGGATGTCCTGAAACTGCATGTGTTCGATCAGGGCCTTGATCGGCGCAAAACCGGTGCCCGAAGCCAGCAGCACCATCGGCTTGTCCGAATCCTCACGCAGGTAGAAGCTGCCAAACGGACCCTCGATGCGCTGAATCTCCTTTTCCTTCATCGTGCCGAACACGTGGTCGGTGAATCTGCCGCCAGGCATGTGCCGCACATGCAACTCGACACCGGGCCCGGTGTGCCGCGCATTGGCCATTGAATAGCTGCGCCGGGTGCCATCGCGCAGGATGAATTCGACATACTGGCCCGCGTGGTAGACGAACGGATCGTTCGCCGGCAGCTGCAGCTCGATGACCATGACGTCGTGCGAGACCTGTTTCATTGCACTGACACGCGCCGGCATCTTGCGGATCGGGAATGCGCCGGCCGACGTGACCTGGCGCGACTCCAGCACCACGTCGCTGTGGGGCACACCACAGCAGGTCAGCACATACCCGTTGGCCTCTTCTTCGTCGCTCAGCGCCTTGCTCTGGTGGTGGCCATGGACCACCGTTCCTTCGATTTTCTTGCACTTGCAGGAGCCGCAGGCACCGTCCTTGCAGCCATACGGCAGGCCGATGCCCTGGCGGATCCCGGCGCTGAGCATCGCCTCGCCTGGTTCGACGGTAAAAGTGCGCCCGCTGGGCAGGATCGAGATCTGAAAGGTCATCGGTTCGGTATCCTTGGGAAATCACCCACTTGCAAAGCCTTGATTTTGCCTTCAAACCAAAGCCCTCTTGGCGCATTGCCTGCCCGTTTTCGCCGTCCGCGCCTGCTGATCGTGGGATGCGGTGATATTGGCATGCGTATCGTGCAACAGTTGCACCGGCGCCTAGCGCTCACGGTGCTCAGTGCCAGCGGCAGCCGCACCGACGCCTTGCACGCTCACGGCGTGCGCGTCCTGCGTGGTGACCTCGATGCGCCGCCAAGCCTGCGCCGTGTCGCGGGTCTGGCAACTCGGGTGCTGTATCTGGCGCCGCCACCGGCCCAGGGGTGGACAGACACCCGTACCCGCGCCCTGCTCGACAGCTTGCGCCCGCGCGCTGCGCCGCAGTCGCTGGTGTATGTCTCCACCAGCGGTGTGTACGGAGATTGTGCCGGCGCAGTGGTGCGCGAGACCTGGCCGATTCGTCCGGACTCGCCGCGCGCGCGCCGGCGCGCCGATGCCGAGTCGGCGGTACGCTTCTTTGGACGTTCGGCCCATGTGCGCACCTGCATCCTGCGCGTTCCGGGCATTTACGCCGAAGACCGTGACGGCGGCACGCCGCGCAGGCGCCTGCTGGCCGGTACCGCCGTCTTGCGGGCGCAGGATGATGTGTTCACCAACCATATCCATGCCGACGATCTTGCGCGGGCCTGTGTGGCGGCGTTGTGGCGTGCGCGTTCGCAGCGGGTCTACAACGTGAATGACGATACACGGCTGCGGATGGGCGACTATTTCGATCTGGCCGCGGATCTGTACGGCTTGCCGCGCCCGCCGCGCATCGCCCGCGATGTCGCGCAGACCGAACTGCCGCTGGGTTTGCTCAGTTTCATGCGTGAATCACGGCAGATGGACAATACCCGACTGAAACACGAGCTCAGGCTGCGACTGCGCTATTGCACCGTTGCCGACGGCTTGCGGCCGGCCTGAGAACCGGCTTTGGAGCTTGCCCACCATGAAAATTCCCCTGCGCCAGTCGCTGCTTCCCATGGCCCCATGGATTGCGCTGTTGCTGATGCTGGCGCCGGCCCACAGTCGTGCCGACTGGGTCCGGGTGTCTACCAGCCAGCAGTCGGTCTTCTACCTCGACTCGGTGAAATCGCCTCGGGTGGGCAACAACGTGATGGTCTGGGTGTTGCGCGACCACAAGATGTTGCAGCTGGGTCAGGACATGGCGGTGCGTTCGTCCAGGGACCAGATCGAGATCGATTGTGCGGGACTGCGCGTGCGCAGGGTCTATTCGTCCGACCATCTCCGGCCCATGGGCCAGGGTCCGATGGTGCATTCCGAACACGGCCCGATGAGTTGGAACACCGTGACTGCGAACTCGACCATGCGCCGTATCGTCGACGTTGCCTGCGCGAACACCTGACGGCGTGACGCCGGCATCCGGCGACGGAGCCGGTGTCAATCGGTGGCGGCCGCCGGGCTTGGCGCCGCCGCGTCGCGCAACTCGCGGCGCAGGATCTTTCCGATGTTGCTCTTGGGCAGGGGCGTGCTGCGGAATTCCACGACGCGCGGCATCTTGTAGCCGGTCAGATGCTGTTTGCAGTGCGCGAGCACGTCGGCCTCGGTCAAATCCGGTGCGGCCGGCACGATGATCACCTTGACCGCTTCGCCCGAACGGGCATCCTTGACGCCGATCGCAGCGACCTCGAGCACACCGGGGTGCAGCGCCAGGACATCCTCGATTTCGTTTGGAAATACCTTGAAGCCGGAAACGATGATCATGTCTTTCTTGCGGTCGGTGATGCGAACGCCGCCACGTGCGTCGATCACGCCCATGTCGCCGGTGCGGAGCCAGCCGTTGGGGGTGAAGACCTTGGCGGTTTCCTCGGGCAGATTCCAGTAGCCCTTCATCACCTGCGGCCCGCGCAGGCAGATCTCACCCACTTCACCCAGCGCGATGGGTCCGCCGTCGTCGTCCAGAATGGCCGCCTCGGTGCTTGGCAATGGAACACCGATCTGACCACTCCACTCCTGTATCGTGACCGGATTGGCGATCGCCACCGGTGAGGTCTCGGTGAGGCCGTAGCCTTCCACCAGCGGCACCCCGGCGCGCTGCTTCCAGCGCTGCGCCACTACCTGCTGCACCGCCATGCCGCCAGCCACCGCGAGTTTGAGTCGGCCCAGGTCGATCGCGGCAAAGCCGGGTGCGTCGAGCATGGCCCGAAACAGCGTATTGACGCCGATGATGGCGCTGAACGGCACACTGCCCAGCACCTTCAGAAAGTCGGCCATGTCGCGCGGGTTGGCAACCAGCACCACTTGCGCGCCCTGGCTGAAGAAGGACAACGCGCCGGTGAGCGCAAATACGTGGTACATCGGAAGCGGCAGGATCAACGTCTCTTTTCCCTCCTGCAGATTGGGCGACATCCAGGCGCCCACCTGCAGCACGTTGGCCACCATGTTGCCGTGGCTGAGCTGCGCGCCCTTGGCAACCCCGGTGGTACCACCGGTGTATTGCAGGAAGGCGAGATCGTCGTGGCCCAGGGGCACTGCATCGATCTGCCGGGAGCGGCCGGCCGCCAATGCGTCGCGCCAGCGGACCGATCGCGGCAGCCGCCACGCCGGCACCATCTTCTTCACATGCTTGACAACCGCGTTCGTCACCAGCCGCTTCACGGTGGGCAACATGTCGCCGACTTCGGTCGTGACAACCGTGCGAACGCCGGTTTCGCCGATCACCTGTCCCAGCGTGTGCGCAAAATTCTCCAGCACGACGATGGCGCGCACATCGGCATCCTTGAGTTGGTGCCTGAGCTCGCGCGGCGTGTAGAGCGGGTTCACGTTCACGACCACCATGCCGGCGCGCAAGATGCCAAACAGCGCCACCGGATACTGCATCAGATTGGGCATCATGAGGGCGACGCGGTCGCCGCGCTGAAGGCCGGCAGATTTCTGCAGCCAGGCAGCAAACGCGCGGCTGGCCGCGTCAAGCTCGCGAAAGCGCATCGTCACGCCCATCGACCGATAGGCCGGCAGTTCGGCAAAACGCCTGCAACTGTCGGACAGCACGTCGACCAGCGACGCGAAGCGCCGGATGTCAATTTCGGCCGGAACGCCCGCCGGGTACTGGATCAGCCATGGCTTGTTCACACACTTTCCTCCCAGATGAAAATCGATCGACGACGCATCACGAAGGCGCCGTTTCGCACCGCCATGGTAGTTGCAGCCACGGTGACGCAGTTGCCCGCGCGAGTCGTTGCGTTGGCTCAAGTCTGCGGCATGCCCTTTGCAGCACGGTTGCGGGATCGGGACGCCTTGCAGGCAAAATGAGCACTTGCTGACATGATCAGCCAACGTCGACACATTGAAGGAATGACATGGCAACACGCAAGACAACCAAGAAGTCCGAGCTCGCCAAGGCGGCCGACCACCTTGGCTCCGCTTCGATGGAAATTGGCACTGCTTTGGCACACAAGTTCGACGATATCGGCGACGCCATGTCTGCGAGCCTGAAGAAGGCCAGGAAGAGCCTGATGAGCCAGCGCGACGATGTCAAGCGCCGGATCACCAAGATGATGAAACTCGCGGATGAGCAGCAAGCGAAGGTGCATGCCAAAGCACGCCGGGCCGTGAACGCCGCGCGCAAGTCTGTCGAGAACGCCGAGACCGAACTCGAAGCCGCCAGGCGGCGGACCGCCAGGAAGCTCGAGAAGCTGCAAAGTGACGTCGAACGCAAGGCCAAGGCGGTGCGCAAGACCATTGACAAGGAGACCACGAGGTTGCAGCGGGCTGCCGCCAGGAAGGGCGCGGCGAAGAAGCCTGCAACCAGGAAAGCTGCGGCGAAGCAACCAGTGGCAAAGAACGCCGGCACCAGCAAGTCCGGCAAGTAGCGCGCGCCGCAGTCGATTCAGGCGATTGCAGCAGGCGAGGGACGCCTCATTGCAGTTGCATCAGGATCGGCACACCGGCTTTGCGCAGGCAATCGGTCGTGACACTGCCCAGCAAGGCTGCCGCTACCGGGGCCGCGTTGGCACGCGTGACCATCGCGAGCATGGTGTTGCGGTCCTGGACGGCGAAGTCGGCAATCGCCTGCGCCGGTTTGTTCCCATGCAGCACTTCCCAGCTGAACTCGACCCCATGCCGCCGGCCCAGTTCGGCCGCGCGGCCGTGCACATACGAAGATTCCAGCAGGTCCCCAGTGGCAGCACCTGAGGCTGCAAGACCCCGCGGATCGAGTACCGAGATCACGACCAGTCGGACACCCAGCGCGCGTGCCAGTGCGGCGGCTTGCTCGCCGATCGCATTGGCTTCTGCCGTGCCGTCCAGCGGCAGCACGATTCTCGTGAAGCTGACCGGTACGCTGGGGTCTGCGGTGGCCGTCTCGTGCGGTCGGTACAGCAATACCGGCTCGTGCATGCCGCGCAAGACCTTCATTGCGATGCTGCCAAGCAAGGCGCCCAGCACGCCGGAACGTCCGTGGGTGGTCATGGCCACCAGCGTGCCTGGCACCCGCGCGGCTTCTTGGAAAAGCGCCGTTGCGACGTCACCATCGGCGCTGATGCACCGGCTCTCGGCATCGAGCCGGGCGGCCAGCGCATCGACGTAGCGTGCCGCCTCGGCGCGTTGACCGTCGTCGTCGACTACCCGTACCAACGTCAGTTGTGATCGGGTTGCCTGGGAAATTCCGAGCGCATAGGGGAGAATCGACTCTGCGATGGCCGAACCATCCAGGGCAACCAATAGACGCTTGTACATATTTCTGTCCTCCATTTCTGTCGACACCAGCCTAAGCATACGACGAGAGTTTGTAAAGGACGACGGTGTGCGTGCGCAATCTGCCGTGCCGTTGCGCCCGATCAAGGCGCAATGGTCACAGCCGCAATGACGTGACGCCAACTACACCACCAACCAAACCGCCCGAAACACCGTCGGCACCGGTTCCGCGTCGCGCGGCTCTGCGTGTCTATTTGGGCGTGTTGCTGGTGCTGCAAGGCATCATGGCGGCGGAGCTGCTGGCACTGCTGTGGCAGGCTTCATGGGCGAGCGCCGTATGGCTGCTGGCCATCATGGCGGTCACCGGTGCGCCAACCTTGCTCGGTGATCGACTGCCGGTTCAAATCCCTGCCGAATACGAGTTGCTGGTGATCCTGTTCGTATTCGCTGCACTGTTTCTGGGCGAGTTCCACAGCTATTACGCCCGCTACTGGTGGTGGGATATCGCGCTGCACAGCGTTTCAGGCCTGCTGCTGGGCATTGTCGGGTTCCTGCTGGTCTACGTGCTGAACGAAAGCAAGGGCATTGACGTGCACATGCGCCCCGGATTCGTTGCGCTGTTTGCATTTGCATTTGCAGTGACTGCCGGCACCGCGTGGGAGATATTCGAATTCGCCGTCGATCAATTCTTTGGCACGCAAATGCAAAAGCCCATGCTCGGTGACCCCTCCGGACTGACAGACACCATGTGGGACCTGATCGTCGATGCGCTGGGCGCCGCCGTCATCAGCAGCTTCGGCTGGTGGCACATGAAGCGCGGCCGGCCCTCGTTCATCGAAGCCTGGATCGATCGCTTCGTCGAGCGCAATCCGCGATTTTTCAAGGATTGACGCGCGCACGGCAGATGCCGGGCTGCGCAATCAGGGGCAAGGGAGGCTGTCCGGATCGCAGATGGATCGAGGGATGGCGGCATCACCCGCGTGCTGACACCGCGCTGTACGACGAGCGAGGCTGCGACCATGGTCTTGCCAAAGCCGGTCGTGGCGGCAAGTACCCCGTCTCATGCGCGAGCAGCGCCAGTGCGTGGAGTCGCTATCGGCCATGGAGGATGAAACTGGTGATCGACTTTGGTGTCAGCGGGTACCTGGCGCTTGACCGATTCGAGCGTGTGCTGGATCCCGTGGTGACCCTGGCCGTCAGGTACCAGCGGGAAGAGGGATACAAGCAGGCCCTCAGCGGGCGCCCTGTGTAGCTCCCGTCCAATTGCACATGAACAGTGGTGCCGGAGGCCGGAATCGAACCGGCACGGGTTTTACCCCGCGGGATTTTGAGTCCCGTGCGTCTACCAATTTCACCACTCCGGCATTGGAGTCGAGTCAAGGGCGAAATTATGGCACAGTGCAGGGATGAAATACCCCACGATTGAAGACGCGATCGGCAACACGCCGATGGTCGCATTGCAACGGATTGGCGCACAAGACAACGCCGCGCGCGGCAATGTGGTGCTGGGCAAGCTGGAGGGCAACAACCCGGCCGGTTCGGTCAAGGACCGACCCGCGCTGTCGATGATCCAGCGGGCGCAGGAGCGTGGCGACATCAAGCCCGGCGACACCCTGATCGAGGCCACCTCGGGCAACACCGGCATCGCACTGGCGATGGCGGCCGCGATCAAGGGTTACCGCATGGTGTTGATCATGCCCGAGGATCTGTCGGTCGAGCGGGTACAGACCATGAAGGCGTATGGCGCCGAACTCATACTGACCCCGCGCAGCGGCGGCATGGAGTATGCACGCGACCTGGCCGAGCAGATGCAGAAGTCGGGCAAGGGATTCGTGCTGGACCAGTTCGCCAATCAGGACAACCCGCGCGCGCACTACGAGACCACCGGCCCGGAGATCTGGGCCGACTCCCATGGCCAGGTAACGCATTTTGTCAGTGCCATGGGCACCACCGGCACCATCAATGGTGTGTCGCGTTTCCTGCGCGAGAAGAATCCGGCGGTGCGCATCATCGGCGCGGAGCCGGCCGAAGGCTCCCGTATTCCGGGCATCCGCAAGTGGCCGCAGGAATACCTGCCCAAGATCTACGACCCGGCAGCGGTCGATGCGTTGGTGACGGTGACGCAGTCGGATGCCGAGGAGATGGCCCGGCGCATGGCGCGCGAAGAAGGCATCTTCGCAGGCATCTCGGCGGCCGGTGCCTGTTGGGTGGCGCAGCAGATCAGCGCGCGCGAACGCAATGCGACGATCGTGTTCGTCGTCTGCGACCGGGGCGATCGCTATCTGTCCACCGGCGTGTTTCCTGCCTGACCATGACGCAGACCTACCGGTATTGCCCGCACTGCGCGGGAGAACTCGCGCCGATCACCCAGCTGGAAGACAGCGGCTACAAGGAGCGCCTGCGGTGCGCGGCCTGTGGCTTTACGCACTGGAACAATCCCACGCCGGTGCTGGCGGCGGTGATCGAATACCAGGGCAAGGTGCTGCTGGCGCGCAATGCGGCCTGGACCGCCAAGGTCTATGCGCTGATTACCGGGTTCATGGAAGCCGACGAGACCCCCCAAGACGGCATCACCCGCGAGATCAGGGAAGAAACCGACCTGCAGACCGAGGCTCTGGCCCTGATCGGCGTGTACGAGTTCAAGCGCATGAACCAGGTGATCATCGCCTACCACGCTCAGTGCAGCGGCAATG
>CAZLDV010000067.1:6791-15646 GCA_964558425.1 uncultured Rhodoferax sp. | reverse complement strand
GCTTGTCGCTTCGCGTACTGCGCTGCCCCCCGAGGGGGCTGAATCCGCCTTGGGTCGGAGTTGCGGCGTCGGCTGGCCGGCCAAGCCGGGCAGCATGGGCAAGGGGTATCCGGGGCATCGGGTGATGGTGATCGACGAGAACGGGCAGGAGTGCGCGGTCGGCGTTCCCGGCGATGTGGCGGTGAACCGGTTTGATGTGCATGGCCATCCGGATCCGGTGTTCTTTCTGGGTTACTGGAAGAATCCGGCCGCCACGGCTGCCCGGTTCACCGGTGACTGGTGCCGCACGGGCGATCTGGCAACCCGCGACGCCGACGGTTACCTCTGGTACCAGGGGCGTGCCGATGATATTTTCAAGTCGGCGGGCTACCGGATCGGTCCGGGCGAGATTGAAAACTGCCTGGTCAAGCACCCGGCGGTGCTCAACGCCGCTGTGGTGCCCAAGCCCGATGCCCAGCGCGGCGCGCTGGTCAAGGCCTATGTGGTGCTGTCGCCAGACCATGCGCAGCAGCGGCAGGCCGCGCACACGCCAGACGCGTTCGATGCCGCGCTCACTGCCGAGCTGCAGGAGCATGTGCGCGGCAAGCTGGCACCGTATGAATACCCCAAGGAGATCACGTTTGTGGCCGAATTGCCGATGACCACCACCGGCAAGGTGCAGCGGCGCATCTTGCGATTGCAGGAAGAGGCGTGGGCCGCCAAGGCATAGACTAGCCGGTTTGACTGCCAGACACGCTCCATGAAGAAAGTCCCACTCGGTCGCAGCGACCTCCATGTCACGCCCATCTGCCTGGGCACCATGACCTTCGGCGAACAGGTGTCGGAGGCCGACGCCCATGCCATCATGGACCGCGCCGTCGAGCGTGGCATCGATTTCCTGGACACCGCCGAGATGTATTCGGTGCCCACCCGTGCCGCCACCTTTGGCGCCACCGAAGCCATCATCGGTCGCTGGCTGGCCGCACGGCCGGGCTTGCGCGACAAACTGATCCTGGCGTCCAAGGTGTCCGGACCTTCACGCGGCATGGATTGGGTCCGCGACGGCCCGGGCATGACACCCGAGGACATTCGCCGCTCCTGCGAGTCCAGCCTCAAGCGCCTGCAGACCGACGTGATCGACCTGTACCAGATCCACTGGCCCGAGCGCCATGTGCCGTCGTTCGGATCGATCTATTACCAGCCCGACAACGAGCGTTCGGCCACCCCCATTCACGCACAACTCGAGGCCTTGTCGGCGCTGGTGAAGGCCGGCAAGCTGCGCCATGTCGGCCTGTCCAACGAGACGCCCTATGGCGTGCACGAGTTCGTGCGGCTGGCCGAACAGCACGGCCTGGCCCGCGTCGTCTCGATCCAGAACCCGTATGGCCTGCTCAACCGCAGTTTTGACAACGGCCTCGACGAGACCTGCCACCGGCTGGGCGTCTCCTTGCTGGCGTATTCGCCGCTGGGCGTGGGCCTGCTGACCGGCAAATACGATGTCTCGGGCACCGATGGACCCGAGGCGCCGAAACAGGCACGCATCGCCCGATACGCGTCGGTACGCCAACAGCGCTGGGGACGCGCGGAGTCGCTGGCAGCCGCCCGGCGCTACAACGCGCTGGCGCGCGCGCATGGCCTGAGCCCGACGCAGATGGCGTTGGCGTTTTGTCATGGCAACTGGCGGGTTGCCAGCACGATCATCGGTGTCACCAGCCTGGCCCAGCTCGACGAGTGCCTGGATGCCTGGGGCACGACGCTGTCGCCCGAACTGCTGGCTGGCATCGACGCGATCCGTTGGGAACTGCGCGACCCGGCCCAGTGATGGCCAAGAAGATCCACGTCAGCGAAACCCCGGCGACCGCCTGGTTGCGGGCGCATGGCGTGGCCTTCACCGAACATCCGTATCCCTACCTCGAACATGGCGGGGCGCAGCACAGTGCGCACGTGCTGGGCGTGGACCCGTATACGGTGGTCAAGACGCTGGTCATGCAGGATGAACGCGCGCGCCCGATGCTGGTACTGATGCATGGCAACCGCAAGGTCAGCACCCGCACGCTGGCCCGGGAGATCGGCTGCAAATCGGTCGAACCCTGCACGCCCGAGGTGGCCAACCGGCACAGTGGCTACCTGGTCGGCGGCACCTCGCCGTTTGGTACCCGCAAGGCAATGCCGGTGCTGGTCGAGCAGACCATCCTGGACTTGCCCCGGATACTCATCAATGGCGGGCGCAGGGGCTATCTGGTTGGATTGGCGCCGCAGGTCAGCATCGCGCTGCTCGATGCCCGGCCGGTTTCGTGCGCGCTGGCAGAATGACGCAATGACAGCGCCATCCCTGGCGCGCTGGAGCGTGTGTTGATGGACTCATCCAATCCCCTGTGGCCCTGGCTGGCCGTGTTGGCCGCCTATCTGATCGGTTCGTTGTCGTTCGCCGTCATCGTCAGCCGTGCCATGGGTCTGCACGACCCGCGTACCTATGGCAGCAAGAATCCCGGCGCCACCAACGTGTTGCGCTCAGGCAGCAAATTGGCCGCGGTGGTGACCCTGTTGCTCGATGGCGCCAAGGGCTGGTTGCCGGTGGCGCTGATCGGCTGGTACGGCAAGCCGTACGGCATGCTCGAAGGAACCATGGCGATGGCCGGTCTGGCGGCATTCCTGGGGCATCTGTTTCCGGTGTTTTTCCGCTTTCAGGGTGGCAAGGGCGTTGCCACGGCGCTGGGCGTGTTGCTCGGCTTCAACTGGATACTGGGCCTGGCAGCGGCGCTGAGCTGGCTGATCATCGCGTTCTTTTTCCGATATTCGTCGCTGGCGTCGCTGGTGGCCGCGGCGTTTGCCCCGGTGTACTACATCCTGGGCGATGGTGTGGCCTGGTATACGGACAACA
The DNA here is from genome assembly GCA_964558425.1 of uncultured Rhodoferax sp. Lineage (GTDB taxonomy): Bacteria > Pseudomonadota > Gammaproteobacteria > Burkholderiales > Burkholderiaceae_C > CAISIP01. The sequence goes on along the minus strand of CAZLDV010000067.1, from coordinate 12,786 downwards.
GTCTGCTGCTGGCCATGGGGGTGATGGCGTTGTTTCTGGTGTGGCGCCATGCGGCCAACATCAATCGCCTGTTCAAGGGCACGGAATCGCGGCTGGGCCGCAAGAAGACCTCGGTCAAATAGCCGGTGCGTGTTTGACACGCGCGGCCGGCAAGCGCCTTGCCGGGCCACGTCAGCGCAGCGCGCATCGCACGGTGCGCGAGCTGGGTTCTCAGGCCTGCTGCGCGGCGTAGGCGCCCAGGCGCAGGATCAGGTGGTGGTTGAGCCGGACCCGCACCAGCGCGGTGGCCAGCGCCGACCGGATCTGCGGGCTGCCATGCGCAGTGCGGTGCAGGCGTGGCTGACCGACCACCAGCCCTTCTTCATTGAGCACGATGGCCACATGCGGATGATTGGCCTTGGCCGAGCGACGCATCACCACGGCCACTTCATCGTTGTCCAGCCGCACGAAAGTGCCCGGTGGACACAGGCCCACGGCCCGTACCAGCGCATGGCCAATCTCGTCCACCTGTTCTGCACTGTCCTGGATGATCGATCGCACCGAATCGGTGGCGCTGCGGCCGGCGCGTGATTTGCGCGGCGAGATCATGGCGCCATACCGATCGACGGTACGCACGATGCGCGCCAGCCGATCAACGGCGGTCAGCGACGCCAGCGGCCTGCTCTCGGTGATCTCGTCGTGGTGGTGCGAGACGATATCGAGCCACAACGCGTCGCCGATGCCAAGCGCCGACAACATCGCCCGCCCGGCCTGCGCATGGGCGTCGATGCCCGCCTGCTGGCTCGGCGAGGGCCGCTCCAGCTGGCTGGCCAGTTCGTCCTGCAACGCCGTCATTGCGATGTTCATGGTCAGCGCCGCGTGCACCATGCTGTCGCGCTCGCCTGGCGGCAGTTGCAGTTCGCCCGCAATCAGGTGCGCCAGCACCGCGCACACCAGCGCGTGCGAGGCACTGTAGCCAACCGGAGAATTGGTCGCCAGCTGAAACAGCAGGTACAGGCCGACATCGGCGTCGCGCACCAGCAGCGCCTGCATCCAGCGGTCGTATTGCCAGACCCGCTGCTCGAATTCCTGCACGCTTGCCGGGCTGCCCAGGATGATGCCCAGGCCCGCTTCGAGGTCGGACCACAGGCCCAGCAGATCCTCGTATTCGGTTTCGCTGTCGACGTGGAGGGTCACGGACGGTCGTTTGGGTGAGGGGGGAGGGCGGCGGGCATCAGTAGCGCCGCTCCAGCACCATCTGCGTGTTGTTGCGCGTCATCTGGAAACGCGTCAGGAAACTGTTGCCCAACAGCACGAACGGCATCGCGATGGGCGTGACGACGGCGTCGACCTCGCGCACCTCGACGTCGTTCATGCGCACCGAGTTCAGCCGGATCTTCCAGCCCGGCACGGTGCCGTTGGCGGTGGCCACCTGCACCGGTTGGCCTTGCCGGTATTGGAGCCCGATGCGATCGGCGTCGGATACGCTGACACCGATCGTCGTGGCGCCGGTGTCGACCAGGAACTGAACCGGCTTGGAGTTGACCAGCCCTTGCGCGACGAAATGTCCGTCCGAGTCTGCCGACAGCACGATGCGCGCTCCGCCCGCCGGTGCCACCGGTTGCCCGACGCTGACGGGCGCATCCCCGATGCGCAGCGTCTGGCGCTGGCCGGCAATGTCGAGCACGGCCGACTGGCCCTGTGTGGATACCACCCGCACGCCGAGAAAGCTCTCCCCCGGTGCCACCAGCTTGGGCGCGCTGCCGTCGATGACGAGCAAGGCCTTGTTGCCCAGCATGCCCGACAGGTTGACCGCCCGGGCCTGGGCCCAGGCGTTGCCAGCCGTCATTGCCAGCGCCAGCACGGCGCAGGTCACGGTCAGGCGCAGGGCCGGCAGCATGAGGCCAGGCGTCAGTCGCGGAAGTTGTTGAAGCTCAGCGGCAGGTCGGCGATGTCCTTGCGGATCAGCGCCATCGCGGCCTGCAGGTCATCGCGCTTGGTGCCGCTGACGCGTACCGCGTCGCCCTGGATCGAGGCCTGCAGCTTGAGCTTGCTGTCCTTGATCAGGCGCTGGATCTTCTTGGACACCTCGGTCTCGATGCCGTTGCGCACCTTGATCACCTGCTTGACCTTGTCGCCACCGATCTTCTGCACGTCGCCGCGGTCCAGGAAACGGATATCCACGCCACGCTTGGTCAACTTGTTGCGCAGCACGTCCTCGATCTGGCCGAGCTGGAACTCGGCGTCGCCGATCAGCGTGATGTCCTTGTCCTTGAGCTCGATCGCGGCGGCGGTTCCCTTGAAATCGAACCGGGTTCCGATCTCCTTGGTGGTGTTGTCCACCGCGTTGCGGACTTCCACGAGATCGGCCTCGCAGATCGTGTCGAATGAGGGCATGGTGTCACCAATGGCAGTGGGTGTCGCAGCAGGAGGCGATGCGACAATCCCGGCATGTTAGTCGAGAAAAACGTCCCGCTCCAACCCTACAACACCTTTCGCATCGTGGCCAAGGCCTATTCGCTGGTGCGGGTGACCTGTGTGGACGACCTGCTGCAGGTCATTGCCGACCCGGAACTGGCGTCCCAGCCCAAGTTCATTCTCGGCGGCGGCAGCAATATCGTGCTGACCGGCGACGTCAGACCCCTGGTGCTCAAGATCGACGTCATGGGCAAGCAGGTGCTGGAGGACACCGACAAGGGCGTCGTCATCGAGGTGGGCGCTGGCGAGAGCTGGCAGGCACTGGTGCAGTGGACGCTGGACCAGGGCTACCCCGGGCTGGAGAACCTGGCCATGATCCCCGGCACGGTGGGTGGGTCGCCGGTGCAGAACATTGGCGCCTATGGTCTGGAGCTGCAGGACCGGTTCCATTCGCTGGACGCGGTCGATCTGGCCACTGGCGCGCGCTGCACGCTCGATGCGGCCCAGTGCGGATTCGGCTACCGTGACTCGGTGTTCAAGCATGCGGCGCCGAGCGCGGTGGCGTCCGTGCTGGGTGTCGACGGAGCACCCGTGACCGGTTTCGGCCTGCGTGACCGGGTGGTGATCACCCATGTGCGGTTGTTTCTTCCCAAGCCCTGGAAGCCGGTGCTCGGCTATGCCGACCTGGAGCGCAAGATGGTCGAGTCGGGCATTGCGCAGCCCGACGCGCGGCAGATCTTCGATTGGGTCTGTGCGGTCCGCAGCGCCAAGCTGCCGGACCCGGCGGTGCTGGGCAACGCCGGCAGCTTCTTCAAGAACCCGACCGTCACGCGCGAGCAATGCGACGACATCATCCAGCGCGAACCGCGCATCGTCCATTACCCGATGGCCAATGGTGCGTTCAAGCTGGCCGCCGGCTGGCTGATCGACGCCTGTGGCTGGAAGGGCAAGTCCGTCGGCAACGCCGCAGTGTATGAGCGCCAGGCGCTGGTGCTGGTGAACCGCGGCAATGCCACCGGCGGCGAGGTGATGACGCTGGCCCGCGCGATCCAGACCAGCGTCTACGAACGGTTCGGCATCCAGCTCGAGCCCGAGCCGGCGGTGGTGTAGGCGCCCCTGCGGTCTTATTTGTCGCTGTCGTCGCCCAGCCGGGGCAGGCCGACGCCGTCGCCCATGCTCAGCAGCCCGGTCCTGGCATAGATGCCCAGTTTGGCGCGGGTGTCGACGATGTCCAGGTTGCGCATCGTCAACTGGCCGATCCGGTCCTGTGGCGAGAACACCGATTCGCCTTTTTCCATCGTCAACCGGTCCGGGTGGTAGGTCAGGTTGGGTGATTCGGTGTTGAGCAGCGAATAATCGTTGCCGCGGCGCAATTCGATCGTGACCTCGCCGGTGATCGCGCGGGCCACCCAGCGCTGCGCGGTCTCGCGCAGCATGATCGCCTGCGGGTCGAACCAGCGGCCCTGGTAGAGCAGGCGGCCGAGCTTGCGGCCGTGGTCGCGGTATTGTTCGATCGTGTCTTCGTTGTGGATGCCGGTGACCAGGCGTTCATAGGCGATGAACAGCAACGCCAGACCGGGGGCCTCGTAGATGCCGCGGCTTTTCGCTTCGATGATGCGGTTCTCGATCTGGTCGCTCATGCCCAGGCCATGGCGACCGCCGATGCGGTTGGCCTGCAGGATCAGCTCGACCGGATCGCTGAACTGCACGCCGTTGAGCGCGACCGGCTGGCCTTCTTCGAAGCGCACCGTGACCTCTTCGCGTTTGATCTCGACGTCGTCGCGCCAGAACGCCACGCCCATGATGGGCTGCACGATCTTGATGCCGCTGCTCAGTTGTTCCAGATCCTTGGCCTCGTGGATCGCGCCCAGCATGTTGGAGTCGGTCGAGTAGGCCTTTTCGGCCGACATCTTGTAGCCGAAGCCGGCCTGTGTCATGAACGCCGACATCTCGGCGCGGCCACCGAGTTCGTCGATGAAGGCCTGGTCCAGCCAGGGCTTGTAGATCTTCAGGTTCGGATTGGTCAGCAGGCCATACCGATAAAAGCGCTCGATATCGTTGCCCTTGAAGGTGCTGCCGTCGCCCCAGATATGCACGTCGTCGTCCTTCATCGCCGCCACCAGCATGGTGCCGGTCACCGCGCGACCGAGCGGCGTCGTGTTGAAGTAGGTGATGCCGGCGGTGGTGACGTGAAACGCACCGGCCTGCAACGCGGCGATGCCTTCGTGCGCGAGCTGGGTGCGGCAATCGATCAGGCGCGCCTTCTCGGCGCCATACTGCAGGGCCTTGCGCGGGATTTCGTCATAGTCCGGCTCGTCCGGCTGGCCGAGGTTGGCGGTGTAGGCGTAGGGGATCGCACCCTTGCGCTTCATCCAGTGCAATGCCGCGCTGGTGTCCAGGCCGCCGGAAAAGGCGATGCCGACTTTTTGTTGCAGTGGCAGATTTTGAAGAATGGTGGCCATGGATGGTGTTCCTGGTTCAGGCGTAGTGGCAGATGTAGTGATAGGGCTCGGTCACGCGGATGTCGAAATACGCATGCGCGGGAATCTCGAACGATTCGCCGGCCGATGACGTACGCCATTGGGTGTCGTCCTTGAGCCGGTATTCACATGCACCGGCGACGCATTCCATGATCTCGGCCTGCGCGGTGGAAAAACGCTGCTCGGTCGGAAACACCACGCCGACGGACTTCTTCACCCCATCGGCGAGTGTCAGGCTGTGGCTGACGCAACGGTCGCCGAAATAGACGTTGGCTTGTGCCACGACGGTGGCGTTCTGGATGGCTCGCAGGGGCATGGTGGACAGTGTGAATGGAGGGGAGCAGCCCGCAACGGATGGAACCGTGCAGCAGGGTACGGTCGAAGCCGCGGCAACCGGCGATTTTAGGCCACGCCGGGGCGCGATCCGGCCGCCCGCCATCGGCTCAGGCGAGCCGCTCGTTCCAGAGTTCGGCCTTGAATCCGACGCTGATGTCCTTGGTGTCGGCGCTGCCCCAGGCCACGACCGGCCGCTTGATCACGCTGGGGTGGGCGAGCATGACGGCGCGCGCACTGGCGCTGTCGAGCACTGCTTCGCGCGTGGCATCGTCGAGCCGGCGCCAGGTCGTGCCCTTGCGATTGAGCAGGGCTTCCCATCCGACCTGCTGCAACCAATGGTCAAGCAGGTCGCCTGGTAGACCGTCCGTCTTGAAATCGTGGAACTGGTAGGGCTGACCGTGGGCATCCAGCCATTGACGCGCCTTCTTGACGGTGTCGCAGTTGCGAATGCCATAGATGGTGACCGAGGTGTTTTTCATGGCGCGATCATGCCGCAAAACGCTGCGCGACAATGCGTCCTGCATGCCGACACCGCAAACCAGGAGCCCTGCTTGACACCCACGCCTGCCACCTTCCAGACCCTCGCGGATTGGCTCGACCATTGCGAGCGCCTGCATCCCACCAGCATCGACATGGGGCTGGAGCGGGTCAGCCTGGTCGCCAGTCGCATGGGAATCCACTTCGATTGTCCGGTCATCACCGTCGCAGGTACCAACGGCAAAGGCTCGACCATCGCCTGGCGGGAGGGGAAGAGCGGCGTGTAGGGCAAGAGTGTCGGTCTC
>CAZLDV010000067.1:0-6781 GCA_964558425.1 uncultured Rhodoferax sp. | reverse complement strand
CCAACGGCAAAGGCTCGACCTGCGCCATGCTGGAGGCGATCCTCGGCGAAAGCGGCTACCGCACCGGCGTCTACACCTCGCCGCACCTGGTGCATTTCGAGGAGCGTTTGCGGCTCAAGGGCCAGCCGGTGGCGATCGACCCGCTGGTGCAGGCCTTCGCCCGTGTCGAACGCGCACGCTGCGCGGTGCCGCCGGACGTGTCGCTGACCTATTTCGAGTTCTCGACGCTGGCCATCCTGGACCTGCTGGCCCGTGCCAAGCTCGATGTGGTGATCCTGGAGGTCGGGCTGGGCGGCCGACTGGATGCGGTCAACATCATCGACCCCGACTGCGCGGTGATCACCAGTGTCGATCTCGACCACATGGAACTGCTCGGCCCGGACCGCGAGAGCATCGGCCGGGAGAAGGCGGGGGTGATGCGCACCGGCCGGCCGGTGATCGTCAGCGATCCGGTGCCGACCCAAAGCGTGCTCGACCATGCGCTGGAGATTGGCGCCGACCTGTGGCGCCTGGGCGTGGACTACAACTATTCAGGCGACAAGCAGCAATGGGCCTGGAGCGGGCGCGGTCGGCGCTATGCCGGCATGGCGTATCCGGCTTTGCGCGGCGCCAACCAGTTGCTCAACGCCAGCGGGGTGCTGGCTGCGTTGACCGCCTTGCGTGAACGTCTGCCGGTGACGGCGCAAGCCGTGCGCAACGGGTTGGCGATGGTCGCGCTGCCGGGCCGGTTCCAGATCGTTCCCGGCCAGCCCACCCTGGTGCTCGACGTGGCGCACAACCCGCATGCCGCATCCGCGCTGGCGCTGAACCTGGACGCGATGGGTTTTTTTCCGACCACCCACGCGGTCTTCGGCGCCATGGCCGACAAGGACCTGGTGCCGATGTTCGAACGCATGAACCCGATCGTCGACCGCTGGTATTTCACCGATCTGCCGCTGGCTCGGGCGGAAACGGCCGAACGGCTGATGGCGCGTTGGCAAGCGACGAACACCCGCGCGGACACGTCGGGCGCAGTGTTTCCGGACCCGCTGCAGGCCCTGCATGCAGCCGTCGCTGCGGCAGACCCGGCTGATAGAATCGTCGTCTTTGGATCGTTCCACACCGTGGGTGGCGTGTTGAAGGACGGCGTACCGCGCCTTGCCGCCAAACACCTGAAACCCTAATCCCCCAGCCATGGCTTTGTTCAAGTTCCGCAAGGGCCGCGATGAGCAGCCGGCGCCGTCCAGAAAGGCGCCAACGGTAGAAGCCGTGCGCCGGCGTGCGATGCACCGACTGATCGGCGCCGCCGTGCTGGTGCTCGCGGGCGTGATCGGTTTCCCGTTGATCTTCGATAACCAGCCGCGGCCGATTCCGGTTGACCTGCCAATCGAGATCGTCGACAAGGCCAAGGTCAAACCCCTGGTGCCGCCGCAGCCGCCGGCCCCACCGGTTGCCATTTCCACGGCGCCGGCCCAGGAGAGCTCCACTGGCAAGCCAGCGGCACCCGAACCCGTTTCAGCGCCGGTCGTCACGGCCCCGGCGGTTGAGCCGGCACCGCCACCACCACCATTGCCGCCGGTCACCTCCGTGGCCAAGGCGCCCGCCGCTGCGGTCCCGTCACCCGATGTGCGTGCGCTGGATGCAAAGAAGGCGAGGGCCTTGCTGGAGGCGCGACCGCTGCCAGCCGAAGCGGCAAAGCCAGACACCAAGGTCGCGGTCGCCGCGACCAAGCCGCCAGCAGCGCAGGCAATCAAGCCGGCGCCCGCGTCCGATGCGCGCTTTGTCGTCCAGGTTGGCGCGTTTGCCGATGCGGCCAAGGTGCGTGAGGTGCGCCGCAAGGTCGAGGCGACTGGTTTGAAGACCTACACCCAGGTGGTGGCGACCGCGGACGGTGACCGTACGCGTGTGCGGGTGGGGCCGTTCGCCGACCGGGCCGAGGCCGACAAGGTCGCCGAAAAGATCCGCAAGCTCAATCTGTCGGCGGCCATCCTGACCCTGTAACCCGTCCGCTGTTGTACCGATGGTTGCCCTGGACTGGATTTTTCTCGCGGTGCTGGCCTTGTCGTTCCTGATCGGGGCCTGGCGCGGACTGGTCTACGAGGTCTTGTCGCTTGCCACCTGGGTGGCGGCGTTTTACCTGGCCCAGTGGTTTGCGCCGGTTGCCGCCAGCTGGTTGCCGATGTCGGGTGCGACCGAAACCGTCCAGTACGCCGCCGGTTTTGTCGTGGTGTTCATCCTGGCCATGTTTGCCGGTTCGCTGCTGACCTGGCTGATCAGCCGGCTGTTTCGGGTCTCCGGCCTGCGACCGGCCGACCGCGTGCTGGGCGCGGCGTTCGGCGCCTTGCGCGGCGTGGTGCTGATCCTGGTGGCGGCGGTGCTGGTGGCCATGACGCCGATGCAGCACGAAGCCTGGTGGACACAATCGGCCGGGGCCCATTGGGCATCTGCCATGGTCAAGGGTCTCAAGCCGGCGCTGCCGCAGGAGTTCGCCAGGTATTTGCCCTGACCAGGCCGTGTTCCGGCGGGCGTTGCCGCCGGCATGTCGATTGCAAAGCAGGATGAAGATATGTGCGGAATAGTGGGGGTTGTCAGTGATGCCCCGGTCAACCAGCTGATCTACGATGCCTTGCTGTTGTTGCAGCACCGTGGCCAGGATGCGGCCGGCATCGTCACGCAGCTCGATCGCAAGTTTTTCATCCACAAGGCCAAGGGCCTGGTGCGCGACGTTTTCCGTACCCGCAACATGCGTGCCTTGCCGGGCAACTGCGGCCTGGGGCAGGTGCGCTACCCGACGGCGGGCAATGCCTACAGCGAAGAGGAAGCGCAGCCGTTTTACGTCAACGCGCCGTTCGGCATCGTGCTGGTGCACAACGGCAACCTGACCAACGCGCAGGCACTCAAGTCCGAACTGTTCCTGACCGACCATCGCCACATCAACACCGAGAGCGATTCCGAGGTACTGCTCAACGTGCTGGCGCACGAGATCGAGACTGTCACGCGCGGCCTGCCCTTGCAGCCGGCCGATCTGTTCGCGGCGGTGCGCAACGTGCATCGGCGCGTGCGCGGCTCGTATGCGGTCATCGCGGTGATCGCCGGCCACGGTGTGCTCGCGTTTCGCGACCCGTACGGCATCCGGCCCCTGTGCCTGGGCCGGGGCGATGGCACGACGCTGGTGGCCAGCGAGTCGGTGGTGATGGAAGGCACGGCGCACCAGTTCGAGCGCAACATCGATCCGGGCGAGGCGGTCTTCATCGATCTGAACGGCACATTGCATGCGCAGCAATGCGCCGAGCAGACCCGATTGAACCCGTGCATTTTCGAATTCGTCTACCTGGCACGACCCGACTCCACGATGGACGGCATATCGGTCTACCAGGCACGACTCAATCTGGGTGAGGCGCTGGCCAAGCGGGTGGTGTCAACGGTGCCACCCAACGAGATCGACGTGGTGATACCGATTCCCGAATCCAGCCGCCCGAGCGCGGCCCAACTGGCCCAGTTGCTGGGTTTGCCCTACCGCGAAGGTTTCGTCAAGAACCGCTATGTCGGGCGCACCTTCATCATGCCGGGGCAGGCGGTACGCAAGAAGTCGGTGCGACAGAAGCTCAACGCGATCAGCAGCGAATTCAAGGGCCGCAACGTGCTGCTGGTCGACGACTCCATCGTGCGTGGCACGACCAGCCGCGAGATCGTCCAGATGGCGCGCGACGCCGGCGCACGCAAGGTCTATCTGGCCAGCGCTGCGCCGCCGGTGCGCTACCCCAACGTCTACGGCATCGACATGCCCACCAGCGAAGAACTGGTGGCCCACAACCGCAGCGTGGCCGAGATCGAGCAGATCATCGGTTGCGATGCGCTGATCTACCAGGATGTCGAGGCGATGAAGAAAGCCATCGGTTGCCTGAACCCGGCCATCGCCGGCTTCGACGCCTCGTGTTTCGATGGCGTGTACGTGACCGGCGACATCACCGCCGCCGACATTGCGCGCATGCGTGCCAGCCGCGTCGAGACCCTTGACGACGATGGCGACGACGTTCCCGTGACCGAGACAAACCAGGTGACTGCCCGATGACCGACAAGAACGATAGACCCCCGCTGCACCGGGACACGCTGGCGGTGCATACCGCTGTCGCCCGCAGCCAATATGGCGAAAACGGCGAAGCCCTGTACCTGACCAGCGGCTATGTGCAGCCCGACGCCGAGACCTCCGCGCGGCGTTTCAGCGGAGAGGAAGAAGGCTATACCTACAGCCGGCTCGGCAACCCGACCGTGACCAGCATGGAGATGCGCCTGGCTGCGCTGGAAGGCACCGAGGCGGCCATCGCCACCGCCACCGGCATGTCGGCGATCCTGTTGATGTGCATGGGCTTGCTCAAGGCCGGTGACCATATCGTGTGTTCGCATTCGATGTTCGGCTCGACCATCAAGCTGATCGCCAGCGAGTTCGGCAAGTTCGGCGTGCAGAGCAGCTTCGTTTCGCAGACCGACGTGTCGCAGTGGCGTGACGCAATCAGACCCAACACCCGATTGCTGTTTGCCGAGACCCCGACCAATCCATTGACCGACGTGTGTGACATCCGCGCCCTGGCCGACATTGCGCACGATGCCGGCGCGTTGCTCGCGGTCGATAACTGCTTTTGCACGCCCGCCTTGCAACGCCCGGTCGAACTGGGCGCCGACCTGATCGTCCATTCGGGTACCAAATACCTGGACGGGCAGGGTCGCGTGATGTCCGGCGCCCTGTGTGGCAGCAGCAAGATGGTCAAGGAAGTGCTGCTGCCGGTCATTCGCAGCGCCGGCATGACCTTGTCGCCGTTCAACGCCTGGGTCGTGCTCAAGGGGCTGGAGACGCTGGGCATCCGCATGGAGGCACAGTCGCAGCGCGCACTCGCACTGGCCAGCTGGCTCGAGCAGCAACCCGAGGTGGCGCGCGTCTACTACACCGGCCTGCCCAGTCACCCGCAGCATGCGCTGGCGATGGCCCAGCAATCGGGCAAGGGTGGTGCCGTGGTGTCGTTTGACCTGCGCGCTGCCGACCCCGTGCAGGCGCGGGCACGGGCCTTCACCCTTTTGAACAGCACGCGCGTCATTGCCTTGTCCACCAATCTGGGTGACGTGAAGTCCTTGTTGTCGCATCCGGCCAGTACCTCGCATGGCAGGCTGACCGAGGCGCAGCGCGATTCGGCTGGCATCGGCCAGGGCCTGATGCGTCTGGCGGTCGGCCTGGAACATGTCGGGGACCTGCAGGCCGATCTGGCGTGCGCCTTTGCGGCCTTGTCCTGATGGACGCATCGACCATGACCCGCAAGATCCGCACCCGCATCGCGCCGTCGCCCACCGGCTTCCTGCACCTGGGCACCGCGCGCACCGCGCTGTTTTCATGGGCGTTTGCCCGCCACTTCGGTGGTGAATTCATTCTGCGCATCGAGGACACCGACGTTGCGCGCTCGACCCAGCAGGCGGTGGACCAGATCATCGCCGCGATGCAATGGCTGCAACTGGGTTACGACGAAGGACCGTATTACCAGATGCAGCGCCTGGAACGCTACCGCGGCGTGATCGAACAGATGCTGGCGAATGGCACGGCCTACCACTGCTACTGCCAACCCGCCGAGCTCGATGCCATGCGCGAGGCGCAACGCGCGCGCGGCGAGAAGCCGCGCTATGACGGCCGCTGGCGGCCCGAGCCGGGCAAGGTCTTGCCGGCCGTGCCGCAAGGTGTGAAGCCGGCAGTGCGGTTTCGCAATCCCGTGGACGGTGAGGTCAGCTGGGATGACCTGGTCAAAGGCACCATCACCATCGGCAACCGGGAACTGGACGACCTGATCATTGCGCGCGCCGATGGCACGCCAACCTATAACTTCTGTGTCGTGGTGGACGATTGGGACATGCAGATCAGCCACGTGCTGCGTGGCGACGACCACGTCAACAACACGCCTCGCCAGATCAATATCCTGCGCGCGCTCGGCGCCGAGTTGCCGCAGTATGGCCATGTGCCGATGATCCTGGGGCCGGACGGCGACAAGTTGTCCAAGCGCCACGGCGCTGTCAGCGTGATGCAGTACGAGGAGGCAGGTTATCTGCCCGAGGCGATGGTCAATTACCTCTCGCGCCTGGGCTGGAGTCACGGCGACGACGAGTTGTTCAGCCGCGCACAACTGGTCTCCTGGTTCGATGGCAAGCACCTGGCCAAGAGCCCGGCCCAATGGGATGCGGCCAAGCTCAACTGGGTCAACGCGCAATACATCAAGGCCATGCCCGACGATGCCCTGGCGCCTCTGGTGGCGGCGCAGATGGCGCGTCTGGATGCGGTGGCAAGCGATGACCGCCTGCCCGCCATCTGTGCCTTGTTCAAGGACCGCTGCGACACCACGGTGGCCCTGGCGCAATGGGCCAAGGGCTTCTACGCGCCGGTACAGGCCGACCCCGCTGAGCTGGCGCGGCATGTGACCGATGGCGTGCGGCCTGCCGTGTCGCAGTTGGCCGACGCACTGCAGGCGTGTGCATGGGACAAGGGCTCCATCGCCGCTGCCATCAAGCATGTGCTGTCCGCCACCGGCATCAAGATGCCGCAATTGGCCATGGCAACACGGGTGCTTTTGCTGGGCACCAGCCAGACCCCGTCGCTCGACGCAGTCATCGCCTTGTTTGCCCGTGCCACAGCCTTGGAGCGCCTTCGGAAGGCCTGATTTTTGTGGCTATAATTCGGGGCTCGGAAGTTGACGGGGCACCGCAAGTGCACCGGAAGTTTGGGGGTATAGCTCAGCTGGGAGAGCGCTTGCATGGCATGCAAGAGGTCAGC
>CAZLDV010000066.1:0-15877 GCA_964558425.1 uncultured Rhodoferax sp. | reverse complement strand
GGATCGCCGCCGCCGGCCGGGTTGAAGAAGCTCGTCCCGAAGTGGCGGTCGGTGAGCGTCATCGTGATCGCGCCGGCGAAGACCGGCATCACCGCGATCAGCAGATAGGCCGTGATCAGCCAGGTCCAGGCGAACATCGGCATCTTCATCAGCGTCATGCCGGGCGCACGCATGTTCAGCACGGTCACGATGATGTTGATCGAACCCATGATCGAACTGGCACCCAGAATGTGCAGCGCAAAAATGGCGATGTCCATGCTCGGACCCATCTGCAAGGTCAGCGGCGCGTACAAGGTCCAACCGGCCGCCGGGGCGCCACCGGGCATGAAGAACGAGCTCACGACCATCAGACCGGCAGGAATCAGCAACCAGAAGCTGAAGTTGTTCATGCGCGCAAACGCCATGTCGGAGGCGCCGATCTGCAGCGGAATCATCCAGTTCGCAAAACCGACGAAACCCGGCATGATCGCGCCGAACACCATGATGATGCCGTGCATGGTGGTGAGCTGGTTGAACAACTCGGGGTTCACCAGCTGCAGGCCGGGCTCGAACAACTCGCTGCGGATCAGCAGCGCGAGCACGCCGCCGACCATCAGCATGGTGAACGAGAACAGCAGGTACAAGGTACCGATGTCCTTGTGGTTGGTCGCGAACACCCAGCGTCGCCAGCCGGTGGGCGCGTGATGGTCGTGGTGGGGGTCGTGGGCGTGACCGTGGGTATCCAATACTGCGCTCATGCTGGTGTCCTTGTCGTCAAATCTCGATCCGTCGCCGCGTCACATCCGTGCCGCGTCACTTGCGCGCGCTTTGCACATCGGCCGGCTGCACGACCTGTCCGGTCTTGTTCGACCAGTGGTTCTTGGTGTAGCTGATGACGGCCGCGATATCGGTGTCGCTGAGTTGCTTCCACGATGGCATTGCGCCATTGTTCTGGCCATTCAGCAGAACCGCGATCTGCTTGGACTTGTCTTCGTCGCGCACGACGGCCGCACCGTCCAGCGGCTTGATCGGGCCCCCGCCCTTGCCATTGGCCTGGTGGCAGGCCTGGCAGTTGGCGGTGTAGACCTTCTCGCCGCGCGCAACGATTTCGTCAAGCGTCCAGACCCGTGATGGATCATCCGCCTTGGCCGCGATCTTCTTCATTTCGCCGTCTACCCAGCTGGAGTAGTCCTGCGCCGAGACCACCTTGACATGGATCGGCATGTAGGCATGCTCCTTGCCGCACAGTTCGGCGCACTGGCCGTAATAGTCACCGACCTTCTCCGCGCGGAACCAGGTATCCCGCACAAAACCCGGAATCGCATCCTGCTTGATGCCGAACGAAGGCACCATGAAGGAATGGATCACGTCGTTGGCAGTCGTGATGATGCGGACCTTCTTGTCAACCGGCACCACCAGCGGGTTGTCGACCTTGAGCAGGTAGTTGTCGATCGGCGCATCGGCCTTGGGGCCGCCGGCATCCGACAAGGCACGTTGCTCGCGATCGAGCGCCGACAGGAAGCCGATACCCTGGCCTTCGCCGTTGATGTAGTCATAACCCCATTTCCACTGCATGCCGGTGGCCTTGATGGTCAGGTCGGCATTGGTGGTGTCCTTCATCGCGACGACGACCTTCGTGGCAGGCAGCACCATCAGGATCACGATGAGAAAGGGAATCACCGTCCAGATGATCTCGACCGTGACCGACTCGTGAAACGAGGCCGCCTTGTGCCCGACCGACTTGCGGTGCTTCCAGATCGAATACAGCATGACACCGAAGACGCCGAGAAAGATCACGGTGCACACGATCATCACGAACCAGTGCAACCAGGCCTGGTCTTCGGCGATCCGGGTCACCGGCGGATGCAGGTTGAGCTGGTTGACCGCGGGGCCGCCAGGCAGGTCGTTGACCGCATGGGCAATCGTCAATGGCGCAGTCGCCAGCCAGGCACCCACGCCCAGCGCCAGAGAACCCCACTTGCCTGCAATGCTCTTCATCATGATTACTTCTTTGCCTCACATTTGCACCGGCACGCACCACCTGGATGCACGGCCATCACGCCCCGCGCAGCGCCAGCCTGATCTCGCGGGCCAGCACCGGCCGCAATTCAGGTCGCACAAAACGCCCTATATGCACTGTCCTGCCCTGCCCCGACAACGCGATCAACGAGTTGTCGGCTACACCAGGCTCCACCCTCACCCATTCCCGCCGGAATTCACACCGATGCGTCGTTCCGCCATCGTCCTGCTCGATGACCAGTTGTTCACCAGCCAATCGAATCGTCTCGCCATCGCTGGCATGGCGGGCATAAGCCAGAAATGCCAACCCCACTGCAATCAGTTCAAACCAGGCTATCGGCAATACCAGCGTCGCGCCCTTGAGCCAGAACAGTCCTCCGATGGCCAGCGACACCACGCACAGCGAAAGGTAGAGCGCCACCAGTTGCCGCGGCGTGACCGAGCAGTTGCGCCGCAAAAACCACTGGAAGTTCTGTCCCTGAACTGTCGCGAAGTGAAAGGCCGGATTCATCACGCGTCTTGCCATCCGAATGTCATGCCCGTCGGGCACGGAACGATGAAACCCCGGGGAAATGCCCATATTTCACCGGGGGCATTGTAGCCGACCGACCTGCCTGCCCAAGGCGCCAGCGCCATGCCCACACACCCTAACGTGATTGCGCCGAATCGCGCTTGCCTTGCTGGAGAATCTGCCGCATGTCGTCCAGCGACAACCGCGTTTCGGCCTGCACCGACGGCCTCGGCTGCGGCTTGAGTGCGTGGCCGTAGATGACCTCGAAGGTCAGCGCAATCGAGCCGTCGTCCGAGGACCCGCCGCCGAGCTCGGCCAATGCCTGCAGCAGCCGGTCCCTCCAGCCCCGTGCGCGCAGCCCGGAAAAGCGCTGCAGATGCAGATTGCGGCCCAGCTCGCGCAATTCCGCCAGCAGGCGCTCGGCACTGGCGTAGGTCAATGTGATCCGCTCCATGTCCATCACCGGTTCGGCATAACCCGCGGCCAGCATCATGTCGCCCCAATCGTGCATGTCGGTGAAGCTGTGCGCGGGTTCGGGCCATCCCATGGCGGCATAGACATGGCGCAATTGCAGCAGGGTGTCCGGGCCCAGGCAGGAGAACATCAGGAAACCGTCGACCGCCAGCATCCGCAGCCAGCGACCGAGCAACGCTGCGGGGTCCGCCGCCATGTGCAGCGCCATGTTCGCCCAGACCATGTCGGACGCACCATCGGGTGGGACAGCCCATTGCGCCACCGGCCCACGCCAGCGGGACGGCCGCCACCAGGGCGCCTGCAATGCCAACTGCGCCGCTTGCTGACGCTGCGCCGTCGGTTCCACCATCCAGCACCGGGCCTCGGGATAGCGCTGCGCCACCGCCGCATGGGCCTGCAGGCCGCCGCGCAATGGTTCCCAGTCGGTCCAGCGGGTGGGTTGCAGTCGGATCCACGGCAGGCGTTCCTGCATGCGCCGACCGACCTCCTCATGCAGCCACGGCGAAGCCGTCTGCGGGTGCAACGCCCAACGCGCCGCGGCGCGTGCATCAATGGTGGGAGGAATTTCGCTGGGCATCTCAGGGGCCAAGCATATAGTGCCCCGATGTTTCGCGCCTTGCTGCACGGCATATCCGAGCGCCTTCCCAGCCAATGTCTGGTCTGCCGCGGCTGGCCCGGTGGCCCGGTGTGCGAGGCCTGCGTCGCCCGTTTTGCGCAACCCTGCGCGCGCTGCACCGGCTGTGCCATGCCGGTGCCGCCGGACGTGGCGCGCTGCGGCGCCTGCATCGGCCATCCGCCGCCGCTGGACGCCTGTGTCGCGGCGGTGACCTACGCCTACCCGTGGGCCGGCCTCATCGTGCGATTCAAGTTCCACCGCCAGCCGGGACACGCCGATACGCTGGCCTCGGTGATGCGCCACGCGCCCTGGGTCGAACCGGCACTCGATGGCGCACACTGCGTGGTACCGATGCCGTTGTCGGCGCACCGATTGCGCAGCCGGGGCTTCAACCAGGCCTGGGAACTGGCCCGCCGGCTGTCACCCCACAAAGCCGATCCGGCGCTGCTGCTGCGTATCCGAGACACCCCGCCACAGAGCAGCCTGAACCGCGCCGGGCGCTTGCGCAACCTGCGCCATGCATTTGCCGTCGAGCCGCGGCGTGCCGCTGGTCTGGCTGGCAAGCGGATCGTGCTGGTGGACGACGTGATGACCAGCGGCGCGTCACTGCATGTCGCCGCGGCGACGCTGCGCCTGGCGGGCGCCAGCCATGTCACCGGCATGGTGCTGGCACGCGCCGAGCTGGCAGCAGACCCGATCGGATGACGATGGACAATGGTGAGCATGTTTCACATCGTGCTGGTCGAACCCGAGATCCCGCCCAACACCGGCAACGTGATCCGGCTGGCAGCCAATACCGGCTGCAGCCTGCACCTGGTCGAACCGCTGGGCTTTTCGCTCGAAGACAAGCACCTGCGTCGGGCCGGTCTGGACTACCACGAATATGCGCCGCTGCACCGCCACGC
The DNA here is from genome assembly GCA_964558425.1 of uncultured Rhodoferax sp. Classification (GTDB taxonomy): domain Bacteria; phylum Pseudomonadota; class Gammaproteobacteria; order Burkholderiales; family Burkholderiaceae_C; genus CAISIP01. The sequence goes on along the minus strand of CAZLDV010000066.1, from coordinate 11,373 downwards.
CAACTGGAGCGCCTTGCTGCGCGACATGCAGCCCGACCCCTTGCGCATGTTCGCTCTGACCACGCGTGGCACACGCAGCCCCTACCAGCTGTCCTTGCGGCCCGGCGACTGGCTGGTGTTCGGTTCAGAGACCCGCGGTCTGCCACCGGACATCCGGTCAGCATTCGCGCCCGATCAATGTCTGCGCCTGCCGATGCGCCAAGGCCAGCGCAGCCTGAACCTGTCCAATGCGGTGGCGGTGACCGTATTCGAGGCGTGGCGCCAGAACCACTTCGGCGAGGCCGCCGCCTGACGGTCGTGCGCGGTCACCGACACGCTCACGGATAACGCCGCGAAACCGACTGTGCCACGCAGACCGGCTTGGTCGAACCCTCTTTCTCGACCACCATGTCCCAGACCAGCTGTACACCGTTGTTGTCGATCGGATCGCTCGACACCAGGCTGAACCGGGCGCGCAAGCGGCTGCCCACCGGCACCGGCGCCATGAAACGCACCTTGTTCAGACCATAGTTGACACCCATCGCGGTTTCTTCGACCTTGATGGCCTCGGCAAAGAACCTGGGCAACAGCGACAAGGTCAGGAAACCGTGCGCAATCGGTGCGCCGAACGGCCCGGCCTTGGCGCGCTCCACGTCCACATGGATCCACTGGTGGTCGCCGGTCGCCTGTGCAAACAGGTTCACCTGTTCCTGGGTAATGGTGATCCAGTCGCTCGATGCGACTTCCTGCCCCACCATGGCGGTGAGCTCGGCGAATGTCTTGAAGATTTTCATGGTTGCAATCGAAGCGGGAATGGTCAATGGAAATGGGTGAATCTATGTGTCGAGCCAGTGGCAGATCGGTTGCCACTGCTCCAGGTCCTTCTCGAAACGGCCCGGTGCCATGTCGAACAACGTCAGTCCATGGGCGGCGAGGTGGACATAATTTTGCGTGTCGCGCAGATAGGTGAGCACCGGCAGCGCGAGCGAATCGACGAATGCATGCAGCTTGTCGGCGGCGATCGTCCGTGCGTCCACACGCATGCCCACCAGGGCGATCTTGCTGTTGTCGACATGCTTGTTGGCTGCCAGGTCGTCCAGAAAGGCGCGCGTTGCAAAGATGTCGAACACGCTGGGTTGCACCGGCACCAGCACCTTGTCGGCCATTTTCATGACGTCCTTGAAGCGCCAGCCGTGCAGCCCGGCCGGGGTGTCGACGACCACATGCGTCGTGCCCTTGGGCGGGCGGGCGATCAGGTCGGCGTTGATGTCCCAGGTCTGGATCGGCCGTGCGCTGGCCGGCCGCAGGCTGAGCCACAGACGGGAGGACTGCTGGCGATCCGCGTCACCGAGCATGACCGCATGACCGCGTGAAGCAAAATAGCCTGCGATATGGGTCGACAGCGTGGACTTGCCCACGCCGCCCTTGGGATTCGCAACAACAACGACTGGCATTGGATGACTCCCGGAACTGCGACTGCACACTACTATGTTAGCGGCATGGGCTGCACGACCAGGCCATCGGTCGTTGCCGTGCATGCAGGCATGCCGATGGCTCGACCGCGGGCGGACTGAACCCACCATGGACCCCACACCTGCCTGGCTGCTCAACAGCTTCATCTACCTCGGCGCGGCGGTGCTCGCGGTACCCTTGTCCAGGGCCCTGGGTCTGGGCGCCATCATCGGCTACCTGGCCGCCGGCATGGCGATCGGACCCTGGGGTCTGGGTCTGGTGACCAATGTGCAGGACATCCTGCATTTCGCCGAATTTGGCGTCGTGCTGATGTTGTTCCTGGTCGGGCTCGAACTCGAACCCCAGCGCCTGTGGAGCATGCGCCGGCCCATCTTTGGCTGGGGCAGCGCCCAGGTGCTGGCATGCACTCTGGTGCTGACCGGCGCCGCCATGCTGTTCGGCATCCGCTGGCAGGTGGCGCTGGTGGCGTCACTCGGTCTGGCCTTGTCCAGCACCGCCATCGCCCTGCAGGTGATGGCCGAGCGCAATCTGATGCCCACCAGCAGTGGACGCGCCGCGTTTTCCATCCTGTTGTTCCAGGATGTGGCGGCCATTCCCATCCTCGCCCTGCTGCCGCTACTGGCGTTCGAAGTGGCGACCACGTCGGCGACGGCATCGGCCCATCCGGCGCTGCTGGCTGCGCGTACGGTGGGTGTCATCGCCGCCATCATGCTGGGCGGCCGCTTGTTGCTGCGCCCCTTGTTCCGCTGGATCGCCAGGTCCCATACGCCCGAAATCTTCACCGCCGCGTCGTTGCTGCTGGTGGTGGCCATTGCCAGCCTGATGCAACGGGTCGGCCTGTCGATGGCGCTGGGCGCCTTCCTGGCCGGCGTGCTGCTGGCCGAGAGCGAATACCGGCGCGAACTGGAGACCGACCTGGAGCCGTTCAAGGGCCTGCTGCTGGGGTTGTTTTTCATTGCCGTTGGCATGAGCATCGATTTCGGCGTGTTGCTGGCCGCGCCCGGTCGGATGGCCGCGATCGTGATCGGCTTCCTGCTGATCAAACTGCTGGTCATCGCCTTGCTGTCACGGGCGATGCGGTTGCCGGTCCAGGACAGGCCGGTGTTCACGCTGTTGCTGGCACAAGGTGGCGAATTCGCCTTCGTGGTGTTCCAGGCGGCCGCCGGTGCACAGGTGTTCGATGCCCAGACCGCTTCTTTGCTGATCGGCGCGGTAACCGTGTCGATGCTGGTGTCGCCGCTGCTGCTGCTGGCCGCCGACAAATGGTTGTTGCCGCGTTACGCCCGTGCCCGGCGCACGACGACGATGGAGGAAATCGCCGAGCAGCAGGATGCACCGGTGCTGATCGCCGGCTTCGGCCGCTACGGCCAGATCGTCGGGCGCATGCTGCTGGCCGAAGGCGTGGCCTGCACCGTCCTGGAACACGACGCCGAGATGGTCGAGACGGTCCGCAGCTTTGGCTACAAGGTTTTCTATGGCGATGCATCGCGCCTGGATCTGCTGCGCACCGCGGGGGCCGCCACCGGCAAGGTGCTGGTCGTGGCCGTCGACGATGTGACGCAATCACTGGCCATCGTCGACCTGGCCCAGGCCCATTTCCCGAACCTGCAGATCGTTGCGCGCGCACGCGACGTGACTCATTGGAACCAGCTGCGCGACCGCAACGTGATGCTGGTGCAACGCGAGTTGTTCGAGTCCAGCCTGCGCAGCGCGCGCAGCGTGCTCGAACTGCTGGGGCACAGCCCCGAGGATGCCCACACCAGCGCGCGCCGCTTTCGGACCCACAACCTCAAGCTCTTCGAGCAGATGCACCCGCACTACAAGGACCGCGCCAAGACGATCGCGGTGGTCCGGCAGGGGCGCCAGCAACTGGCGGAACAGATGGCACAGGAGCGCCAGGAACGCGCGCGGCGCAAGGCCCAGGAGGAGGCCGTCAAACCCGACGCATGAGACTGCAGTGCACGCAAACGGACGGTGGCCTCGAAACGCCGTGGGCGCGCGCAGCCACGGGCCCGCTCATACCCATGCATCCCACAAGAGCTTGGCTCCGGTCAGGAACATACCCAGGTACAGCAGCCGATAGAACAGCCGCGGGTCGATGCGCCGCGCCAGGCGCACGCCGATCCACACGCCGATCGGAGCCAGCGGCAACAGCACAAGCGAGGTGGCCATGTTGCGCAAGTCGAGCAAGCCGAGCCAGTAATACGGAATCCACTTGGACAGATTGATGAAGAAAAAGAAAAAAGCCATCGTCGATGCGAACTTGACGGGCGACAGGCGCAACGGAATCACATAGGCCGCAATCGGCGGTCCGCCGGCATGGGCAATGAAACTGGTGAATCCGGACGTTGCCGTCAAGACCGCGCCCCACCAGCGCGGCGGTGGAGGGTCGCTGGCCTTGGGCGCAAACAGCAGGCGCTGGGCCAGGAACAGCCAGGTAAACCCGCCAACGATGCCGGCCACCACCGTGGTATCGAGCAGCCGGAACAACAGGGCGCCGATCAGCGTGCCAAGCAGGCCGAACGGCAACAGGAAACGCAACAGGCGCAGATCGAAATCCTTGCGAAATGCCGCCATGCCCAGCACGTCCATCAGCAGCAGCACCGGCATCAGAATGGCTGCGGCTTGCGGCACCGTCACCGCCAGCGCCATGATCGGCACCGCGAGCGAACCGAAACCGGCGCCGAAGCCGCTCTTGCTGATGCCCAGCAGCAAGACCGCCGGGACAGTGACGACATAGAACCACGCATCGGTGACGATGGGAAGATCCATGCGGCTATCTTCGCGCCGCGCACGGCCACCAGCGATGGGGCACAGACGCGACAATCGCGGCATGCAGAACGTTCAATCCTGGGGCGAGACCGTGCGCTTGCTGGTCGAACTCGGCGCCACCGCGGCGTTTGCGCTCTCGGGCGTCCTGGAGGCGGCGCGCAAGCGGCTCGACGCGGTCGGCGTCTGTGTGGTCGGATTCCTGGCAGCGTTTGGTGGCGGCACCGTGCGCGACCTGCTGCTGGACCAACGCCCGTTTTTCTGGGTTCACCATGTGACGGTGTTGTGGGGCATCCTCGCATTGTGCGTGCTGGCCATGCTGTTCCTGCGCCAGCGCCACTTCCGGCTCACCGAACGCGCAATCCAGTGGCCCGATGCACTGGGCCTGGGCCTGTTCGCTGCCACCGGCGTGCACCAGGCCCTGCTGCTGCAGATGCCGGCCATCGTGGCGGTGCTGATGGGCGTCATCACCGGCGTTTTCGGCGGTGTTCTGCGCGACATGGTGTGCAACGAGATTCCCACTGCGTTCAAGGACCACCGTCCGTACGCGGTATGCGCCTTCATCGGCGGCTGGGTCTACGTCGGGCTGTGGCAATTGGCCACGCCCGGTTGGCTGGCCCTGGTGGCCTGCGTCGGCGTCACGGCCGGCTTGCGGGCGCTGGCACTGTGGCGCAACTGGGAGTTGCCCGCCTGGCGCGTGTGAAACCGATAACCGGCAGCGCCAGCGCGCGCAGCCAGCCTGGATCACCGGCATGGTCACGCAACCACCGGAGTTTCAGCGCAGCTGCAGCTGCATGCGGACCTTGTCGTGGTAGATGCCATCGACCAGGATCGCCCTGGGCCACAGGCCCACGACCGTGAATCCACAGTGTTCATACAAGGCCTGTGCGCGTCGATTGCCCGCCGTCACGGTCAGGTCGATCTGCAGCAACCCGGGCAGGGCGCTGGCCCGTGCCAGCAGCGCCTGCAGCAGCGCGCGCCCGAGCCCGATTCCCGCGCGCTCGAGCGGAACATACATGCCAACCAGACTTGCGTTGTGGCGCTGCTTGGGTCGGACATACCCCTGCAACCCGGCCATGCCGGCCAGCACGCCTGCATCGTCGAAGGCTCCGAGAAAAAAATCATGTGGCCGGGTCGCATCCGTTGCCAGCCTGCGCTGCGCCCAGGCCAGTGGCAAGTCCGCATCCTGTTCGGCGCTCGAGGTGAACGCCTGCGGGTGCTCGCGCAGCCCACGCAGGCGCAAGGCCTGGTAGGCAGCAGCATCGTCCGGCCCCAGGACACGGACGACGGGACCACTCACACCCGCTCCAGCACCAACGCAATGCCCTGGCCCACGCCGATGCACATGGTGCACAAGGCGTACCTGCCGCCGGTACGTACCAGCTGGTTCACCGCCGTCGTTGCCAGGCGCGCACCCGAGGCTCCCAAGGGATGGCCCAGCGCGATCGCTCCCCCATTGGGGTTGACACGTGGATCGTCGTCCGCCACACCGAGCAGGCGCAGCACGGCCAGCCCCTGGGCAGCAAATGCCTCGTTGAGTTCGATCACGTCCATCTGCGCGATCGTCAGGCCGCTCAAGGCCAGCACCTTTTCGGTTGCCGGCGCCGGGCCGATGCCCATCACCCGGGGCGGCACACCGGCCGTCGCCATTGCGACCACCCGGGCCCTGGGCGTCAGGCCCTGGCGTGCGGCGGTGGCCTCGTCGGCCAGCAACAAGGCACAGGCACCGTCGTTGACGCCGCTGGCATTGCCGGCGGTGACCGTGCCATCGGGTCGCACGATTGGCTTGAGCCGGGCCAATGCCTCGATGCTGGTGTCGCGCGGATGTTCGTCCTTGGCGACCACGATCGGGTCACCCTTTTTCTGCGCCATCGTCACCGGTGTGATCTCGGCATCGAAATAGCCCGACTGCTGGGCTGCCACGGCCTTGCGCTGGCTGGCCAGCGCCATCGTATCCTGCGCCTGGCGGTCGATCTTGTACTGCGTGGCAACGTTTTCGGCTGTCTCGGGCATCGAATCGACGCCATATTTCTCTTTCATCAGGCGGTTGACGAAACGCCAGCCGATGGTGGTGTCATAGACCGCATTGTTGCGGCCGAACGCCGCCTCCGCCTTGGGCATCACAAAAGGGGCCCGGCTCATGCTCTCGACGCCACCGGCGATCATCAGTGTGGCCTCGCCAGCGCGGATCGCACGTGCAGCGGTGCCAACCGCATCGAGACCGGACCCGCACAAGCGGTTGATGGTGGCGCCCGGAACGTCCACCGGCAAGCCGGCCAGCAGACTGGCCATGTGCGCCACATTGCGGTTGTCTTCGCCGGCCTGGTTGGCGCACCCGAACAACACATCCGACAGCGCAGCCCAGTCGACGCCGGCATTGCGCGCCATCAAGGCCTTGATCGGGATCGCGCCGAGGTCGTCGGTGCGCACGCTGCTCAGCGCGCCGCCATAACGGCCGAAGGGGGTACGGATGGCATCACAGATGAAGGCATGGCGTGTCATGGCAGTTTCTCGGAAAAAAGGGGGGTGTCGGCAAGCGCGCTGCCGCTTACTGTACCAAGCCGTCGCATCGGTCCTTGCGCCGGCAAAAAGGCGCGCTGCGTGGCGCGCGATTCAATCGGCGATCGGCAACCCGACCAGCCGTTCGAGTTCGGTCTTGTCCAGGCCCGCCACCCGATCGATCAGCCGCAAGCCCTGCGGAGTGCAGGCCAGCGTGGCATGGTCGGTGTAGATGCGCTTGACGCATCCGATACCGGTCAGCGGATAACTGCATTGCGCCACCACCTTGCTCTGGCCGTTGCGGGTCAGCAGGTCCATCATGACCCAGGTCTGCCGGGCGCCGATGGCCAGATCCATCGCGCCGCCGACGGCCGGAATCGCGTCGCTCGCGCCGGTATGCCAGTTGGCCAGGTCGCCGCTGACAGAGACCTGGAACGCGCCGAGCACGCAGATGTCCAGATGGCCGCCGCGCATCATGGCAAAGCTGTCGGCATGGTGGAAATAGGCGCCACCGGCCAGCAGGCTGACCGGTTGTTTGCCGGCATTGATCAGGTCGTAGTCCTCTTCGCCCGCAGGCGGTGCCGGCCCCATGCCCAGGATGCCGTTTTCACTGTGCAGGATCACCTCGACACCCGCGGGCAGGTGGTTGGCCACCAGTGTCGGCATGCCGATGCCCAGGTTGACGTACGCGCCTTCGTGGATGTCCCGCGCCACTCGGGCCGCGAGCTGCTCCTTGGTCAGCAATGTATATGCCATCGCATGCTCCTCAGGCGGCCAGACGGGCGCCGCCGGCTTGCGTGACCATGCGCGGCACCTGCACGATCCGGCTGACAAAGATGCCTGGCGTGACGATCGCCTCCGGGTCCAGTTGGCCGAGTGCACAGACGCTATGCACCGTAGCCACGGTGCGCCGCGCGGCCATCGCCATCACCGGCCCGAAGTTGCGCGCCGCCTTGCGGTAGATCAGATTGCCCCAGCGATCCCCGGATTCCGCGCGGATCAGCGCGAGATCGCCAAAGATCGGATGTTCCAGCACATAGTTGCGCCCATTGATTTCGCGGGTCTCCTTGCCGCGCGCCAGCTCGGTGCCAAACCCTGTCGGCGTGAAAAACGCGCCGATCCCGGCACCGGCTGCGCGCAGGCGTTCGGCCAGATTGCCTTGCGGCACCAGTTCGAGTTCAATCTTGCCGGCCCGGTACAAGGCATCGAACACCTGCGAATCCGCCTGGCGCGGAAAGCTGCAGATGATCTTGCGCACCCGGCCCGCCTGGAGCAGCGCGGCCAGCCCGGTGTCGCCATTGCCGGCGTTGTTGTTGACGATGGTCAGCTCGCGTGCACCCTGTTCGATCAGACCATCGATCAGTTCATTCGGAATACCGGCGGTACCGAAACCGCCGATCAGCACACAGGCGCCGTCCTGCACCGTGCCCAGCGCCTGAGCTACCGACGGCGCTACCTTGTCGATCATGCATTTCTCCCTTCATGGTGATTGCCGGTGGACGGCAGCATGCGGCGGCGCAGAAACGCCGCCGCAGGGCACAATGGCACCCATGCTGATGCAACCGTCCCAAGCCGATGTTCGCAGATTTTTCTGCAACGTCCATGCCAAGTCCCGCGACGGCCGCCTGCTCGACGCCATCGAGACACTGGCCAGCGGCTGGATCGATGAACATCCGCAGTACCACGCCGCCCTGGCCGATCTGGACGCGGCCCTGCAGTCGATGCAACAAGTCAACGACAGTGGCGAGAACCCGTTCCTGCACCTGTCGATGCATCTGTCGATCAGCGAGCAGTGTTCGATCGATCAACCGCGCGGCATACGCCAGGCCGTCGAGTTGTTGGCGCGCCGGCGCAATTCGCTGCACGAGGCCCACCACGCGGCGATGGACTGCCTGGGCAAGATGATCTGGGAGAGCCAGCGCGCAGGGCGCGCGCCGGACGGAGAGGCGTATATCGACTGCGTGCAACGGTTCGCCACGAAGGCCTGAGAGCAAGCGTAAGGCCGAACGCCGCGGCTGGTGGCACAGCGCGTGGCGTGCCGGGCGCGTGCCACGACACGCAGGAGCCGCAACTACTGTCGATCTACTTGAACTTGGCCTGCGGTACCGTGTGCAGATCGCCCGGCAATGAATGAATATAGTTGGCCAGGACCTTGAGTTCGGCGTTGGTGAACTGCTTGGCAATACCACCCATGATGCCGTTGGAACGACCCCATGTGGCATGCGCATCGTTCTTGTAGGACTTGAGCGCCACGAACAGATAGTCGGCATATTGACCGGCCAGCTTGGGGTAGGTCGGATCGATCGGCTTGCTGAAGTTGTCGCCGTGGCAGGAGGTGCAGGCACCCTTGGCCACCAGCTCGGCGGCCTTGCCGGTTGGCGCCGCCGCAGGCTCCGGCTTGGCTGGCGCAGCACCATGGGTGTTGGCAGCATAATATTGCGCGACATCGGCGATGTCCTGGTCACTCAGGCCATCGCCAATGCCACGCATCGACGGATGCTTGCGATCGCCCTTCTGGTATTCATGCAAAGCGGCAGCCAGGTATTTGGCGCCCTGGCCGCCGATCATCGGCACCTTGTAGACTTCCGGGAAACTGGTCTGGTAACGCTCGATGCCATGGCATCCGATGCACATGGCGACCTTGCCCGCGCCTTTGGCGGCGTCGCCCTGGATTTCCTGCGCGCCGGCGGTTGACATCGTCACGGATGCGACAAAGATCAATATCAGGGACGACAACAACTTATTCATTTTGCGCAGACAATCAAAGATGGGCCGGGAAAAGTCAACCGGGCCGATTATATCGAGCCAGTTTCCCTCTTCGACCATTGCTTGCGCAGTCGCACCATCTCCACCATGAAATTCCACGGAACCAAGAACTACGTTGCCACGCAGGACCTGATGTTGTCGGTCAATGCCGCGATCACCCTCAAGCGCCCCTTGCTCGTGAAGGGCGAACCCGGCACCGGCAAGACCATGCTCGCCGAGGAAGTCTCGGCCGCGCTGAACATGCCTTTGCTGCAGTGGCACATCAAATCAACCACCAAGGCGCAACAGGGCCTGTACGAATATGACGCGGTCAGCCGGCTGCGAGACTCGCAATTGGGTGACGAGAAGGTCAAGGACATCCACAACTACATCGTGCGCGGCGTGTTGTGGCAGGCATTCACCACCGACGAACCGGTGGCACTGTTGATTGACGAAATCGACAAGGCCGACATCGAGTTTCCGAATGACCTGCTGCGCGAAATCGACCGCATGGAGTTCTATTGCTACGAGACCCGCGAACTGGTGCGCGCAAAGCATCGCCCGCTGGTCTTCATCACGTCCAACAACGAAAAGGAACTGCCCGACGCTTTCCTGCGCCGCTGCTTCTTCCACTACATCAAGTTCCCCGACGCCGAGACGATGAAAAGCATCATCGACGTGCATTTTCCCGGCCTCAAGAAGGACTTGCTCAATGCGGCAATGAAGACCTTCTATGACGTGCGCAACCTGCCTGGCCTGAAGAAGAAGCCGTCCACCAGCGAACTGCTGGACTGGCTCAAGTTGCTGCTGGCCGAGGACATCCCGCCCGAGGCGCTGCACAACAAGGACGAGAAGGTCGCGGTGCCGCCCCTGGTGGGCGCCTTGCTCAAGAACGAACAGGATGTGACGCTGTTCGAGAAGCTGGTATTCATGCAGCGGCACAATCGCTGAACATCCTCGTTCGGAGACAGCCATGGCATTTGTCGAACCCGTCCAGTTGAACGACCGCGGCATCGAGTTGGTGCCGATGGGTCTCGAACACGAACAAGGCCTGCGCGAGGCCGCCGCCGACGGCGAGCTGTGGCGCTTGCGTATCACCTCGGTACCGGAGCCGGAGCAGACGCGCGCCTATATTGAGCAGGCGCTGGCGGGTCGCGCTGAAGGGCACCGCTTTGCCTTCGTCGTGCGCGACAGCCACACCGGCACCATCCTGGGATCGAGCAGCTACCACGACATCCTGCCTTCGGTCAAGCGGGTCGAGATCGGCTACACCTGGTACGCCAAGCGTTGCCAGCGCACCCATGTCAACACCACCTGCAAGCTGCTGATGATGGGCCACGCCTTCGACACGCTGGGCTGCAACGTGGTCGGCTGGCGCACCGACAATTTCAATTTCGCCTCGCAAGCGGCGATCGAACGCCTGGGTGCGCGCAAGGACGGCGTCATCCGCGGCCATGCGCTGCGCCGCGACGGCACCATCCGCGACACCGTCATGTACAGCCTGCGCGCGGGCGAGTGGCCGGAGGTGCGCGCGCAACTGCTATACCGGCGCGACACACCACGCCAGCCGTGACGCGCCGACGCCGCCATCCACAGGCCATGGGAGGAACTCCGTGCTGATCGACTTCTTCTACACCTTGCGCTCGGCCAAGCTGCCGGTTTCGGTGAAGGAATACCTGACACTGCTCGAAGCGCTCAAGGAAGGCGTGGTGGGCCCCAACACCACGCAGGACGACAGCGACGACGGCCCGGCTGCAGGCTACAAGATCGACGATTTCTATTACCTCAGCCGCACCGCACTGGTGAAGGACGAGAAGCACTACGACAAGTTCGATCGCGCGTTCTCCGCCTATTTCAAGGGCGTCGAGATGCTGGCCGACTTCACGAAAGACATCCCGCTGGAGTGGC
>CAZLDV010000065.1:12734-16483 GCA_964558425.1 uncultured Rhodoferax sp. | reverse complement strand
CCGACATCCTGATCGCCGAAGGATTCACCAGCCTGGAGGAAGTGGCCTACGTGCCCTTGCAGGAAATGCTGGAGATCGAAAGCTTCGACGAAGACACGGTCAATGAGTTGCGCACCCGGGCCAAGGATGCCTTGCTGACGATGGAAATTGCCCAGGAAGAGCGTGTTGGCGCTGTCGCGCAGGATTTGCGCGAACTGGAGGGGCTCGATGCCGAGATGATCGGCAAGTTGGCCGCCAAGGGTGTTCATTCCCTGGATGACCTGGCCGATCTGGCCGTCGACGAATTGACGGAGATCACCGGTCATTCCGAGGATGATGCCAAGACATTGATCATGAAAGCGCGCGAACATTGGTTTACCGATGAAGCCGCTGCGCAAGAGTGATGGTCATGCCGACGCAGTTTCAGTGATGGTCCGCCATTGCCCACAAGGCTTGTCCGGCCGAAGAAAAGGTAGCACAACATATGTCCAGTACGACAGTCGCAGAGTTCGCCAACGAACTCAAGAAAACCACCGCAACGCTGCTTGAGCAACTCAAGGCCGCGGGGGTGCCCAAGTCCAAGGCGACCGACCCCGTGACCGAGTCGGATAAGCACAGTCTGCTCAATTACCTGCAAACCAGCCACGGCACGGCCGCGTCGGACCGCAAGAAGATCACGCTGGTCAAGAAGCAGACAACCGAGATCAAGCAGGCCGATGCCTCGGGCAAGGCGCGCACCATTCAGGTCGAAGTGCGCAAGAAGCGCACCTTCATCCGCCGTGACGAAGGTGCTGAAGTGGTCGCGGAAGCGCCAGCCAGCGTGGAGTCCGAAGCACAGGCTGCCGCGCAATCGGTGATCGATGACGCCGAACTGTCGCGGCGCGAAGAAGAGGCACGTCGCCAGGCAGAGCTGATCCGCCGGCAGGAGGAAGATCTGGCGGAAAAGCGCCGGCAACGCGAAGAGCAGGAATCCAAGGCCCGTGCCGTATCCGAAGCCGCCGCCGCTGCAAGCGCCGTGGCTGCAAGCCAGAAGGCCCTGGCTGAAGTGGCCGATGGCGCTGCGGACGACCACGCAGCCGCCGAGGAGGCCGCTGCCAAGGCCGCCGACAAGGCCCGTGTCGACGCCGAAGCCAGACAAAAGGCCGCCACCCAGGCCAAGGCGCGCTCCGATGAGGAGGCTGCGCGTGCGGCCGATCTGGGCGAGCGCAGGCGCAAGGCCGAAGCCGAAGCCGCCGCCATCCGTGTCATGCTGGCCACGCCCAAGTCGGTGCAGATCGCCAAGAAGCCCGAGGAGCCCAAGCCACCGGTGGCGGCCAAGGGGACCTTGCACAAGCCGGCGGTTGGCAGTACGGTTGCGCGCGCCAAGCCGGGCGGTGCGCCCGGAGCGGGTACCGCTGCGGCGCCGGGCGCGGGCAAGGAAGTCAAGTCGGCCAAGCTCTCGAGCAGCTGGGCCGGTGATCCAGCCAAGAAGAAGGCGATTCCCACCCGTGGCGATACGGGCGCCGGTCGTGGCAACTGGCGCGGTGGTCCGCGCGGACGCCGCGGCAGCCAGGACCGCGACAGCCGCGATGACCGCATGCAGTCGGCGCCGGCCGAGTTCCGGATGCTTGAGGTCCATGTGCCCGAGACCATCACCGTGGCCGAGTTGGCGCACAAGATGGCTGTCAAGGCATCCGAGGTGATCAAGCACCTGATGAAGCTGGGCCAGATGGTCACCATCAACCAGCCGCTGGACCAGGACACCGCGATGATCGTGGTCGAGGAGATGGGCCACACCGCGATCGTGGCCGCGCTCGATGATCCGGAGGCATTCACGGACGAGGAAAACAGCCAGGCCGAAGGCGAATCGCTGCCGCGTGCGCCAGTGGTCACGGTCATGGGCCACGTGGACCATGGCAAGACCTCTTTGCTCGACTACATCCGTACCACCAAGGTGGCGTCGGGCGAGGCCGGAGGCATCACCCAGCATATCGGCGCCTACCACGTCGAGACGCCACGCGGCGTGATCTCCTTTCTGGACACCCCCGGTCACGAGGCATTCACCGCGATGCGGGCACGCGGCGCCAAGGCGACCGACATCGTGATTCTGGTGGTCGCCGCGGACGACGGCGTGATGCCGCAGACGCGCGAGGCTATCAAGCATGCCAGGGCCGCCAACGTGCCGCTGGTGGTGGCGATCAACAAGATCGACAAGCCGGGCGCAAACCCGGAGCGGGTCAAGAACGAGCTGGTGGTCGAAGAGGTGATCCCGGAAGAACTGGGTGGCAACTCGCCGTTTGTCGCGGTCTCGGCCAAGACCGGCGAAGGCATCGATGCCCTGCTCGAACAGGTGTTGCTGCAGGCCGAGGTGCTGGAGGTCAAGGCGCCGGTGCAGGCGATGGCCAAGGGCCTGGTGATCGAGGCGCGGCTGGACAAGGGCCGCGGCCCGGTGGCCACCGTGCTGGTGCAATCGGGCACGCTGCAGGCCGGCGACATCGTGCTGGCCGGTTCGACCTACGGCAAGGTGCGTGCGATGCTCGATGAAAACGGCAAGGCTGTCAAAACCGCCGGACCGTCGATTCCGGTCGAGATTCAGGGCCTGACCGAGGTGCCGCAAGCGGGTGACGAATTCATGGTGCTGCCGGACGAACGCCGGGCGCGCGAGATCGCCACCTACCGTGCGGGCCGTTTCCGCAATACCAAGCTGGCCAAGCAACAGGCTTCCAAGCTCGAGAACATCTTCACCGACATGACGGCGGGCCAGGTCAAGACCGTGCCCATCATCATCAAGGCCGACGTGCAGGGTTCACAGGAGGCACTGGGCCAGAGCCTGCTCAAGCTCTCGACCGACGAGGTCAAGGTGCAACTGGTGTATGCCGCGGTCGGCGGTGTGACCGAGTCCGACGTGAACCTGGCGATTGCCTCCAAGGCGGTCATCATCGGTTTCAACACCCGGGCCGACGCCGGCGCGCGCAAGCACGCCGAAAACAACGGCGTCGAGATTCGCTACTACAACATCATCTACGACGCCGTCGATGAGTTGAAGGCCGCGATGTCGGGCATGCTCACACCGGACAAGAAGGAAGAGGTCATCGGTACGGCCGAGATCCGCCAGGTGTTCAAGGTCAGCAAGATCGGCTCGATCGCCGGTTGCATGGTCACCGCCGGTGTGGTGCGCCGCAACGCACGTTTGCGCCTGATTCGCGACAACACGGTCATCTTCACCGGAGAGCTCGACTCGCTCAAGCGCTTCAAGGACGACGTGCGGGAGGTCAAGGAAGGCTTCGAATGTGGCTTGAACATCAAGAACTACAACGACATCCAGGAAAACGACCAGCTGGAGTTCTTCGAGATTCGCGAGATCGCGCGTACGCTGTAACGTCTTTCTTGCATCGTGGCACGCAAATCCGCTACCCCCAACCGCGCCTTCAAGGTGGCCGATCAGATCCAGCGTGATCTGACGGAACTGATCGCGCGCGAGCTGAAGGACCCGCGGGTCGGCATGGTCACGATCCAGGCGGTGGAAGTGACACCCGACTACGCACATGCGAAGGTGTTTTTCAGCCTGCTGCAGGGCGATCCGCAAGAAACCCAGGCCGGCCTCGACCAGGCCGCCGGTTTTTTGCGCGCCGGCCTGTTCAAGCGGCTGCATATCCATACCGTGCCCACACTGCATTTCGTGTTCGATCGCACCACCGAACGGGCGGCCGACATGAACGCACTCATCGCGCAGGCCGTAGCCTCGCGTTCCAAGAACGAGGACTGAACAATCGGGGTCAGAATCCAATTGT
>CAZLDV010000065.1:0-12634 GCA_964558425.1 uncultured Rhodoferax sp. | reverse complement strand
TGAACAATCGGGGTCAGAATCCAATTGTTGATTGGACGCTGGCCGGCAGAGCCAGCGTATGGGAAACAGACCTGAATCGATGCAGCAACCACAGCGGGTGAAACGGCGCGCGGTGCACGGCCTGCTGTTGCTCGACAAGCCGCTGGGCTTGTCGAGCAACCAGGCGTTGCAGAAGGTCAAATGGCTGCTGCGCGCCGAAAAGGCCGGCCACACCGGCACGCTCGATCCGTTGGCCACCGGTGTGTTGCCGCTGTGCTTCGGCGCTGCCACCAAGTTCAGCCAGCTGCACCTGGATGCCGACAAGTCGTATCACGCGGTGGCACGGTTGGGTGCCAGCACCAGCACCGGCGATGCGGAAGGCGAGATCACGCAGCAGCGGCCGGTCCACGTCGACGCGGCGGCTGTTGCGCGGGTGCAGGCGATGTTCACCGGACCGATCAGCCAGCTGCCCCCGATGCACAGCGCCTTGAAAAAGGACGGCAAGCCGTTGTACGCATACGCCCGAGCCGGCATCGAAGTCACACGTGAACGACGCGACGTGACCATCCATGCGCTGCAGCTGGCACTGGAGCACGATGCGGGGGTCTGGTCCCTGCACCTGCAGGTGCGCTGCAGCAAGGGAACCTATATCCGGACTTTGGCGCAGGATATCGGCGAGGCCTTGGGATGCGGCGCGCACCTGACCCTGTTGCGCCGCACCGAGACTGGCGGCTTTGCCTTGAAAGACTGCGTCTCGCTGGAGGCGCTCATGCAGATGCCCGAGGCCGAGCGACTGGCCCAGCTGCGCCCGGTGGCCGATCTGCTGCAGGACCATGTGCCGGTGTCACTTGAGCCACCCGATGCCGGTCGATTCCTCAGCGGCATGCGCCGGCGCGGCGCCTGGCCTGACAACCCCCGCGTGGCGGTGTTCGGCCAATCGCCCCGCGCCTTGCTTGGCACCGCCCATGTGGTTGCCGGCGAGCTGATACCCGACCGCCTGCTCAGTCCGCCCGAGATCGAACAGATCCTCGCTGACCACCGAATGACCGAGACCGATTCCTGAAAGACCACCATGAGTTACAAACAGATTCGCAACATTGCCATCATTGCCCACGTCGACCACGGCAAGACCACGCTGGTCGACATGTTGCTGCGCCAGAGCGGCACCTTCCGTGCCAATGAGAAGGTCGCCGAACGCGTGATGGACAGCAATGACCTGGAGCGCGAACGTGGCATCACCATCCTGGCCAAGAACTGCGCCGTCGACTGGAAAGACACCCACATCAACATCGTCGACACGCCCGGCCACGCCGACTTCGGCGGAGAGGTGGAGCGCGCCTTGTCGATGGTGGACGGCGTGCTGCTGCTGGTCGATGCGGTGGAAGGCCCGATGCCCCAGACCCGCTTCGTGACCAAGAAGGCGCTGGCGCTCGGTCTCAAGCCGATCGTCGTCGTCAACAAGGTCGACCGTCCCGGCGCGCGTCCCGACTACGTGATCAACGCCGCGTTCGACCTGTTCGACAAGCTCGGTGCCACCGAGGAGCAACTGGATTTTCCGGTGGTGTATGCCTCCGGCCTGAACGGCTGGGCGTCGATGACCGCGGGCGAAGCCGGCGAACAATGGGGCAAGGACCTGGCGCCGCTGTTCGATACCGTGCTTTCGCATGTGCCGGCCAACAAGGGGGACCCCGCAGCGCCGCTGCAGCTGCAGATCAGCTCGCTGGACTATTCCACCTATGTCGGGCGCATCGGCGTGGGCCGGGTTCGCCAGGGCACGCTGCGCGTCAACCAGGACGTGCTGGTGATGGAAGGCCCGGACGGTCCGTCGAGCAAGGCGCGGGTGCAGCAGATCCTGAAGTTCGAAGGCCTGGAGCGGGTCGCGGCCACCGATGCCATCCCGGGCGATATCGCGCTGATCAGCGGCATCGAGCAAGTGGGCATCGGCGTCACGATCACCGACCCGCTGAACCCGCTACCGCTGCCGATGCTCAAGATCGACGAGCCGACCCTGACGATGAATTTTTGCGTCAACAACTCGCCGCTGGCCGGCCGCGAAGGCAAGTTCGTGACCAGCCGCCAGCTGCGCGACCGGCTCGACCGCGAGTTGCAGGCCAACGTGGCGCTGCGCGTCACCGATACCGACGAAGACGGCATCTACGAAGTGAGCGGCCGCGGTGAGTTGCACCTGACCATCTTGCTGGAGAACATGCGCCGCGAGGGCTACGAGCTGGCAGTGTCCAAGCCGCGGGTGGTGTTCAGGCTGGTGGATGGCGAAAAGCACGAACCGATCGAGATGTTGACGGTGGACATCGAAGAAGGGCACCAGGGTGGTGTGATGCAGGCGCTCGGGTTGCGCAAGGGTGACCTGATCAACATGGAGCCGGACGGCCGAGGCCGTGTGCGGCTGGAGTACCGCATCCCGGCGCGCGGGCTGATCGGCTTCCAGAACGAATTCCTGAACCTGACCCGTGGCACCGGCCTGGCCAGCAACATCTTCGACGGCTACGAGGCGTATCGCGGCGACATCGAAAGCCGCAAGAATGGCGTCTTGATCAGCATGGACGACGGCGAGATCGTGACCTACGCGCTGGGCAAGCTCGATGACCGGGGCCGCATGTTCGTCAAGGCCGGCGACCCGGTGTACGAGGGCATGATTGTCGGTATCCACAGCCGCGACAATGACCTGGTCGTCAATGCCGTGCGCATGAAGCAGCTGACCAACTTCCGCGTCAGCGGCAAGGAAGACGCGATCAAGATCACGCCGCCGATCCAGCTCACGCTGGAATACGCGGTGGAGTTCATTGAGGAAGATGAACTGGTCGAGATCACGCCCAAGAGCATCCGGCTGCGCAAGCGCCACCTGAAGGAACACGAGCGCAAGAAGGCCAACCGCGAAGCTTTGTGAACGAATCTGTAGTGGTTTGACGAAAGGAACACAACCCCGATGAACATCCGACGTTCTCTGTTGGCCGCTGCGATGGCGGCGCCCTTGTTGCTCACTGGCGTGACGGTATCGGCGCAAGGCCCGATCCGCATCGGGGAGATCAACAGCTACAAGGCCCAGCCGGCCTTCCTGGCGCCCTACAGGAAGGGCATGGAGCTGGCGATCGAGCAGGTCAATGCGTCAGGCGGCATTGGCGGGCGCAAGCTCGAACTCGTCACGCGTGACGACAACGGCAACCCCGGCGACGCCGTGCGTGCAGCCGAAGAACTGCTGTCGCGCGAGCGGGTCGACGTGCTGGCCGGCACCTTCTTGTCGAACATCGGGCTGGCCGTGGGAGATTTTGCCCGCCAGCGCAAGGTGTTTTTCCTGGCCAGCGAGCCGCTGACCGACAAGATCGTCTGGCAGGATGGCAATCGCTACACCTTCCGGCTGCGCGCATCGACCTACATGCAGGTGGCCATGCTCGTGCCGGAGGCGGCACGCTTGCACAAGAAGCGCTGGGCCATTGTCTATCCGAACTACGAATACGGCCAGTCCGCGGCGCAGACATTCAAGAAGCTGCTCACGCAGGCCCAGCCGGATGTCGAGTTCGTCGCCGAGCAGGCCACGGTGCTGGGCAAGATCGATGCGGGCAGCGTGACCCAGGCATTGGCCGACGCGAAGCCGGATGGCATTTTCAATGCCTTGTTCGCCGCCGACCTGTCGCGCTTCGTGCGCGAAGGCAACACCCGCGGTCTGTTCAAGGACCGGCCGGTGGTGAGCCTGCTCACCGGCGAGCCCGAGTACCTGGACCCGCTGCGTGGCGAAACGCCCAACGGCTGGATCGTCACCGGCTACCCCTGGTATGGCATCCAGACGCCGGAGCACAAGGCGTTCTTCCTCGCCTACCATGCCCGTTTCAACGACTACCCGCGCCTGGGTTCGGTGGTGGGCTACAGCACCATCGTGTCGCTGGCCGCCGGCATGCGCAAGGCCGGTGGCGCCGATACCGAGAAGCTGGTCGATGCATTCGCCGGTCTGCATGTGGTGTCGCCGTTCGGTCCGATCACCTACCGCGCGATCGACCACCAGTCGACCATGGGGGCGTTTGTCGGAACGACCCGCAACGACAATGGCAAGGGCGTCATGGTCGACTATCGCTACGTCGATGGCGCCGCGGTGCAGCCAGCCGATTCCGAGGTCCGCGCGCTGCGCCCTGCGCGGTGACGATGCCGCGCGGACAGCTGTCGCCTGGTGCAAGCCGGTGAGCCAGCTGGCCACGGCAACGCCTGGACGTCGCGTGCGCTGAGGAAGACCGGCAATGTCGCTGACTGCCTTGCTCGTGCAGCTGCTCAATGGACTGGCCAGCGCATCGTCGCTGTTCCTGGTGGCCAGTGGTCTGTCGCTGATCTTTGGCGTCACCCGGATCGTCAATTTCGCCCACGGCTCGTTCTATATGCTGGGCCTGTATCTGGCTTGGTCGCTGGTGGAGCATCTCGGGGCCGGCAACCGGTTCTGGCCCGGCATATTGCTGGCCGCCGTGCTGATCGGCGCGCTGGGCGCCGCCGTCGAGATGCTGGTGCTGCGGCGCATCTACCGCGCGCCAGAACTGTTCCAGTTGCTCGCGACATTCGCGCTGGTGCTGGTGTTCAAGGACGCGGCCCTGGCGGTCTGGGGTCCGGAAGACCTGCTTGGGCCGCGCGCTCCCGGGCTCGCTGGCGCGGTGCCGGTCTTCGGCCATCAGTTCCCGAGCTACGACCTGTTCCTCATCGTGGTGGGCCCGTCGGTCCTTGGCCTTGCATGGCTGCTGATGCACCGCACCCGTTGGGGCACCCTGGTGCGCGCAGCCACGCAGGACCGGACCATGTTGTCGGCACTGGGCGTCAACCAGGCCTGGCTGTTCACGTCGGTGTTTGCGCTGGGATCCTTTCTGGCCGGTCTGGGTGGCGCCCTGCAGTTGCCCCGCCAGCCGGCCAGCCTGGGATTGGACATCACCACCATCACCGATGCCTTCGTGGTGGTGGTGGTCGGTGGCATGGGGTCCATCGGGGGCGCCTATCTTGCAGCCTTGCTGATCGGCGTGGTCAAGGCGGTGTGCGTCGGCCTGGGGACCGTGCACTGGATGGGGTGGGAGATGTCCTTTTCCAGTCTGACACTGGTGGTGGAATTTCTCGTGATGGCCATCGTGCTGGTGGTACGGCCCTGGGGTTTGCTCGGCCGCGAGCCGGGCGTGGCGCGTGCGATTGCGGCAACCGAATCGCCTGGACACCCGGGCACGGGGCTGGCGCGCAGCGCGGCCGGGGTGATCGTGGTGTTGGCCCTCGTGGCGCTCCCGCTGCTCACCCGCGACGCGCCCTACACGACGGTGCTGGCCATCGATCTGCTGACCGCCGCCCTGTTCGCCGCCAGCTTGCACTTCATGATGGGGCCTGGGGGCTTGGTGTCGTTCGGCCATGCGGCCTATTTCGGACTGGGTGCGTATGGCGCGGCCTTGCTGATGTTGACCTGGCGCTGGCCGATGGAGCTGTCGCTGCTTGGCGGTCCGATCGTGGCCGGGCTGGGCGCGATGGTCTTTGGCTGGTTCTGCGTGCGTTTGTCGGGCGTGTACCTGGCGATGCTCTCGCTTGCGTTTGCACAGATCGTCTGGTCCGTCGTGTACCAATGGGATGCCGTCACCGGCGGCAGCAACGGCTTGACCGGTATCTGGCCCAGTGCCTGGCTGGAGGGCAAGCAGGCGTATTACCACCTGACACTGGCCCTGACGGTGGCTGCCGTGTTTCTGATGTGGCGCTGGGTCCATGCGCCGTTCGGAATGGCGCTGCGCGCTGCTCGCGACTCGGTGTTGCGCGCGCAGGCCATCGGCATTCCCGTCAAGATGGTGCAATGGCTGGCGTTTGTCATCGCCGGCGGCATGGCAGGTCTTGCCGGTGCGCTGTATGCCTTTTCCAAGGGCAGCATTTCGCCCGATAGTCTGGACATCGGCCGCTCCATCGACGCCCTGGTGATGGTCTTGCTGGGTGGTGTGCAGACACTGGCCGGGCCGCTGGTGGGCGCGGCCAGCTATACCTGGCTGCAGGACACGGTGTCGCGCAGTACAGACTATTGGCGCGCGCTGCTGGGCGCGATCATGCTGGTGCTGGTGCTGGTCTTTCCGGGTGGCATTGCGGGCTTTGCCGCCACGCTGACCGGATGGTGGCGCACCAGGCGGGCCGTGCGATGAAGCTGCTCGAGGTGGCCAATCTGGGCAAGTCGTTCGCCGGCAACCGCGCGGTGGATGGTGCGAGCTTTTCACTGGCCTCTGGCGAGTTGCTGGCGCTCATCGGGCCCAACGGTGCCGGGAAGTCGACGCTGTTCAACCTGCTCAGCGGTCAGTTGTCGGCTGACCAGGGCTCGGTGCGGCTGGACGGCGATGAAATGCTGGGACGTTCGCCGCGTGCCATCTTTCACATGGGCGTGGGTCGCACCTTCCAGATTGCCGAGACCTTCGCTTCGCTCACCGTGCTGGAAAACCTGCAGATGGCCTTGCTGTCGGCCGATCGCCAGCTGTTCCGGTTCTGGCGGCGCGCAGCGCATTACCGGACGCAGGACGCGATCGGCTTGCTGCGTGACGTCGGTGTGGACCATCTGGCCAGCGCGGTTTGCGCCCATCTGTCGTATGGCGACATCAAGCGCGTCGAGCTGGCCATGGCCATGGCGCATCGGCCACGCCTGCTGCTGATGGACGAACCCACCGCCGGCATGGCGACGGCTGAACGGCACGCCCTGATGGCGTTGACCCGACGGTGGGTCGATAGCCGGGGCCTGTCGGTGCTGTTCACCGAACACAGCATGGATGTCGTGTTCGCGTTCGCCGACCGCATCGTCGTGCTGGCACAGGGCAAGGTGATTGCCGACGGCAGCCCGCAGGCGGTTCGGCAGGACCGGCGGGTGCAGCAGGTGTATTTCGGCACCGGACGCACCTTCGAGGCGGCACCCACCATCGAGGCCGCAACGTGAAGCCGCCCGTCGCCGACGTCCTGCTCGACGCGCGCGCATTGTGCGGCTGGTACGGCGCCGCGCAGGTGTTGCGCGATGCGCAGTTGCAGGTGCGCCGCGGTCAGGTGGTTGCGCTGATGGGCCGCAACGGCGCCGGCAAGTCCACCTTGCTCAAATGCCTGATGGGATTGCTGCCACGGCGCAGCGGCAGCGTGCGGTTCTTCGGACGCGACATTTCGGCGCTGGAGCCCTACCAGGTGGCTCGCCTGGGCCTGGGCTATGTGCCCGAGGACCGACGCATCTTCACCGATCTGACGGTGGTCGAAAATCTCGATGTCGGCCGCCAACCGCCGCGGCACTGGCCCGACGGCACGTCGGTGCCGCCGTGGACCACCGATGCGTTGTACCGGCTGTTCCCGAATCTGGCGACGATGACCAACCGGCGTGCGTCCCACATGAGTGGCGGTGAACAACAGATGCTGACCCTGGCACGCACGCTGATGGGCAATCCCTTTGTGGTGCTGCTCGACGAGCCGTCCGAGGGCGTGTCACCGCTGATCATCGAGCAACTGGTGCGCACCATCGGGGAGCTCAAGGCGCATGGCGTGGGCATCGTGCTGTCGGAGCAGAACCTGTTCTTTGCCGAGCAGGTCGCCGACCATGCGTATGTGCTCGAACAAGGCCAGATTCGGTACCAGGGCACGATGCAGGCCTTGCTGGCCGACACGCAGCTCCGTCAGGATTGCCTGGGCTTGTAACCTGGCCGCACTGGCTGGCGGATCAGCGGTTGCGCGTCTTCATGACGCGTTCGACTTCCCGTTTGCCTTCGCGGTCCTTGATCGTGTCGCGCTTGTCGTGTTCGGCCTTGCCTTTGGCCAGCGCAATCTCGCACTTGATCTTCCCGGCCTTCCAGTGCAGGTTGATCGGCACCAGCGTGTAACCCTTTTGCTCCACCTTGCCGACCAGGCGCTTGATCTGTTCCTTGTGCAACAGCAACTTCTTGGTGCGCACCTTGTCCGGACTGACGTGCGTCGAGGCAGTGCCCAGCGGCGTGATCTGGCAGCCGATCAGGAACAGCTCGCCCTCGCGGATGACCACGTAGCCGTCGGTCAGCTGCACCTTGCCCGCGCGCAGCGACTTCACCTCCCAGCCTTCGAGCACGATGCCGGCCTCGAAACGTTCCTCGAAGAAATAGTTGTATGCGGCCTTCTTGTTGTCGGCGATACGGGAGGGCTTTTGCGCGGTGGAGTCGGATTTCTTGGCCATGGTTGCAAGATGGGGTTGTCTATCGTGCGAACAAGGCTTGTCTACAATCCCGCGCAGGCCTGCATTCTATGAAAACAGTCAACAAGTCGGTTCTGATCTGGTACAACGCCGAAGAAATGTACGCCTTGGTCACGGATGTGGCCTCTTACCCGAAATTCCTGCCCTGGTGTGACCATGCCAGCGTGCTCGAGCTGCACGACGGCGGCATGACGGCTGAAATCGGCCTTGCGTTCGGCGGGGTGCGCCAGACCTTCACCACCCGCAACCAGCATACGCCGGCGCGCGCGGTCGACCTGCAATTGGTCCGCGGTCCGTTCTCGCAGCTCGAAGGCCATTGGCGCTTCCTGCCGCTGGCCGATGGTGCCCAGCGCGCCTGTCGGGTCGAATTGAATCTGAACTACGGTTTCGACAACGTCACGCTGGGCAAGCTGATCGGGCCGGTATTCGATCGGATTGCCGCCAGCCTGGTGGATGCCTTCGTCAAGCGGGCCCAGCAAGTCTATGGCGGATGACCTGATGATCCACGTCACCGTGGCCTGGTCGCCAGGCCCGCGTCAGGTGCATGAGGAACGACTGCGTCTGCCGACTGGCTCCACCGTGCTGCAAGCCGTGCAGGCATGCGCGGCAGCCAGTCCTGGCAATCGATTGCCGGTGGCATGCGGCATGGGCATCTGGGGCAATCGGGTCGACGCCAGTCAGGTGCTGCAAGACGGTGATCGGCTGGAGCTGTCTCGTCCCTTGAAAGTCGACCCCAAGGTGGCGCGGCGGGCCCGCTTCGAGGCCCAGGGTGCCCGCACGGCGGGGTTGTTCGCGCGCCGCCGCGCTGGCGCAAAGGCCGGCTATTGACGGGTCGGCGGGAGGCCGCCTGGCGTTGACTGTGGCAGCGCGTCTTACGGGCAGTTCTGCTCGATGACCGTGCGGATCTTCTTTTGTTCTGCAGCCCGGGCCGCGTCGTCGAGAATTTCCCGCTCACCCTTGGCGTTGGTGATCGACACCCGAACGCCGGAATCCATCAGCGTCTGGCTCTTGCGTGCCTTGTCGCAGTTGCTTGCCTTGACCTGCGCCTTGGCGTCTTCGTCCGCCTTGATCTTGGCCTTGGCCTCGGCCTGCGCCTTGGCCTTGCGCGCCTGCAGTTCCTTGTCGTCCTGGCTCAGCACCGGCACGGGTCCGTTGGCGGCTGCGCTCGTCGCCGCGTTCGGCACATTGGCAGCCGGAGCTGCCGGCACGACCGACGCCGATGCGGCCTTGCCAGGTTGCTTGAGGATGCTGCGCAGCGGTATGTCGCCCGGAGGCGGCTGGTCGCTGTAGACCTTGTGCCCGCTCTTGTCCAGCCACTGCCATTGGGCATGTGCGCTGCCACCGGCCAGGCAAGCGGCCGCCACGAGAAAAGTCACGATCCGTCGCATGGGGCGCAGTGTACGCCGATGCAGGGCCTGGGCGTGCGCCTGGCACCCCAGGACGCGGTGTTGCCACGGGTACAATTCCCCATTTGGAGCTTTCACATGCGCCTGCTCGGCAAAGCGCTCACCTTCGACGACGTGTTGCTGGTGCCAGCGTTCTCCCAAGTCCTGCCCAAGGACACCATTCTTTCCACCTCGTTTTCCCGCAATATCCGGCTCAATATGCCGCTGGTGTCCGCTGCCATGGATACCGTCACCGAATCCCGGTTGGCCATTGCGATCGCCCAGGAGGGTGGCATCGGCATCGTGCACAAGAACATGTCCGCCAAGGAGCAGGCTGCCCAGGTGGCCCGGGTCAAGCGGTATGAGTCCGGCGTATTGCGCGACCCGGTCGTCATCACCCCGTCGCATACCGTGCGCCAGGTCATCGACCTGTCGGATCAACTGGGTGTATCGGGGTTCCCGGTCTGTGACGGCGGCAAGGTGGTCGGGATCGTCACCGGACGCGACCTGCGTTTCGAGACCCGCTACGACGCGCCGGTCAGTTCCATCATGACGCCACGCGAGCGGCTGGTGACGGTACCCGACGGCACCACGCTGGAAGAAGCCAAGGCCTTGCTCAACAAGTTCAAGCTCGAGCGGCTGCTGGTGGTCAACGATGCGTTCGAGCTCAAGGGCCTGATCACCGTCAAGGACATCACCAAACAAACCATCTTTCCCAATGCTTCGCGCGATGCGCTGGGCAAGCTGCGGGTCGGCGCCGCAGTCGGGGTGGGTGATGGCACCGAGGAACGGGTCGAAGCGCTGGTGCGCGCCGGCGTCGATGCGATCGTGGTGGACACCGCGCACGGCCATAGCCAGGGGGTGCTGGACCGGGTGCGCTGGGTCAAGAAGAATTATCCGCAGGTCGACGTGATCGGTGGCAACATCGCCACCGGTGCCGCCGCGCTGGCGCTGGTCGAGGCGGGCGCCGATGCAGTCAAGGTCGGCATCGGCCCGGGCTCCATCTGCACCACCCGCATCGTGGCCGGTGTCGGCGTGCCGCAGATCATGGCGGTCGACAGTGTGGCCAAGGCCCTCGAGGGCAGTGGCGTGCCGCTGATTGCCGATGGCGGCATCCGTTACAGCGGCGACATCGCCAAGGCGATCGCCGCCGGTGCCAGCAGCGTGATGATGGGTGGCGTGTTCGCCGGCACCGAAGAGGCGCCGGGCGAGGTCATCCTGTACCAGGGGCGCAGCTACAAGAGTTACCGCGGCATGGGTTCGATCGGCGCGATGCAGCAGGGCAGTGCGGATCGGTATTTCCAGGAGGCCAGCACCGGCAATCCGAACGCCGACAAGCTGGTGCCCGAAGGCATCGAAGGGCGCGTTCCGTACAAGGGCTCGATGATCGCCATCGTCTACCAGATGGCGGGCGGTTTGCGCGCCAGCATGGGCTACTGCGGTTGTCCGACGATCGCCGATATGCAGCGCAAGGCCGAGTTCGTCGAAATCACCGCCGCCGGAATCCGGGAGAGCCATGTGCACGATGTACAGATCACCAAGGAAGCGCCGAACTACCGGGCTGAATGACATAACCCCCTCGCCAGTCACTTCCCCGGCTGGGGCGCAAGCCGACGACGCAGCAACTGCGCTGCTCCGGCGGGGACTTGTCTTCCTTGGGGCGGCGCTGCGGAAAATCGGACCTGCGCAGCAAAGGGATTGGCAGCAGCCCCGGACAACCATTCCATGAACCACCAGAAAATCCTGATTCTCGATTTTGGCTCCCAGGTTACGCAGCTGATCGCGCGGCGGATCCGCGAAGCCCATGTGTTCTGCGAAGTCGTGCCCTGCGACGTGAGCGGCGATTGGCTGCGCGACTATGCGCGCGACGGCCAACTCAAGGGTGTCATCCTCTCGGGCAGCCACGCCAGTACCTATGAGGCGCATGACCTGCGGGCGCCGCAGCTGGTGTTCGAGCTGGGTATCCCGGTACTGGGCATCTGCTACGGCATGTTCACGATGGCGGTGCAGCTGGGCGGCATCGTGGCGCCCAGCAGCAAGCGCGAGTTCGGCCACGCCGACGTGCGGGCCCATGGGCACACCCGGTTGCTCGAGGGCATCCAGGACTACGCCACGCCGATGGGACATGGCATGTTGCAGGTCTGGATGAGCCATGGCGACAAGGTCACCGAGATGCCGTCGGGATTCAAGCTGATGGCCAGCACCGACAGCTGTCCGGTGGCCGGCATGGCCGACGAGGAGCGCCGCTTTTACGGCGTGCAGTTCCATCCGGAGGTCACCCATACCAAACGCGGCGCTGCCATCCTGGAGCGTTTCGTGCTCGACATCTGCGGCACCCGTGCCGACTGGATCATGGGCGACTACATCGCCGAAGCGGTCGAGAAGATCCGTGCACAGGTCGGCGACGAGGAGGTCATCCTGGGCTTGTCCGGTGGCGTCGACTCCTCCGTGGCCGCCGCGCTGATCCACCGCGCCATCGGCGAGCAGCTCACCTGCGTATTCGTCGACCATGGGCTGCTGCGCCTGCACGAAGGCGACATGGTGATGGACATGTTCGTCGGCAAGTTGCACGCCAAGGTCGTGCGCGTCGATGCCCAAGACCAGTTCCTGCGCCATCTGGCCGGTGTCGGCGAACCGGAAGCGAAACGCAAGATCATCGGGCGCGAGTTTGTCGAGGTGTTCAAGGCCGAAGCCGAAAGGCTCCGGAGCGACCAGTCCCGCCATGTCGCCTGGCTGGCCCAGGGCACCATCTACCCGGACGTCATCGAGTCCGGCGGCGCCAAGAGCAAGAAGGCAGTGACGATCAAGAGCCACCACAACGTGGGCGGCCTGCCCGAACAGCTGGGCCTCAAGCTGCTGGAACCGCTGCGTGAATTGTTCAAGGACGAAGTGCGCGAGCTCGGTGTCGCGCTCGGCCTGCCGCACGCCATGGTCTATCGCCACCCGTTCCCTGGCCCGGGCCTGGGCGTACGCATCCTGGGTGAGGTCAAGCGCGCATACGCCGACATGCTGCGCCAGGCCGATGCCATCTTCAGCGACGAACTGCGCACCTTCATGGACCCGGACACCGGCAGGAGCTGGTACGACC
>CAZLDV010000064.1:14417-17903 GCA_964558425.1 uncultured Rhodoferax sp. | reverse complement strand
TACATGGTGGTCCTCTACATGGCTCCGGAATCATCCAGGCCCACCGGAGCGTCGGGCGCAGGCCGATTCTATCGCCCGGAAAGCCGCCCGCCGGGACGATGGCAAGCGTCAGCGGCCTCCCGGGGACGGCAGCCGGGGCGGCGTCTCGTCCCCGTCAACGCGTCACCGCTGTCCTGCGTTGCGCGCCGGCAGTGTCTTCAGAAAGGCATACAGGGCTCGCACGTCGGTGTCGCTCATCTGGGAGAAGGACTCGAACGGCATCACGCCAATTGCCGTGCCATCGGGCCGCTTGCCCGAATGAAACATGGCCACGAATGCATCGGCGGTCGGATAGCGCAGCATGGCACTGCCTGCGCCGGGGGTGAGGTTGGCGGACGCGGGCCAGTCCGGAGGACTGCCGGGAATCTTGCCGCCCGAGTAATGCGCTCCGTGGCAACCGACACACATGTTGGCGACGTAGCGGCCATGCTCAACGGTGATGCCCGACGCGACGGGTGCGGACACAGGCAGGCTGTGGTCGATGGTGGCAGCGGCATCGCGTACCAGCCCCAAGCCAAACATCACCCGCGCCGGCAGGGGCAAGTCCACCGCCGCGACGCCACCACCCGGTACCGGCGCAAGCGCGCGCACATAGGACACCAGCGCCGCCAAGTCCACGTCGGTGAAACGGTTGTAGTCTTCGGATGGCATGATCATCAGCGGATGCCCATCCGGCTTGACGCCGTGGCGGATGCTGCGATCCCAATCCTGCGGCTGGTATGTCGCGGTCACCCCGGCCGATGTGATGTTGGGGCCGGCAATGTGCGTCCCCTTGCCATCGTTCACGAAATCCCGGCCGCCGCCGTTGCTGCCATGGCACTGCACGCAGCCACGGGATTCGTAAAGATAGTGGCCTCGCTCGCGCGCGCTGGCATCGGTGGCGAAGGGCGGTGCATTCGGCAGCGGTACGTCGACCACGCGCAGGCGCCGGTGTTCGCCCATCTGCAGGGCCAGCACCACGGCGACGGCAGTCATGCCGGCCAACACGATCACGACACCGGCAGTCCACTTGACACCAGGCTTCATGGAAACTCCGATTGAAAAGAGCGTCCCGCTGGATGTTGTTGTGCGGCACGCCCCGCTCCCCGGCGTGCAATATCGGGGGCTTGTCGGGTTTTGTCAAACGCGCTGTGCCTGCGGCAGCACACAGCAGCGCCGATGCAATCGCAGTCCAAGCCAACGGCTGCCGCGCTCGCCGCGCTCGGTCGGCCATCCGTTGCTGCCCGATGCGGTCCGGCAGCCGGGAAGTCGGTCTCCCGCCGTGGCGATGAAGCCCTTGCTGCCGGTCAGCGGAAGGTCTCGAAAAATCCGTCCAGCCGGTGCTGCAAGTCGCCGCGCACGCGGCTGTCCACAAAACTCGCGTCCAGGCTGTTGGCCGCCAACTGCCAGGCCTGTTGTGCCCCCAGGCCCAGCGCCGCGAAGGTCTGCGTGAAGTTCTCGTTGATGTAGCCGCCGAAATAGGCCGGGTCATCCGAATTGACGGTCGCCACGATGCCCGATGCGAGCAACTGGCCGAGATTGTGCCGGGCCAAGCTCGGAACAACGCGCAGTTGCAGGTTGGACAGTGGGCAGACCGTGAGCGGCATCTTCGTGCGCACCAGGCGCTGCATCAGAATGGCGTCCCGAGTGGCCTGCACGCCATGGTCGATCCGCTCGACCCGCAAGACATCCAGCGCACTCCAGATATACGCCGGCGGCCCTTCTTCACCAGCATGGGCGACCAGCCGAAAACCGAGTTCGCGGCAACGTGCGAACACGCGCGCGAATTTTTCCGGAGGATGTCCGAGTTCGCTCGATGCCAAACCAATGCCCAGGATCTTGTCCTGCAGCGGCAGCACCTGCTCAAGTGCCTCGAAGGCCTCGGCTTCGCTGAGGTGGCGCAGGAAGCACATGATCAGCGAGGCACTCATGCCCAATTGCGCCCGGGCATCGGTACAGGCCCGATGCAGGCCGTTGACGACGACGGACGCATCCAGCCCGTGACCGGTATGCGTCTGCGTGTCGAAGAAGATCTCGGCATGCACGACGTTGTCGCCATGGGCCCGCGCCAGGTAGGCATGGGCCATGTCGTAGAAGTCCTGCTCGGTCCGCAGCACGGTGGTGCCGGTATGGTAGATGTTCAGAAAGTCCTGCAGGTTGTTGAACACATAGGCCGCACGCAAGGCAGCCACATCCGGGTAGCCGATCGGCACGCCATTGCGCTGCGCCAGCGCGAAGATCAGCTCGGGCTCCAGCGAGCCTTCGATGTGCATGTGCAGTTCGGCCTTGGGCATGGCACGCAACAAGGCCGGCAGGCGTTCGGGTGCAAGCGTTCTGACTTTCACGTTGGGGTCCTTTGTCCGAATTGAAAAAGGGCTGCACCCCGGCAGCCCTTGTTGGCATGGCGCATGCGTGCAAGAACACGCAGCGCCGACGGCTGCCCGTCTACTTGCCGCCCGGCACCTTGCCTTCGACGCCCTTGACGAAGAAGTTCACGCTGGTGAGAAACTTGTCGTCAGCCACGGCGTCCTTGGCGAGCAGTTCCTTGCCGGCAGACGACATGATCGGGCCCTTCCAGATCGAGAATGTGCCATCCTTCAGGCCCTTCTTGACCTCGTCGATACGGGCCTTGGTCTCGGCTGGCACGTCGTCGGCGATGGAGACCAGGTCGATGGCGCCTTCCTTGACGCCCCACCACGAATTGCCGCCACCCTTCCAGCTGCCATCCATCACTTCGTTGACGGTCTTCGTGTAGTACGGCACCCAGTTGATGACGGCCGATGCCAGGTGGGCCTTGGGACCGTAGGCGGTCATGTCGGAATCCCAGCCAAAGGCACGCTTGCCTTTGTCCTGCGCGGTCTTGAGCACCGCCGGAGAGTCGGTGTTCTGGAACAGCACATCCGCACCGCCATTGATCAGCGAGGTGGCGGCCTCGGTTTCCTTGGGCGGATTGAACCACTCGTTGACCCAGACGACGCGGGTCTTGATCTTCGGATTGCTCGATTGCGCGCCCAGCGTGAAGCTGTTGATGTTGCGCAGCACCTCGGGGATCGGGACCGATGCCACCACGCCCAGCGTATTGGTCTTGGTCATCGCGCCGGCGATGACGCCGGCCATGTAGGCGCCTTCGTAGGTGCGGCTGTCATAGGTGCGCAGATTGGCGGCCTGCTTGTAGCCGGTGGCATGCTCGAACTTCACATCGGGGAAGTCGGGTGCAATCTTGACCATCGGCTCCATGTACCCGAAAGTGGTGCCGAAGATCAGCTTGTTGCCCTGGCTGGCCATGTCGCGGATGACGCGTTCGGCATCGGCCGATTCGGGCACATTTTCGACGAACGACGTCACGATCTTGTCGCCGAATTCCTTTTCGATCGCCTTGCGGGCCTGGTCGTGCGCAAACGACCAGCCGCCATCGCCGACCGGACCGACATACGCGAAGGCGATCTTCAGCGGCTCGGGCTTTGCCGG
>CAZLDV010000064.1:0-14317 GCA_964558425.1 uncultured Rhodoferax sp. | reverse complement strand
GCCGGGGCCGGTGCAGCTGCGGCAGCCGGCGCGGCAGCCGGCGCCGGGGCGGGCTCCTCCTTCTTGCCGCAGCCCACCAGCATGGCGGCTGCAATGGCCGACAACGCGGTCATCCGGAGGAGCGATGTTTTCTTGACGTCTTTCATGGGTTTCCTTGAAGAGGAGGGGTCAGCGAAGGCCCGATTATGAGCCGGGATAAAACGGTTTTCCGATCGAGGCCGGCATATTGATCCGGATCCATTGCGGGTTGCGCGAGATCAGCGCCAGCACGACGACCGTGGCCAGGTACGGCAACATGGTCAGGAACTGGCTGGGGACCTGCACCCCCATGCCTTGCAGGTGAAACTGCAGCATCGTAACGCCACCGAACAAATAGGCACCCAGCAACACCCGCGCCGGCCGCCAGGTTGCGAAGGTCGTCAACGCCAACGCGATCCAGCCCTTGCCCGACACCATGCCTTCGACCCACAGCGGGGTGTAGATGATGGACAGATAGGCGCCGGCCAGTCCGCACATCGCGCCGCCGACCACCACCGCCAGCAAGCGGATGCGGCGCACCGGATAACCGAGCGCATGGGCCGACTCCGGGCTTTCGCCGACGCTGCGCATCACCAGTCCGGCACGGGTGCGGTACATGAACCAGATCAGTGCGGCGGCAAACGCAACGGTCAGGTAAACCAGCGGATGGTGCCGGAACAGCGCCGGGCCAAACCACGGAATGTCTCCCAGCCAGGGTACAACGAACGAGGGCCGCTCGGGCATGCGCGCCTGGACATAGCCGGTACCGACAAAGGCCGAGAATCCCGCGCCGAACAACGTCAGCGCCAGCCCGGTGGCGTACTGGTTGGTATTGAGCCAGATGACCAGCAGGCCGAACAACAGCGCCAGCAACGCACCCGCGCCGATACCGGCGGCAAATCCGACCCAGTCGCTGCCGGTATGGACCACCGCGGCAAAACCGGCGATCGCCGCGCACAGCATCATGCCTTCCGCACCCAGGTTGACGATGCCGACCTTCTCGTTGATCAGCAGTCCCAGCGAGGCCAGCGCCAGCACCGTGCCGGCGTTGAGCGTGGCGGCGAGCAGCAATGCATACGATTCCATCACAGGCTCCCCGAACGGCCCAGCCGCAACCGGTAGTTGACCAGCGTGTCGCACGCCAGCAGACAAAACAGCAGCAGGCCCTGAAACACGCCGGTGAGCGACTTGGTCAGGCCCAGGCGCGACTGGGCCATCTCGCCGCCGATGTAGAACATGCTCATCGGGATGGCAGAAAACACCATGCCTACCGGGTGCAGCCGGCCGACAAAGGCCACGATGATGGCGGCAAAGCCGTAACCCGCCGGCAGGTAGGTGGTGAGCTGGCCGATCGGCCCGGCCACCTCCAGCGCACCGGCGAGCCCGGCAACGCCACCGGAGATCAGCAGCGCGGTCCACAAGGCCCGACGCGACGAATAGCCGGCGTAGCGCGCCGCCGCCGGTGCCAGGCCACCCACCTGCTGGGCAAACCCGGCCCGGGTACGGAACAGGAAGATCCACATCGCCAGCACGCCGAGCAAGGCGATCAGCACGCCGATGTTCACCCGTGACCCGGCGAACAGGCGCGGAATCCGGGCCACCGCCTCGAAGGTCCGGGTCTGCGGGAAGTTGAAGCCTTGCGGGTCCTTCCAGGGGCCGCCGACCAGGTAACTGAGCACCTGCGCGGCCACGTACACCAGCATCAGGCTGACCAGAATCTCGTTGGCATTGAAGCGGTCCCGCAGCAAGGCCGTGATGCCGGCCCAGACCATGCCGCCAACGATGCCGGCCAGCAGCAGCGGCACGACGATCCAGGCTCCAGTGCCCTTGTCGGCCATCAGCGCCACACCACCGGCGAAGATCGCACCGATGATGTATTGGCCCTCGGCGCCGATGTTCCAGATATTCGAGCGAAAACAGACCGCCAGCCCCAGCGCGATCAGCAGCAGCGGCGTGGCCTTGACCAGCAACTCGCCGATCGCATACCCGCTCTTGATCGGCAGCCAGAAAAACATCTCCAGCCCCCGCACCGGGTCCTTGCCGAGCGCGACAAACATCACGACGCCGATCACGACGGTGGTCAGCAAGGCCAGGATCGGGGAACCGTAGCTCCACCGCTGCGAAGGCTGCGGGCGCGCTTCAAGCCGCAGCATGGTCGGCCTCCCACAGTCCGCTCATCCATTCGCCGACGCGCTCCACCGTCGCTTGCGCGATCGGCACCGACGGCGACAACCGGCCCTTGGCCATCACATGCAGGCGGTCGCACAGTTCGAACAGTTCGTCGAGTTCCTCGCTGACCACCAGCACGGCGCAACCCTGGTCGCGCAGTGCGAGCATCTCGCCGCGAATCTGCGCCGCCGCCCCCACGTCCACACCCCAGGTCGGCTGCGAGACAATCAACAGCGTCGGACTGGCGTCGATCTCGCGCCCGACGATGAATTTCTGCAGGTTGCCGCCAGACAAGGACCGGGCGGCGGAGTCCGGGCCGCCGGCCTTGACGTTGAAGCGCCCGATGATGTCGGCGGCCTGCGCGCGCAACTGGTTCACGCCAATCCAGCGGATCGGCCCGGACAAAGACTCGTTGCGCGTAAGCAACAGATTGTGTGCCAAGTCCAGCGTGGGCACGGCACCTCGACCCAGCCGTTCCTCGGGCACGAAATGCAGGCCGAGCTTGCGCCGTGCACCGGGATGCATGGCCGCAATGTCGGTCGAGCCCATGCGGATGCTGCCAGGCCCCGCGCGGCAGTCTTCGCCGGACAAGGCGTACAGCAACTCACGCTGACCGTTGCCAGACACGCCGGCGATACCCACGACCTCGCCGGCACGCACCTGCAGATCGATGCGCTCGAGGTCGACTCCGAACTGGTCTTCGCGCGCCAGGCTCAGGCTGGAGACCCGCAGCACCGCCGCGCCGGGGGTCTGCGCACGGTGCGTCAATGCGGGTGGTTCGGCGCCGATCATCAGGCGCGACAGGGAGGCATTGGACTCCTCGGCCGGGTTGCAGACACCGGTGACCTTGCCGGCGCGCAGCACGGTGCAGGCGGTACACAGCTCGCGGATCTCGTGCAGCTTGTGGCTGATGTACAGGATGCTGCAGCCCTCGGATGCCAGCTTCTTGAGCACGATGAACAATTTGTCGACCGCCTGCGGTGTCAACACCGATGTCGGCTCGTCCAGGATCAGCAGCTTGGGGTTGGTCAACAAGGCGCGGATGATCTCGACCCGCTGCATCTCGCCCACGCTGAGCGTGTGCACCGGACGCGCCGGATCGATGTCCAGCCCGTACTCCCGGGCCTTGGCCACGATGGAACGGGTGACTTCGGCCAGCGACAGACTCCGAGGCAATCCAAGCCAGACGTTTTCGGCCACCGTGATGGTGTCAAACAGGCTGAAGTGCTGGAAAACCATGCTGATGCCGATCGCCCGTGCCTCCTGCGGGTTGCGGATATGCACCTCCTTCCCGTCGAACAGGACACTGCCCGCGTCCGGCTTGACGGCGCCGTAGATGATCTTCATCAGCGTGGATTTGCCGGCGCCGTTTTCCCCCAGCACCGCATGGGTCTGGCCCGGCATCACCGACAGCGATACGGCATCATTGGCAATCACCGACGGATAGCGCTTGGTGATGCCGCGCAACTGCAGTCGCGCTTGCATGGTCGTCATACTGGCCTGTCTCTCGTTGTTGCGCTGTCCGGCGCTTGTTGTGGTGTCCAGTGGCTGATCATCTTCGTTTACATGGCAACGGCTCCGCGGCTGCCCGGGCAGACCGGCCGCGGCCCGCTGCCGACCGCGCAAACAGCGCTTGCGCGCGAAACGCTGTGTCGTCGCGCAACGGCGCGCCAGCCCGGGATCGCACTAACATCGATCATGGCGAAGTGGACGGGGTCTTTCATGCAGGCAGGAAGTGCGGCGGCACGCATATGCTAGCGTGTAAGCGGCTGCGTGTTCGCCAAGTTGCATCCCGGCGACACAACACCAACCCAACCAAGTGCGCTTTGCCCTCATTGACCATGACCTGCAAGACTCTGCGATTCGTCCGACGCGGCGCCGTCCATGCGCTGGAAAATATTCCTCCCGATCGCACGGTGCTCGACCTGCTGCGTGAAGACCTGGGCTGCACCGGCACCAAGGAAGGATGCGGTGAAGGCGATTGCGGCGCCTGCACGGTCGTGCTGGCCGAGCCCGACGGC
The DNA here is from genome assembly GCA_964558425.1 of uncultured Rhodoferax sp. Taxonomy (GTDB): domain Bacteria; phylum Pseudomonadota; class Gammaproteobacteria; order Burkholderiales; family Burkholderiaceae_C; genus CAISIP01. The sequence goes on along the minus strand of CAZLDV010000064.1, from coordinate 10,109 downwards.
GACGGGCTGCGTTATCGGGCCGTGAACAGCTGCATCCGGCTGGCGCACTCGATTGACGGAATGGCCTTGTGGACCGTGCAGGACATCGCAGGCGACGATGGCACGCTGCATCCGGCGCAGGCAGCGATGCTCCAGGGCCATGGCTCGCAATGCGGCTTTTGCACGCCCGGTTTCGTGATGAGCCTGTTCGGCATGTACCAGAACCATGTGGCTGTCGGCCAGCCGATCACCCGCGCGCTGGCGCAGCAGGCGTTGTCCGGCAACCTGTGCCGCTGCACCGGCTATCGACCGATCCTGGACGCAGCGCAGGCCATGGCTTCGTTGCCTGGCACACCGGTCGACCCAGCCGCCGTTCTGGCGCAATTGCGCCAATTGCAGGCCACCGCGGCGGCAGACGCTGCTGCAACCGGTGCCACGGATGAAGGCCATGCCGCTGATGCCGCCGCGCCATGCTACCTGGCGCCCACCGATCTGCACACGCTGCTGCAGGCACGCGCCAGATTTGCGCAGGCGCAGATCGTGGCCGGTTGCACCGACGTCGGCTTGTGGATCACCAAGCAGCACAAGCGCCTGGACAGGGTGCTCGACGTCACGCGGGCCGCCGAGTTGCGGCGCGTCGAGCGCTATCCAAACCATCTCGCCATTGGCGCAGCCGTTTCCCTGACCGACGCCTATGCGGCACTGGTGCAGGATCGGCCGCAATTGCAGGTGTTTGCCAACCGTTTCGCCGGATTGCCGGTGCGCAACGCCGGCACGCTGGGCGGCAATGTGGCCAACGGTTCGCCGATCGGCGACAGCATGCCGCTGCTGATCGCGCTGGGTGCCCATGTGACGCTGATGAGCGTCCGCGGCCATCGCACGATGCCACTGGAAGCGCTCTACACCGGCTACCGCAGCAACGTCATGGCAGCCGACGAGTTGCTGGCCTGGATCCAGGTCCCGTTGCCGGTCGATGGCGAGTTTGCGCGGGTCTACAAGATTTCCAAGCGCTTCGACGATGACATCTCGGCGGTCTGCCTGGCACTCAACCTGCGTCTGGATGGGGGCGTGGTAGCCCAGGCTTCGATCGGCATCGGAGGCGTGGCGGCCACGCCGGTGCGCGCGTCGCGCGCCGAAGCGGCCCTGGTCGGCCATCGCTGGAGCGCGGCATTGGCCGATCAGGCGGCCGCCGCACTGCGCGCCCAATTCCAGCCGATCTCGGACATGCGCGCCAGCGCCAGCTACCGGCACACGGTGCTGGGCAACCTGATGCAGCGGTTCTGGCTCGAGAGTCAGGGCAACCCGTGCGTCAACCTGGAGTCGTTCACCCTGCAGGGAGAGAGCGCATGAACGCACCCGACAAAGTCCGACTCGCGCGCGGTGGCAATGCCAGCAGGTCCCGGCCTGATACCACGTCCGCCGGCGCGGTCGGCGCTGCGCGGCCGCACGAAAGCGCCCATGCCCACGTGACCGGCGACGCGACCTATGTCGACGACATCCCGGAAGTACGCGGCACGCTGTTTGCAGCGCCCATCCTGTCCACCGTGGCGCACGGTTACTTGCGCCACGTCGACGTGGCGCAGGCCCTGGCCATGCCGGGCGTGCGCGACGTGGTGCTGGCCGGCGACATCCCCGGGCACCCGATGCTGGCCGCGTTTGCCGGCGATGAGCCGATCTTTGCCTCTGACACGGTGCAGCATGTCGGCCAGGTCATCGGCCTGGTAGTGGCCAGCGATGTGATGGCGGCGCGGCGCGCCGCCCGCAAGGTACGGCTGCAGATCGACCCGCTGCCGGCCATCCTCACGGCCCAGGACGCGATGCGGGCCGAGAGCTACGTGCTGCCGCCGGTGTTCGTGCGCCGCGGCGATGCCAAGGCGGCACTGGCGCGCGCGCCGCACCAGTTCAGCGGCACGCTGGAAGTCGGTGGCCAGGAGCACTTCTACCTCGAAGGCCAGGTGGCCTATGTGTTGCCGCAGGAGCAGAACCAGTGGCTGGTGCATTCCAGCACCCAGCATCCGGGCGAGGTGCAGCATTGGGTCGCCCATGCGCTGGGCATCGACAACCATGCGGTGCGGGTCGAGTGCCGCCGCATGGGTGGCGGCTTCGGCGGCAAGGAAACCCAGGCCGGCCACCTCGCGGTCTGGAGCGCGATCGCCGCCGCCAAGCTGGGATGCCCGGTCAAGCTGCGTTTCGATCGTGACGACGACTTCATGATCACCGGCAAGCGCCACCCGTTTTCCTACCGCTACACGGTGGGTTACGACGATACCGGCCTGCTGTGTGGCCTGCAGCTGGAACTGGCGGCCAACTGCGGATTTTCGGCCGACCTCAGCGGGCCGGTGGCAGACCGCGCGGTGTTTCACTGCGACAACGCCTATTTCCTGGCCGATGTCGAGATCGCCTCGTACCGCTGCAAGACCAACACCCAGAGCCACACCGCGTTTCGCGGCTTCGGCGGCCCGCAAGGCGTGATCGCGATCGAGGCCATCCTGGGCAACATTGCCCAGCGCCTCGGGATGGACCCGCTGCAGGTGCGCCGGCGCAACCTGTACGGCATCACCGAGCGCAATGTCACGCATTACCAGATGCCGGTCCAGGACAACATCCTGGAGCCGCTCATCGGGCAACTGGCGCACAGCGCGGACTACACGCGCCGGCGCGCCGAGATCGCGCAATGGAACGCCAGCGGCGGGGTGATCCGGCGCGGCATCGCGATCACGCCGGTCAAGTTCGGCATCTCGTTCACTGCCACCTTGTTCAACCAGGCCGGCGCGCTGGTGCATGTCTATACCGACGGCAGCGTGCAGGTCAACCACGGCGGCACCGAGATGGGCCAGGGTCTGAACACCAAGGTGGCGCAGGTGGTGGCCGACGAGCTGGGCATCCCGTTCGAGCGGGTGCTGTCCACCGCCAGCGACACCAGCAAGGTCCCGAACGCATCGGCCACGGCGGCCTCGACCGGCACCGACCTGAACGGCCGGGCAGCGCAGTTCGCGGCGCGCACGATCCGTGACAACCTGGCCCAGTTCGTCTGCGGCCTGGACGGATGCGGCGCCGGCGCGATCCGGTTCGCCGGTGGGCAGGTGACGTCACCCACGACCACCCGCAGCTTCGACACGGTGGTGGGCCTGGCCTACGCCAACCGGATCCAGTTGTGGAGCGACGGCTTTTACCGCACGCCAAAGATCCACTACGACAAGACCACGCTGACCGGGCGGCCGTTCTTCTATTTCGCTTATGGCGCGGCCTGCACCGAGGTGGCGATCGACACACTGACCGGCGAGAGCCGGGTGCTCAAGGTGGACATCCTGCATGACGTGGGCCGATCGATCAACCCGGCGATTGACATCGGGCAGATCGAAGGTGGATTCATCCAGGCCATGGGCTGGCTCACCACCGAGCAGCTGGTATGGAACGACAAGGGCCAGCTCACGACCCACGCGCCGAGCACCTACAAGATACCGACCACCGGAGACGTGCCCGAGCACTTTCGCATCGAGCTGTGGCGCGAGCCGAACCGGGAAGACAACGTGCACGGCTCCAAGGCCGTCGGCGAGCCGCCGTTCATGCTGGCGATCAGTGTCTACGAGGCCTTGCGTGCTGCGGTGGCGTCAGTGAAGCCGCACGACCCGACACCGGTCCAACTGACGGCTCCGGCCACCGCCGAGAATGTGCTGGCAGCCGTGCAGACCCGAATCGGCTGACAGCGTATCTCAGACTCCCGCCAACGAGCGCAGCCCACCCGGGTCGACCAGGTGGACCACCCGACCGGAACCGCTGATCAGGCTGCGTTCGCGCAGATGGCGCAGCACGCGTGACAGGGTTTCGGGTGCAATACCCAGTTGCGCGGCAATCAGGCGCTTGCGCTGTTGCAGCATCACGGCAACCGATCCCTGGGCGCTGGTCTGGGCATGACGCAGCAACCACTCGGCGCAACGCGCCTCGGCATCCTTGGCCAGCCGGCTCACCGCGAGTTCGCTTTGTTGCCAATGGGACACCGCCACGTCGCGCAGCAGGTTCTGCGCCGATTCGGGCAAGGCCGCGAGCCAGGTCCGGAACACCGGCACCGGCAGCGTGCGCAGCTTGACCCGCGTCTGGGCGACTGCATCGACCAGGCTGGGACGCGCAAGGATGGCGGCGCTGGCTTCCAGCCAGAACGGTCCATCGACGGTACCCAGCAGGTGCGTCATGGTGTCACCGTCGGTCAGACCCAGCCCGACCTGACCGGACTCGACAAACACGATCGCGTCCGCGAACTCCCCACGGCGCAGCAATACCGATCCTGGATCAGCCGATGCTCTCTCGGCGGGAAGATTGAGCAACTCGTTTGGCAACATGGCGCCCAATGTGCCGTGGATCGACACCGCCGTTATTGAGCAACATCAAATGACTGGCTTTGCGCGCCCGTGACGGCGGCGCATGCCTGCGTCCCACGGCGTGGGACGCAGGCACTGCTGCCAGCCCTCATGCGGATGGCACGCCAGTCGCACGCCCGCAGCATCGGCTGCCGGAACCAGACCTTCGCGCAGAAACCCGATCGCACCGACTCGGTGGCGACGCACTCCTGGAAGCGGAAGGGAAACTGCCATCGTCACCGCGCGAACCCGCCGGGTGCAATGTGCCCAGCGGGCGGGCACAATGGACAACCGCCGCCCATTGTCGACCAAGGCCCCCCAACGTCATGAACACGCACACCTGGCTTTTGTACCTGCTGGCCTCGATCGGCCTGTCGCTGTCGCCCGGCCCCAATGGCCTGCTGGCACTGGCCCACGGCGCGATACACGGACGGCGCAAGACCCTGTTCACCATTTTCGGCGGCGCGCTGGGCTTCACGCTGGTGATCGGCCTGTCGATGTTCGGCATCGGAGCCTTGCTCAAGGCCTCGCTGGTCTGGCTCACGGTGCTGAAGTGGGTCGGCGGCGCGTATCTGATCTGGCTCGGCGTGCAGGTCTGGCGCGCTGCGCCCATCGGGCTCGATGGGCCCGAGTCGGCACGCGTGCGCACCGGCTGGTCGCTGTTCGGGCAAGGCGCCTTGTCGGCGCTGACGAATCCCAAGGGGATCCTCTTTTTCGCGGCGTTCCTGCCACAGTTCATCGATCCGACCCACAGCCTGTGGCTGCAGTTCGCGATCATGGCCGCCACGTTTGCGGGGATCGAGATCCTGACCGAGCTCACCATCGCCAGCCTGGCCCATCGGATCAGGCCCTGGTTGCGCCGGGTCGGTCGCCGCTTCAACCAGAGCTGTGGCGCGATCTTCATGGTGATCGGCGCCGCATTGCCACTGCGCGCCTGACACGACGCAGCCGCAGGCCAGCGGCGCCGCGCCGCACTGCGGGGCACGCCGGCCCGAATGGAGACTGCAGACGACCATTGTGCCCAGCCGCACCGGTGATCGCGAGGCATGCGATGGCGTTGCTCGAACGCCACAACGCACGGTGATGGCGCGCGCGATGTGACAATAGCCAATGAAAACCGTGGCCGAACGCGCCAGCGCCGCATGACGAAAGTTCTCCCGATGCCGATCATTTGCCCGGTTCCAGCCGCAGCCAGCCGAACTGTCCGCAGGGTGCTGCCATGAGCTGGCTGTCATGGCTGATGCCGGGTCGCAAGCATGCCACCAGTGCCGCCGAGCCGATGGCGCCGGTGCGCGTGGAACCGGTCCATGACCTGCCTGAAACACTGGCTGCGCCAGCGCAGTCACGGCCGGTATTGCCCTGGCTGCTGGGCTGCGCCGAGCTGACCGACACGCCGATCACGGCGGGAGAACGCAGTGCGCTGGATGCGATCTCCCGGACGCTGGCGCAGCCCGAGATTCCCGACAACCTGTTGCCGCGCGCCGCAGCGCTGATCCCGCAGCTGATCGCCCTGGTACGCCAGAGCGACATGCCGACACCGGCGATCGCGCAGCGGATCGGCAAGGATGCCGTGCTGGCCGCCGAGGTCATGCGCCTGGCCAGCAGCCCGTACTACCGTGTGCAGGGGGAAGTCAACGACCTCGCGCAGGCGATCCAGCTGATCGGCCTGCAGGGCCTGCAGACGGTGATCGCGCGCGTCCTGCTCAAGCCGATCTACCGGGCGGCTCCGGGCCCCCTCAGCGGGCGCGCCGGTGCGCGGCTGTGGGACCATTCGGAAGCGTTGGCGCGGCACACGGCAATCCTGTCCGACCCGGCGGGCCAGCCGGTGTTCGACGCGTACCTGGCCGGCATGCTGCACGACACCGGCTGGATCGTCGCATTCAGCATCATCGACCGCGCCGGGTTGCCGCTGCCGCTGCCGCCGTCGCAGTCGTTCGGCGCCGCTGTGACCGAACAGGCGCATCGCTTGTTCGGCCTGGCGGCGCAGCGCTGGGACATCACCCCCGGGTTCACCGCGCTGGCGGCGGATGCCCGCCGCAACGGACTGGTGGCGGCGACCCACCCCCTGGCGCAGCTGCTGCGCCAGGCAGAACAACCGTGCATGGACGAACTGGCCTCAGCGTGAGGCGCAGCGTGTCATGATTGCGCGTTTGCCGCCACCGATGCGGCATGGGCCGGCATGCAGTCCTGCGCAAACCTGCGCCTGCCATCGTCGATGCGCTTGCCATCGCTGTCGAACAGCTGGTCGGCGCTGACGACCGGGATGGTGAAAATCAGCTGGCAACGCGCGCGCCGCTCCAGCCACTGCACCTGCGCAGCACCAGCTTGCGCAGCTCGCCGAACCACAGCACGGTGCTGCCCATGGCCACGCACACGGCCCATTGTTCGAGGCCGAGCGGCACCGTGCCGAACGCCACGCCGAGAAAACCGATATGCACCACCGCCACCTGCAGCACGACCGACAGCGCGATGGCTCCCCAGAGCCACCGATTGACGAACAGGTGGTGGAACGCGCTGGTGGTCTCGGAACGCGCATTGAAGCAGTTGAACAACTGCGCGAGCACCAGCACCGTGAAGCCGGCGGTGCGGGCGCTGCCCAGGCTCTGGGTTCCTTCGATCAGGCCACCGGGCAGGTACAGATCGATCGTCAGCAGTGTCGCCAGCGCCATCACCAGGCCGATCTCGAACACGCCGCGCCACATGCGGGCGTCGATCGCGCGCTCGCCGGGCCTTCTCGGCTTGCGCGCCATCACGTCTTCGGTCTCGGGGTCGACACCCATCGCCAGCGCCGGGCCGGAGTCGGTGATCAGGTTGATCCACAGGATCTGCGTCGCCAGCAAGGGCAGCACGACGGCTTCACCGCCACCGCTGCCAAGGCCGATCACGCTGGCGCCGACGACGCCGAGGAACACCGTCAGCACCTCGCCCATGTTGGACGACAGCAGGTAGCGCAGGAACTTGCGGATGTTGTCGAAGATGCCGCGGCCTTCGCGCACCGCCTCGACGATGGTCGCGAAGTTGTCGTCGGCAAGGATCATCTTGGCTGCTTCCTTGGTGACCTCGGTGCCGGTGATTCCCATGGCCACGCCGATGTCGGCCGATTTCAGCGCCGGCGCATCGTTGACGCCGTCGCCGGTCATGGCAACGATGTTGCCGTCGGCCTGCAGCGCATCGACGATGCGCAGCTTGTGCACCGGCGCCACCCGGGCATAGACCGACGTCACGCGCACCGCCGCGGCGAAGCCGGCGGCATCGAGTTTGTCCAGCTCGGGACCGGTCAGCGCCTTGGTGCCCGACTCGACGATACCGAGGTCGGCGGCAATACGCGCGGCCGTGCGCGGGTGGTCGCCGGTGATCATGATCACGCGGATGCCGGCCCGGTGCGCTTCGCCGATGGCCACCGCCGCCTCGGGCCGGGGCGGGTCGATGATGCCGACGGTGCCAACGAAGATCAGCTCGCGCTCCAGATCGGGCGACGCGGTGGCCGGCTCCCCGGGGTTCAGCGGGCGGTAGGCGACAGCCAGCGTGCGCAAGGCTTCGTCGGTGAGCCGGGCCACGTCGGCAAGGGCGTGCGCGCGTCGAGCGTCGTCGAGAGCCACGATGTCCGTGCCCACGCGCATGCGCGTGCAGTGCCGCAGCAGTACATCGGGTGCGCCCTTGGTGATGACGACGATCTCGCCGTCGTGCTCCAGATCGCGCTCGATGGTCGACATCATCTTGCGATCGGACGTGAACGGCAGCTCGCCGATGCGCTCGAAGCGGCGCTCGCGCCGCTCGGTCAGACCGAGCTTGCGCTCGGCGACAAGGAAGGCCGCTTCGGTGGGGTCGCCCTGAATCTCCCAACGGCCGTCGTCCGTCTGGCGCAGGTCGGCATTGCCGGCCAGGCTGCCGCCGCTGAGCACCACGATCTGTTCATTCAACAACGCACCGGGCCCGATCCGCGCGCCGTCATGCTCGACCGCGCCCTCGGGGGCATAACCGACGCCGGTCACCAGCGTGGCGCCAGAGGCGGTGACGACGCGCTGGATCGTCATCTCGGAGCGTGTCAGCGTGCCGGTCTTGTCGGTGCAGATCACGGACGCGCAGCCCAGTGTCTCCACCGAAGACAGCTCTTTCACGATGGTATTGCGCCTGGCCATGCGTTGCACGCCCAACGCGAGCACCACCGACAGGATCGCCGGCAGGCCCTCGGGCACCGCGGCCACCGCCAGCGAAACGCCCAGCAGCAGCACGGTGATCAGGTCGGAGGCGCGCTCGATATCGGACAGCAGCAGGATCGTTGCGACAACCACGACGGCAATGACCACGACCGCGATGCCGAGCATGCGGCCAATGCGGGCGACCTCCACTTGCAGCGGCGTGTCTTCTTCGACGGTCGCATCGAGCATGCTGGCGATCGCGCCCATCTCGGTGGCCATGCCGGTCGCGGTGACGACGGCCAGGCCAGTGCCCTGCGCGATTGCCGTGCCCTTGAACACCATGTTCAGCCGCTCGCCCAGCGAAGCCGGCGCCGCCAGCGTGGCAGCGTCCTTCAGTACCGCCGCGCTTTCGCCGGTGAGTGACGCTTCCTGCACCCGCAGTGCAGCCGCGCGCACCAGCCGCGCGTCCGCGCCGACAAGCTCGCCTTCGCCGAGCACCAGCAAGTCGCCGACCACCAGCTGCGCGCTCGCAATGCGCAGCGGCTCGCCGCCGCGCAGCACGGAGCAGGCTGCGCTCGTCATGCCGGCCAGCGCCGCCACCGCGTTATCGGCCTTGGCTTCCTGCGCGTAGCCCAGCGCGGCGTTGAGCAGGATGACCATTGCGATCACGATCGCGTCCATCGGCCAGCCCTGCCGGCCTTCGACCAGCCATGCCGCCAGCGCGATCGCCACCGCGACCAGCAGCAGGTAGATCAGCGGGTCCTGGAACTGGCCGAGGATGCGGCGCCAGGTCGGTACCTGCGCCGCGGCGCGCAGTTCGTTCGGGCCATCGCGGGCCAGACGGGAAGCGGCGTCATCCGTGCCGAGCCCGTCATCGAGGTCGCTGCCCAGTGCGCGCGCAACGACTTGGGCGTCGACGAGCGAAGGGTCGTCGACAGCGGGCGTGCGATGCAAGCTCAGGCTTCACCCATGCCGTCCGCCGGCTTCCTTGGGTCAGCCCCCGCGCGCACCTTCTGCTCGATCCGTCGCCCGACGTCGGCGTCGATGCTTTTCCAATAGTCGAAGGCGCGCTCCAGCACCGGGCTGCGCACACCGCCCAGCAGGCTGCCTGCGACCTGGTCGACCAGGGCACTGCGCTGGGCATCGTTGAACACCTCGCGCACCAGCGTGCCGGCCTGGCCGAAATCGTCATCCTGCGCGTGCAGCGTGTAGGCACTGCGCACCATCGCGCCGTCGGCCTCCCAGCCTTCGGCCACCGGACCGGTGGCGTCGGCCCAGGTCCGGCCGCCGCTGTTGGGCACGTAGACCGGCGCGCTGCCGCTATGGTGGTAGGCCATCTGGCCATCGAACATGTAGCTGTTGACGGGCACCTTGGGCTGGTTCACCGGCAACTGGTGGAAGTTGGTGCCGATGCGGTTGCGCTGGGCATCGGCATATGCGAAAGCGCGACCCAGCAGCATCTTGTCGGGCGACAGTCCGATGCCCGGCACCGTGTTGCCCGGCGAGAATGCCGCCTGCTCGATCTGGGCGAAGAAATTCTCGGGGTTGCGGTTCAGCGTCATCGTGCCGATCTGGAGCAGCGGATAGTCCTTGTGCGACCAGGTCTTGGTCAGATCGAACGGGTTGAAGCGGTAGC
>CAZLDV010000063.1:0-18341 GCA_964558425.1 uncultured Rhodoferax sp. | reverse complement strand
CAGCATGCACATCCAGTCGGCCTGCAGGCTGTTGGTGATCCACATCTTCTGGCCGCTGATGAGGTAGTCGTCGCCATCCTTGCGTGCATGGCTCTTGATCGCCGCCACGTCGCTGCCAGCACCGGGCTCGCTGACGCCGATGCATCCCACCGTGTCGCCGGCAATGGCCGGCGCAAGGAACTGCGCGCGCAATGCGTCACTGCCAAAACGTGCCAGCGCCGGTGTACACATGTCGGTCTGCACGCCGATGGCCATCGGGATGCCGCCACAGCTGATATGCCCCAGGGCTTCGGCCATCGCCACCGCATACGAATAATCCAGTCCCGCGCCGCCGTAGGCCTCGGGTTTGGTCAACCCGAGCAGACCGAGCTTGCCCAGTTGCTTGAAGACCGCGTGCGCCGGAAACATCTCGGCAGCTTCCCATTCGTCGACATGCGGGTTGATCTCGTCGTCGATGAATCGCTTGAGGGTGTTCTGGATTTCCAGATGTTCGTGGCTGTAATGCATACCGGTCGGCTCCTGTTCTGCGTGGGTTCTGGTCTGGTTGCAAAGAGTCTAGCGGGCAAACACCCGTGGCGTGACAGCGCGATGGAAGCCGTCGTAGGGTTTGACAGCGTCGGGCACCTCGGGCGGTGCCGCGGACAGACGCAGGCCCCAGCCCATGCGCACCTGCGGCCGGGCGCCGTCGATGCGCAGCGTGGTGCCGCTGATGAAGGACGCAGCCGGGCTGAGCAGGAAGACGATGCCGGCCGAGACTTCCGCTTCGTTGCCGAACCGACCCAGCGGCACGGTGGCCGCCATCGCGCGCAGCTGCGGGCCAAAGGCTTCGGGGTACTTGTCCATGCCGCTGGAGGCGATATACCCTGGTGCCACCGCATTCACCCGCACCCCGCTGTGCGCCCATTCGACCGCCGCGGTTTCGGTGAAGCTCACCATGCCGGCGCGCGCAGCGCCACTGTGACCCATGCCGGGCATCGAACCCCAGATGTCGGCCACGATGTTGACGATGGCGCCACCGTGCTGCCGCATGGATTGCAGGTACGCCTCACGCGCCATCAGAAAGCCACCGGTCAGGTTGGTGTCGATGACGGCCTGCCATCCCTTGCGCGTGATGGCCTCCAGCGGTGTGATGTATTGGCCGCCGGCATTGTTGACCAGCGCATGGATCCGGCCGTGTGTACGCACCACCCGGGCCATGGTGTCGCGCACCACCGCTTCCTCGCGGACGTCGCAGGGGGCCACCTCGCAGCGGCCACCGTCCTGCCCGATCTCCTGCTGCACGGCTTCCAGCTTGTCGCGGTTGCGCCCGATCAGCACGACATGGGCGCCGAGGGACGCCAGTTCGTGGGCGGTGCAGCGCCCGATCCCGGAGCCTGCACCGGTGACGATCACGGCATGGCCGACAAATAGATCCGGTCTGAAAACCGATGCGAAACCCATGGTGTTGCTCTCCTGTGATGGTTGCGCTGCCTGGCCGGTACCGCTGCATGACCAGTCTTGCGTCTATCGGTACGTGGCAATCACCGCGTCGCCGGCCTTCTCCAGCTGCTCCATGCCATGGCGGTAACCGGCTTCGACAATCTGGTCGAACCGGCCCCAGTCCAGCATGCCAAACCGACCCACGCCGGGCACGAAGTGCAAGTCCACCAGCGACTGGGCCTCTTGCTGGCGCGCATAGCTGGCCATCAGACTGCTGTTGAACAGCAGTGACATCAGCGATGGCAACCGATACCGGCGGGCGCGCCCGCGCAGCTTGTCCCGCAGCAATTCCAGCACCCCGGGCACTTCGTCGCAGGCATGGCGCTGGCCCCGCTCGCGCAGCAGATCGACACCGATGATGCGCGCGGCGCCCCTGCGGTGCATCACATCGGTGGGAAAGTTGTTGAAGGTGCCCCCGTCCACATGCAGCTCGCCACCGAGCATGACCGGCGGCAAGGCGCCCGGCAGCGACACACTGGCACGGATCGACTTGGCCAGCGGACCGTGCGCATGCACCGTCTCGCGTGCGGCCGAGTAGTTGCTGGTGATGCAGAAGTAGCCCTTCCACAGGTCTTCGATGTCGATGTGCCGGCCCCGGCTGTCAACCACCGCAGCGTCGATGGTTCGCCGCAGCCGCTTGCCGCTGATCAGCGACATCAGCGGCAACAGGTTGTAGTCACCGGTGGGATTGCGGCGAAATGCAGCGCGCGCGGCGTCGATCATGGTGCGCGCCGGCATGTCCATGGCCGCATACGCCGCCATCACCGCACCGATGCTGGTACCGGCGGCCAGGTCGAACCGGATGCCCGCCTGCTCCATCGCACGCATCACACCGAGGTGGGCAAACCCGCGCGCACCGCCGCCCGACAACACCAGGCCGACCGTGTTGCGACTGACGATCCGCGCCAGCCGCTGCCAGTCGCGCAGCAGACCCGGCCGCAGATGGCAGTGATCGCTCAGATGGCGACCCTGGAGCCAGCGACAGGTGTCGCTGGGCGAACGTCGATCGTCGGGGTGCAACAACACCAGTGTCGTGCGCGCGTCGGCGGCGTCACCCGCCACATGCAACCCGGCCTCGTTCGGATGCAGCGCCGGCATCTGGTCGGCATCGGCCACCAGCAGCAACTGATCGCAATGGCGAATGCAGCGTTGGGACCATTCGGAGCGCCACGCATCGGCCACCAACACGACGAAATCATGCTGTGCCTCGATCTTGTCGAGCAGCACGGTGACCCTGCGCGAACGCTCGAACTCGGCCCGCGGCGCCTGCGCCGCACCGGGTTCGCCCAGCTGCGCATCGATCTGCGCCGCCAGCATCACGGTGCCGCGGCCATGCGCCTGCAGCTGGCGCGTCAGCGACTGGGCAAACCCCGGCACATCGATACCCGGGGTGATCGCCAGCACGCCGATGATGACTGGCTTGGCGATCAGTGGACGTCCCCGGTTGACCCGCTTGGCGCGTTCGATCACCTGGCGCGTCATGTTCAACGACACCAGCGGATACGCCAGCAACAATTCGCGGAACACCGCATTGGAAAAGCGCGCCAGCACGCTGTCGCGTACGGCCGTCACCGTGGCGGTGCGCGGCTCGCCGGTGAAGAACGCCATCTCGCCCACCGTCTCGCCGCGCGCGATCTCACCCAGCACATGGCGCCTGCCTGCGGCGTCCAGACTGGTGGCCCGCAGCCGACCGCTGACCACGAAGAACAACGACGCGTCGCCATCGTCCTGCTGAAACAGCACCTCGCCGCCCCCGAGCTCGACCCACTCGACCCGGGGCAACACCTGGCGCAGCATCTCGGCGTTGAACACCCCGAAGACGGCGGTGAGCCCGTCGATCAACATGCCGTGGTGGGCCGCCAGCAATTCTTCAGAAGAGCCCAGGGGCATCGGGGACGATCAGGGTTGGCATCGCGGCCAGCGCGCGCACTGGGCTGTCAGAGAGTCTACGCTAGCGCGGGTCGGCCGGATCGGCAAGCGCGTCAGTCGACGAAAAAGTCGGGGATGAAGTCCTGCGTGCCTGGCGTCACCGAATACGGCTCCAGATCGGTGATGCCGTGCTCGGCCAGCAGGCGCTCGTCGATGTAGAAGTTGCCGGTATTGCTGCTGTCGCTGGTGAGCACGAGGTAAGCCGCATCGGCCATGATCTCGGGCTTGCGGCAACGGGCCACGTCGACACCCGGGATCATCTGCAAGGCAGCCGTGGCAATCGCCGTGCGCGGCCACAGGCTGTTCACACCGATACCGAATTTGCGCAACTCGCCGGCATGGCCCAGCGTGCACATGCTCATGCCGTATTTGGCCATGCTGTAGGCGGTGTGGTGCTCGAACCAGCGCGTCTGCATCGACAGCGGGGGTGACAGCGTCAACACATGGGGATTGCGCCGCAGCTGGGCCGACTTGCGCAGTTCCGGCAGGCACAGCATGGTGCACAGGTAGGTGCCGCGCGCATTCACGCCATGCATCAGGTCGAAGCGCTTCATCGGCGTGGTCTCGGTGCCGGTCAGGCTGATCGCGCTGGCGTTGTTGACCAGGATATCGATGCCGCCGAAGGCTGCCACCGCCTTGGCAACCGCCGCAACCACCGATGCCTCCTCGCGGATGTCGACCTGCAGCGCCAACGCCTTGCCGCCAGCGGCCTCGATCTCGGCCGCGGCACTGTAGATCGTACCGGGCAACCTGGGGTTGGCCTCGGTGGTCTTGGCCGCAACCACGACATTCGCGCCATCGGCCGCCGCGCGCTTGGCGATGGCCAGGCCGATGCCCCGCGATGCGCCGGTGATGAACAGTGTCTTGCCTGCCAGATTTTCCATGGCGTGTTTCTCCTTGTCGTCTGGTTCCGGGTGCAATATCAGGTGCGGGAAAAATCCGGCTTGCGCTTTTCCATGAAGGCGCCGAACGCCTCACGCGCGGCCGGCTCGACCAGCATGCGAGCGAAACTGCCGCTTTCCTCGCTGATCCGTTCGCGCACCGCTTGTGCCTGCGCCTTCTTCATCAGGCGTTTGGTCTCGATCAGCGAACGGATCGGTTTGGCAGCCAGTTTGCGTGCCTGCGCCTGGGCCAGCGTGTTGGCTTGCGTTGGCGGCACGATGCGGTTGATCAGGCCCACCTCCAGCGCCGCTTCGGCCATGAACGGTTCGCCCAGCAACAAGGCCTCGGCCGCGCGGTGGTGACCGAGCATCTGCGGCAGCAACAGGCTCGATCCCGCCTCCGGGCACAGGCCCAGGTTGACGAACGGCAGCGAAAAGGCGGCGTTGTCCCCCGCATACACCAGATCGCAATGCAGCAGCATCGTGGTGCCGATACCCACCGCGGGCCCACAGACCGCAGCCAGCAGGGGCTTGGGGAAATCGGCGATGCCGAACAGGAAGCGATAGACCGGCGACTGCTGGTTGGTCGGTGGCCGGTCCAGGAAATCGGCGATGTCGTTGCCGGCGGAGAAAATCGTCTCGCTGCCCTGGAACACCACGACCCGGATCGTGTCATCCCCGTTGGCCTGCACCAGCGCATCGGCCATGCTGGCATACATGGCGGAGGTGATCGAGTTCTTCTTGTCCGGCCGATTGAAGGTGATGGTCATGACCCCTTCGGTCACGTCGGTCAATATGTCGCTCATGCAAGGTCCTTGTGTGAATGTGCCAGTGCGCTGCGCACGAAGTCGAGCCGGTCCTGCCCCCAGAACATCTCGTCTCCGACAAAGAATGTCGGCGCGCCGAACGCGCCGCGGTCCACGGCTTCCTGGGTCCAGGTCTTGAGAGTTTCCTTGACCTGCGGGTCGGCGGCCATGGCCACGAGTTCGTCGGCCGTGAATCCGGCGCTTGCCAACACCGCCGCCACGGTGGCGGGGTCGCCCATGTTTTTCTGCTCCGACCAGATGGCCGGGAAGACGGCGGCGCGGTAGGCGTCCAGACGCGGGTCGGCACGCAGCGTCAACGCCACGTCGATCCGCATCAGCGTGATGGTGTTGATCGGAAAATGTGGATTCATCACCAGCGGCACGCCGTAGGCCTTGGCATAGCGCGCCATGTCCTTGAACAGGTATCTGCCCTTGGCCGGCACCGTGATCGGCGCGCGGTTGCCGGTGGACTGGAACACACCACCGAGCAGGATCGGCTTCATCACCACCGTGGCGCCGGTGTCGGCGGCGAGATGCGGCAACTGGGTCCAGGCCAGATAGGCGGCGGGGCTGCCATAGTCAAACAGGAAGTCGACAGAACGCGTCATGGTGATCCTCTCAGGTTGTGCAGGGTCGTGGTGTGATCAGAAGGGCTCGATCCAGGGTCGCAGATCGAGTTCATGGGTCCATGCATCGCGGGGCTGGCAATGCAGCATCCAGTACTGGTCAGCGATATGGTCCGGGTTGAGTATGCCGTCCCGTTCCTTCTGTGCGTAGCGCTGCGGAAAATTGTCGCGAATGAAGGCGGTGTCGATCGCACCGTCGATCACGACATGGGCCACGTGCACGCCCATCGGTCCGAGTTCACGCGCCATGCTCTGCGCCAGCGCGCGCAACGCGTGCTTGGCGCCCGCAAAGGCGGCGAAGTTGGCCGAGCCACGCAGCGAAGCCGTCGCGCCGGTGAACAGGATCGTGCCCTTGTGGCCGTCGCCAGCACGCGCGACCATGCGCCTGGCCACTTCGCGGCCGCTGAGAAAACCCGACAGGCAGGCCATCTCCCAGATCTTGGTGTAGCGCCGCGTGGTTTCCTCAAGGATGGAGCTCGGTGCATTGGCGCCAATATTGAATACCAGCACCGCGATCGGCCCGATCGTCGACTCGATCTGTTCGACCAGTGCCACCACCTGCTCTTCGCTTCGCGCGTCGGAGCCAAATCCATGTGCCACGCCACCGTCCGCGCGGATCTGCGCCAGCAGCGGTTCGAGTTTGTCGGCGCTGCGACGCGTGACACACGCGACCAGCCCCTCGCGCGCGAATCGCCGGGCAACGGCGCCGCCGGTGGCGTCACCGGCACCGATCACCAGTACGACAGCGGGTTTGTCTGCGGTCGCTGCCATGATGCTCCCCCTCAGACGCGTTCGAAAATACCGGCCGCGCCCTGCCCCATGCCCACGCACATCGTGACCATGCCGTAGCGCTGCTGGGTGCGACGCAGCGCATGGATCACGGTTGCGGCACGGATCGCTCCGGTGGCGCCCAGCGGATGGCCCAGCGCAATCGCGCCTCCCATCGGATTGACCTTGGCCGGGTCCAGCCCCAGCGTGCGGATGACGGCCAGCGACTGGGCCGCGAAGGCTTCGTTGAGCTCGATCCAGTCCATGTCGTCCTGTTTCAAGCCGGCACTGCGCAACGCCGCAGGAATCGCCTCGATCGGACCGATACCCATGATCTGCGGCGGCACACCCTTGCTCGCAAAACTGACGAAACGTGCCAGCGGCGTCAAACCGAATTGCCTGACCGCTTTCTCGCTGGCCAGGATCAACGCACCCGCGCCATCCGAGGTCTGCGAGCTGTTGCCCGCGGTGACCGATCCGCGCGCGGCAAACACCGCCTTCAGTTTGGCCAGGCCTTCGAGCGAGGTGTCGGGACGCGCGCCTTCGTCCAGCGAGACGGTGCGGCTGGTAACGAGCACCTTGCCGGTTTCCAGGTCGGGCGTGCGCTCGAACACCTCGACCGGTGTGATTTCGTGGGCAAAGTCGCCGGCCTTCATGGCGGCGATCGCACGCTGGTGCGACTCCAGCGCAAATGCGTCCTGCGCCTGGCGCGTGACCTTCCACTGGTTGGCGACTTTCTCGGCCGTCAAGCCCATGCCATAGGCAATGCCGACGTTTTCGTCGCGCTCGAACAAGGACGGCGACAGCGACGGCGAGTTGCCCATCATCGGCACCATGCTCATGCTCTCGGTACCGGCGGCCAGCATGACATCGGCCTCGCCCACGCGGATGCGGTCGGCCGCCATCTGGATCGCGCTGATGCCCGACGCACAAAACCGGTTCACCGTGATACCGCCCACGCTGTCGGGCAGGCCAGCCAGCATCGCACCGATGCGGGCCACATTCAGCCCTTGGGGCCCTTCGGGAATCGCGCAGCCGCAGATCAGGTCTTCAATGGCCTGCGGGTCGAGCGTCGGCACCTGGGCCAAGGCGCCCTGGATCGCCTTGACCAGCAGGTCGTCGGGGCGGGTGTTGCGGAAAAAACCGCGGTGCGAGCGCCCGATCGGCGTGCGGGTGGCGGCAACGATGAATGCATCCTGGATCTGTTTCACGGGGTTTCCTTTATCAATTACGCACCGGCTTGCCGGTGGACATCATGCCCATGATGCGTTCCTGGGTCTTCTCGTGGGTGACCAGCGCGCAGAAGGCCTGGCGCTCGAGCGCCATCAGGTACTCCTCGGTCACCAGCGTGCCGGCATCGACGTCGCCGCCACACACCACATGCGCGATCTGGCTGGCGATATGGAAATCGTGCGGGCTGATGAAGCCTCCGTCACGCATGTTCACCAGCGAGCCCTTGATGGTCGCGATGCCGTTGCGCCCTGCCACCGGAAAGGTCCGGCGCAGCGGCGCACGGTAGCTGGCCTGGTACATGGCACGCGCCTGCGTCAGGGCCACGTACAGCAACTCGTCCTTGTGCGGCACGATCGTGTCGCTGTCCAGCAGGTAACCGAACTGACGCGATTCCAGCGCGCTGGTGCCGACCTTGGCCATCGCCGCGGCGGTGAACGGCTCGGTCAGGAACGGCAGCAAATCCTTGTTGGTCGACAGCGCGGCGTGTTCGGCCGCGCGGCGTGCAATGTAAGTCAGGCCACCCGCACCCGGCACCAGGCCGACGCCGACTTCGACCAGGCCGATGTAACTCTCCATCGCGACGACCCGGTGCGCGCAATGCACCGCCAACTCGCAGCCACCGCCCAGGGCCAGCCCGCGTACTGCGGCCACCGTGGGTATGCTGGCATAGCGCAGTCGCAACATGGCTTGCTGCAGTTCCTGCTCGGCCCCATCGATCGCCGACACGCCGGCGATCATGAAGGCCGGCAACATCGCCTGCAAGTCCGCGCCGACCGAGAACATCTCGTCGTTGGACCAGATCACCAGGCCCTCGAACGAGGCTTCGGCCAGATCCACCGCGCGCAGCAGGCCTTCGGCCACGTCGGGGCTGATCGCGTGCATCTTGGTCTTGATGCTGGCGATCAATACCGGCAAGTCCATCGTCCACAGGCGTATCGCATCGTCCTCGTACACCGTCGTGCCCGCGGTCTGGGCACGCGGGGCATCGGCGCCGCGCACATCTTCGCGGAAATACTGGCGCTGGTAGACCTTCAGTTCGTGGCGCGGCATGAACCGCTGCGCCGACGCGCTCCACGAGCCCTTGGGCGTGTGCACACCGCCAGCGTCCGCCACCGGTCCCTTGAACACCCATTCAGGCAGCGGCTCCTTGCACAGCGCCTTGCCGGCATCGATATCCTGCTGGATCATGGTGGCCACTTCCAGCCAGCCCGCCTCCTGCCACAACTCGAACGGGCCCTGCTTGAGGCCAAAGCCCCAGCGCATGGCCAGATCGATGTCGCGCGCCGATTCGGCCACCGTGTGCAGGTGCACGGCCGCATAGTGGAACTGGTCGCGCAGGATCGCCCACAGGAAGCGCGGCTCGGCGCCTTCGGCGTCGCGCAGCAGCTTGAGACGTTCGCCGGCCGGCTTCTTGAGCATGCGGCCGACCACCTCGTCGGCCTTCTGGCCGCTGGGCACATAGTCGCCCTTGCCCCCTGCGGCCGACGCGTCGTAACGCAGGATGTCGCGCCCGACCTTCTTGTAAAAGCCGGCGCCCGTTTTCTGCCCCAGGTTGCCCATCTCCAGCAGCTTGGCCAGCACCGGTGGCGTGGCAAAGTTCGGATAGAACGGGTCGGTCTCGGCGCTGAGGTTGTCCTGCAAGGTCTTGATGACATGGGTCATGGTGTCCAGGCCCACCACGTCGGCGGTGCGGAACGTGCCCGAGCTGGCACGGCCGAGCTTCTTGCCGGTCAGGTCGTCGACCACGTCGTAGCTCAGGCCGAATTTCTCGGCCTGGTGCATGGTGGCCAGCATGCCCGCGATGCCGATCCGGTTGGCGATGAAGTTCGGTGTGTCGTGTGCCCGCACCACGCCCTTGCCCAGGCCACGCGTGACGAAGGCTTCGAGCTGGTCGAGTACCTGCGGCTCGGTGGTGGGCGTGTTGATCAACTCGACCAGCGCCATGTAGCGCGGCGGGTTGAAGAAATGAATGCCGCAGAAGCGCGGCTTGATGTCTTCTGGAAGCGCCTCGCTCAGTTTGGTGATCGACAGGCCCGAGGTGTTCGACGCCACGATCGCGCTGGGCGACAGGTGGGGCGCGATCTTGCGGTACAGGTCGAGCTTCCAGTCCATGCGTTCGGCAATCGCCTCGATGACCAGATCACAGTCCTTGAGCAGGTCCATGTGTTCTTCATAGTTCGCCTGGCGGATCAGCGCCGCCTCCTGCGCCAGGCCCAGCGGAGCGGGCTTGAGCTTCTTCAGGCCCTCGACGGCCCGGGTCACGATGCCGCTTTTCGGACCCTCCCTGGCGGGCAGGTCGAACAGGATCACCGGCACCCGGACATTGACCAGGTGCGCGGCGATCTGCGCACCCATCACGCCGGCGCCGAGAACGGCAACTTGTCTTACTTGGAATCGGGACATGCATCTCTCTCTTGAAGGCATGCGCTACAGCGCAGGGAACCGCGCGCACGCGGCGGGGATCGGCGAAACGGCCTATTGCACGCGCACCCAGGTCTGGGTGCGGCCGATGCCGAAGATGGAACCACGCACGTCGAGCTTCTTGCCGCCGTCGACCGGGGTCAGCCGCAAGGTATAGGTCGCGCCCTTTTCCGGGTCGAGAATCTTGCCGTCTTCCCACACGTCCTTGCCATCGACTTTCTTCGCGCCCCGGATGATCTCCAGGCCGAGCACCGGCTTGTCCTTGCGGTCATCGGTGCACTTGTCGCACACCGAGTCCTGCTTGGCGCCCTTGCGCAGCAGCTTGGTGACCTTGCCGCTGAGCACGCCGCCGTTGTCGACGATCTGCACCTCCGATTTGACCTCCTTGGTTTCATCGTCGATGGTGTGCCAGGTGCCCACGGGCGTCATCTGGGCCAGCACCAGGTTGGAGACAAACAGCAGGGCACCACCTGCAAGGTAACTCTTGTTCATGCACGACTCCTCAATGAATGGGAAACAACACAGCGAATGGTGACAGGAATACTAGGCAAACACGGCCTCGGTGTCCATCAGCGGCTTGGCACCAGAGCGCACCGTCAGCATCAGCGACGCGGTCTCGGGGAACAACTTCGCAAAATAGAAGCGCGCCGTCTGCAGCTTGGCCTGATAGAACGGATCGGTATTGCCCGCAGCGATCTCACGCAGCGCGACCTGCGCCATGCGGGCCCAGAAATAGCCGAACACCAGGTGACCGGCCACACGCAGGTAGTCGACCGCTGCTGCGCCCACTTCGTCGGCGTCCTGGAAACCCTTGAAGCCGATCTCGGTCGTGAGCTTGG
Organism: uncultured Rhodoferax sp.; assembly: GCA_964558425.1. GTDB lineage: Bacteria > Pseudomonadota > Gammaproteobacteria > Burkholderiales > Burkholderiaceae_C > CAISIP01. Next base: position 7,359 of record CAZLDV010000063.1, on the reverse strand, counting down.
TCATCTTGTCGCCGAGGTAGGCGATCGGGTTGATGAACTCGGCCATCTTCTCGTTGACGCCTTCTTGCTCCACCAACGCCGCGATCAGCTTGCCGAACTTCTTCAGGGTGGCGCCGTTGTTGCCCAGGATCTTGCGGCCCAGCAGGTCCAGACTCTGGATCGTGTTGGTGCCTTCGTAGATCATGTTGATGCGCGCGTCGCGCACGAACTGCTCCATGCCCCATTCCTTGATGTAGCCGTGGCCGCCGAATACCTGCAGGCAATCGGAGGTGGCGCGCCAGCCGTTGTCGGTCAGGAAGGCCTTGACCACCGGCGTCAGCAGCGAGAGCATCTCGCCGCTGTCCTTGCGCACCTTCGCGTCGGGGTGGAAATGCTCCTGCTCCAGCAAGACGGAGCAATAGATGGCCAATGCGCGACCCCCTTCGGCGTATGCGCGCGCGGTCAGCAGCATCTTGCGCACGTCCGGGTGCACGATGATCGGGTCGGCCGGCTTGTCCTTGGCCTTGGGGCCGGACAATGAACGACCCTGCAGACGCTCCTTCGCATAGGCCAGTGCATTCTGGTACGCCACCTCGGTCAGGCCGAGTGACTGGTTGCCCACACCCAGGCGGGCAGCGTTCATCATCACGAACATCGCGGCCATGCCCTTGTTCGGCTCGCCCACCAGTGTGCCGATCGCACCGTCGAGCACGATCTGGCAGGTGGCGTTGGCGTGGATACCCATCTTGTGCTCCAGGCCACCGCAATGGATGCCGTTGCGCTCACCCAGCGTTCCATCGGCGTTCACGTGGTGCTTGGGCACGATGAACAGGCTGACCCCCTTGATGCCGGCCGGCGCATCGGTGATGCGCGCCAGCACCAGGTGCACGATGTTCTCCGCCAGGTCATGTTCACCGGCGCTGATGAAGATCTTGTTGCCGGTGATGCGGTAGGTTCCGTCTGCCTGCGGCTCGGCCTTGGTGCGCATCAGCCCCAGATCGGTGCCGCAATGGGGTTCGGTCAGGCACATGGTGCCGGTCCATTCGCCACTGGTCATCTTGTGCAGATAGGTCTCTTTCTGGGTGTCGGTGCCGTACGAGTGCACCGCCGCATAGGCGCCGTGGGTCAGGCCCGGGTACATCGTCCAGGCCTGGTTGGCCGAGTTGAGCATTTCGTAGAGACACTGGTTCACCACCAGCGGCAGCGCCTGGCCACCGTATTCGGTGTCGCTGCTCAGGCCCGGCCATCCGCCGGCGACGAACTGCGCATACGCCTGCTTGAACCCCGCCGGCGCTGTCACCGCGTGGGTCTTGGGGTCCAGCGTGCAACCTTGCGCGTCACCGCTGGCATTGAGCGGCAGGGCGACCTCGGAGGCAAACTTGGCAGCCTCTTCCAGCACGGCATCGATGGTCTGGGCATCGATCTCGGCGTGCCGGGGCATGGCGCGGAAGTCGTCGCAGACCTTGAGCACTTCGTGCATGACAAACTGCATGTCGCGCAATGGCGGGGTATAGGTGGGCATGGGCTTGGACTCCTTGATGATGGAAAAATCGTGCGTGAACTGGTGGCGCGTCGTGCCGCCTCATGGCGCCGCAGCGACGGACCCTGGTCTGGCTGGCGTGGCCGGCGCGCCAGCGCCGTAGGTGGCCAATACATGGGCAAATCCGGCGTGGGCGCGGGCAATCGATCCGGGTTTGGTCAGGAACCGGGCCTCGTAATGCAGCGCCAGAATCAGGCCATGGATCTCGTACGCCATCTGGTCGGGGTCGGCGTCGGCACGCAGATGGCCCGCCTGCTGGGCCAGCGTCACCGCGCGGCGGAAGGCGCCGAGCCAGGTGTTGACCGAGGTGGCCAATGCGTCGCGCACCGCGCCAGGGCGGTCGTCGAACGCGACGGCGCCACTGATGAAGATGCAGCCGGACTGAATCTCGACCGCGACCCGCTTCATCCAGTTGGCAAACAAGGCCTGGACCCGCGGCAGGCCACGGGGCAAGGCCAGCACCGGCTTGAACACTTCCTCCTCGAAACGGTGGAAATACTCCCGCACGACCGAGATCTGCAATTCCTCGCGTGAGCCGAAATGGGCAAACACGCCGGACTTGCTCATGTGCATGATCTCGGCCACGGCGCCGATGCTCAGGCCCTCCAGACCCACCTGGCTGGCCAGACGCAATGCAGCGTCGACGATGGCGGCCTTGGTCTGCTGGCCCTTGTGCGAACCGCGCGACTCCACGCCCGCAGGCCGCGGGGCTTCGTGTGCGGCTGCAGACAGGGATCGACGGGAAAGGTGCGAATCGGACACTGGGACACAATAAAACGAACGGTCGTTCTATTTTGCGTCAGATCGGCGGCCAACTGCAGGAAACTTGACCCAATAGAGCTGCACTTCTAGTCGAACCAAGGGTAAACCCTCGGTATTGCATGGCAAGCGGCCGCGGGCCCGACGGCCGGTCCTGCGGCCCCATGTCACCCCGCACTGCGGGCAATTGGCGCGCCTACAGCTTGAACGGCACGACGGTTTGGCGCTGCTCGCCCAGGCCTTCGATGCCCAGTGTCATCACGTCGCCCTTCTTGAGGTACTGCGGCGGCTTCATGCCCAGGCCCACGCCAGGCGGCGTTCCGGTGGTGATGACGTCACCGGGCATCAGCGTCATGAACTGGCTGCAGTAGCTCACCAGCTTGGCCACGCTGAAGATCATGGTCCTGGTGTTGCCGGTCTGCATGCGCTTGCCATTCACGTCCAGCCACATCGCCAGCTTCTGCGGGTTGGCGATCTCGTCACGGGTGACCAGCCAGGGGCCGATCGGGCCGAAGGTGTCGCAACCCTTGCCCTTGTCCCAGGTGCCGCCGCGCTCGATCTGGTACTCGCGTTCGCTGACGTCGTTGATGGTGCAATAACCCGCCACATGCTCGAGCGCGGCCTTCTGCGACACATAGCGCGCCTGCGTGCCGATCACCACGCCGAGTTCGACTTCCCAGTCGGTCTTGACCGAACCCTTGGGCATCATCACATCGTCATCCGGACCCTGAATGCAACTGGTCGCCTTCATGAAGATGATCGGCTCCTTGGGGATCGGTGCGCCAGACTCGGCCGCGTGGTCCGCGTAATTCAGGCCGATGGCGATGAACTTGGGTACACCCGCAACCGGGCAGCCCAGGCGGGGCTTGCCGCGCACCAGCGGCAGCGTGGCGGTCTTGCACTTGCGCAACCGGGCCATCGCCGCGTCGCTCAGTTGCTCGGGGCCGATGTCCTTGATGACCGCGCTCAGGTCGCGCAGCCTGCCATCGGCATCGATCAGGCCGGGCTTTTCCTTGCCGGGGTTGCCATAACGTACCAGTTTCATGTTGTTGCCTTTCTCTTTCCTTCAGTCAATCAATAGGTGGAGCGACCGCCCGACAAGTCGAACACGGCCCCGGTGGAAAACGAGCAATCCTCGGTGCACAACCAGCCCACCATCGCCGCGATTTCCTCGGGCGTGCCGAAGCGGCCCATCGGGATCTTGGACAACATGAACTGGATGAACTCGGGCTTCATCTGGTCGAAGATCGCGGTCTTCACCGCAGCGGGCGTGACGCAGTTGACTCGGATGCCGCCTTCGGCAAGTTCCTTGCCCAGCGATTTGGTCAAGGCCATCACGGCCGCCTTGCTCGCACTGTAGGCACTGGCGTTGGGATTGCCGTCCTTGCCGGCCACCGAGGCGATGTTGACGATGCGCCCGTAGTTGCGCTCGCGCATGTGCGGCACCCACTCGCGGCAGCAGTAAAACAGGCCGTTGAGGTTGACCTGCATGACCTTGTGCCATTCGTCGATCGGGTAGTCGATCAGCCTGGCATTGGGGCCGGTGACGCCGGCACTGTTGACCAGCGCATCGACGGCAGGCATTTGCGCCAGTGTCTGCTGTACGGCCGCGACCACGCCGGCATGGTCACTGACGTCGACCGTCACCGAGCTCGCTTGGGGGCCCAGTTCGGCACAGGCGCGCGCCAGTGCAGGCGCGTCCCGGTCCCACAGGCACACCCTGCCACCGGAGCCCAACAGACGCTGGGCGATGGCGTAACCCAGGCCGGTGGCGCCGCCGGTGATCACCGCACAGCGGTCGTTGAAATCGAGTTGGTTCATATCGTCATGCCCCCATCGACCGAAAACACCTGCCCGGTCGCGAACAGCGATTCGTCACTGGCAAGATACAGGATCACGGGCGCGATCTCGTCGGCCTGCGCGAGTCGCCCCATCGGCTGGCGCGCGACAAAATCCTTGCGCGCCTGTACCGGGTCGGGCATGCTGTTGATGCGGTCGGCCAGCGATGGGGTATCCACCGTGCCCGGAGCGATGGCATTGCAGCGGATGCCCTTCGCAACAAAATCGGCCGCCACCGATTTGGTCAGGCCCACGACCGCCGCCTTGCTGGCGCCATAGATGAAACGGTTCGGCAAACCCTTGATGCTGCTGCACACGCTGGACATGTTGATGATGCTGCCGCGTCCCTGTGCGAGCATCTTCGGCAGTACCGCCTGGATCATCCAGAATTGCGCACGCACGTTGAGGTTGAAGGCGAAGTCCCAGTCGGCATCGCTCGCCTGCAGGATGCTGCCGTTGTGCACGAAGCCGGCGCAGTTGAACAACACGTCGATCGTGTCCATGCCCTGCACCACCTTGCCGATGGCATCCTTGTCGAGCACGTCCAGCACGGCGGTGCGCACGTTGGCTACCCCGTCGTAGGCCTTGAGCAGAGCGGCATCCCGGTCGGTTGCCAGCACCTGGGCACCTTGCGCCGCCATGGCCAGCACACTGGCCTTTCCGATGCCTTGACCGGCTGCGGTGACCAAAGCCGATTTACCTTGCAATCGCATAGTTCCTCCAAGGGAGCCACCGCCATCGTCCGGCCACATGAACGAACACCAGCGGTGCCTGCATGGCTGGCCTTGCCACGTGACCAATTATGACCGAGCGACCCGTGGCCGACAGGGACACACCCGCCCGGCGACGAACCCCGGCACATGCAGCGCATGCGACAGTGGCCGTGGCTGTCGCCGCAGGCCAACGAAGGTTAAGATGCGCGCACCGATTGGCCTGATCACTTGACCAATGGTCGAAGCCCATGGCTGTCAAGATCGTCGAAATCCAGCGCCTGTGAAACCACGCCCATGAACGCCTTCATCCGACTGCATGCCGACGACGACGTGTGGATTGCGCGCACCCAGCCGGTGGGTGGTGCCAGCGTCGACGGCATTCCACTGCGCGGCATCGTGCCGGCCGGCCACAAGGTCGCTGCGCGCGACATTGCCGTGGGCGAACCGGTGCGGCGCTACAACCAGATCATCGGTTTCGCCTCGCGCGCGATCAGCGCCGGTGAACATGTGCACACGCATAACCTGGACATGGGTCCGGCCAAGGGCGACTTCGAGCGCGACTATGCGTTTGGCCAGGACGTCAAACCCGAACCGCAACGCCAACACGCCAGCTTCATGGGTTACCAGCGCGCCAATGGCCGGGTGGCCACGCGCAACTACATCGGCATTCTGTCGAGCGTCAACTGCTCGGCCACGGTCGCACGGGCCATCGCGGACGCGTTCTCGCGTCAGAACCATCCGGACAGGCTGGCAGCGTTTGCCAACGTGGACGGTGTGGTCGCCTTGACCCACGGTACCGGTTGCGGCATGGACTCGGAAGGCGCCGGGATGCAGATCTTGCAGCGCACATTGGCCGGCTATGCCAGCCACGCCAACTTCGCCGCGGTGCTGGTGGTCGGCCTGGGCTGCGAGGCGAACCAGATCAAGGCCTGGCTTTCCAACAGCAGCCTGCGCGAAGGCGACACGCTGCGGGTATTCAACATCCAGGACAGCGGCGGGACCGCCAAGGCAGTATCCAAGGGTGTTGCGCTGATCCGGGAAATGTTGCCGCAAGCCAATCAGGCCACGCGGGTCCCCTGCGACGCCAGCCACATCACGATCGGATTGCAGTGTGGCGGCTCCGACGGGTACTCGGGCATCAGCGCCAATCCGGCATTGGGTGTCGCCGTCGATCTGCTGGTGGCGCATGGTGGCACTGCCATCCTGAGCGAGACGCCCGAGATCTATGGCGCCGAACACCTGCTCACGCGCCGCGCCGTGGACCGCGCCGTCGGCGAAAAGCTGGTGGCCCGCGTCAAATGGTGGGAGAACTACACCGCGATCAACGGTGGCGAGATGAACAACAACCCGTCACCCGGCAACAAGGCCGGCGGCTTGACCACCATCCTGGAAAAATCGCTCGGCGCTGTCGCCAAAGGCGGCACCAGCAACCTGCAGGCGGTCTACGAATATGCGGACAACGTCGACAAACACGGCCTCGTCTACATGGACACACCGGGTTATGACCCGGTCAGCGCCACCGGACAGGTCGCTGGCGGCGCCAACATGATCTGCTTCACGACCGGTCGCGGCTCGGCCTATGGCTGCGCGCCGGCACCGTCGCTCAAACTGGCCACCAACAGCCGCTTGTGGCAACGCCAGCAGGACGACATGGACATCAATTGCGGAGAGATCATCGACGGCAGCTGCTCGGTGGCCGAGATGGGACAACGCATATTCGAACAGCTGCTGGCGACAGCGTCCGGCGCGCAGAGCAAGAGCGAGCGCCACGGCTATGGCCAAAATGAATTCGTGCCGTGGCAGGTGGGTGCGGTGATGTGATGGCGAGGCGACCGTAACTTTGGCGCCCGCCGCTGGGAGTCCGGAAGAACCACGGCAACACCGCCTTGCGCAATGTTGACGCGCGCATCGGTGCTGGTGCCCGCGCCGCCTACAGCAGCAACGCCAGGCTGTCCTCGAGATGTTCGGACGGCAAACGCCTGAAGCCGGAGCGCGCGTAACGATGCAGGCGGCCAACCAGAAATGCCGTCAAGGCGGAGGCCATGACCTGCGCATCGAGGCTGGGTGTATCCGTGCCACTGCCATCCACAACCGGTCGCAACGCCTGCCGCAGCATCGCCTCGAGCTTGTCGAAAAACTGGTTCATGCGCAGTTGCAGGCGCGCGTTCTCGAACACGAGCGCATCACCGACCATGACACGGGTCATGCCCGGATTTTTCTCGGCGAACTGAAGCACCATCGCCACCATCGTTCCGGCCTGGCGTGACTGGGCCGGTGTCGTTGCGAGCGCCAGTGGCTCCGCCGGATGCTGGCGATCTGCTACCTGGTTCACCAGCGTGAAGACGCTTTGCTCGATGAACTCGATCAGCCCTTCGAACATCTGCGCCTTGCTGGCGAAATGCCGGTACAACGCCGCCTCGCTGACACCCAGTCGCGCTGCCAGCGCTGCCGTGGTGATGCGGTCGGCGCCGGGCTGCTCCAGCATCTCGGCCAGCGCCTGCAGGATCTGGGTGCGCCGTTCGCCGGGCT
>CAZLDV010000062.1:0-18430 GCA_964558425.1 uncultured Rhodoferax sp. | reverse complement strand
GCCGGGCCGTTGATCGTCATGCTGACCGAAGTGCTCGAGCTGCACAGATCGAAACCGCCGTACAACACCTGCATGTCATCGAGCGTGGCAATGCTGACGCCGGAGTTGCCGACCTTGCCGTAGATGTCGGGGCGCGGATCGGGGTCGTTGCCGTACAGCGTGACCGAGTCGAACGCGGTCGACAGGCGTTTGGCCGGCATGCCTGCGCTGAGCAGCTTGAAGCGCTTGTTGGTGCGAAACGCGTCCCCTTCGCCGGCGAACATGCGCGTCGGGTCTTCCCCCTCGCGCTTGAACGCGAAGGTGCCGGCGGTGTAGGGGTAGCTGCCGGGAACGTTGTCGAGCATCAGCCACTGCAGGATTTCGCCGTGGTCCTCGTACTGCGGCAGCGCCACCTTGCGCACCGGCGTGCCGCTGAGCGATTTGGTGACCAGCGCAGTGCGGATTTCCTTGTCGCGGATCTTCACCACGTATTCGTCGCCGGCATACGCCTTGCGCATCTCCGGCCACTGCGCCAGCAGCTTGCGTTCGGCAGCGCCCAGGCGTTCCTCGCGTTGGTCCGCCAGATCGTTGACCGCGATGCAGGCCCGCTCCTTGCTCGGATTGGCCTGCTGCAACATCACGCCAGAGGCGCGCAGTTGCTGGATTTCGCGCGCCAGCTTGGCCTGTTCGCGTGCACGCCTCTTGTAGCCGCGCAGCGTGTCGCTGATCTCGGCCAGATACCGCGCGCGCGCCGCCGGCACGACCGGTGTCTGGTTGGTGCTGTAACGGACCGCGACCTTCGGCAAATGGCCTTCGCCCAGCGGCAAGCCCAGCGATTGCAGCCGCGGCAACAGCGCCTGGTACAGGGCGGTGACACCATCGTCATTGAACCGCGCCGCCATGGTGCCGAACACCGGCATCTGGTCCGGTGGTGTCGTGAACGCCTCGCGGTTGCGCTGCACCTGCTTGGCAACGTCGCGCAGGGCATCGAGCGCGCCCTTGCGGTCGAACTTGTTGATGGCGACGAACGCGGCGAAGTCGAGCATGTCGATCTTCTCCAACTGGCTGGCGGCGCCGAACTCCGGCGTCATCACGTACAGCGGAACGTCCACCAGCGGCACGATGGCCGCGTCGCCCTGGCCAATGCCCGAGGTCTCGACGATGATCAAATCGAAACCCGCGCACTTGCAGGCCTGGATCACGTCGGGCAGGCAGGCGCTGATCTCGGAGCCGAAGTCCCGCGTGGCCAGGGAGCGCATGAAGACACCTTGGCCATCGTCCCTGCGCCACGGACCGATCGCGTTCATGCGGATGCGGTCGCCGAGCAAGGCGCCACCACTCTTGCGCCGCGACGGGTCGATGCTGATCACCGCGATCCGCACGCTGTCGTCCTGGTCGAGCCGCAGCCGGCGGATCAGCTCGTCGGTCAACGACGACTTGCCGGCGCCACCGGTACCGGTGATGCCCAGCACCGGTATCGTGGCCTGGGCGGCGGCCGCGCGCATGGCATCGACCAGCGCCGGGTCGGCACGCCCTGCTTCGAGCGCCGTGATGAGTTGCGCCAAGGCACGCCAGTTGTGCGCAGCATGGCCCTGGATGGCAGCCAAATCCGTCGGGGCATACTGCGTCAGATCCGTGTCACAGCGCAGGACCATCTCGCCGATCATGCCGGCCAGCCCCATGCGCTGGCCGTCTTCCGGGCTGAAGATGCGTGCCACGCCGTAGTCGTGCAACTCGCGCATCTCCGCAGGGACGATCACGCCGCCACCTCCGCCGAACACCTGGATGTGGGCGCCGCCCCGCTGGCGCAACAGATCGACCATGTACTTGAAGTACTCGACATGGCCGCCCTGGTAGGAGCTGATCGCGATGCCCTGCACGTCTTCCTGCAGCGCGGCGGTGACCACGTCATCGACGCTGCGGTTGTGTCCCAGGTGAATCACCTCGGCGCCCATGCCTTGCAGGATGCGCCGCATGATGTTGATCGCCGCGTCGTGACCGTCGAACAGGCTCGCCGCGGTGACGAATCGCACCTTGTGCGTGGGGCGGTATTGGGCCAGTGCTTGGTAGTCTGCGGACAGGTCGGTCATCGTGGGTTCCTAGCAGGCACCCGCTCTGGCGCCGAATCGCGGATGTTAATTGACGTTTACGTCAACGTCAATGAAACCCGATGGCAACAGCCGCCACCGGGCGGCGCACACCCCCGCTGCGCTCAGAGCTTTCCGGCCAGCCACATACCGGGCAACATCGCCAAAACGAAAACGACCGTATCGATCTGCCCGGTCAACAACGAAGCCAGTGCGGTGGACGGGCTGTAACCGCTCAAGCCCCAGCCGATGCCGAACGCGATCGCACCGACGATCAGGCGGCCATCGACCCGGCGCCGGTTGGACAACATGAAGCTGGCGGTGAACCAGGGCCGGATGCTGGCATAGGGTGTCAGCGCAAAACCCAGCAGCGCGACCGCCAACGCACCGATCACGACCAGGCCCAGCGCAGGATCCCAGTTGCCGGGAAAACGGCCCACGAACGCTTCGCGGATGTCGAGAAAGGCAATCACCTTCTCCGGTTGTGTCATGCCCGACAAGGTCAGTCCGGCGGCAAAGATGCAGCCGGAAAGACAGGCGATCAGCAACGCCGAAACACGGCCCCGCGCGGGGGGTCGGTCAGCCGATGGTTCCTCGGCAACGGGGATGATGGCGGACGAACGCATCATTTCCCCACCAGTCGCACCACAAGTTCCATGATCGCATCGGCCCACCACGACGCCGCCGGCATGTGGGCGGTGACCATCACCGTGGCCACGGCGACGCTGGCAAACGTGAACACGGCCGCCAGCGAACGCCGTGAGCGTCGTCCGAGGCCGACAACGGCGTGTCCGCTGGCACTGCCCGAACCGATGACGGCTCCGAATCCGACCAGAAACCCCGCCGGCACCAGAACCAACGGATGACGAATCTGCGTATGGGGCACGTTCAAGGCCCAGGAGAAAAAGGCGCCGCCGCAGACCAGTCCGAACAGAAATGCCCAGCGCCAGGGCGACGATTGCCTGCGGGTTGTCAGCACGCCATGCGCAATGCCGCTGACGCCGCTGGCACGGCCGACTCCGGCCAGCAGGATCCAGCTGGCCAACCCGATCAAGACGCCACCCTGCAATGCCTGCGTGTATTCATTCACGGCGCTGCTCCGAAGTCCTAAACTAAGGCAGAGCATACATCGACACACACGTAAACGAAGGGCCGCCATGCAACCCATTCAGCTTTTCGACACCGCATCAAGCACCTACACCTATGTATTGTTCGACGAGTACACACGGGAGGCCGTGATCATCGATCCGGTCGATGAACAGGTCGAACGCGACCTGGCGACGCTGCGCCAGTACGGACTGAAGTTGCTGTGGACCGTCGAGACCCATGCGCATGCCGACCACATCACCAGCGCAGGGCTGCTGGCCGAACATGCCGGCGCCCGCACCGCCGCGCCAGCGGGTTGCGGCATCACCACGGCGGCCGTGCAGTTGCAGCACGGCGATCACCTCGATTTCGGACGGGAAAGCCTGCGCGCGCTGCACACGCCGGGCCACACCGCCGGCAGCATGAGCTATGTGTGGCGCGAGCATGTGTTCACCGGCGACACCTTGCTGATCAACGGTTGCGGGCGCACCGACTTTCAATCGGGCAGCGCCACGGCGCTGTACCACAGCATCACCGAGGTATTGTTTGCCTTGCCCGACACGACCACGGTCTGGCCCGCACACGACTACCACGGGCGGACCCACTCGACGATTGGCGCCGAGAAGGCCGGCAATGCCCGCGTGGCCGGCAAGACCGAAGCCCAATTCGTGGCCATCATGGAAGGGCTCAACCTGCCCAAGCCCAAACGCATCGACGAAGCGGTTCCGGCCAACCTGACCTCGGGCATCCGGCACGATGCCGAGGGCCAGGCCGCCAGCCCCGGCACCGCAACAGACCCGCTGGCCGTGCGGCCGGCCGACGGTTACGCGGGTGACGTCACGCCGCAACTTGCGTGCGCCTGGTGGCAGGCCGGCGACGCCGTGCTGGTCGACGTGCGCACCGACGCCGAGCGCGAATGGGTCGGCTTCATTCCGGATGCCATTCCAGTGGCGTGGAAGCAGTGGCCCGGCATGGCGATGAATCCGCAGTTCGATCAGGCCCTGCTGGGTGCGGTACCCAAGGGCAAGAAAGTGCTGCTGTTGTGCCGCAGCGGCGTGCGTTCGATCGCCGCCGCCAAACGCGCCACCGAACTGGGGCTGCAGGCCTACAACATCCTGGAGGGCTTCGAAGGCAACCCCGATGCGTCGGCGCACAGGGGCAACCAGGGCGGCTGGCGCAAGCAGGGATTGCCCTGGCGGCAGAATTGATGGGGCCGGCATCGCGCCTGAAGAAAACGCCGGGCCGCCCCAGGTTTTCTTGCACCCCCTCGGGGGGCCTGGCAAAGCCAGAGCTGGGGGCGCAGATACGCAACGACGGCCCACCTGACCTGCCCACGCATCCCACATCCGGAGCCGGCCAATGACCTTTCTCGCCATCGACATCGGCAATACCCGGCTCAAGTGGGCCCAGTACGAGGCGCCGGGTCCGGGTGCGCGGCTGATCGCACAGGGCGCGGAGTTTCTGGACAACGTCGACAAGCTGGCCGAGGGCAGCTGGTCCGCGCTGGCCGAGCCAACCGCCATGCTCGGCTGCGTGGTGGCCGGCGAAGCCGTCAAGCGGCAGGTCGAGGAACAACTGGAGATCTGGAACGTCACGCCGCAGTGGGTCGTGGCCAAGGACGCCGAGGCCGGCTTGCACAACGGCTATGACTATCCCAGCCGCCTGGGCGCCGACCGCTGGGTGGCCATGATCGGTGCCTGGCACCGCATGCTGGCGCAGGGCCGGCCCAGGCCGGTCGTGGTGGCACTGGTCGGCACGGCGGTCACGGTCGAGGCGATCGACGCGAGCGGACGATTCCTCGGTGGATTCATCCTGCCGGGCCACGGCATCATGCTGCGTGCGCTGGAATCGGGCACCGCCGGACTGCATGTGCCCACCGGCGAGGTGCGCCACTTTCCGGCCAATACCAGCGACGCCCTCACCAGCGGCGGCACCTACGCAATCGCCGGTGCGATGGAGCGGATGGTGCAGAACCTGCGCCAACACTGCGGCGCGGAGCCACGCTGCTTCATGACCGGCGGCGCCGGCTGGAAGATGGCACCGAGCCTGAGCACGCCGTTCGAGCTGGTCGACAACCTGATCTTCGACGGACTGCTGCAGATGGCGCAGGCACGCGCGCGCACGCGCCTAGGCTGACGCGCTGCGTGCCAGCCAGGCCTCCGCCAGCCGCACCCAGTAGGTTGCACCCAGCGGGATCAGATCGTCGTTGAAGTCGTAGCTGGGGTTGTGCAGCATGCAGGGGCCGGCGCCGTGCCCGGTGTCCCGGTGGCCGCCGTCGCCATTGGCGATGAAGCAATAGGCCCCCGGCTTGGCTTGCAGCATGTAGGCAAAATCTTCCGCGCCCATGGTCGGCTCCTGCTCGATCACATTGCCAGCGCCCACGATGTCCTGCATCACCTGACGCGCAAAGGCCGATTCGTCGACCGAATTGATCGTCGGCGGATAGTTGCGCACGAACGCAAAGTCGCACTGGGCGCCAAACGCGGCGCAGGTGTGTTCGGCCACTTCCTGCATGCGCTGCTCGATCAGGTCCAGCACCTCCAGCGTGAAGGTGCGCACCGTGCCCTGGATCTCGCAGTAGTCCGGGATCACGTTGGTCGCCTCGCCGGCATGGATCATCGTCACGGAAATCACACCGGCATCGACCGGCTTCTTGTTGCGGCTGATGATGGTCTGGAACGCCTGCACCATCTGACAGGCGACCGGCACCGGATCGATGCCGTTGTGCGGCATCGCGGCATGTCCGCCCTTGCCGGTGATGCGAATCTTGAATTCGTTGCTCGACGCCATCACCGGCCCGGCGCTGACCGCGAACTGCCCAACCTGGTAACCGGGCCAGTTGTGCATGCCGAACACGGCCTCCATCGGGAACTTGTCGAACAATCCGTCCTTGATCATCTCGCGCGCGCCACCACCGCCTTCTTCGGCCGGCTGGAAGATCAGGTAGACGGTGCCGTCGAAATGGCGGTTCTTCGCCAGATGCTGCGCGGCGGCCAGCAGCATCGCGGTATGCCCGTCGTGGCCGCAGGCGTGCATCTTGCCGGCGCTCTTGCTGGCATGGCCAAAGGTGTTGAACTCCTGCATCGGCAACGCGTCCATGTCGGCGCGCAAACCAAGCGCACGCGTGGAGCTGCCGTTCTTCACGATGCCCACCACTCCGGTGGTGCCCATGCCCCGCTCGATCGGAATAGCCCATTCGGTCAACTTGGCCGCCACCAGGTCGGCGGTGCGCACCTCCTCGAAGCACAACTCCGGATGCGCGTGGATATCGCGTCGCACCGCGGCGATGGACGCCGACTGGCTGAGGATGGAATCGATGACTTTCATGCGTTGTGTCTCCTGCTGCGCCAGCATCGCGGTTGCGGCAGACTGTGCGCAACGCTTGGCTCCGGCTGATGGGGGGTGAACTAAGATGGCGGTCCACTCCGGGAATCACGAGTCTAATGCCCGGGCGTATTGCTCGCCTGCGCGGGTCTGACTCATTGTGTCTCCGTTTCCAGGTGCCCATACGCAAATGCCATGATTGCAGCTTCCACCACCACTGTCCGGGGCGCCTGCCCGCACGATTGCCCCGACGCCTGCGCGCTGATCACAACCGTGCGCGATGGCATCGCGATCAAGGTCCAGGGCAATCCGGAGCACGACTACACGAACGGCGTGTTGTGCACCAAGGTGTCGCGCTACACCGAACGCAGCTACCACCCCGAGCGCGTGTTGCAGCCGCTCAAGCGAGTCGGTCCGAAGGGTGCAGGACAGTTCGAGCCGGTGGACTGGGACACAGCTTTGGCGGACATCGCCGCGCGCCTCCAGCGTATCGCCGCACGCGGGCCGGGCACCGCACAGGCGATCCTGCCGTACAGCTTCGCCGGCACCATGGGGCTGGTGCAGCGCGACAGCATGTCGGCGCGCTTCTTCAACCGCTTGGGTGCGTCGCTGCTGGAGCGCACCATCTGTGCCAGCGCTGGCGGCGCCGGGATGGCGCACACCCTGGGCGCCAACGTCGGCATGCGGGTCGAGTACTTCGCGGAGGCGAAACTGATCCTGATCTGGGGCAGCAACTCGATCGCCAGCAACCTGCATTTCTGGCGCTATGCGCAGGAAGCCAAACGCAGCGGTGCGCGGCTGGTGTGTATCGACCCCCGGCGCACCGAGACCGCCGACAAATGCCACGAGCACATCGCACTGCTTCCTGGCACCGATGCCGCGCTGGCGCTCGGACTGATGCACGAATTGATCGTGCACGACTGGCTCGACCATGACTACCTGGAACGCCACACGCTGGGCTGGAGCCAGCTGCGCGAACGCGCATTGCAGTGGCCTGCCGATCGCGTGGCCACCGTGTGCGGCATCGATGCCGCCCAGGTCCGCCAGCTCGCCCGCGACTACGGCGCCTGCCGCGGCGACGGCGGGTCGGCCGCGATCCGTGTCAACTATGGCGTGCAACGGGTGCGCGGCGGTGGCAATGCGGTGCGGGCCATCGTCAGCCTGCCGGCACTGATCGGCGCCTGGCGCCAGCGTGCCGGTGGCGTGCTGTTTTCCAGCTCGGGGCAATTCCCGGTGCAGGTAGCCGCGCTTGAACGCCCTGACCTGCGCACCGGAGCGGCACGCACCATCAACATGGTGCAGATCGGCGACGCCCTGCTGCAGCCGGCCTCCGAGCAGTTCGGCCCGGCCATCGAGGCACTCATCGTCTACAACAGCAACCCGGTGGCCGTCGCGCCGGACTCCGGCAAGGTGGCACGGGGTTTCGCGCGCGAAGACCTGTTCACGGTCGTGCTGGAACATTTCCACACCGATACCGCCGACCATGCGGACTACATCCTGCCGGCGACAACCCAGCTCGAACACTGGGACATCAACCTCAGCTATGGCCATACCGATGTGGTCTTGAACCGGCCGGCGATTGCCCCCGTTGGCCAGGCAAAGCCCAACACCCAGATCTTCCGCGAGCTGGCGCGCCACATGGGTTTCGACGACCCGTGTTTCCAGGAGGACGACGAATCGCTGTGCCGCAAGGCGTACGGCGAAGCGGTCGACTTCGCGCTTCTGCTGGAGCACGGTTTCGTTTCACTGGGCCTGCCAGAGGCGCCGTATGCCAATGGCGGCTTTCCCAGCGCGTCTGGCAAATGCGAGTTCTTCAGCCAGCGCCTGGCCGACATGGGACAGGATGGTCTGCCCGACCATGTGCCGAATTACGAATCGCCAGGGAGCTCAACCGACTATCCCCTGGCGATGATCTCGCCGCCGGCGCGCAACTTCCTGAATTCGACCTTTGTCAACGTGACCAGCCTGCGTGACATCGAAGGCGAGCCGATCCTGGAGATGCACGCCACTGACGCGGCAGCGCGTGGCCTGGCGAGCGGCGCCGTGGTGCGGGTTTTCAACCAGCGCGGCAGCTTGCGCTGCAAGATGACGGTCTCGCCGCGCGCCCGACCCGGCGTCGTCAACGGCCTGGGCATCTGGTGGCGCAAGCTCGGCATGGACGGCAAGAACGTCAACGAGCTGACCAGCCAGCGGCTGACGGATCTGGGGCACGCGCCGACGTTTTATGACTGCCTGGTGCAGGTGCAGGCCGGCTGACGATCACGGAACCGAGGCCAACCCGAGCGCCACACCGTACTCCTGCGCAGCGTCCATCAGCGTCCCCAATTGGTCGAACGCATACGTGGTGAACACCAGCAGGTCAAAAGCGTCCACAGCAAGTCGCATCGCCAGGCACGGCACATGGTGGTGGCCCGTCAAGCGAAACGCACCGATCGGCCAGGCTGCTTCGCGCAGATCGAGTGCAAACAGCTTGGACAAGGTGTCGCGGCAATGGGGGCCTTCGATGCCGATGCGACACCGCGCATGGCCCAGGTCGACGACCGAACCGACATCCGCGGCAATATGGCGACGCAGTTCTTCGGCGCGGCTGGGTCCGGGCGTGTCGACCAGCAATTGAAATTCCTCGGGACCGGTCATCAGCAAGCTGCCCGCGGGTGTCGGCACGGCATGGCCACACTGAACCGGCATGGCATCGAGCCGCAGTCCCAGTGCAATGGCCAATGCAGCACGCAGAGCGCCAAACCCGGCCGGCCAGGTCGACACCTGCAGCAGTCCGGGCACTGTGGCGGCGCGAAGTCGCACCCCGACCTGCCCGCTCGCAGTGGGGAACGTGCCCGGCTTGTGGCCGTCGAACGGACCGCGGTGTTGCGGCATCGTGATGGTGTCTTCAAGCACGGTATCTTTCCCCAGGCTGGTCGAGGAAGCAGGGATCGACGACGCGCAGCCGATACTGCCGGCCGTGCACCGGCGATGCCGCGATGACTTCCTGGCCGACATGGCGCAGGCCGCCCTGCAACAGCCCCAGTGCGATTGCCTTGCCAACCGACTGCGAGTAGGTGGTCGAAGTGACATGGCCACGTCCGTGGCCTTGAATGGTGTCGCCGGCGAAGAACAGGATCGCGCCGTTGTTGGGTGGTTCGCCCGCATGCACCGCTTCGAGTCCCACCAGGGTCGGCCGGTCGTCGCGCACCAGGTTTTCGCTGGTCGCCAGCGCGCCACCCCAGAACGGCTTGACCGTGCTGGCCATCCTGCCCATGCCCATGTCACCCAGGGTGGTGCGGCCATCCATCTCGGAACCGACCACATGGCCTTTTTCGATGCGCAAGGACCCCAGCGCTTCGAGGCCGTACGGTCGCAGTTGCCAGGGCCTGCCCGCGTCCATCAGGTGATCCCAGACCCGGCGCCCAAAGTGGGTGTGGGTGTAGACCTCGTAGGCCAGTTCACCGGAGAACGTCAGGCGGATGATGCGCAGCGGAACGCCCGCCAACGCACCGCTGCCTTGGGTGTCCAGCACAGCCATGTGTCCGAGCGCCTCGGTGCTGCAATCCACATGCGCAAAGGCTGCCTGGAGAACCTCGCGCGAGCGCGGCCCGGCCATGCTCATCGCGGCCCACTGGTCCGACACCGATGCCACGGTGACACGCAACTGCGGCCACACCACCTGCAGCAGGAACTCCAGGTGGCTCATCACCTTGGCCGCCTGCGCGGTGGTGGTGGTCATGAAGAACTGCGTCTCGGCGATACGGCTGGTGGTGCCGTCGTCCATCACCATGCCGTCCTCGCGCAGCATGAAACCGTAGCGCGCCTTTCCGACGGGCAGCTTGGCAAACCCGTTCACATAGACCCGGTTCAGGAACTCGGCCGCGTCCGGGCCTTGCACGTCGATCTTGCCCAGCGTGGACACGTCGGCGATACCGACCTGCTGGCGCACGATCGCCATCTCGGCCTTGTAGGCTTCGGACAGGTTGGCGCCGTGGCCGTGGTACCAGAGTGGCCGCTTCCAGGCGCCGGCCTCCATCATGTCGCCGCCATGCGCTACATGCCAGTCGTGCATCGCGGTGCGGCGCACGGCTGCCAGATGCCCGCGCACGCTGCGCCCTGCCAATGCGCCGATGGTCACCGGTGTAAAGGGCGGGCGGAAGGTGGTCGTCCCGACCGCGTCCGGGCCCAGTGCGCGGCGCGTGGCCATGATCGAGAGCGCGTTGAGGTTGGACGTCTTGCCCTGGTCGGTGCCCATGCCCAGCGTGGTGTAGCGCTTGAGGTGCTCGACCGACCGATAGCCCTCCCGGTGCGCCAGATCGATGTCATCGACGGTGACGTCATTCTGGAGGTCGACGAAGGCCTTGCCACGGCGCCGGGGCGACGGGATCGGCGGGACCGGGACAAACGCCATCGACACCGGCGGTGTATCGGGCGCTGCGGGCGCAGCTGCATCCAGCGTCGCGCCCATGGCCGCCAAGGCCCGCTGTGCCGCCTGCCAGCCGCTGGCGATGGCAGCCGCCAACTCCTGGCTGCCGATCATGGCGCCGGCGCCGTGGTGATCACGGTCAAAGCCGCCGGGCACGAATGCACCCAGATCATTGCGGTACACCGGCTTGATGCCCCGATGCGAAGTCAGGTGCACGGAGGGGGTCCACCCGCCGGACATGGCGACAAGGTCCACCTCCATTGCGGTCGCTGCACCGGTGGTCGTCCCCGCGCCGATGTCGTACGGCGCAAGCAGGCAACGGTCCACCCGTTGACCTCCCTGCGCCTGGGTGAGGGCCGTGGCCAGGCGCACGTCGACGCCGGCTGCACGGGCCTGCTGCAACACGCCTTCGCCCGCCGCTGGACGCAGGTCGGCCAGACACACGGCGGCGCCCGCGCGCGCCAGCGCAATCGCCGCGCCGTAAGCCGCATCGTTGTTGACCGCGAACACTGCCGTTCGGCCCGCCATGACGGCATACCGATGGACATAGGTTCCCACCGCACCGGCGAGCATCACGCCGGGCAGGTCATTGCCGGCAAACACCAGCGGGCGCTCCAGCGCGCCGCAGGCCATCACGATCTGTCTGGCGCGCACGATATGCAGACGCTGGCGCGGCACCCCGCGGTCAGGGTCCGCGGCGCCGGGTTCGGTGTGTTGTGCGATGCCCACCGTGTTGCCGTCATACAGGCCGAATGCCGTGGCACGGGTCAGTATCCGCACCCGCCCGGAGCCCCGCAGATCGGCCAGCACACCGGCCAGCCACAACGCAGCCGCGCTGCCCACAGGATGATCCAACAATGCGCCGCCTGGCACAAAGTCCTGCTCGACCAGCACCACATCGAGTCCGGCACGCGCCGCGCCCAAGGCCGCGCTGAGCCCCGCCGGCCCGGAACCCACGACCAGCAGGTCGGTGAATCCGTGGTGCTGGTCATACCGATCCGGGTCGGCCTGGGTGGTCGCTGCGCCCAGACCGGCGGCCTTGCGGATGAAATGCTCGTAGAACATCCAGGCCTTGCGGGTCGGCCCCATGAAGGTCTTGTAATAAAAGCCGGCCACGAAGATCGGTGACAGCAGGCCGTTGATCGCCATCAGATCGAAACCGACCGACGGCCAGGCGTTTTGCGTGCGGGTGTGCAGGCCTTCGTGCAGCTCGAGCACCGTGGCGGCGATATTGGGTTCGCGCCGCGCACCGCTGCCCACCGTCAACAAGGCATTGGGTTCCTCGACACCGGCGGCCACGATGCCACGCGGCCGGTGGTACTTGAACGAACGCGCCACCAGATGGTGGCCATGCGCCAGCAAGGTGGCCGCGACGCTGTCACCGGCAAAGCCGCCGAGGAACTGGCCGTCATGCGACAAGGTGATCGGCCGGTTGCGGTCAATGCGTCCACCTGCGGCCAAGCGGAACGCGCCGCCGTTGTTCGACGCGCCGCTCATCCTCGCGCCTCCGGGCCGCCTGGGCCTGGCGTGCGTCCATCGGCAGGCCGCTCGCGCGCCGGCATCACGGCCACGATGTCGTGGCTCACGGTGTCGCGGCGCACCACCAGCCAGCGCCGGCAGGCCAGCGTGTGCTGCCAGAACTCCAAATGCTCGCCCTTGGGGTTGTCGCGCAGGTAGACCGCGTCGACCCAGGCAGCATGGTGTTCGGCCCCCAGCGGCGGATAGACCTTGCTGGCATCGCCGAAATAGCTGAATTC
This sequence comes from uncultured Rhodoferax sp., assembly GCA_964558425.1. Taxonomy (GTDB): domain Bacteria; phylum Pseudomonadota; class Gammaproteobacteria; order Burkholderiales; family Burkholderiaceae_C; genus CAISIP01. The sequence goes on along the minus strand of CAZLDV010000062.1, from coordinate 5,789 downwards.
GTCGTGGTCGCGTTCGCCGCAATAGGGGCAATGGATTCGGAGCACGGTTGCCTCCTATTGCAGATGGTTGTAGGGGCCGTAACCAGCCTCGTCGATGGTCCGGCCCCGGGCAAACCGGTCCATCGTGAAACCGGCATTGAGGTCATGGGCCTGGTCGTTGGCGACGGTGTGCGCAAAACACCAGCCCGAAGCCGGCGTCGCCTTGAAACCGCCATAGCACCAGCCGCCGTTGAGATACAGGCCGTCGACCGGCGTGGTGGTGATGATCGGGCTGCCGTCGGGCGTCATGTCCATGATGCCGCCCCAGTGGCGCAGCAGCCGCAACCGGGACGCGAACGGTATCAGGCTGGCCAGGCCCTGCGTGGTTTCCGCGATGCTGGGCAGGTTGCCACGCTGTGCATAGCTGTTGTAACGGTCGATATGGCCGCCGAACACCAGGCCCCCCTTGTCGGACTGCGAGACATAGAAATAGGTGGCCGACCAGACCACCACATGGTGCACCACCGGCTTGATCGACTCGGTGACGAAGGCCTGCAGGACATGGCTTTCGATCGGCAACCGCAACCCGGCCTTCTGTGCCAGCACCGACGTGTGACCAGCCACGGCAACGGCGGTCTTGCCGGCGCCGATGTCACCGCGGGTGGTCTTGACGCCGACGATGCGCTCGCCCGACCACAGATAATCGAGCACCTCGCAGTTCTGGATGATGTCCACGCCCAGGCTGTCGGCCGCGCGCGCATAGCCCCAGGCCACCGCATCGTGGCGCGCGGTGCCGGCATCGGGTTGCAACATGCCGCCGTAGATCGGGAAGCGGGCCTGCGACGAAAAATCCAGGTAGGGTGCTTCCTTGCGTACTTCTTCGCGGTTCAGGATTTCGGCGCGGATGCCACTCAGACGCATCGTGTTGGCGCGACGCACCAGGCCATCGAGCGAGGCTTGCGAGCAGGCGGCGAACAGGTAGCCGCGCGGCGAGAACATCACGTTGTAGTTGAGCTCGCGCGACAGGTCGCGCCAGAGCGACATCGAATGCTCGTAGAACGGCGTGTTCTCGGCCATCATGTAGTTGGAGCGCACGATGGTGGTGTTGCGTCCCACGTTGCCCGAGCCGATATACCCTTTCTCGAGCACCGCGATGTTGCGCATGCCGTGGTTGCGCGCCAGGTAATACGCCGTGGCAAGGCCGTGGCCACCACCGCCGATGATGACCACGTCGTAGGTCTTTTTCGGCGCCGGATCGCGCCACGCGCGTTCCCACCCCTGATGGCCACCCAGGGCGTTCTTGAACAGCGACCAGGCTGAATAACGCTGCACCATGCCCCGCTACATCCGCATGCGCAAGGCTTGAGGATCGAACGGCGGTGCCGTCTGCAAGCGCGCAGGCCGCAGTTCGCCGAGGATTTCAATGTCGAGGTGCATGTCGGGCTTGACCAGTTCGCTGGGAATATACCCCTGCGCCAGCGACTGATCGACCCAATGGCCGTAGCCGCCCGAGGTGACCCATCCCACCACCTTGCCATCGACCCAGATCGGCTCGTCGCCCATCACGTCGGTGTCGGTGGCATCCACCTGCATGCAGATGCGGGTGCGTTTCGGACCTTGCTGCTTCTCCTGCAGCGCAGCCGCCTTGCCGATGAAGTCGGGCTTGTCCAGCTTGATGAACCGGTCCAGCCCCGCCTCGAACGGACCATAGATCGGACGGAACTCGCGAAACCAGGTGCCGAAGTGCTTTTCCAGCCGCAGGCAGAGCAAGGCGCGCATGCCGAAATTGCGGATACCCAGATCGGTGCCAGCGGCCATGATGCTCCGGTAGAGCCGGTACTGGTATTGCGGTGCGACCCAGATCTCGTAACCCAGGTCACCGGTGTAGGTGACCCGATTCACCTGGGCCTGCACCGTGGCCACTTCCATCTCGCGGTAGTCCATGAACCTGAACGCGGCATTGGACACATCGTCGTCGGTGAGACGCTGCAGCAATTCGCGCGACTTCGGCCCGGCGATCGACAGCCCGATCAGCCGCATGCCCAGCGCCTCGATGCGCACCGAACCGTCATTGGGCAGATGCTGCTCGAACCAGCGCATGTGGTAGATCTGCGCCTGGCTGGAGCCCCACAGCATGAAGCGACCCTCGGCGGCCTTGGCAATCGTGAAGTCTCCGATGATCTTGCCTTGCGGGTTGAGCATCGGCGTGAGGATGATGCGCCCTTGCTTGGGCATGGTGTTGCACATCATGCGCAGCAGCCACTGCTCGGCACCAGGCCCGGTGATCGTGTATTTGGCGAAGTTCGCAATTTCTGTGACACCGACGGCTTCACGCACCGCCCTGCATTCAGCCTTGATCGGTTCGAAATCGTTGGAGCGACGGAACGAGACGATGTCTTTTGCCTCGCTGCCCTTGGGGGCGAACCACAACGGTGTCTCCATTCCCCACGAGTCACCCATGACCGCGCCTTGCGCGACGAAGCTGTCATACAGCGGCGTGGTCTGCAAGGGCCGGGCCGCTGGCAATTCCTCGTTCGGGAACCGGATGCTGAAGCGGCGCGCATAGTTCTCGCGCACCTTGGCATTGGTGTAGGTGCGGGTCGCCCAATCGCCATACCGCGACACGTCCATGCCCCAGATATCGAAGCCCGGGTCGCCGTCGACCATCCAGTTCGACAAGGCCAGCCCGACCCCACCGCCCTGGCTGAACCCGGCCATGACGCCGCACGCCGACCAGAAGTTGGTGCGCCCGCGCACCGGGCCGACCAGCGGATTGCCATCGGGTGCGAAGGTAAACGGGCCGTTGATGACCCGCTTGATGCCGGCATTCTCCAGCTTCGGGAAATGGCGGAAGGCCACTTCGAGCGACGGCGCGATCCGATCCAGATCGGGTTGCAGCAGTTCCTGGCCGAAACTCCACGGTGTCTCCTTGGGCGACCAGGGCACACAGGCTTTCTCGTAGGCACCGAGCACGATCCCTTTGCCTTCCTGACGCAGATAGCATTCGGCGCCGAAGTCGATCACATGGGCGATCTCCTTGCCAGATGCCTTGTTGAAGGCCTCGACTTCGGCAATCGCATCGGTGACCAGGTACATGTGCTCCATCGCCAGTACCGGCAACTCGATGCCGACCATGCGACCCACCTCCCGCGCCCACAAGCCGCCGGCGTTGACCACATGCTCGCATTCGACCACGCCCTTGTTGGTGATGACGCGCCAGGTTCCGTCCGGCTTTTGCTCCAGCGCCTCGACCTTGGTCTGCACCTCGATCGTGGCGCCACCCAGTCGCGCCGCCTTGGCGTAGGCATAGGTGGTTCCGGAAGGGTCGAGATGGCCTTCGTTCGGATCGAGCAGGGCGCCGATGAAGTGCTGCTCTTCAATGAACGGAAAGTGCTTCCTGGCCTCGGTGACCGAGATGATCTCGGTGGCCATGCCCAGATAGCGTCCCTTGGCGACCGTGGTCTTGAGGAATTCGAGCCGCTGCGGCGTGTCGGCCAACATGATGCCGGCGGACAGGTGCAGCCCGCAGGACTGGCCCGAGATGGCTTCCAGTTCCTTGTACAGCCCGACGGTATAGCTCTGCAGCATGGCGACGTTCGGGTCGCCATTGAGCGTATGGAATCCGCCCGCCGCATGCCAGGTCGAGCCCGACGTGAGCTGATCGCGTTCGAGCAGCACGACGTCAGACCATCCCTTCTTGGTCAGGTGGTACAGGACCGAACATCCCACCACGCCGCCGCCGATCACCACCACCTGTGCTGTTGTCTTCACGCTTGCTCTTCCTTCATTGGCCGGTTGTCACTGTCACATGTGCCCATCGGGGTGTCCGGCAGGAGTTGCCCCGATGCAGCATTTTCGAACGGTCTGCATACGACGACCTCGGGGGCTCAGAAATCGGTCGGTGCGCCACCTTCGGCCTTGCGCCGGGCGACGAAGGCGTCGAGCTCCTCTTCGATGGCCGGGTCCATCGGCGGGCGTTCGTAGGCGGCCAGTTCCTTCTGCCACACCGCATGGGCCTTCTGAAACGCGGTTGGGCTGCCGGCCTCCTGCCAGGTCTCGAAGTTGCGCCAGTCGGAGACGATCGGCGAATAGAACGCGGTCTCGAATCGCTCCAGCGTGTGGGCCGTGCCGAAGTAGTGGCCACCGGGGCCGACGTCACGGATGGCCTCCAGACCCAGGCCGGCCGGGCTCACGTCGAGCGGCGTCAGAAACTCGGCCACCATCTGCAGCAGGTCGACATCGACGATGAATTTCTCGAACGAGCAGGTGAGTCCGCCTTCCATCCAGCCGGCCGCATGCATGATGAAGTTACCTCCCGCCTGGATCACGGCCCAGAGGGAAAACACCGACTCATAGGCCGCCTGGGCATCCACGGTATTGGCCGCGCAGACGTTGGAGGTACGGTACGGGATGCCGTACTTGCGGCACAGTTGCCCGCCCGCCAGCACCGCCTTCATGTATTCGGGTGTGCCGAAGGCCGGCGCACCGGACTTCATGTCCACATTCGACGTGAAGCCGCCATACACGACCGGCGCCCCCGGACGCACCATCTGCGTGAACGCAATCCCTGCCAGCGCCTCGGCGTTCTGTTGTGCCAGCGCCCCGGCGATCGTCACCGGCGCCATCGCACCGGCAAGCGTGAATGGGGTCAGCATGATGACCTGGTTGCGCGAAGACATCTCGATGATGCCCTGCAGCATCGGTGTGTCGAGCCGCAGTGGTGACGAACTGTTGATGATCGAGAACAGCGACGGCTCGGCCTCCATCTGCTGGCGCGAGATGCCGCGGGCGATGCGCGCGATCTCCAGTCCGTCCTGGTTGCGCTCCTTGCCCAGCGAATACACGTGGAACGGCTTGTCGGTGAGTTTGGCGATGTCGGACAGACAATCGAGGTGCCGCACCGACGCATGCAGATCGACCGGCTCCACCGGGTAGCCGCCACTGGCGTGCACGATGTCGTAACGCTGCGCCAGCCGAACCATGTTGCGAAAATCCACCTGGTTGCCGACCCGCCGTCCGCCCTGCAGGTCGGAGCAGTTGGGCGGGCTGGCGACCTGGGCAAACACCAGGTTCTTGCCGCCGATCTGCACATTGCGCTCGGGGTTGCGCGCATGCAGCGTGAATTCCGACGGGCAGGTCTTGATGCTCTGCAGGATCAGGTTGCGGTCGAAACGCACCCGCTCGGACCCGTCACGGACATCGGCGCCGGCCTTCCTGAGGATCTCGCGCGCCCCGGCGTGCATGAAGTCCATGCCCATTTCTTCGAGGATGGTGAGCGAGGCGTCATGGATGGCTTCCAGTTCGTCCTGCGAGACGACCGCAGTGGGAGGGAACCGGTGCTTCAGGTGCCGGTATTGCGCTGTCGACAGGCTGGCGCGTGTCGTACCGCTGGCGCGGCCGGCGCGGCGGCGCGTGGTACCGCTGGCGGGAGGGGCTTCGGACATGGGGACGGTTCCTCGGAGGAGTACGCAGATCGCGCATGAGTATCCGGCAAATGGTGCATGTCCCTGGCCCGATGTTTATGCAAGGTGGGCATGAGCCAGACTCATCGGCCATGCTCCTTGCTGCGCATCGCGGCATTCGATCTTGGGAACGGCCCGGCGGCGCGCACGACACAACGGGGCGCCGCGGCCAGACCGTGCATTCGTTCCAGCCGGCCACGTACACATCGGCCACACAAGGCAAAACGCCCACTTCGAGAAGCGGGCGTTTTGCGTGCAGTCTTGCAGGACTGCCTGTTTGGTTGCGCGAGGAGGATTTGAACCTCCGACCTTTGGGTTATGAGCCCAACGAGCTACCAGACTGCTCCA
>CAZLDV010000061.1:0-18864 GCA_964558425.1 uncultured Rhodoferax sp. | reverse complement strand
GCTCTCAGGCCGCTGGCGCGTAGTCGCAGCCGTGGACCACCATCTCGGCGGCCAGCAGATCGGCCCGCGCAAAAGCAGCCGGATCGCCAGACCGGCTGGCGGCCTGCATCACAGCGGCCAGACCACCAGCAGCATCGGAATGCTGACAGCCGCCACCAGCACCTCGAGCGGCAAGCCCAGCCGCCAGTAGTCGCCGAAGCGAAACCCGCCCGGGCCGAGGATCAAGGTGTTGTTCTGGTGTCCGATCGGGGTCAGGAAGGCGCACGAAGCGCCGATGGCCACCGCCATCAGGTAGGCATCGGGGGAGACCCGCAGCGCGGTTGCGGTGCCCAGTGCAATCGGGCACATCACCGCGGCAGTGGCGGCATTGTTCATCAGGTCGGACAGAAACATCGTGACGATCAGGATCAGCGCCAGTCCCACCACTGCATTGCCCTGGGCCACCCGGTCAAGAAAAAAGCGTGCGATCAGATCGGCCGCGCCGCTCGACTCCATCACGCCCGCCACCGGAAGCAGCGCCGCCAGCAGCACGATCACCGGCCAATCGATGGCATCGTAGACCGCGCGCGGCGGCACCGTGCGCGCCACCATCGACAGCAGTACACCGACAAACGCCACCGCCAGCCCGATGGGGGTGAAATCGAACATGTGAAAACTGCCCAGCCCGGTTTGCGCGCGAAAGCCCGCCACGATCAGGTTGGGCGGCGTGCCGATCAATGTCGTCATGCCGCCCAGGATGGTGCCGAAGGCCAGCGGCATCAGCACCTGCCCTGGCGTCAGGTCCAGCTGCTGGGCGCGCTGGATCGCGATCGGCATCAGCAGCGCCATCGCGCCCACGTTGTTCATGAATCCCGACAATACCGCGCCCAGGCCGATCAACGCCGGCATGCTCGCCATCGGCCCGGCCTTTTTCGGCAGTACATGGCGCGTCAGCACGTCGACCGCGCCCGATGTCTGAAGACCGCGGCTGAGCACCAGCACGCAGGCCACCGAGATCACCGCCGGATGGCCGAAACCGGAAAACGCCGCTGTTGCCGGAACCAGGCCTGTCAACACACAGATGAGCAGCGCCGCCACCGCCACCATGTCGTGGCGCCAGCGCCCCCACAGGAACAGCGCCACGGTCAGCAACAGGACGCCGACGATGAGGGTCTGATCGCCGACCAAGGCATTCATGGGCTGTGACGGGAACACAGCCGGCCGGCCGCGGCCATGGTGGTTGTGCGACGGCTCAGACTACCCGCGGCCATTGGCGGTTTCAGTGGGCGCTGGCGCCGATCTGCGCGTCGGGCTTGACCCGCGCAAGCAGATCGAACATCACCGCCTGGATGCGCGCCAGCGCGGCCTCGGTGTGCCCCTCGAAGCGCAGCACCAGCACCGGCGTGGTGTTCGACGAGCGCATCAGCCCGAAGCCGTCGGGCCAGTCGACACGCAAGCCGTCGATCGTGTTGATCGCCGCCTGCGGACCGAAATCCGCCAGCGCCACGGCCTTGCGCACCAGCTCCGGTGCCTCGCCTTCGGCGCAGGCCACGTTGAGTTCAGGCGTGGAAAAGCTGGTCGGCAATGCGTCCAGCAGGGTGTTGGCGTCCGCCACCCGGCTGACGATTTCGAGCAGGCGGCAGGCGGCATAGGTACCGTCGTCGAAGCCGTACCAGCGCTCCTGGAAGAAGATATGGCCACTCATCTCGCCGCCGAACGGCGCGCCGAGTTCCTTCATGCGCGCCTTGATCAGCGAATGGCCGGTCTTGTACATCAGCGGTTTGCCACCGGCGGCCTCGATCGCGGGTGCCACCCTTTGCGAGCATTTGACGTCGTACACGATCGTGCCGCCAGGAACCCGGGACAACACGTCGCGCGCGAACAGGATGATCTGCCGATCCGGATAGATGGTATTGCCCTGCTTGGTGACGATGCCCAGCCGGTCGCCGTCACCATCGAACGCCAGGCCGAGTTCGGCGTCTGTGGATGCCAGCGTCGCGATCAGGTCGCACAGGTTCTCGGGTTTGCTCGGATCGGGATGGTGGTTCGGAAAATTGCCATCGACCTCGCTGAACAGTTCGGTCACCTCGCAACCGATGGCGCGCAGGATCGCCGGCGCCGACGCACCGGCAACCCCGTTGCCGCAATCGACCACGATCTTCAAAGGCCGGGCCAGGCGGATGTCCGACACGATGCGTTCGGTATAGGCCTGCAGCACATCGTGCGTGCGCACCGAACCGCCGCCGTGCAGCTTCCAGCTGTCGTCCGCCATCATGCGCCGCAGGGCCTGGATGTCTTCACCGTAGATGGCGCGGCCGCCCATCACCATCTTGAAGCCGTTGTAGTCGCGCGGATTGTGGCTGCCGGTGACCTGGATGCCACTGGTGCACAGGGTATTGGCGGCGAAATACAGCATCGGCGTGGTCACCATGCCCACATCGATGACCTCGATACCCGCAGCCACCAGGCCGCGGATCAATGCCTGGACCAGCGAAGGCCCGCTCAGCCGGCCATCCCGGCCCACCACCACCGCCCGTTCGCCCTCGGACAGCGCGATCGTGCCGAACGCCTTGCCGAGGCCCTCGGCGGTGTCGTCCGTCACGGTGCGGGGCACGACGCCGCGGATGTCGTAGGCCTTGAAAATCGATGCGTCTATCTGCATGTTGATGCTTCCTGTGGTGATTGCCCTGGCCCTTGCATTGAAAAATTGTAAATGGCGTATCGCTTTGGATTTCGCCACACACCGCGGGGCCTACGACTGCGCGGGATCGACCAAGGTACGGTACAGCGCCATGTAGGCCTGCGCCGCCGGGTCCCATGAAAAGTCCTGCGCCATGCCGCGCCGCATCAGCGTACGCCACGGCGCGCCTTGCCGGTACATGCCGATGGCCCGCTGCACGGCCGCCGCCAGCGCACCCGCGCTCGGCTCGGCAAAGACGAAGCCGGTCGCGCTGTTGCCGGCCAACGTCGCCGCGTTGGTATCGACCACCGTATCGGCGAGCCCGCCGACCTGACGCACCACCGGCACCGTGCCATAACGCAGGCCATACAGCTGCGTCAGTCCGCAGGGCTCGAAGCGCGATGGCACCAGGATGATGTCGGCGCCCGCCACCATCTGGTGCGCCGCCGCCTCGTCGTAGGCGAGCCTGGTTGCCACACGCCCGGGATGCTGGCGCGCCGCTTGGGCGAACGCCGCCTCCAGCGCTGCATCGCCGGTGCCCTGCACCGCGAGCTGGGCGCCCTGGGCGACCAGTGCCGGCAACGCGCCGAGCAGCAGGTCGATGCCCTTTTGCGCGGTAAACCGGCTGACGATCGTCAGCAGCGGCGCAGTCGGATCGGCCTGCAGGCCCAGCATCTGCTGCAGCGCGGCCTTGCAGCGCGCCTTGCCCTGCATGGCGTCACTGGAATAGCGCGCCGCGATCAAGCTATCCGTGCGCGGATTCCAGACGGCGCCATCGACACCGTTGAGGATGCCGCTGACATCGGCACCGCGCGCCCGGATCAGGCCATCGAGGCCACAACCGAAGGCCTCGGTGGCTACTTCACGGGCATAGGTGGGGCTGACCGTGGTCACCCGCTGTGCATGCGCCAAACCGGCCTTCATGAACGACACCTGACCGTGGAACTCCAGCGCATCGTGCGCCATGAAACGCGCCGGCAGCCCGAGCAGGTGGTAATCGTTGGCGTCGAACAGCCCTTGGTAGGCCAGGTTGTGCACCGTGAACACCGATGGCGGCTTGGGCTGCGGATGGGCGTCCAGGTAGGCACAGGCCATCGCGGCATGCCAATCGTGGGCATGCAGCAGCTGCGCAGACCACGGGGCATCGAGCGCGCCGCTGGCCAACTGTGCGCCAACCCAGCCCAGCAAGCCGAAGCGCTGCAGGTTGTCGGTCCAGTCGCGACCGTCGGCATCGAGATACGGATTGCCTGCGCGCTGGTACAGGTAAGGCGCCTCGATCACATAGGCGGCAATGCCGCTGCGCGCGATCAGACCGCGGTGCAGTCGCACACGCGCAGCGCCGAACGCAGACCCGATCTCGCATACCGGTTGCTGCTGCGTCACGCCGTCCATGATCGCCGGCAAGCCCGGCAGCAGCAGCCGGACATCGGCGCCCCGTGCCTGCAAGGCCTGCGGCAAGGCGCCCATCACGTCGGCCAGCCCGCCGGTCTTGATCAGCGGAAAGATCTCCGCACCGACCTGCAAGACCCTCATGCGGCGATCGCCTCCAGCATCTGCCGCGTCACCAGGCAGATGCCATTGGCGCTGCGGTGGAACCGCCGGCCGTCCAGCTCCGCGTCCTCGCCGATCACCATGCCATCCGGAATCCGGCAGCCGCGGTCGATCACGGTGCGGGTCAGCCGGGCGCCACGCCCGACCTGCACATAGGGCAACAGCACCGACCAATTGACCTTGGAATACGAATGCACCCGCACGCTGGAGAACAACACCGATCGGAACACCGCACCCGAGACGATGCAGCCACCCGAGACCAGCGACTCGACCGCGATGCCGCGCCGGTCTTCCTGGTTGTGCACGAACTTGGCCGGTGGCAGTTGCGGCTGGTAGGTCCAGATCGGCCAGCGCTGGTCGTACATGTCGAGCTTGGGTTCGGTGGCGGTGAGGTCGATGTTGGCGTCCCAGTAGGCATCGACCGTTCCGACGTCACGCCAGTACGCGTCCTTGTCCGAACCCTGCGGTACGCAACTCAGCGCAAACGGATGGGCCGCGGCCGATCCGCTGCGCACCGCGCGCGGGATGATGTCCTTGCCGAAATCGTGGTTCGATTCGCCATCGGCCATGTCGAGCGCCAGCTCCTTGTACAGAAACCCGGCGTCGAAGATATAGACACCCATGCTTGCCAACGCCAGCTCGGGATGTCCTGGCATGGGCGGCGGGTCGGCCGGCTTTTCGAGGAAATCGGTGATCATGTTGTGTTCGTCCACATGCATCACGCCAAAGGCACTCGCTTCTTCGCGCGGCACCGCGATGCAGGCGACGGTGCAGGGTCGGCCCTTCTTCACGTGGTCTGCCAGCATCAGCGCATAGTTCATCTTGTAGATGTGGTCACCGGCCAGCACGACGACATAGTCCGCCCCGTAACTTTGCAGGATGTCCTGGTTCTGGTGCACCGCATCGGCGGTGCCGCGGTACCAGCTCTCGTCATCGTTGCGCTGCTGCGCCGGCAGCAGGTCGACGAACTCGTTCATCTCGGATTTCAGAAAGGCCCAGCCATGCTGCAGGTGCCGCAGCAGACTGTGCGAGGAATACTGCGTGATCACACCGATGCGCCGGATGCCCGAATTGAGGCAGTTCGAGAGCGCGAAATCGATGATGCGGAACTTGCCACCGAAATAGACCGCTGGCTTGGCGCGGCGGTCGGTCAGGGCCATCAACCGGCTCCCGCGGCCGCCGGCCAGGACCAGTGCAATGGTGCGTTTGGGCAAATCCATGCTCTGGGCAATTTCATGCAGTTCCATGGCGTCTCCTGTCAAAGGGCAATAGGCATCACGTTCCCATCTTAATGCGCATGGCACCTACCTTGGCGTCGTCACGTCAGTCGCTGCACAAGGCCCCCTGTTCCCTCTGACGCGCGTAGCGGGTAACGCAGGGGTGGCATGCGCAGGTCGGGGAACCGGCTTGCCGCTAGTGCGGCAACCATCCACGCCGTATCACAGGACCGAATGCCGCGTGGTAGAGCGCGATCGAAAACGCATACGGACCTCTGGCGAGGCATCGGACCCATGGGACAGAAACTGATGTCCGAGACCGATCATGAAGGGCCGTGGCATTGGCCAGACCATGGCGATCAGTTGCGCAATCGACAACCCCACGATGCCGGCGCAGGCCGCCTGCAGCATGCCGATGCGGATCAGCTTGGGGCCGCGAAGCCAGCCGGCGACCAGCAGCAACGGGACGAGCGCGATCATGTATCGCGCCAGCACGGTGGCGATGAACAAGGTGCCCGTCGAGGGCGACTCCGGCGCATTGAGCGCCAGGAAAAGTGCGTGATTGAAGGTTTGCATGAAGACTCCTGCACGAGACGAAAGGGGGCGCCCTGTCAGGGCGCCCAGAGCAGCGGGGTCGGATCAATCGCGTTCGTCGTGCTCGTCGTCGCGGTCCATCTTGTCGTCAACTGCCGAGATCACCGTGCCCGTTGTCGAGTCGACTCGAACGTCGACCACCTTGGTGCCGTTGACGACCTCGACGTCATATGCCCATCCAGCGCGGGTGTGCTCGAATTCGGCACGTGCGGCCTTGCCGCCGGTATGCTGCTCCGCACTTGCAATGGCCTGGCTCAGTGAAATCTTGGCCGTCGCCAAGGAAGCAGCATCGTTCTCCATGCTGTTGGCGGCAAATGCGACGACACCGGCAGATGCCAAAGCGACGGCAATGATGCCGATCGTGGTGGTTCTTGACATGAATCTCTCCTTGAAAGCACGCAGGAATTTGCGTACATCCAAGGCTAGGCGTGCCGACTTAGCCCATCATGAGCCTTGGCCTCGCGCAAGCAAATATCCATTCGGACCGCACTGCGGCGCAAGGCTGCATGCATTTCCGCAAGGGAGGCGTTCAGATTGCGTCCGACGACCGAAGGCTTTGCGCATTTGCTCCCGAATCCACATGCCTGCACCGTCTGACTGACGCTGGACCGGCTTGAAGGTTTCAACACGGATGGGTGCAGCAACCGCGGATGGGCATTGATCAGCAATGTCCGTCCTCATTCCCGGCTAAGCCGGCACCCATACCATCTGTGCAGACCCGCGCAAAGGCGCAGCACGTGATGGGTCGAACGTCAAACCGCATAACAACAGTCCAGCAGTATGAACCAACCCAGTTCCCCCGCATCGAGCAAAGTGCCCGAGGTCACCCTCTTGTTCTGGATCATCAAGATCGCCGCGACGACTCTGGGCGAAACAGGCGGCGACGCCGTATCGATGTCCATGCACCTGGGCTACCTGGTCGCGACCGCCGTATTTGCCATCGCATTTCTGATTGCAGTAGGCCTGCAGACAAGAGCCCGCGCATTCAACCCGATCCTGTACTGGTCGACCATCATCGCCACGACGACCGTTGGAACGACATTGGCCGACTTTGCCGATCGCTCGCTGGGAATCGGCTACGCCGGTGGAACACTGCTTCTGGCTGGGGCATTGATGGCATCGCTCTTTCTTTGGCGGCGCAGCATGGGAACCGTATCCATCGCAAGCGTTGGCTCACCAAAGGCCGAGATGTTCTACTGGGTCACTGTCATGTTCTCGCAAACGCTCGGGACCGCATTGGGTGACTGGACCGCGGATACAGCCGGACTCGGCTACACCGGAGCCGCAGTGGTTTTTGCTGCGTTGCTCACCGTGGTCGCGATTGCCTACTATCGCAGCAGCATTTCCCGAACCGTGCTTTTCTGGGCTGCGTTTATCCTGACGCGTCCGCTTGGCGCCGTCGTCGGCGACTTTCTCGACAAGCCCGTCAGCGCCGGTGGTCTGGACCTGAGTCGGTTGGGCGCCTCTGCCGTGTTGTTCGCATGCATCCTGACCTGTCTGCTGCTGTTCCGGCAGCGGGCAGCCGTGCGGAACCATTGACCACAGGCGCGCAATCCGCGTCAGAACGATCAGGCCCGGATCGACCGAAATGGCCCAACACGCCATCGCTGCATCGGCGCCATGCACGGTCGCCAGCCGCCTGGATCAGAACTGTGGCCACGACGGTCTGATTCACCGCCACGGCCAGACCAGCAACACAGCAGAGCTGTCCGGCCGAAGGACGCTGTGGAAGGAGTCTGGCGCCAGGGAAGCGGCGAGGGCATGGAGCGGAGTCGCCGTATCGTGCGCCGTCCGGACCATGCTCAATACGCCGGCCAGATTCGCGAGCGTTTCGGCAGTCACCGTACCCAACACAATGGGCGCCTGCTCGCCATGCACGCTGGTCGCGTAGTTGGAACGCCATAGACGGACCACCAGTCGCCGCCCCGGCCCCAGCACGCGCACAAAGGTAAGGATCGGCGAGAGTCCTTGGTTGAATTTCGGAACCACCGGCAGTGCGGCGATATCGGGATGGGGGAGCAGCCAGGCCAGAACCGTACTGGCGTTCCATGGGGCAGGCGCTCGCCATCCGGCGGTATCGAGAACCTGGGTGATCGCGTCCGGTCCACCGGCCCACTGGAGCGAAAACGGTTCGCCCGCTTCGCCCTCCATATCACTGCGCTGCGCGGGCAGCTGGCGCCAGTCGCCGTCCAGCCAATGCGGCAGCGCCACCACGGTCGCTGCGCGTTCGGGCGCATAGCGCACCAGATCGCCCGCGTGGTGCGTAGCGACCCACAGCCACCCGGCCAGAGCCATCGTGGCCACGGTGGCGAATGCCAGGACGCGTCGCGCCGAATACCACCGATGCCACCGCGATCACTGGCATTGCCACGCCTGCGCTGCCGATCTCTGTGACCACAACCATCAGTTGGTCGACCCATTCGGTGCGCACGCTTTGCAATGTCGTGTAGACCGCATGATCAAAGAGGATCAGCGTGTCTTTGGTGACAAGGTCTTCCAGGGACCCCAGGAACAGCCATGCACCAACCAGAAGCAGCACGGCAGCCAGGAGCAGGCCCTTGGATTCGGCGCTGTGCGGATCGAGCAGGGACACGATGACCTGCGGCACTGGCCCGGTGCGCCCTTGCGCCCACAGGACCAGCCGATCACGGAATTCTTGTGCGCGGGGCCACAGGCGCTGGTAGAGAATCTTCAGCAAGATGGTGAGCCCCCAGAGCAAGAGCGCAGCCGTGAGCAGAAGTACCAGGAGTCGCGAACTGATCGCCCCCGCAAGATGGAGCGAGGCGCCAAAAAGCATGCCCGGCAGCAGATGAATCGCTGCCCACGCAATGGCCGACAACACGTTCATCAGGTAAAAGGGCGCAAGCGGCATGTCGGCCATGCCGGCAACCACCGGAACGATGGCGCGGGTCGGCGCGAGCAGGCGTCCGAAGAACACGCTGGCGCGGCCATGCGCCGCAAAGTAGGCTTGGCCGCGCTCGAGCAGCTGCGGATGTTGCTTCAGCGGCCAGAAGAGATGCAAGTGGGCGTGGTAATGCCGCCCGAGCCAGTAGCTGAACCCGTCCCCCAGGATCGCGCCAACCACGGCCGTTGTCGCCACCGCCCACGGGCTGATCGCGCCCAGTCCGACCAGGGTGCCTGCGGCGAACACGATGGAGCTGCCTGGAACGAATGTGCCGATGAGAGCGAACGCCTCCAGCAGCGAAGCGGCGAACACCGCCGCCAGGGCCTGCTCCGGGTGCGTGGAAAAGTGCGCGGTCAGCGCCTGCACATAGGATTGCATCCGAAGCCTTCAGTGCGGGCTGATGCGGTTCGGTCCGCGGCGCTGATCGACGTCCGCTCCAGGAGCGGACGAACCTTGGCGCCTGCGCGCATGTCCGTCGCATGCACGAGCAACAGGCGCAGTCCTGACCTTACCGGGTCGCGCCAGGCATGTCCATCGCCTGCAGCAGG
Source organism: uncultured Rhodoferax sp. (assembly GCA_964558425.1). Classification (GTDB taxonomy): domain Bacteria; phylum Pseudomonadota; class Gammaproteobacteria; order Burkholderiales; family Burkholderiaceae_C; genus CAISIP01. The sequence continues at coordinate 9,390 of CAZLDV010000061.1, read as the reverse complement.
TCGGCCATCGTCTTCTTGCATTGCGCCGCATCGGGTGTGCTGGCACGCAGCGCGCTCAGGGCACGGTCGATGGCCTTGTCCACGACATGCCAGTCGTCCGCCGCGCGGGGCTTGAGGCCAGCCTCGGCCGAATCCCAGGCAACTTCCAGGTCCTTGATTCGGGTCTTGGCCCCGGACAAATCGCCTTGGTCCACTTTCGCGGCAACATCGGCCGCAATGGTGCGGAACTGCGACAGGTCGCCCAGCTTGGACACCGGGCTGCCCGCAGCAGCAGGATTGGTCTGCGCGCTTGCACTGCTGCTCGTTGCAGAGGCGCTTGCTGGCGCGGCAGGCGGCGACTTCGAACAGCCCGCGGCGACGCTCAGCAGGGCAATGGCGGACAAGGCGGCAAGGGTTCGGGTCAATCGGGAATGGGTCTTCATGTGGTTTCCTTTGGGAGTGGCGTTTCGATGGGCTTCAGACAGGCCCAATGGCTTTCGGCGCTCTGTCTTTGTTCATGGAGATTTGGGCGATTGCGACCAGCACGACGATGATGGTCAGAAAGATGGCGCTGGTCCACATGGCACCCAGGCCGAGACCGCCATAGGTCGGCGCTTGCGTCAGCAGGTCGCCCAGGGAGGCGCCCAGCGGCCGGGTGAGGATGTAGGCGATCCAGAACGTCAATACTGCGTTGCCCCCCAGGCGCCACGCCAGGTAGGTCAGGGCAATCAAGGAGCCGAATGCCACCACCCCCCATTGAAAGCCCAGGCCCAGCGCTTCGGTTGCCAGGTCGCCGGCAGCCGTGCCCAGTGCGAAGGTGCACAGGATGGCGATCCAATAGAACCACTCCCTGCGCAGCGTGACGATGTGGTGGATCGACAGCGACCGCTCGACCTGGTACCAGACCGCGAAGATCAACGCCAGCATGACGGCGAATACACCGGTGCTGACATACAGGCTGACGCCCCATTGGTCGGTCAGCAGGTCGGTGATCTGGGTACCAACGACACTCACCAGCACCACCGTGAGCCAATAGTTCCATGGGCTGTAGCGCCGCGTGCGCAGCTGCAGAAATAGCGCAATCGCCAGCAGCGCGCCCATCACCGCGCGCGTCAATCCTTGGCCCAGTCCCGCATTGACCGCCAGGAAGTCCGCCCCGGTTTCGCCAATGGTGGTGGCCATGATCTTGATGATCCAGAAGGCCAGCGTGACCAGCGGGACCTTGTTGAGCATTTGCCGCGATGGCGTGCTGACTCGGCAGGGGAGGGAGGACGATGTGCTCATGGTGTTTGCTGGCCCGAAGGCGATTGGATTGAAGGAACAAGCGTTGTCGCCAATGCGACCCCGCACGACGGGACGCTGACTTGCCGATGACCCTGGCGCCGCCTTGCAGCGATGGCTGGCTGGGTGTGGTGGATGGTGTTGCGAAACTTCATGCTGCAGCTCCGAGCGCTTGCGCGCGGGTCGATTGCATGCGTGGAGACTAACGATGCAGACTTAGCTGGCACTGAGCGACGGCCGCTGCGCGCCGGTCGTGCGAAAATTCCGCCTCGCTACAGACGCCGCCCGATGGCCACTGCGCGCACACAGGTGCAATCGGGTTCGCGCCGGGCCCGATTACAAAGAGGAACCGCGATTGAACAAGCGAGACGCACTGGCGCCCATGAGTCTGGGCCTGGCCATTGGTGAACAACTGCGCGAGACGGTGGCAGTCGATGCCCGCCAAGCCAGCGATAACGAACTGATGCAGGCCGTGTCCCAGGTAGCGCGAGCCCAGCTGGCACAGCGCTGGGTCGAGAATGACAGCCGCGAGCGCGGCAACAAGGCGCGCCGGGTGTACTACCTGTCGATGGAATTCCTGATCGGGCGCAGCTTGTCCAATGCGCTGGCGGCGCTCGATCTTGCCGACCCGGCGCGACAGGGGCTGCAGGAATACGCCCGCAACCTGGAAGATCTGGAAGACCACGAACCCGACGCGGCACTGGGCAACGGCGGCCTGGGCCGGCTGGCGGCCTGCTTCCTGGACTCGATGGCCACGCTGGGCCTGCCGTCGATGGGTTATGGCATCCGCTATGAATACGGCATGTTCGCGCAGGAGATCCAGGCCGGCAACCAGATGGAATATCCCGACCCGTGGCTCAAGGACGGAACTCCGTGGGAGTTTCCCCGATCTGAACGAGCCTATCCGGTCCGCTTCGGTGGCTGGGTCGAACATGCCAACGGCACGGTCAGCTGGCGCCACGCCGCCGAGGTAGTCGCCAAGGCCTATGACATGGTGATCCCCGGCCATGGCAATCGCAAGGTCAGCACCTTGCGCCTGTGGAAGGCGGCGGCGCCGGCCCATATCGACCTGGGTGCCTTCAACACCGGCGACTACGCCCGTGCGGCTGGCGCAAAGAACGAATACGAAAACATCTCCTGGGTGCTGTATCCGAACGACAGCACGCCGGCCGGACGCGAACTGCGCCTGAAGCAGGAATATTTCTTCGTCGCCGCGTCGATCCAGGACATGCTGGCGCGCCATCTGCGCGAACACGCCACGCTCGACAACCTGGCCGACAAGGTGGCGATCCACCTGAACGATACCCACCCGGCCATCGGTGTGGCCGAACTGATGCGGGTGCTGTGCGACGAGCACGGCATGGCGTGGGACGCGGCCTGGTCGATCTGCGGCCGCTGCTTTTCGTACACCAACCACACGCTGATGCCCGAGGCGCTGGAGACCTGGAGCGTGGCCTTGATGCAGCATGTATTGCCGCGCCACCTGGAGATCATCTTCCATATCAACAAGGCATTCCTGGAAGAGGCCGCGCACCATCGGCCGGGCGACGATGGTTTTCTGTCACGCCTGTCACTGATCGACGAACAGGGTGAACGGCGGGTTCGCATGGCCCATCTGTCGATCGTCGGCAGCCACAAGGTCAACGGCGTATCGCAGCTGCACTCCGACCTGCTGGTGCAGACCATCTTTGCCGACTTCGCCAGCCTGTGGCCGCAACGCTTCACCAACATGACCAATGGCGTCACGCCCAGGCGCTGGTTGTCCGAGGCCAATCCCGGGCTGTCCAGCCTGCTCGACGACACGCTGGGCGACGGCTGGCGGCTGGACCTGGAGCAGCTCACCGGGCTGCGCGCCCATTCCCGTGACACCGCGTTCCAGCAGCAGTTCGCGCAGGTCAAGCGCAACAACAAGCTGCGCCTGGCCAAGCTGATCCGGGAGCGCACCGGCGTCGCGGTGAGCCCGGACAGCCTGTTCGACGTGCAAGCCAAGCGCATCCACGAATACAAGCGCCAGTTGCTCAATGTGCTGCATGTCGTGACACGCTACCTGGCGATCCTGGCCGAACCCGATGCCAACTGGGTGCCACGCACCGTGATCTTCGCCGGCAAGGCAGCATCGTCCTACCATGTGGCCAAGACCATCATCCGGCTGATCCACGATGTCGGCACGGTCGTCAACAACGACCCGCTGATCCGGGACCGGCTCAAGGTGGTGTTCATCCCCAATTACGGTGTCTCGGTGGCCGAGACCGTCATGCCAGGGGCCGATCTGTCCGAACAGATCTCGACCGCGGGCACCGAGGCATCGGGCACCGGCAACATGAAGCTGGCGCTCAACGGCGCCTTGACGATCGGCACCGACGACGGCGCCAACATCGAGATCCGCCAGCAGGTCGGCGACGACAACATCTTCATCTTCGGCCTGGGCGCCAGCGAAGTGCAGGCCTTGCGCCATCGGGGTTACCACCCGATGGGCTATTACGAAAGCATCCCGGCCTTGCGCGGCGCACTCGACGCGATCGCCGGTGACCGTTTCTCGCCCGATGAACCAGGCCGCTACAGCCCGCTGGTCGATGCCTTGCTGTGGCGCGGCGACTACTACATGCTGCTGGCGGACTTCGGCTCCTACATCGCGGCCCAGGCCCGTGTCGATGCCCTGTACCAGGAGCCGGCGCTGTGGACCATGCGCGCGATCGCCAATGTCGCAGGCATGGGGCTGTTTTCGTCGGACCGTACCGTGCGCCAGTATGCGTCACAGATCTGGAACGTGGCCCCGCTGCCCGATTGACCGACCACCCTGCTTGCCGACGACCCTGGTGACCGATGCCTGCTGACCTGACCCCGGCCCTCTCGCCCGCACCTGCCTGGCTGCCCGCCCGCCCGGGACCGATGGGTGCCTTCTGGGACGGACGCGGCGTGTTGTTCACGGTCGCATCCGAGCACGCCTGCGCGCTGCATGTCTGCCTGTTCGATGCGGGCGGGAAGCGCGCACTGGCGCAATTGCCGCTGTTCGGCCCCACCGACGGCCTGTGGCACGGCTACCTGCCCGGTGGCGCGCCCGGGCTGGTCTACGGATTGCGGGCCGATGGACCGTGGGATCCGCAGCGCGGCCAGCGCTTCAATCCGCACAAGCTGCTGCTGGACCCGTATGCGCGCGACGTCGTGGGGCGGTTCGACTGGAGCGACGCACATGCCGGCGCGCGGGCCGACGACCCGCTGCGTCGCGACGAACGCGACAACGCGGCGGTGGCGCTCAAGGCTCGGGTGGTATCGGACGCATACGACTGGGGCGACGACGCGCCACCGCGCATCGCGCCACACGACACCGTCGTATACGAGTTGCATGTGCGTGGCTTCTCGCGCCAGCAGCCCGCGCTGCCCCTGCATCTGCGTGGCAGTTATGCCGGCCTGGCCCATCCGGCGTCGATCGACCATCTGAAGGCCCTCGGGGTGACCACGGTCGAGCTGATGCCGGTGCATCTTGCGCTGGACGAGCAACGCCTGGCCGCGCAGGGTTTGCGCAACTACTGGGGTTACAACACGCTGGCGTTTTTCTGTCCCGATCCGCGCCTGGCCAGCGGCGACAAGGGCCTGTCGGCGCGCGACGAGTTCCGCGGCATGGTGCGCACGCTGCACCGGGCCGGCATCGAGGTAATCCTGGACGTGGTGTTCAACCACAGCGCCGAGACCGACGAACTGGGCCCGACGATCAGCATGCGCGGTCTGGACAACCCGGTGTATTACCGGCTGCGCGACGACGCCCCGGCGCTGTACGACAACTTCAGCGGCTGCGGCAATACGCTCGACATCCGGCGTCCACAGGTCCTGCGGCTGGTCATGGACAGCCTGCGCTACTGGGTGCAGGAAATGCACGTGGACGGCTTTCGCTTCGACCTCGCCCCCGTGTTGGGTCGCACCGACCATGGCTTCGAGCGCAACGCCCCGTTTTTCATGGCGCTGGCGCAAGACCCGGTGCTGGCGGCTGTCAAACTCATCGCCGAACCCTGGGACCTGGGCCCGGACGGATACCAGCTGGGCCGATTTCCGCGCGGCTGGCTGGAGTGGAACGACCAGTTCCGCGACACCCTGCGGCGCTTCTGGCTTGGAGGGCACGGCACACCATCGGCCAACCACCCGCCGGACAATGGCCTGCGCGGCCTGTTTGCCCGGCGCCTGTGCGGCTCCGACGACCTGTTCCGTGCCCACCGGCGCCTGCCCGCGGCGTCGGTCAACTACGTGGTCGCGCACGACGGCTTCACGCTGCGCGACCTGGTCAGCTACAACCAGCGCCACAACCTGGCCAACGGCGAGCACAACCAGGACGGCCCTGCCGACAACCTGAGCTGGAATTGTGGCGTCGAAGGTCCGAGCGACGACGCCGATGTGCTGGATCTGCGCGGCCGCCTGCAACGCGCCTTGCTGGCCTGCACCGTGCTGGGCCAGGGTACGCCGATGCTGGCTGCGGGTGCCGAGATCGGCCATAGCCAGGATGGCAACAACAATGCCTACAGCCAGGACAACCGCACCGGCTGGATCGACTGGTCCGCCGCCAACGCCGATTTGCTTGCATTCACGACCCGCCTGCTGACCGTGCGCCGCACGCTGCTGCCACTCGGCCCGGGTTGGTACGCCGATGGCAACACGCTGCGGGAACAGGACGAGCTGAGCTGGCTGCGTCCCGATGGCGGCGTGCTGGACGATGCCGACTGGAACAACGGCGAACGCACGCTGGCCTGCCTGGTCCGGCGGCCGGGCCGCGCGCCGCGGCCGCTGCTGCTGCTGGTCAATGCGAGCGCTCGCGATGTGCCTTTCCAACTGCCTGGCGGCCACTGGCAATCGGTGCTGGACACCGCGCAGGCACGCGGCGACAGCAGCTGGATCGGGCCCGGCGACACTGCGTTGCCGGTGCCGGCGCACAGCATGCAACTGCTGGCCATGGTCGACCCGCAGGCCACGGCGGTTGCGCCATGACCGCCGCCGGCCACCCCACGCCCGTCGCGAGCGTGCCTGCCGCCGGGTTGTGGGCTCGACTGATCGCGGATCTCGCCGATCTGGCGCCTGCCTATTTCGGCCTGGTGATGGCAACCGGCATCGTCTCCGTGGCCGCGCTGCTGCGCGGCTGGCCCGCCCTGGCGCATGCGCTGTTCTACCTCAACATCGTGCAGTACCTGGTGTTGTGGCTGCTGACACTGGGGCGCCTGCTGCTGTTCCCCAGACGCTTTTTCAGCGACCTGACCGACCATCTGCGCGGTCCCGGCTTTTTCACGATGGTGGCCGGCACCGGTGTGCTGGGTGCGCAGGTCGTGTTGCTGCTGGCCGATTACCAGATCGCGCTGATCCTGTGGATCGTGGCACTGGTGCTGTGGTGCGCCCTGACCTACGCCATCTTCATGGCCTTCACCGTCAAGGAAAGCAAGCCGCCACTGGAAAAAGGCATCAACGGCGCCTGGTTGCTGGCCGTCGTGGCAACCCAGTCGATTGCGGTGCTCAGTGCCTTGCTGGCCGCGCATGCGCCACAACCGTTTCGGCTCGAACTGCATTTTCTGGCGCTGTCGATGTGGTTGTGCGCCGGCATGTTGTACATCTGGATGATGTCGCTGATCTTCTACCGCTACACCTTCTTTCGCCTGGAACCGAGCGACCTCTCGCCACCGTACTGGATCAACATGGGCGCGATGGCCATCTCGACCCTGGCCGGCTCCTTGCTGATCGTCAACGCGCCCGATGCGCCGTTCCTGTTGTCGCTGCTGCCGTTCATCAAGGGATTCACGATCTTCTACTGGGTGACCGGCACCTGGTGGATCCCGATGCTGGTGCTGCTGAGCATCTGGCGCCACGTATACAAGCGCTTCCCGATGCGCTACGACCCGCTGTACTGGGGCGCGGTGTTCCCGCTGGGCATGTATGCGGCCAGCACGCACCAGATGCTGCATGCGATGCACATCGAATTGCTGGCGTTCCTGCCCGGCGTGTTCCTGGCGCTGGCCCTGGTGGCCTGGAGCCTGGCGTTCATCGGCCTGCTGCGCGCCGTTGCGCGGCATCTGACGCCGCAAAAGCACAGGTCCGAAAACGGCTAGCCCTGCCCGGTCAACGGCGTACCATGGCGCCATGGCCGACGCTTCCAGCATCCTCGATCCGAACGCCTGTTACCAGGCCCTCGCGGCGCGCGACGCGCGTTTCGACGGACACTTCTTCACCGGCGTGACCTCCACCGGCATCTATTGCCGGCCGGTGTGCAGCGTGCGCACCCCGCGGCGCGAGAACTGCCGCTTCTTTGCGCATGCAGCCAAGGCCGAAGACGCCGGTTTCCGCCCCTGCCTGCGTTGCCGCCCGGAGCTGGCGCCCGGAACGCCATGGTGGTCGACCCAGGACGCGTCGGCGATTCTGGCGCACCAGGCAGCCCGACTGCTGGATGAACCCGACACCTGGCTCGGTGCCGATGTCTCGGTGCAGGCGCTGGCAACCCGCGTGGGCGTGAGCGACCGCCACCTGCGCCGCATCTTCGAGACGCAATTCGGTGTGGCGCCGCTGCAGTATCTGCAGACGCGCCGGTTGCTGGCCGCCAAGCAACTGCTGGCCGACACCGACCTGCCGATCGGCGCGGTCGCCCTGGCCAGCGGTTTCGGCAGCGTGCGGCGCTTCAACGCTGCATTTGTCGCCCACTACCGGCTGAACCCGACACAGCTGCGTCGCGCTGGTTCGTCACCGGTGGCTGGCGCGATGCAGGTGCGGCTCGGTTACCGGCCGCCGCTGGATGCGGCCGCGCTGGGCGCGTTTTTCCGGCAGCGCCAGATCGACGGCGTCGAGCAGCTCACACCCATCGGTGCGGGCCCGGGCTTCACGTTCGGGCGCACGATCGCGATGCAGCTGGGCGAGCGCACGCACGCCGGCTGGTTGCTGGCCCGCGTCGACCCGCAGCACAGCTGGGTCGAACTGCAGGTGAGCGATGCCTTGCGGCCGTTGCTGCCGTCGGTCATCCGCCGGGTGCGCCACTGGCTCGATCTCGACGCCGACCCGCACGCGATTCACCAAGTGCTGGGCCTTGATTTCCCGCACGGCGAAGGTCTGCGGGTACCGGGCACGCTGGACGGGTTCGAACTGGCGGTGCGCGCCGTGCTCGGCCAGCAGATCACCGTGGCCGCGGCACGCACGCTGGCGCAGCGCCTGGTGCTGCGATGGGGCGAGCCGATAGCCACGCCGCATGCGGGCCTGAACCGGCTGTTTCCCAGCGCAGCCTGCCTTGCCAGCGCCGATACCGACGCGATGGGCGCCCTGGGCATCGTGCGCCAGCGCCAGCGCGCAATCCAGGCGCTCGCGCGCGCGGTGGCCGATGGCCAGTTGCGCCTGTCCGCAGGCGGTGACATCGCAGCGACGATGGCACAACTCACCGCCTTGCCCGGCATCGGCGACTGGACCGCCCAATACATTGCCATGCGCGCGCTGCGCTGGCCCGACGCATTTCCCGCCGCCGACGTCGCGCTGCACAAGGCGCTGGGCCTGCGGGATGCACCCCATCCGGGGCGCGCAGCAGAAGCCCGTTCCCAGGCCTGGCGACCCTGGCGCAGCTACGCGGTATTGCGCAGCTGGTACACCCCGCCGACAGCGGACCCGACAAATCCCCACCCAGGAAATTGAGATGCACAACGCAAGCGACCGTGTCTGGACGACAACCACGACCCGCCTGGGTTCGATCACACTGGCCGCCACCGCGTGCGGACTGGCGGGCGTCTGGTTCGAGGGCCAGCGCCACTACCCCCCGTGCGCATTGGGGCGGCGCGACGACCAGCATCCGCTACTGGTCAGCGCGCAGCAGCAGTTGCGCGAGTATCTGGACGGCGCGCGCGCAACGTTCACGCTGCCGCTGGACCTGGCCAGCGGCACGCCATTCCAGCAAGCCGTCTGGCAAGCGCTGTTGCAGATTCCGATCGCCACCACCCGCAGCTATGCGGCGATCGGCGCGCAACTGGGCCGGCCCACCGCGGCACGGGCGGTCGGCACCGCCGTCGGACGCAATCCACTGTCCATCGTGGTGCCATGCCACCGCGTGGTCGGCAGCAATGGGGCGTTGACCGGTTACGCAGGCGGGCTTGATCGCAAGGCGCATCTGCTTGCGCTGGAAGCAGGCATGGC
>CAZLDV010000060.1:0-19224 GCA_964558425.1 uncultured Rhodoferax sp. | reverse complement strand
CAACTGCCCACCACGTCCGCGTTCCAGCGCGCCTGCATGGCCTCCTTGAACTGCGCGATCGGGAACCGGTGCGAGATATACGGCCGGATCTTTCCCTGCGCGACCCACTCCATGATGCGCGCCAGCCGTTCGTCGCGCAGCTCCGGGTTGTGCGACACCGCGATCACCGCCGGGCAACCCATCACGGTGAGGCTTTTCATCTGCATGATGTTGGTCGGCAGCAGGTTGGCGTTCGGCGCGCCGCGCTGGCCCTTGCCGCGGGCGACGTCGGGCGTCGAGGTCCAGCCGACGATCAGGAACCGGCCACCGAAGGCAGCGCAACGCATCGCCTCCAGCGAGGTGTCGCCGCCGACCGCGTCGTAGACCACGTCGACGCCTTTGCCGCCGGTCAGCGCTTTCACTTCGTCGCGGAACCGCCGCACACCGCCCTCGCCGGGTGCGGCGCGGGTGTTGACCACATGGTCTGCGCCATGCGCCTGCACGATGGCAAGCTTGTCGTCCGAGCGGCCGGCGGCAATGACGGTGGCGCCCAGCAGCTTGGCCATCTGCACCGCGGCCATGCCGGTCGAGCCGGATGCACCCAGGATCAGCACGCTCTCGCCGGCGCGCAATTGTCCGCGCACCACCAGGCAGTGGTAGGCGGTCTCGTAGTTGCCGAGCAGGCAGCAGGCTTCGTCGAACGAAAAGCCGTCGGGTATCCGGCGTGCCGCCTGCCGCGGAATCACCGCGTAGGATGCAAATCCGCCGGCCGCCTGGTACGCCCCGCCCGTACGCGGGCCGACCCGCATGAAATCGGCCATGACCCGATCACCGATGGCCAGCGTGGTCGGATCGACCGCCTTGCCGACCGCAGCGACGACACCGCTGTATTCCATGCCCGGACGGTACGGCGGCTGCGGCATGTGCTGGTACTGGCCGCTGGTCATCAGCAGATCGACCCAGCTCACCGATGCGGCCTTGATGGCGAGGAGGATTTCGTCGTCCTTGAGCGCCGCGGGATCGGGCGCCGGCATGGCGTGCAAGGCGACGTTGTGGTCGATGGCCTGTTGCGGGTTGTCAGCGAATGCGGACACCAGCACCTGCTGGCCGCTTGCGAATGGTTCTGTCATAGAATCTAAAAATAGAACTTTAAGATCAATCGCCGATGGTAGCCCAATCCGATACCCCCGCCACCGTGCCGAGCGGCAACCGCGGCCCCCTGACGGGTGTACGGGTGATCGACATCACGAGTGTCTTCATGGGCCCTTCGGCAACCCAGATGCTGGGTGACCTGGGCGCCGACGTGGTCAAGGTCGAATCACCGGATGGCGATGTGGTGCGCGGCATCGGCCCGCAAGGCCAGCGCAAGATGGGGCCCTTGTTCCTGTCGATGAACCGCAACAAGCGCAGCGTTGCGCTCGACCTCAAGACACCCGACGGTCGTGCCGCCCTGATCGACCTGGTGCGCGGCGCCGACGTGCTGACCTACAACGTGCGGCCGCAGGCCATGGCCCGGCTCGGGCTCGACTACGAGACGCTGGCGCCGATCAACCCGCGACTGATCTATGCCGGCATGTTCGGCTTCTCGCAGCGGGGGCGCTACGCGGCCAGCGCGGCGTTCGACGACCTGATCCAGGCCGCCTGCGCCTTGCCCCAGGCCATGGCGATGTCGAGCGGCGACATTCCGCGCTACCTGCCGATCACGATCGCCGACCGATCCGTCGGCCTGTACGCGTTCGGCGTGATCGCGGCCGCGCTGTACGGCCGCGAACGCAGTGGCCGAGGCCAGCGCGTGGACATCCCGATGTTCGAGACCATGGTGCCGCAGGTGCTGGGCGACCATCTGTACGGCCAGACCTTCGTGCCAGCGCAGGGTGATTTCGGCTACCCGCGCCTGCTCTCGCCACAGCGCCGGCCCTATGCGACGCGCGACGGCCACGTCTGTTGCCTGATCTATACCGATCTGCAATGGCGCGCCTTTCTCAGGGCCATCGGACAAGCCGACCTGTTTACCACCGACCCGCGCTTTGCCGACATCCGCGCGCGGACGCAGAACATCGACGCCTTGTACGCGATGGTGTCCGATGAGATCGGGCAGCGGACCACCGCCGCGTTGCAGGCGTTGCTGGCGGACACCGACATCCCGGTGTTTCCGATGCACACCTTCGATACCCTGCTGCAGGATGCGCATCTGGAAGACATCGGCTTCTTCAGCACGATGGAACATCCCGACGTGGGCACGATCCGCCAGATGGCGGTGCCCAGCGAGTGGTCGGGAACACCACCGGGCGAGGCCCTGCCGGCGCCCCGACTGGGGCAGCACAGCCGAGACGTGCTGCGCGACATCGGTTACGACGACGCGCGCATCGACGCCTTGCTCGCAAGCGGTGCCGTGCGCACATCCGACGCGTAGCGACAGCACGCAGCCCCATTGCCCCACCCTGACACAAGGAGACCCATGACCACTGCATCCACTCCGCCGGAATTGCTGGAAGAACAACGCGGCGCCGTGTTGTGGCTGACGATCAACCGCGAAGAGCGGCGCAACGCGATCAACACTGCCGTGTTGCAGGGTCTGAGCGCCGCGATGACCCGCGCCAACCAGGACCGTGCGATCCGCGCCATCGTGATCACCGGCGCCGGTGAGCGCGCGTTCTGCGCCGGCGCCGATCTGCAAAGCGGAACCTCGTTCAAGTTCGACTATTCCGAGCCGCATGCCGGTTTCGCCAACCTGTTCCGGCAGGCACGCCAATCCGCGGTGCCACTGATCGCCCGCGTCAATGGCGCGTGCATGGCCGGCGGCATGGGCATCATGGGCATGTGCCACATGGCAGTGGCGACACCGAAAGCCATCTTCGGTCTGCCCGAGGTCAAGGTCGGCCTGTTTCCAGCCCAGGTTCTCAGCGTGCTCGACAAGCTGTTGCCGCGTCGGGTGCTGTCCGAGATGTGCATCACCGGCGAACCGATCACCGCCGCGCAGGCGCTGGCATACGGCCTGGTCAACCACCTGCGCGAAGACCTGGACGCCGGTGTCGACTGGCTGCTCGCACGCATGCTGGACAAGTCGCCCGCGGCGATCCGGCGCGGCCTGTACACCATGACGACGATCGAGCAGATGGCGTTCGAGGAATCGATGTCGTTCACCGAGAGCCAGATCGCCTTGTTCGCGCTGACCGAAGACGCGGCCGAGGGTCAACTGTCGTTCCGTGAAAAGCGCAAACCCAACTGGACAGGCAAGTGAGCGTCGCGCCATCGCACCCCCACCCTGCTGGCGCCGCAGTGCGGCGCGCGGAGATCAGGCCATGAGCAAGGACAAGACCATTCGCATCGGCGGCGCCTCGGGATTCTGGGGCGACAGCAGCCTGGGCGCACCGCAACTGGTGGCCAACGGGAACATCGACTACCTGGTGTTCGACTACCTGGCCGAACTGACGATGTCGATCCTGGCCGGCGCGCGGCTCAAGCGGCCGGAGCTGGGCTATGCGACCGACTTCGTCACGGTGGCGATGAAGGCAGTGCTCAAGGACGTGCTGGCCAAGGGCATCCGCGTGGTCAGCAACGCCGGCGGCGTCAACCCGCACGGCTGCGCGGCCGCGCTCGCTGCGCTGGCCCGGGAACAGGGCATCGATCTGAAGATCGCCGTGGTCTCGGGTGACGATGTCATGCCGCTGATCCCGTCGCTGCGCGAGGTGACCGAGCCGGTGCGCGAACTGCAAAGCGGCGCGCCGATGCCCCGGCAGTTGCTCACCGCCAACGCCTATCTCGGCGCCGAGCCGATCCGGGCGGCGCTGGATGCGGGCGCGCAGGTCGTCATCACCGGGCGCTGTGTCGATTCGGCGGTGACGCTGGGCGTGCTGATGCATGCCTTTGGCTGGAGCAGCGCGGATTACGACCGGCTCGCCGCCGGCAGCCTGGTCGGCCATATCCTGGAATGCGGCTGCCAGGCCACCGGTGGGCTGTTCACCGACTGGGACACGGTGCCCGACTGGCCGCATATCGGCTACCCGATCACCGAATGCCGCGCCGATGGCAGTTTCATCTGCACCAAGGTCGAGGGCACCGGCGGTCTGGTCACGCCCGCGGTCCTGTCGGAGCAGATGCTGTACGAAATCGGCGATCCGGCGGCCTACCTGCTGCCCGATGTGGTGTGCGACTTCACCCAGGTCACGATGCGCCAGCTGGCGCCAAACCAGGTCGAGGTGCACGGCGCGCGCGGCCGCGCGCCAACCGACAGCTACAAGGTCAGCGCGACCTACATGGAGGGATTCAAGATCGCGGCGCAACTGACCATCGTCGGCCAGGACGCAGTGGCAAAGGCCCGGCGTACCGGCGCGGCCATCGTGCAACGCACATCCGAAATGCTCGACAAGGCCGGCCTGGGACCGTACTGCGCAACGAACATCGAAGTGCTCGGCGCCGAGTCGTGCTACGGGCCGCATGCGCGTGCGCAAGGCACACGCGAAGCCATCCTGCGCCTGTCGGCCACGCATGCCCGCAAGGAAGCGCTGGACCTGCTGGCGCGCGAGGTGGCGCCGGCCGGCACCTCCTGGTCGCCGGGCACCACCGGAGCCGGCGGCGGGCGCGCCTCGGCGTCTCCGTCGATCCGGCAATACGCCTTCCTGCTGCCCAAGAACCGGGTGTCGGCATCGGTGCAGATCGGTGATGCCATGATTCCCATCGCGCAAGCGCCGGCTGTACCGATGGCAAACGGCGCATCGCAGCATGTCGCCGCCCCGCGCGCGGCCGCCAAACCGGCTGCCGACGATGCCACCCCGGCCCCCCACGACACCGTCAGCGTGCCGCTGATCCGTCTGGCCTGGGGCCGCAGCGGCGACAAGGGCGACATCTCCAACATCGGCATCATCGCCCGTACACCCGCCTTGTGCGACCTGTTGCGCGCACAACTGACGGCGCAGTCCGTTGCCGCCTACCTGGCCCATCTGGTCAAAGGCCCGGTGACACGCTACGAGGTGCCGGGCATCCATGCCTTCAACTTCGTCTGCGAACAGGCGCTGGGCGGCGGCGGCATGGCGTCGATGCGCAATGACCCGCTGGGCAAGGGCATGGCGCAAATCCTGTTGTCGATGCCGATGCAGGTGCCGCCCCATCTGCTCGGCCAGGCCTGATCGGCCGCGCCGTTCCCACCCATCGCGCAAACGAACGCGCATGCACCACAACCCGCTACGAAAGGCAACCATGATGCATCCTTCAGCTACACCACCCCGTCGCCGTACCGTGCTGGCCGCCATGGCTGGCGCCACCCTGCTGCCAGGCGCCGCACGCACGGCGCACGCGCAGGCCTTCCCGCACAAGCCGATCCGGCTGGTGGTCGCCTTTGGCACCGGCAGCGGCAATGACCTGATCGCACGCGAGCTGGCACAACCGATGAGCGAGTTCCTGGGCCAGAGCGTGGTGGTCGAGAACCGCGCCGGCGGCGGTGGTTCGATCGGCACCGACGTCGTCGCCAAGGCGGCGCCGGACGGCTACACCATCGGCCTGGGCACCAGTTCGCAACTGGTCATGAACGTCGGTCTGTACAAATCCCTGCCATTCGACGTCGAGCGCGACCTGACCGCGATCGGACTGGTGGCGCACACGCCGCTGGTGCTGGTTGCCAGCAGCGCCATGCCCAAGACGCTGAAGGAGCTGATTGCGTATGCCAAGGCCAATCCAGGCAAGGTCAGCTACGGCTCAGGTGGCCCGGGGTCGATCAGCCATGTGGTGGGTGAAGCGTTCGCCAAGGCGGCCGACATCCAATTGCTGCACGTGCCCTACAAGGGCAATGGCCCGGCGCTGATCGATCTCTCGGGGGGTCACGTCAACCTGCTGTTCGACGGCTTCATCTCGGCGCGCCCGATCGCACAACAAGGGCGGGCGCATCTGCTGGCCGTCTCCGGCAAGCAACGCAGCCCGGTTGCTCCCGAAGTACCGACCTTCGCCGAACAAGGCCTGCCCGACTACGAAGCATCGACCTGGAACTGCCTGTTTGCACCCAAGGGAACGCCGGCGGAGGCAATCACGAAGCTCAACGCAGCACTGAACAAGGCACTGGCAACGCAGGGCGTCAAGGACCGGCTGGCGCAAGGTGCCTCACAGCCGCTGGGCCCCTCCACGCCGGCGCAGGCCGATGCGTACGCGCACGACCAGCGCGCCAAGTGGGTGCCGTTCATCCGCGCCTTGCAGATCAGTGTCGGCTGACCCGCCGCAGGTGTGCGTGCCTGCAGCGGCGGCACCGGTGTGAACACCCGTTCGCCTCCCACCACGGTACGCCGGCGCGTGGCGGGCGCCCATGTGATCGCGCCGGGCGCCGGCGTCACGCAGTACCTGCAATTGGCCAGCGTCTTGCGCCACCAGATCACGCAGGGCGAGATCGGAGCGGGCGTGCAGTTGCCCACGGTGGTGCAACTGGCCGAGCAGTACCAACTGGCACGCATCACGGTGCGACAGGCGTATGCCGTGCTGATCGCGGAAGGACTGATCACCAGCCGGCGTGGACACGGTACCTTCGTGACAGAACACGCACCGGCCAGCGCAGACAGGCTGCGATCCGCGATCAACGATCCAGGCACACAGGACCTGCGCTTCGACATCCTGGAGCAGCGCAGCAGTGTGGACATGCCGAGCGACCTTGCGCGCGGCGCGGCCAGCCATGCCCATTACCACTTCATCCGCAAGATCCATGTGCTGGACGGCGAGCCGTTCTGCCTGGCCGAGATCTACGTCGCCTCCGAGATCCACGCGACGTTTCCGCCCGGAAGTGAACGCGAGCACAAGATCGCCTGGTTGCTCGCTACCCATGCGCCCAGGCGCATGCAACGCGTGCAGCAGACCATGACGGTGGCGCCGGCCAATCTGGTGCTGGCAAACCAGCTCGGCTGCTCGTTCGCAACGCCGATGGCCCACCTGACGCGGCGCATCTTCGATGCGGATGATCGGGTCGCGCTGGCCGGCCGGTTCTGGTACCGCGGCGACCGGTTCGTGGCGGACGTGGAAATTCCATTTGACACCTGGCTCAACCATCCGGGCGTCGTGATTCCGCACGCGCGGACCCGGCCCGAAGCGGATTGAGCGGAGCCGGCGCCGGCGGCGCGCGCGGCGCCGGCGGCGTTCGATAATGCCCGACCCACCATGACCTTCGTCCTGCATTCCGAGCTGCAACCCGTGCGCCGTGCGCGCCGGCAGGCGCACCCTGCCTGCGCCGCCGGTGCGCGCGGTTCGGGCCGTCCGGTGTCCTGATCGTGGCCGCCGGTCCTCTCTTTTCGGGGTTGCGCAATGCGTTCGGGCCCGATGCCCCGACGGAACGCGCCATGCCGCCGGCCGCGATCACGCAACTGGACGCGTGGATCGCCCGCTGCGAGGCGCAACATGCCGACATCCGGCCGGGCAATGCCAAGGGCATCGTCTGGCACGACGCTGTGCACGCACGCACACCGTGGTCGATCCTGTATCTGCATGGCTTTTCCGCCAGCCGGCTGGAGACCGCGCCGCTGGCGGAAACGGTGGCACAGGCATTGGGCGCCAACCTGTTCCACAGCCGATTGACCGGGCATGGACGTACCGCACCGGACGCCATGGCACAGGCCAGCGTGCAGGACTGGCTGGCCGACACGCTCGAAGCGCTGCGCATCGGGCAGTTGCTGGGCGACAAGGTGCTGGTCGTCGGCTGCTCGACCGGTGCCACGCTGGCGACCTGGCTGGCCTTGCGACCCGAAGGCCAGGCGATTGCGGCGCATGTCTTTCTGTCGCCCAATTTCGGGCCGCGCAACAAGTGGGCGAACATCATCAACGCGCCGTGGGGCCGGCAGATTGCGCTCATGCTGCAGGGCCAGACCCGGAGCTGGACAGCGTCGAGCCCACGCGAAGCAAATGCCTGGACCACGTGTTACCCGACCCGCGCCCTGTTCCCGATGCTGGCGCTGGTGGATCGGGTCCGGCGCGCCGACATGGCGGCATTCCGCACTCCGGTGCTGATGCTGTACAGCGAACAGGATCAGACCGTTGACCCCGCCCAGACCCGCGCTGTCTTTGCGCGCATCGCCAGTGGCCACAAGGAGGCGATCGTCATCGACTACAGCGAAAGCCTCGGTCAGCATGTGCTGGCCGGTGACATCCTGGCGCCCAAGGCCACCGCACCGATGGCCGACAGCATCGTGCAATGGGTGCGCGGCCTGCCCTGAGCGGGCGGCTGTTGCGGCATCCATGCACAACGCGCAACCCACCTTGCTCCAGCGCGGTAATCTGGCCTCGCTGGTGCTGGTCAACATGGGTGTGGGCACCCATGCGATCGTCTGGTTCATGGTTGTCACCGCGATGCCCAACGTGGTCGAAGACCTGCACGCGGCGCCGTATCTGAGCTGGGCCACCAGCCTCTACCTGGTCTCGACCATCCTCGGCGGCGCGTCGATGGCGCTGCTCAAGGCGCGCCTGGGTGCCCGGCCGGCGCTCGTGCTGGCCGGTGTCGTCGTCATGGCCGGCGGGCTGATGGCGGCCGCCGCGCCCGGTATTGCGCTGGTGCTGCTCGGGCGGGTGCTGCAGGGCATCGGCGAAGGCGTGCTGGTGGCGCTGAGCTATGCGCTGGTGCGCGAATTGTTCGACATCCGGCTGTTGCCGCGGGTGTTCGGCATCCAGGCGGTGACCTGGGCCTTTGCGATCTTCATCGGTCCGCTGGCCGGGGGCTGGTTGACCGAAGCCTGGTCCTGGCGCGCCGCCTTTGTCGGCACCGCGCTGCTGCCAGTGCCGATGCTGCTCATGGTACGCCGCGTATTGCCCGGCCCACCCGTGCGCTCATCCGACCCGGTCGTGGTCCCGGCGCTGCGGCTGGTGCTGCTGGTGCTCGGCGTGCTGGCGATCGCGGTGTCCAACCGGATGGACCCGGTGGTCTGGGGCGTGCTGCTGGTGCTGCTGGGTTTTGCCCTGATCGCGGCCATGTTGCGGCTCGATCGCGCCAGCACGCGCCATATCTTCCCCACCGTCTTCCCGGGGCTGACCCATCCGGTCTCGCTGGGCCTGTGGGTGCTGCTGCTGATGCCGCTGTCGTACATGGGCATCCTGGTCTACATACCGTATCTGCTGCAGTTCCATCGGGGCCTGGGCCCAACCACGGCAGGCTATATCGGTGCGGTGCACGCGGTGGCCTGGTCCGTCGCGGCGGTCGCCGTGGCATCGTTGGGTTCGCGTGGCCAGGCGCTGTGCATCCAGGCCGGCCCGGTGCTGCTCGCGCTCGGTCTGGCCGGCCTGGCATGGTCGCTGCCGGCGCAGGCTATCGAGTGGGCGGTGCTGTCGCTGGCCTTGATCGGCGCGGGACTGGGCATTGCCTACTCGTTCCTGAACCAGCGCGTGATGGCCGCCGCGCAGAAAGGCCAGGAAGATGCAACCGCCGGATCGGCACCCACGCTGGGCTCGCTCGGCGGCGCCATCGGTGCGGCCATCGCCGGCCTGGTCGGCCAGGCCGTCGGCCTGGACCTGCCGCTGCAGCCGCCACAGGTCACGCTGGCCGTCTGGTTGCTTGCCGGCGGCGGTGCCGCGTTGGCGATCGGGATGGGCTTGCTGGCGCGGCGCCTGTTGCGGGTGACAGCGGGATGAACACGATCACGCGCCCGGTCACGCGCGGGCGCATCCAAATGCGTCCGCTACAGTGTTGCCAGGTTGGGACCACCATCGGCCGCTGCTACAAGAGGCTGCTGCCTCGCATCAATGGAGGCAGCGGTGGCGGATGCCCGATCTTGGTGCTGGGCATCAGCGAACAACTGTACGAACGAGATTCCCCATGAAACCATCCCCCGAAGCCATCTGTGCATCCGAAGATCTGATTTCACGTGTCGAAGGGCAACGATTTGCCACGATTCTTGCCGACCCACCCTGGCAATTCCAGAACCGCACAGGCAAGGTCGCACCCGAGCATCGACGACTGAATCGATATGGAACCATGCATCTGGCGGACATTGGCGCGCTGCCTGTTGCACAGTTGACAGACGAAACAGCGCATCTCTACTTGTGGGTGCCCAACGCGCTGTTGCCCGACGGGTTGTCCGTCATGACAGCGTGGGGCTTCCAGTACAAGTCGAATATCGTCTGGCACAAGATTCGAAAAGATGGAGGGCCCGACGGCAGAGGTGTCGGCTTCTACTTCCGCAACACGACGGAACTGGTGCTTTTCGGGGTACGCGGGAAAAATGCACGGACGTTGGCTGCCGGGCGTCGACAGGTGAATATCCTGAAGACCCAAAAGCGGGAGCACTCCCGAAAGCCAGACGAGTTTTACGACATCGTCGAATCATGCAGCCCAGGCAAATACCTGGAGCTTTTTGCGCGTGGGTCGCGGCCCGGCTGGACCACCTGGGGCAATCAGGCGGACGCATACGAACCGGATTGGCCTACCTACAAGAACCATTCGTCTGGCAACCCCGTGCCAGCCAACCCGGAAGTGTTCGACCTGGTTTGACGCGCTTGGGCGCATGCGCTGCGGTCAGGCAGGACCAGCGCCATGCCATGGACGGCCGATCAATGAATGCCCATCGCCAGTCGTCAGTGTGCCCCACCTCCACCAACGGCACCGATGCCCAGCCTGGGTCGGGCCAGCCAGATGACTCCGACCAGCAGGAAAAACAACGCCGACGACAGGTAGAACAGGTCGGTCACGGCCATCGTGTAGGCCTGCTGGTCGATCATGCGGTTGATGCTGGCGAGCGCCTGCGTTTCGCTGAGGCCGCCGGCCCGCATCTGCGCCAGTGTCTGCATCAACGCACTGTTGGTCTGACTCAGGGACTCGGCCAGACGTGCGTGGTGCAGCTGTGCGCGGCTGTCCCACAGGGTCGTGAACAAGGAGGTGCCGATCGCGCCAGCCGTGATGCGCACGAAGTTCGACAGGCCGGAGGCCGCCGGCATGCGCTCGGGGCTCATGCCGGAGAAAACGATGGCCTGCAGCGGAATGAAGAAGAACGCCACGGCCGCGCCCTGCAACAGCGTCGGAATCAGGATCGTGATGAAGTCGGCCTGGCTGTTGAAATGCGCCCGCATGCCCAGCACAATGCCGAACCCGATGAATGAAATCGTGGCCAGCGTGCGCGGGTCGATGCGATGGACATTCCTGCCGACCCACGGCGAGATCAGGATCGCCAACAGCCCGACCGGCGCCGTGGCCAACCCGGCCCAGGTGGCGGTGTAACCCAGGTATTGCTGCAGCCACAGTGGCAACAACACGATGTTGCCGAAAAACAGGCCGAACGCCAGTGCCAACGACATGGTTCCGACCAGGAAGTTGCGCTGCGTGAACAAGCGCAGATCGACGATCGGGTGCTTTTCGGTCAGCTCCCAGGCCAGGAAAAACAGCAACGCGACGACCGAGACCACGGCCAGAATGACAATCTGGCGGGACGCGAACCAGTCGAGCTCCTTGCCCTTGTCGACCATGATCTGCATCGCGCCGACGAACAACACCAGCAGCGCCAGGCCCACCACATCGAGCGGCATGCGGCGCGGACCCGGGTCGCGCTTGCGGTAGATCGACCAGGTCATCGCCGCGGCCACCAGGCCCACCGGCACGTTGATGTAGAAAATCCAGGGCCAGGCAATGTTGTCGGTGATCCAGCCACCGAGCAAGGGGCCAGCCACCGGCGCCACCAGCACGGTCATGGCCCAGGCCGCCAATGCGGTGCCGGCCTTGGCCGTCGGGTAGCTGGCCAGCAGCAAGGTCTGGGACAGCGGGATCATCGGGCCGGCGACGAAACCCTGCAGCACGCGAAACACGATCAGCGATTCGAAGTTCGGTGACAGGCCGCACAACCAGGACGCGATCACGAACAGCAGCACGCTGGCGGTGAACAGCCGAACCTGCCCCACACGCTGTGTCAGCCAGCCCGTCAGCGGCAAGGCGATCGCGTTGGCCACCGCGAACGAGGTGATGACCCAGGTGCCTTGTGCCGTGCTCACACCCAGATTGCCGGAGATGGCCGGGATCGAGACGTTGGCGATCGAACTGTCGAGCACGTTCATGAAGGTGGCCAGCGCCAGCGCCATCGTTCCGAGCACGCGCTCGCTGCCTTCGAGCGGCGCAAACACGGGCGCCCGGACGGGGGCCGTCGCGGGCGCAGAGGACGCCGCCGGGCCGACGTCGCCAGGAGTCGCCGTGACAGTGGTCGACATGGTGTTGCCCTGGCCGGTTTACTTCAGCTGCGTCGCACCAGCGCTGCGGTCCAGCCGCGCCAGCGCCGGTGCCATGGCGGCGGCCGGGGCCTGCGCGTGGGGTGTCTTGATCACGTTGGGGCGCTTGACCGGGGCGCTGGCGCCGCCGCCATTGGCGGCAATCACGCGCCGCACTTCGGCATCGGCAGCCGCCGCGTCACGGGTATAGACACTGGTTTGCACACCGGCGGGCGTCGACATGCCGTCCGACAGCATGCGTCCGTCGGTCTTGCTGATGTCCACCTGGGCCTCCATCGACAGACCGACGCGCAGCGGATGGTCAACCAGTTCCTTCGCATCCAGGCTGATCCGCACCGGCAATCGCTGCACCACCTTGATCCAGTTGCCGGTCGCGTTCTGCGCCGGCAGCAATGCAAAGGCGGCACCGGTCCCGGCGCCCAGGCCTTCGATCACGCCGTGGTATTCGACCTTCTTGCCATAGACATCGGCCTGCAGCGTGACCGGTTGTCCGATGCGCAGCCGCTGCAACTGGCTTTCCTTGAAGTTGGCCTCCACCCAGACCCGATCCAGCGCGATCAGCGACATCAGCGGTGTACCGGCGGCGACACGCTGGCCCAGTTGCACGCTGCGTTTGGCCACGTAACCGTCGATCGGCGCGACCAGCTGGTTGCGCGACAAGGCCAGGAATGCCTCGCGCACGCGTGCGGCCGCACGCAAGACATTGGGATGCTGGTCGATCGCGACACCCGAGGTCTGGGTCTGGTTCGCGGCCAGCAATTCGCGCGCCGCCAGCACGGCCGACTGGGCCGCAGCCACGGCGCTGCGCGCCGATGCCAACTGGGCATTGGCATGGTTGAACTCTTCCTTGCCCACCGCGCCGGTGGCAACCAGCGGGGCGCGGCGGTTCACATCGTCCTGGGCCTTGGCCAGGTCGGCCTGGTAGCGCGACAGATCGGCCTGACGCGCGGTGATCTGCGCTTGCAGGGTGCTGTTGTTCGCGTAGACGCTGCGTACTTCGCGCACCGTCTGCGCCAGTTGCGCCTGCGCCTGTTCCAGCGCGACCTGGGCGTCGGCCGGGTCGAAACGCACCAGCACATCACCCGCCTTGACATGGGCGGTGTCGTCGGTGTCGATCGCGATGACGGTGCCGGCAACCTGCGGCGTGATCTGCACGATGTTGCCTTGCACATAGGCGTTGTCGGTGGATTCGAAATGGTTCAGCACCAGATACCAGTAGATGCCATAGCCGAGGCCGGCGGCAAGCACCAGCGCGGTGACGACGCCCAGGGCCTTTCTGCGCGCGGGGTTGCGCGTTGCGCTGGGTGGGGTTGCAGGTGATGGCATGCGTGGGCTCCGGAAAGAAGATGCAGGTTCTGGACGATCAGGGCGTGGTGGCGCGGGTGACGGTTTGCGCGGCCGTGTCCCAGGCTCGGTCATCGCCGGCATAGCCGCCACCCAGCGCGCGTACCAGTGCGGCCTCGGTGTCAAGGACACGCGCGCCCAGGTCGGCGGCCAGGCGCTGCTGCGCCAGCAGCTGGCTTTCGGCATTGAGGACCGTCAGGTAGGTCGACAGGCCGGCCGCATAACGCTGACGGATCAGATCGAAAGCCGCCTGCGCGCCGGCATGGGTTTGCGACTGCTCGCGTTGCTGGCGCGTCAAGGACTGCAGACTGGTCAACTGATCGACCGCGTCACGCACCGCATCCTGCACCGCCACGTTGTAGGTCTCGATCGCAGCGTCGAGGTCGGCCGTCTTCACGCCCAGATTGGCGCGCAGGCGACCGGAGTCGAAGATCGGCAGGCGGATCGCCGGACCGACGCCGAGTTGGGCGCTGTCGGCCTGGATCAGCTTGCCCAGTCCGATGCTGGACAGCCCGATGAAGGCATTGAGATTGATGTTGGGATAGAACTGCGCCCGCGCGGCCTGGACATCGCTGCTCGCCGCCTCGACCCGCCAGCGCGCCGCGGTGATGTCGGCCCGGCGACCCAGCAGGTCGGCGTCCACGCCCACGGGCAATGCCAGGCGTTGCAGACTGGACAGATTCACGGTCAATGCATCGAGCGCGTCGACCCGCTGGGCGGTCAGGATGGCCAATCCATGGCGGGTGAGCATGAGGTGTTCGTCGATCTGCTCGATCTGCAGCCGCGCTTCCGGCAAGGCCGCATCGCCCTGGCGTTCCTCCACGGCCGTGTCCAGGCCGGCCTGCACCCGCTGGCGGATCAGGCCTCGCATCTCGTTGCGTTGCGCCAGGCTGCGCTGCGCGACGTCGCGCAGCGCCAGCAGGTGGCCGATCTGCACATAGGCACGCACCACCTGGTTGGCCAGCACCGTGCGGGCGGCCTGCATTTCGGCCTGGGCCGCCCGTTGCTGGCCCACGGCCGCCGCAATCGCGGCCCGGTTGCGGCCAAAGAAGTCGAATTCCCAGCTCGCGCCGATCTGCGCCGTGGCCATGGTCCTGACGGAACCCGCCAACGGCGGCGGATACAGGCTGTTGGCGCTGTAGCGTTGCGTGGTGGCGTCAAACGTGCCGTTGACCTGGGGTCCGGCGCTGGCACCGACGCCGGCGGCCAGCGCCTGCGCGCGTACCAGCCGCGCCTGCGCCTGGCCCAGCGTCGGATTGCCGGCCAGCGCCTGTTCGACCAATGCGTCCAGGCCAGGCGACCCCAGCCCGCGCCACCAGTCCGATGCCGGCACCACGGCGCTGGAATGCTGCGCTGCCTGCAGCCCCAGTGTGGCAGGCGCGATCGGCCGGGCCGAGGACGTGATGCCGGCGCTGCTGGCACAACCCGCCAGCACCAGTGCGCCGAGCGTCAGCACGGTTGGCAAGCGCAACCAATGGGCATCTGCGTCGCGCGCGGCATGGCCTGCC
The DNA here is from genome assembly GCA_964558425.1 of uncultured Rhodoferax sp. GTDB lineage: Bacteria > Pseudomonadota > Gammaproteobacteria > Burkholderiales > Burkholderiaceae_C > CAISIP01. Next base: position 4,234 of record CAZLDV010000060.1, on the reverse strand, counting down.
GCCGGGACCCGGTGCCGGGCGATTGCGAAACGCGCAAGGGAGCGTGCGGACATGGTGCGGGTGGAAAGGTGAGGGGTGAAAGTCGGGTGCCGGCCCTGTGCACGGCCGGTGGTTGGCGCGTTACGGTGTCTCGCGGAAAGCCTCGCCGTTGTCGCGCATGCGCTGCAGCAAGGCTATCAGCTGCTTCCATTCGGCTTCGCTGAAGCCAGCCAGATGGGCATTGAGGATATCGGTCAACACGGCGGGTGCCTGCGCGGTTGCAGCCAGACCTTCGGGCGTGATGGCGAGATGGACAACCCTGCGGTCGTGCACGCTGCGGATGCGCTCGCACAAGCCTTTCTTTTCGAGTCGGTCGATCAGCCGGGTGGTGGCGCCCGCATCCACATGCAGCCAGCGGGCCATGTCGGCCACCGTCGATTCACCCATGACGCGCAGCCGCATCAACGGCGCCCATTGCGCATGGGTCAGGCCGTGGGCGGCCAGACGCTTGTCCGCCTGGGCGACAAACGACACCATGATCTGCTTCATCAGATACCCGACGCTGTCTTCCACCGCGTAGGCGTTGGGGCGATAAAACACCGGCGGCGCCTGGGTGTTGCCAGCCGGTGCAGGGTGTTCAGTGGAGGGATGGGACACGGTGTGCGGGAAGCCGGAGATTGCGAAAAGGCAATTATTGCCTAGGCATTCATTGCCGAGGCAGGATTCTATGCGCGCCGCTTGCCACCCGGGAATCCGGCGCGGCCGATGGCCCTACCGCCGATACGGTTTCACATCCACAGCCCTGAACCACGGTGCCCGACGATCCGACCCACGAGGGCTGCCGGGCCCCGCAAGCCACAACAATGGCCTGCTTGCGGGCTACCATCGCCCATGCGAAAAACTTACCCATTGGCCGTCGACGGCAAACACCCGGACCGGGTGCTGGATGCCATCAAACACGACATCCGCAAGTATCTGAAACGCGAACGCCGCCGTCCCTTGCCCGAAGGCGTCGATTTCCTGGACTTCGATTGCCGCATCGGCCCGCACGCCGCCAGCGCCCAGGCGGTGCATCTGTCGACACTGATCGGTCGCGTCGATGCCGCCGCGCGCGACGGCGCAGCGCATGTCTATGTCGAGGTCATCGCCAAGCCTGGCCACCGGACCCATCGACCCGCCGGCGCCGAAGCACCAGCCGGTGAAGCGCCACCATCCTGCGGCGATGGCAAGGCTGACGGCAAGGACGACGAGGGGCTGACCGACTCCACCGCGGCCAGCAGCAGCTGACGGCGTCAGGAATCCGATGCAGAACCTGCGTCGGCATCCTGCGACGCCACGCGCGCCGCCTGCGCGCGCAACTTGTCCTTCTTGCTGGGCCGCTTGCCCTTGATGCCGCCGGTGCCGGGCACTGCTGCCCGGTCGGGCGGCGGAGCACTCTGCGTTGGTTCGAACCCGACCACCACCGCGCGCTCCAGTTGCAGGCCCTGGCGCTTCTCGATCAAGCGCAGATGCGACTCGGTCTGCGCACTGACGAAACTCAAGGCAAGGCCGCTGGCTCCGGCCCGCCCGGTGCGGCCGATGCGGTGCTGGTAGTCGATCGCCGAACGGGGCAGGTCGTAATGGACGACCACCGGTACCAGCGCGATGTCGAGTCCGCGCGAGGCCAGATCGGTGGTCACCACGACGTCCCATTGCCCGTTGCGCAACTCGTCGATGATCTGGGTCCGTGCGCCCTGGCTCAGGCCGCCGTGAAACGGTGTCGCGTAGACCCCGTTGGCGTACAACTTGGCGGCAACGGTTTCCGCGGCATGCTGGGTGGCAACAAAAACCAGTGCCCGTTTCCAGCCTTGCTGCTGCAGCAGATGGCGCAGCAGTGCCGTGCGCCGCGACGGATCGACACACAGCGCCCGTTGCACGATGTCGGGCACGGTTTGCGCGCTGTCGGCGATATGCACCCGCACCGGATCACGCAACCACGGCCCGGCCAGCCGCTGCACCGCCGGCGGCAGCGTGGCCGAGAACAGCAGCGTCTGGCGATCGGTCGGCAGCAATGCCAGCACGGCGGACAGCTCGTCGGCGAACCCGGCGTCGAGCAAGCGATCGGCCTCGTCGAGCACCAGCACTTCGAGCGCCGACAACACGAGCGTATTCTGCTTGACCAGGTCCAGCAGGCGCCCGGGAGTGGCCACCACCACGTCTGCGCCACCGCGCAGCCGCATCATCTGCGGATTGGCCGACACACCGCCAAACACCACCACGAGCTTGGGCGGGTCGGACAGGAAGCGCGCCAGATCCCGGAGCACCGCGCCGACCTGCATCGCCAGTTCCCGCGTGGGCACCAGCACCAGCGCCTTGAGCGGGCGCGGCGCCGCATGCGGCCGCGATTGCAGATGCTGCAGCAGCGGCACACCGAACGCGGCGGTCTTGCCGGAACCGGTCTGCGCCTGGGCCACCACGTCGGCGCCGCGCAAGGCGGCCGCAATGACCGCCAACTGCACTGGCGTGGGTACCAGATAACCCGAGCCGGCCAGGGCACGTTGCAAGGCCGCAAGCAGCGGAAACGATGAGAAGCTGATGGATGAACCTTTGCGCCGCGGCCGGCAATGGCGATGCCACTGCGCGATGAAAACCGCCGCAGCGGTCAGTGTAATGGCGTGATCATCGCGCAGCGCTGGCAGGGGTCGGGACAGGTTGCGCCTTTTGTCCGAGCGCCAGCACAGACCCGCACCACAAGGCCAGCGCAGACACGACAAAGCCACGCACCAGGCCGCCCGGGCCGTCGGCAATCCAGCCCACGATCGCCGGCCCGACGATCTGCCCGACGGCGAACACGATGGTGAACGCGCCGATGCCACCGGCCCATTGCGACGCCGGCAGGTTGTGGCGCACCCAGGCCGTGGTGGAGGCGACCACCGACAGGAACACCGCGCCGAACAACAGGCCCGATGCCAACACCACCGGCCAGGCGCTGCTCAGGGCTGGGGCCAGTGTGGCAGCGCCGAGCAAGCCGTTGAGCAAGGCCATCGGGCGGCCATCGCGATGGCGGTCCAGCAGCCTGGCCCACAAGCGCGGCGACGCCATCACCGCCAGACCCAGCGCGGCGTAGAAACCGGTGATCGCCCACGGTGGCAAGCCCTGTTCGCGCCACAGTGCAACGATGAAGGTCATATACCCGATATAGCCGACGCCGAACATGCCGTAGCCGGTCAGCGCCAACACAAACCGCGACCACGGCACATGCGCAGCATGCGTCGGTGCGGCCACAGGGCCCCTGGTGGTGCCCGTCGCGCTGGACCGGGGCGAGCCGGTGGCCGCCGACGCGGCCTGCGCATCGAGCCGCACGGTCACACGGTACAAGCCGGCGGTGCCCGCAAAACACGCCAGTGCCAACACCATCCATGCGGCCGCCCAGGCATGGGCCATGCCCGATGCGGCGGTCATGGCAGCGGGAACAGCCAGCGCCGAGAGACTGATGCCCAGACCGGTGCCGCCGTAATAGATACCGATCAACCATCCGGCACGCGTCGGATGCAGCGCCCCCAGGCGCGCCGCCAGCAAGCCGCCGGTGATGAACACCAGCGCGCTGGCCACGCCGGCGGCCAGGCGCTGCACCAGCCAGATGGCGCTGTCGGTGAACAAGCCGCTGACAGCCATCAGCACGCTGGCAATCAACGCGCCCCAGACCATCACCGTGCCCGCGCTGGCGCGGCGCAACAACAGCGGAGTCAACAAGGCACCGAGAAAGTAACCCGCCGCATTGCTGGTGTTCATGGCACCGGCGAGCGCATAACTCCAGCCCAGGTCGTCGCGCATCGGCGGCAGCAGCAAACCATAGGCAAATCGGGTGATCCCCAAGGACACTGCGGCGCCGAGCGACAGCACCAAGGCCTGGCGTAGCGCGTCGTCGCGCTCGATGGGGGGCGTCGGATCGGTCGCGCGTTGCATGGCACGAGTATCGGGCCACGCAGCAGTTGACCGCTCGATGTGCGTTGGCGACCATGCCTGTGCGTCAATGTGCTGACAGGGTGGTCCAATCACGACGCAGGTGCCGGTCAACAACTGCGCTGAAGGGAGCAACGGCCCGAATGGGCCATTGACACGGTGCCCGACGCTTACCGCTTGGCTCGCCGCCGAACACGGCTTGCGATCAAGCCCAGGCCACCGATCACCATGAGCCAAGTCTCGGGTTCGGGAACTGCGGAAACTGTTGCAGTCACATCGAATGGCTCACTATTAAAGGCTGGGTCAATTGCCT
>CAZLDV010000059.1:3921-20200 GCA_964558425.1 uncultured Rhodoferax sp. | reverse complement strand
ACCATGTACAAAAACCTCGCCGCCGCGTTCGCGGCCGCCTGTTGTTTCCTGCTTTCCCCCGTCTTTCCGGTCCGTGCCCAGGCACCGGCGCCGCTCAAGGTCGGCTTTGTCTATGTCACGCCGCTGACCAGCGCCGGTTGGGTGCACCAGCACGACGAAGGTCGCAAGGCCATGTTGGCAGCGCTCAATCCCCCGGGTGCGCCGGTGCGCGTGACCACCACCGTGGTCGAAGACGTCGCCGAAGGGCCGGACGCGGAGAGGGTGATCCGTGACCTGGCGCGCCAGGGCCACAGGCTCATCATCACGCCCAGTTTCGGTTACATGGAGCCGACACTGGCCGTGGCGCGCGAGTTTCCCGACCTGCGGTTCGAGTCGATCACTGGCTACAAGACAGCACCCAATGTGGCCATCGCCAATGCGCGCTATTACGAGGGGCGTTACCTGTCCGGCGTCGCGGCCGGGCGGATGAGCAAGACCCATGTGGCCGGATATGTCGCCGGCTTTCCGATTCCGGAGGTGTTGCAGGGTATCAATGCGTTCACGCTGGGCATGCAGTCGGTCGACCCCCGAGCGAAGGTGAAGGTGATCTGGTTGCAGAGCTGGTTTGATCCGGCCCGCGAGCGGGACGCGGCCATGGCGCTGATGGACCAAGGGGCCGATGTGCTGTCGTTTCACACCGCCTCCAATGCGGTGATGGTGGCCGCGCAGGAACGCGGCAAGATGGCGGTGGCCTACCACTCGGACATGCGCGCGGTGGCGCCGCAGGCGCAGATCGTCGCGGTGAAACATGAGTGGGGCGCGTACTACACACGCCGCGTTCGGGCGGTGCTCGATGGCAGCTGGACCAGCGGATCGGTCTGGGGCGGCATTGCCGAGGGCATGATCCGGGTCGGCGACTTCGGACCGCGCGTCGGAGCGGTGGTGCGCGACGAGGTGCTGGCGCGCCAGCAGGACATTGCCACCGCGCGCCTGCACCCGTTCCATGCCCTCAAGCCCGTGCGCGACAACACCGGCAAGACGATGATTGCCGCCGGCCAGACCTTGACCGATGCACAGATCCTGGCCATGGACTGGCTGGTCGACGGTGTCACCGCAGCGCCGATGCGGCGATGACGCGGCCGATTCTTCGCTAAGCTCGACCCCCATGCACGCCTATCGCGCCGCGATCCTGCGTTTCGACGCCCAGGGGCAGGCCGTCTTCGACAAGGACGGTCTGCTGGTCGTGGGCGACGACGGTTCCTCGATCACCGAACGCATCGTGGCGGTCGGTGACTACGCCACGGTGGCGCCGCGCTTTGCGCATGTGTCGGTCGAACACCTGCCGGGCCGCATCATCGCGCCGGGCTTTGTCGACCTGCATGTGCATTACCCGCAGATCGATGTCATCGGTTCGCCCGCCAGTGGCCTGCTGCCCTGGCTGGAGAACTACACCTTCCCGCAGGAGAGCCGTTTCTCCGATCCGATCCATGCTGCACAGGTGGCACAGTTTTTTGTCACCGAGTTGCTGCGCAACGGCGTCACGACCGCGTTGACCTTTGCCACCTCGCACCCGGCATCGGTCGACGCTTTCTTCCACGAAGGTCAGCGGCGCGGGATGCGGCTGATCGGCGGCAAGGTGTTGCAGGACCGGCATTGCCCCGACGGCGTGCGCGACGCGACCGAGCAAAGCCTGATCGATACCGAGGCCCTGATCCAGCGCTGGCACGGTGTGGACCGGCTTGGCTACGCCATCACGCCGCGCTTTGCGCCCAGTTGCAGCGACGCACAGCTGCGTGGTGCGGGCGAGTTGGCGCAGCGCCACCCCAGTGTCTGGATCCAGTCGCATGTGGCGGAGAGCAAGGACGAAGTCGCCTGGGCACGGGAGTTGTTTCCAAAGGCACGTTCCTACCTGGCGGTCTACGATGGTTTTGGCCTGATGCGCGAGCGGGCCATCTATGCGCACTGCATCCATTTCGACGCCGCCGATCGGGCGCTGATGCGCGACACCGGTGCGGCGGCGGCGGTATGCCCGACCAGCAATCTTTTCCTGGGCAGCGGCTTCTTCGACTACGCGGGCGCAGACCGGGTGGGGTTCCGGTATGGGCTTGCCAGCGACGTGGGTGGGGGCACGTCGCTATCGCCGTTTCGCACCATGCTGGCGGCCTACTGTGTCGGGCGCGAAGGCCAGACCAAGGCCGGCCTGAGCCTGGGGCCGCAGCAGCTGTGGTGGCAACATACGGCGGGCGCGGCGCAGGCGCTGGGCCTGGACGGCGTGGTCGGCAACCTGCAGCCCGGTTGCGAGGCCGACTTCGTCGTGCTGCAGCCGCACTGCACCGCCTTGCTCGAGCGGCGCACGCGCGACGCGCGCAACCTGGACGAGTTGCTGTTCGCGATGATCGTGCTCGGTGATGACCGTCTCGTTGAGCGCACCGTGATCGCCGGCGCGGCGCCGTAGCCAGGGGCGCCGGCTTTCTACAATCGGTCCATCGTCACGAACCCACCTTCCGGAAAGCCAGCATGACCATCAAGAGCGACAAGTGGATACGCCACATGGCAAAGACCACCGGCATGATCGAACCGTTCGAGCCCGGACAGATCCGCGAGCGGGATGGCCAACGGATCATCAGCTACGGCACCAGCAGTTATGGCTACGACATCCGCTGCGCGCCCGAGTTCAAGGTGTTCACCAACATCCACAGCACCGTGGTGGACCCGAAGAACTTCGATGAAAAGAGCTTTGTCGACTTTCACGACGATGTCTGCATCATCCCGCCCAACAGTTTCGCGCTGGCGCGCACGCTGGAGTATTTCCGCATTCCACGGAACGTGCTGACGATCTGCCTCGGGAAAAGCACCTATGCGCGCTGCGGAATCATTGTCAACGTGACGCCGTTCGAACCCGAGTGGGAAGGCTACGTGACCCTCGAGTTCTCCAATACGACGCCGCTACCGGCGAAGATCTACGCTGGCGAAGGGTGTGCCCAGGTGCTGTTCTTCGAAAGTGACGAGCCGTGCGAGGTCAGCTACAAGGATCGCGGCGGGAAATACCAGGGGCAACACGGCGTGACCTTGCCCAGGGCCTGAGTCCGCGCCCTTCGCTCAGTGTTGCGCGCCCGCGCCGAGTTTCACATCCTCCGCCGTGGCCAGTGCGCAGGCGATGGCGATGCGCAGGCCGCGTTGCAACGGTTCCAGGTCCATGTTCGGCGTTCCTTGCCCGGCCAGCAGCGGCACGTGGATGAATCCGCCGCGCACACCGTGCATCGTGCGACGCCGATCCAGCGTGTGCATCAATGCGTAGAACACGTGGTTGCAGACAAACGTGCCGGCCGTCTGCGACACCTCGGCCGGGATGCCGGCTTCGCGCAGCGCAGCGAGCATGGCCTTGATCGGCAGGCCGGTGAAGTAGGCCGGCGGGCCACCGCTGACCACCGGACTGTCCACCGGCTGGTTGCCCGCGTTGTCCGGTATCCGCGCGTCGTCGATATTGATGGCGACCCGTTCCAGCGAGATCGCCTGCCGGCCGGCAGCCTGTCCCAGGCAGACCACCAACACCGGATGGTGTTGTTCGAGCAGATCGGCCAGGACTTCTGGCGCAGTGTCGAATTCGGTCGGCAATTGTGCGGCCATGACGGTATGGCCGTCGATCAGCGCCGTGTCCAGTGCGCGCGCAACTTCCCAACTGGCGTTGATGGTCTCTCCACCAAAAGGGGAAAACCCGGTGAGCAGCACCGTTGCTTTCGGTGCGGGCCGGTGCGATACCGGGGCCAGGCGCCCTTGTTTGGGCGCGGTGGTGACTCGTTTGCGTAACATGCAGGTATTTTCCGCGCATTTCGCTGGCGCCTCGGGGAGAGACTCATGAAGTGGGAAGGCAATCGTCAGTCCGACAACGTCGAAGACCGCAGGGGGTCCGGCGGCTCAGGCTTTGTCGGACGCGGCATAGGTATCGGCACCATCGTCATCGCGCTGGTGGGCGGCTGGGTGCTGGGCATCAATCCGTTGACCATTCTGGCTGCACTCAGTGGCGGCCAGCAACAGGTGGTCCAGCAGCAGGGGCCGGCGCAGGCTCCGCCCGCGGACGACACCATGGCGCGATTTGTCTCCACCGTGCTGGCTGATACCGAAGATGTCTGGAAGGAAGTCTTCGCGCAGGGCGGCGCGCGTTACCAGGAACCGCGCCTGGTCTTGTTTCGGGGCGCGACGGCGACGGCCTGCGGCACGGGCCAGTCTGCGATGGGTCCGTTCTATTGCCCTGGTGACCAGAAGGTCTATATCGACCTGGACTTCTACGAAACATTGCGCAAACGACTGGGGGCACCGGGCGACTTCGCCCAGGCCTATGTGGTGGCGCACGAAGTTGGCCACCATGTGCAAAACCTGCTCGGTATCACGAAGAAGATGGAGCAGGCGCGTGGGCGCGCCAGCCAGGCCGAATACAACGCGCTGAGCGTGCGGCTGGAGCTGCAGGCCGATTGCCTGGCCGGCCTGTGGGCGCAACATGCGGACAACGCGCGCCACATCCTGGAAAACGGCGATGTGGCAGAGGCGATGAACGCCGCCGCGCGGATTGGCGACGACGCATTGCAGCGTGCCGGCGGCGGCGCCGTGGTGCCCGAAAGTTTCACCCACGGCACCAGCGCGCAGCGCCAGCGCTGGTTCGACAATGGCCTGCACGGGGCGTCGATTCAGGCCTGCGACACCTTCTCTGCCCGTGCTTTGTGACCAGGGATCGGGCGATGGGGGGATAATGGCGGTTTGCCCGTCACGCGGGCACCACCCGCGCAGTCGCCCAAAACAGGCGCTGCAGCATGTTCCCGCACAGGCATAGATGACCGAACCCGCAACCCAGACCCCCGACTTGGCCCCTTCTTCCGATCAGGCCCTTCCTTCGATCGACGCATTTGCGCAACTGCAGCTAGCGCCCCCCTTGATGCGCGCAGTCGCTGAAATGGGTTACACCGCGATGACGCCGATTCAGGCGCAAGCCATTCCCCAGGTGTTGCTGGGCCATGACGTCATGGGCGCCGCGCAGACCGGGACCGGCAAGACCGCCGCATTCTCGCTGCCACTGCTGCAGCGCATGCTGGCGCACCAGAACACGTCGACATCGCCGGCCCGCCACCCGGTGCGGGCGCTGGTACTGCTGCCGACCCGCGAGTTGGCGGTGCAGGTGGCGCAATCGGTCAAGGACTATGCCAAATACACCGACTTGCGCAGCGCCGTCGTATTCGGCGGCATGGACATGAAGCCGCAGACGGCCGAGCTCAAGCGCGGCGTCGAGATCCTGGTTGCCACGCCGGGCCGCCTGCTGGACCATATCGAGGCCAAGAATGCGGTGCTCAACCAGGTCGAGTACGTCGTGCTCGACGAGGCCGATCGCATGCTGGACATCGGTTTTCTTCCCGATCTGCAGCGCATCCTGAGTTACCTGCCCAAGCAGCGCACCACCTTGTTGTTCTCGGCCACGTTTTCGACCGAGATCAAGCGGCTGGCCAGCAGCTACCTGCAAAACCCGGTCACGATCGAAGTGGCGCGTCCCAACGCGGCCGCGTCGACGGTCGAGCAGCACTTCTACAGCGTGGGCGACGACGACAAGCGCCGTGCGCTGCACCAGTTGTTGCGCCAGCATGACACCAAGCAGGCGTTCGTGTTCGTCAACAGCAAGCTCGGTTGTGCCCGGCTGGCGCGTTCGCTGGAACGCGAAGGCCTCAAGACGACGGCGCTGCACGGCGACAAGAGCCAGGACGAGCGGCTCAAGGCGCTCGATGCCTTCAAGCAGGGTGAGGTCGACTTGCTCGTCTGCACCGATGTAGCCGCGCGCGGACTCGACATCAAGGACGTGCCGGCGGTTTTCAATTTCGACATCCCGTTCAATGCCGAAGACTACATCCACCGCATTGGCCGCACCGGTCGAGCGGGCGCGTCTGGCCTGGCGGTGACCTTTGTCACCCGCAGCGATGCGCGGCTGGTGGCGGACCTGGAGAAGCTGCTCAAGGCCAAGCTCGAGATCGAGCCGATCGAGTTCGAGGAAGACAAACCGGACATCCGGCGTCAGGGCCGCATCAACGACGGGCGGCGCATGTACGGTGGCGACGAGGTGCCGGCGGAACCCCGCGCGGCCGGCCATTCACGTTCGACCCATGACAGCGATCGGCGCGAGCGCGGTCCGCGTCGCGACCTGGTGCGCCCGCCAACGGCGTCGCGCGACCCATTCTTCGACAAACCGTACCAGGAGCCGGTCTCGGAATCGCAAGCGCCGGCCTGGGAGTCGGCCTCGCCACGGCCGGCACGCAGCATCTCGGCCAACATCAAGCCCAAGCGGCGGGTTGCCGCCTTGTTCAAGCCGGACGTACCAGTGGCGGCCGAGCAGATCAAGCCGGAAGCACCGGTGGCCGCCGAGCAGACCTGAGCACGGCAGATGCTTCAGCGCCCGGGCCGTTGCGCCTGGCTGCACTGGACCTGGATCCAATGGGTGGCGATCCGTCCTCGTGAAACTTCGGGGTCGATCCGCGCCGCGCTGAGTTGGCCGCCCCAGACGCAACCGGTGTCGAGCGCCAGCACATCGGCGCGTGCCAGTCGGCCCAGCGTCGACCAATGGCCGAACGCCACCGTGGCGTCGGCGCTGCGGCGCCCGGGGATGTCGAACCACGCCTGGTAGCCGGCTGGCGCGGCATCGGCGCCGTCCTTGGTATCGAACTCCATGCGGTCGTCCGCGCTGCAAAAGCGCAACCGGGTCAGCACATTGACGATTGCGCGCCAACGGGCGATGCCGCTCAGTTGGGGTGACCATTGTTCCGGCGCATTGCCATACATCTGCTGCAGGAAATCGTCGAAGCGGTCGCTGGCGAACATCTGCGTCACTTCCTGAGCCAGCGCCAGGGTCTGCTGGACCGTCCATGAAGGCAATACGCCGGCATGCACCATCAGCAGGTCCCGGCCCTGGATGCGGTCCAGCAGCGCCAGAGGGCGACCGCGCAACCAATCGAGCAAGCCGGCACGATCGGGGGCCTGGAGCACGGCATCGAGTGTGTCCTTGCGATGCGGCGGCCGCACGCCATGCGCCAGCGCCAGCAGATGCAGGTCGTGGTTGCCCAGCACGCAACGGGCCGATCCTTCAAGCCGCATCATCCGGCGCAACACCGCGAGTGAATCGGGGCCGCGGTTCACCAGGTCGCCAAGCAGGACCAGTTGGTCGCGGCTGGGTGAAAAGTCGATGACCGCCAGCAGACGCGCGAGCGCCTCATCGCAGCCTTGTATGTCGCCGATCAGGTAAAGTGCCATGGTGCCCATTTTGCTGCCGGATCCATGGATTTCCTGCTGATTGCGTTTTTGACTTTGCTCAACGGCGCTTTCGCCATGTCCGAACTGGCGTTGACGGCAAGCCGCAAGGCGCGGCTGAGCAGCATGGCGGACGACGGCGACCGCGGGGCCGAGTCGGCGCTGGCGCTGATGGAAAATCCGACCCGGTTCCTGTCATCGGTGCAGGTGGGCATCACCTCGATCGGCGTGCTCAACGGCATCATCGGCGAGGCCGCCTTCAGTGGCGACTTGTCGGCCTGGCTGCAGACCTTCGGGCTCACACGCTCGGTCACCGACATCACGGCCACCGCGCTGGTGGTAACTGTCATCACCTTCACCACCATCGTGTTCGGCGAGCTGGTGCCCAAACGCATCGGTCAGCTCTATCCGGAACAGGTGTCGCGTATCGTCGCGCGACCGATGACCTGGGTCGCGCGCATCGCAAAGCCCTTCGTCTGGTTGTTGTCTGCGTGCACCCACGGCACGCTGCGGCTGCTGCATATCGACAACGCGGGCAGCCGGGCCGTGACCGAGGCTGAAATCAGCGCCAGTCTGGAGGAGGGCGTCGACGCCGGTGTGATCGAGGAGCAGGAGCGCCAGATGGTGCAGAACGTTTTCTTGCTCGACGATCGGCCGCTCACCTCGATGATGCTGCCGCGCTCGGACATCCATTGGCTCGAGGCCAGCCAGTCGGCCGGCGAGATCCTGGAGCAGCTGCGCCAAGGCGGTGCCAAGCGGGCCTATTCCTGGTATCCGGTGTGCCGCGGTTCGCTGGAGAACGTGGTGGGAACGATCAGCCTGGGCCAGCTGATCGTACTCGGCACGGAGCATGCCGATCCGATCGAAGAACATGTGCACCCGCCGGTATTCATTCCCGAGACCTTGTCGGGCATGGAGTTGCTCGAACAGTTCCGTACCCAGACTGCCCGCATGGTGCTGGTGGTCGACGAATACGGCGACGTGCAGGGGCTGATCACGCCCAACGACATGTTGGAGGCGATCACCGGCGAACTGCAGCCCTATACCCCGGTCGATGCCTGGGCCACGCCACGTGGCGACGGCAGCTGGCTGATCGATGGTGCCATGCCGGTGGGCGAGTTCAAGTCGCGGCTGGACATCGACGAGTTGCCCGACGAGGAGCGTGGTCGCTACAACACCGTGGCAGGCTTGTTGATGGCGGTGTCGGGCACCTTGCCGTCGGAGGGCGAGCGCATCGACTGCGCGGGCTGGAATTTCGAGGTGGTCGACCTCGACGGTCGGCGCATCGACAAGGTGCTGGCCACGCGCCTGACACCCCAGCAGATCGCCGATTCGAGTTACGACTGACGCGCACGCCTTCTCGCATCGGCAAGGGCCTGCGCCATCATAGCCAGCCGGCGATACGGTAGGCCGCGATCCCCAGCCATTCGTGCGCTGCGAGTGACCATAGGTTTGGCCCGTAGTGCAGTGAAAAGTCGAACCAGGAGTCCTGTGCGCTGGTGCGGTAATCCACCGGCCAGGGCGTCACGTTCCAGCCCGCATGGACGAAAACGCCCATGGCGCGTGGCATGTGGAATGCGGAGGTCAGCAGCAGCCAGGGCTGGCGCTTGTCCACGCCGGCCAATGCGGCGCTGTCCACGGCGTTCTCATGGGTGTTGCGCGCGCGGTCTTCGTAGACGACCCGCGCGGGATCGATGCCCAGCGATGCGAACAGGACACGCGCGCGTACCGCCTCGGTGTCGCCGGTCCCCGAGATGTTGGCCACACCGCCGCTGAACACCAGCCGCAGGTGCGGATAGCGGCGCAGCAAGGCCACCGCCTCGGTCATCCGTTCGGCCTGGTCGTTCAGGCCCACCTGCCGGTGGGCTGCCCACACGGCGGGGTCGGAGAAGGCGCCGCCCAGCACCACCACGCCCACCTGCCGCTGCATGTCGATCGCGTCCGGCGCCGGGTAACGCGACTCGAGTGTCCGAAGCAGTGCTTCGGGCCCCGAAGTCCAGCTTGCCGTGACCAGGGCCAGCAGCGCCAGCCAGTGCAAGGCATGGCTGCCGCGGGGCCGGCGCCGTGCCAGCAGCAGGCTTGCCAGCAACAACAGCAGGACCCAGAACAGCGGCTCGATGGCGAAAGTCAGCAGCCGCGATGCGATGTACATCGGCCGTGGTGGTTCAGGCGCTGGCGCTGCGCCGCGGCACCGGCGCGGCGCGCAGTCGGAATGCGTCCGGCATGCCGGAACCCAGCAGGGGGCGCAGGTAGAGCCTGAAGGCGTCGGTCACGTCGGTGCCGGATGCGGCAATGAATGCATCGTCCATCACGCGCGTCTTGCCGGCCACGTCAGCGAGGTCCAGCAAGGCATAGTCGACCGAATAGAAGCCGGTGCGCCGGATCGCAACCGAGCCATCGCGGTCGCCCCACATGGCGAACTGCACCGCCTTTTCGCCCACTTCGCGCGCTTCGCGCTGGTCCACGTCCGATACACAGCCGATGAACGACCGTTGCAGATAGCCGAAGGTGTCACCGCGCACCCGCTTGATGCCCAGCTTGGTTCGGATCTCGTCGCAGAGCAGGTCGGCCAGCGCACCGGTGCCCGACAGTTGCACGTTGCCATGCGCATCGTGCTCCAGTTCCTTGGACAGCAAGCTGAGCATGGGGGTGCCTGTCGCATCGTGAATGCCTTCGGACACCGCCACCACACAGCGTCCGTAACGCGCATGGGTGGCCTTGACGTCGGCCAGGAACTGGCCCAGCTCGAAGTTGCGTTCGGGCAGGTAGATCAGGTGCGGGCCATCGTCCTCGAACTTCTTGCCCAGGGCCGAGGCAGCAGTCAGGAAGCCGGCGTGGCGCCCCATGACGACGCCGACATACACGCCGGGCAGGGCGGCATTGTCCAGATTCACGCCCGCAAAGGCCTGCGCGACGAATCGCGCCGCCGATGGAAAACCGGGTGTGTGGTCGTTGCCGACCAGGTCGTTGTCGATGGTCTTCGGGATGTGGATCGAACGCAGCGGGTAGTTCGCCTTGCGCGCTTCCTCGCTGACGATACGTACCGTGTCGGATGAGTCATTGCCGCCGATATAGAAGAAATGCCCGATCTCGTGCGCGCGCAGCACTTCGAATATCGCGCGGCAATACTTCGCATCGGGCTTGTCGCGGGTCGAACCCAGCGCCGACGACGGTGTGGCCGCCACCAGCTCCAGGTTGTGGCTGGTTTCCTGTGTCAGGTCGACAAAGTCCTCGTCGACAATGCCGCGCACGCCATGGCGCGCGCCATAGACGCGCTCCACCTTGTGGTGGCGCCGCGCCTCCAGGGCTACGCCCACCATCGATTGGTTGATGACTGCCGTGGGGCCACCACCTTGCGCCACCAGTATCTTTCCGGATGCCATACCTGTCCTTTGCCGATATTGCTGCAACCGCCATTGTGCCGAGTTGCCGGCATGCGCGAAAGATGTCGGAATGTGGACGACCGGCAACGCCCATGGTGGCGAGCAGCGCTGCGCCAGCAGTCCGCGCCTGCGGTGTCAGCGCTTGCCGCGACCGGGCGCCGGGCCATGGCGCAGCTTGCCGCCAGCGCCGCTGTCGAACATGCGGGTGATGTCCGCCAGGCAGGTGCGCGCAGCGGATTCCCCGCGCGCTTCCGCCAGCGCCGTCATCAGGTCGGGGCGCAGATACCACAGGTCATCGAGGTTGTGGGCAAACACGACCTTGCGCTCGATCGCGCTGTTCTTGCCATCAGGGTGCTGTTCGAGAACCTCCAGCATCGCCTTGCGGATCGCTTCCATGCGCGCGCTCGGCTCCTCCGCGCCCTGATTGGCCATCCAGCCGAAAAAACTGTTACGTAAACTTGTCTTGGCCCAACGCATGCCGGCGATCCCTCTGCTTCCCATCCGTGGCGACCCGCGTGCCACAACGGTTGATCATCCCACCATTTTTCGGTGCAGAAGCGGCCCAGATGTAACAGTATTTTTGCGACCCGGGTGTTCGAATGCCCCCTCGCGAGCAGGTCGGCGCGGCAGCCGCGCGCCGTGTGCATGCATGACGCGGACGCGGCGGACCGACAGGAATTGACGCGGTTTTCCTACAGTGCCGCACCAGGGCGGGTGCTACAACGGTCAGGTGAACGAAACAGACAGCGCCTTCTCTTCAATCCGGCCACCTCGCCCATCGCTGCGCGTGTTGACCGTCAACATGCACAAGGGTTTCGGCTTTCTCAATCGCAGGTTCATCCTGCCTGAGCTGCGCAATGCGGTGCGGGCAGTGCGGGCCGATCTGGTATTCCTGCAGGAAGTGCAGGGCACCCATGCGGGACACGCGCTGCGCCAGGCCGACTGGCCGACCGTACCGCAATACGAGTTCCTGGCCGACACGATGTGGCCGCAGTTTGCGTACGGGCGCAATGCGGTGTACCCGCAGGGACACCACGGCAACGCCTTGTTGTCCAAGTACCCGATCGTGCATTACCAGAACCAGGACATTTCGATCGAAGGTCCCGAGCGCCGTGGCATGCTGCATTGCACCTTGGCTGTGCCGGGATTTGGTGACGTGCACGCGGTCTGCGTGCACCTGGGCCTGATCGAATCGCATCGCCGGCAACAGGTCGACATGCTGTGTGCCATGGTCAATGATGTGGCGTCCGCCGGTGCTCCGGTGGTGGTTGCCGGGGACTTCAACGATTGGCGTTGCAAGGCCAGTGAACGGCTCGCGCGCAAGGCCGACCTGCATGAGGTGTTCCAGCGGGTGCACGGGCAGGCGGCGCGGACGTTTCCGGCGCGTGCGCCCATGCTGCGCCTGGACCGCATCTATGTGCGCGGGGCCGGTGCCCATGCGCCGATGGTGCTGCCACGCAAGCCCTGGTCGCATCTGTCGGACCACGCGCCACTGGCGGCGGAGATTGACCTGTGAAGCCGCCATCGCGTTGGATCGGCGGCAATCGGGCGCACCTGCTGGAGAACGGCGAGGATTTTTTCCCGGCTGTCTTCGAAGCCATCGCACAGGCCCATGAAGAGGTGGTGCTGGAGACCTTCATCCTGTTCGAGGATCCGGTGGGCAGGCAATTGCATGCGGTGCTGACGGCCGCAGCGCAGCGCGGCGTGCGTGTCGACATGCTGGTCGACGGCTACGGAACATGCGAGTTGTCACCTCAATTTGTCGACACGCTGGCGCAGGCGGGTGTGCGGTTGCGTGTGTACGACCCGGTGAGACGCATCCTGGGCGCCCGATGCAACGTGCTGCACCGCATGCACCGCAAGATCGTCGTCGTCGACGGCCGCGTGGCCTTTGTGGGCGGCATCAACTTCTCGCAGGATCACCTGCGCGATTTCGGTCCGCTGGGCAAGCAGGACTATGCCGTCCAGGTACGGGGTCCGATCGTGGCGCAGATTCGGTCGTTCGCGCTTGCGCAGGTCCGCCCGCGTGGTCCCGGTGGTGTGAACCATTGCGCCGACCAGTCAGCCGGTGCCGCGCCAAACACCAGCGCCACCGATGCGTCTGGATCGGCCGAGATGATCTTTGTCACGCGCGACAACCACCGGCACCGCAACGGGATCGAGCGGCACTACCGCGCCGCGATTCGCGCCGCGCGCGAACGCGTCGTCCTCGCCAATGCCTATTTCTTTCCCGGCTATCTGTTGCTGCGCCAGCTGCGCCGGGCCGCGCGCCGCGGTGTGCATGTGTCGTTGATCCTGCAGGGAGAACCCGACATGCCGATCGTCAAGACAGCCGCCAGCCTCCTGTACGACCAGCTTCTCAAGGCAGGCGTGCATATCCACGAGTATTGCGAACGCCCCCTGCATGGCAAGGTCGCGGTGATCGATGGCCGTTGGGCGACGGTGGGGTCGAGCAATCTGGACCCGCTGAGCCTGGCACTGAACCTCGAAGCCAATCTGGTGATCCGGGACGCGGCGTTCGCGCGCCATCTCGACCAGCGGCTGACGCATTTGATCGACCGCCATTGCACGGCCATCGAGCCCGAGACGGTGGCGCCAGCCTGGGCGTGGTGGCGGTCATTGCGCGCGTTCCTGCTGTACCACCTTCTGCGCGGCTATTCGCGTTGGTTCAGCTGGCTGCCCCACCGGGCGCCAACCATTGCGCCAGCCAGCGCAGACCGTACGACCAATGTGGAAGTGAGCACCCATGGCGTTGGCTGACCACGCGGTTCCCCCGCCGCTGCCGACGCGCACATGACCCGCGAAAGTAGCCAAGCATGCCACTGACCGACTGGTCCAGAAGCCAGGTGCTGTTCCTGCTGCGCCGCTTGCGCGAACGCTTGTGGGCGCGTCCGCTGGCGATGTGCATCCTGTCGATCGGAGCTGTCTTTTGCGCAACGCTCACCGACCGATTGCCCCCATCGGTCAAGTTGCCGCGGATCGCATCGCATGCGCTGGAGAGTCTGCTCACGATCCAGGCATCGAGCATGCTGGTGATCGCCACCTTTGCGGTGGCCTCGATGGTGTCGGCGTATGCATCCGCCAGCAACGCGGCAACCCCGCGGGCGTTTGCATTGGTGGTGGCCGACGACGTGTCGCAAAACGCGTTGTCGGTCTTCATTGGCGCCTTCATCTTCAGCATCGTCGCGCTGACGGCCTCGCAGAATGGCTTTTTCGGTCAAGCGGGGCTGTTCACCTTGTTTGCATTGACCTTGTTCGTGTTTGCCGTGGTGATACTGACGTTCGTCCACTGGGTCGACCGTATTGCCCGGCTGGGGCGCATGGGCACCACCATCCATGCCGTGGAACGCGCAACTGCCCAGGCCCTGCGGCAACGCCGGCGCGCGCCCTTGCTCGGGGGTGTACCTGTGGTGCCGACCCAGTTTCGCGGCGAGCCGATCCATGCCAGCCGCGTCGGTTACGTTCAGCATGTCAATGTCGCTGCCCTGCAGGCCTGTACCGACACATCACAGGCCCGTGTGCAGGTGGCAGCCTTGCCGGGCACCTTTGCCGCGCCTGGCGTGCCGCTGGCCTACCTGCGCATGCCGCCCGGTGCGCAGGATGACGTCGACCGGGAGCGCCTGGTCGCGGCCTTCCTGATCGGTGACCAGCGCCAGTTCGACGAGGATCCGCGTTTCGGCCTGGTGGTGTTGGCCGAGATCGCCGGGCGGGCATTGTCTGCGGCCGTCAACGACCCGGGCACGGCGATCGCCACGATCGGCACGCTGGTGCGGCTGTTCGTGTTGTGGGCGGCGCCGGTGCCCGGCGATGAGGCCGTTGCCAGTACGCATGATCGGGTCGAGGTTCCGGCGCTGTCGGTGCGTGACATGTTCGACGACGCCTTCACGTCGCTGGCCCGCGACGGTGCGGGTTCGATCGAGGTGGCGGTTCGATTGCAAAAGGCGCTGCGGTCGCTTGCGCAGCTCGATGACCTGTCGATGCGTGGCGCGGCCCTGCACCATGCTGGCACAGCGCTGGCGCGGGCACGGTTGGCACTCGATCTTGCGCTCGACGTGACCACCCTGGAATCGGTGGCTGCCACGCTGACGGACGCCGGCGCCGACTCGATCAAGGGTTGAACGCCGGACCGTGCGGCCGCAGCCGGATGCCCTTGGGCAGACGGGTCCAGGCGAACGCGCTGGGATCGTGGATCATCGGCCCCGGCGCCGTGGCAACCAGGATCTCCTGCGCGATGGGTGTGAAGTCGGCCCGAAAATGGACCGAACTCTTGTTCACCAGAATGCCTTGTTCGGCCGGCTCGATGCCAACGAAACGCAGCATCTGCTGGTCTGCCAGCTGCGACTTGTTGCTGACCACGACGATGCGGATGCCCTCGATCGACAGGCAGGCACTCGGTCCGAGTCGCGCTGTCGCGCCCCGCATGAAAGGGCCTTCGCACACCACGTTGCCGTCGGACAGCCGTTCGACACGAAAGCTTGCTTGCAGTGGCGCGTCGCCCTTGACCCCGGATTTGCCACCCAGCGCCAGCGTGATGCTTGCACCGGGACCTGCGCGGTGCGCCGCCTGCGCCGCGGCGGCGTCGGCCATCAGACCCAGCGCCACGCCGCGGCCCGATCGACCCGCGCCATGGGTCAGCAAGGCCCGCAACATGCCGGTGGTGTCCGAGTCGCCACCCGCGCCCGGGTTGTCCTGCGTATCGGCGATCACCACCGGCCGTGTGGACCGCGCGGCCACGGACATGGCGTGGCGCACGGCGGCATCGGCGCTGTAGACCGGCGCGTCGAAATCACCTTCATGCGACGCCACCAGCCGCTCCAATGCCGCCGCCGCCTCCTGCGCGCTGGCGGCTGTCGTTCCGTAGGCAAATACGACCGGGCCGCATTCGGGGAAATCCGCTGCCGGAAAGCCGGGTGTGAACGATGCGCTGGGAACCCGGGCCGATGCGAGGCGTGCCAGTGCCCGGTAGATCGCGCGGCCGGGTTCGAGATCGGTCGACTGCGCCGCCAGCGGGATCAGGAACGGCAGGCGCCGCGCCGCGCAGTGGGGTCGCGCCATGCCGTCAAGCCGCTGGGCCAATGCAAATGCGGCGCGCGCGCCGGTTTCGGCCATGTCGACATGCGGGTAGGTGCGGTAGGCGACCATCAGGTCGGCGCAGGCCAGCATGCGTTCTGTCACGTTGGCATGCAGGTCCAGGCTGGTGACGATCGGCGTAGCTGGTCCGACCACCGCACGCACCCGGGCCAGCAATTCGCCTTCGCCATCGTCCAGGTGTTCGGCCACCATGGCACCGTGCAGATCGAGATAGACCGCGTCGGGGCGCGCGTCACGCACGCCCTCGACGATCATCGCGGCGATGCGCTCGAAGGCATCGCGCGTCACATGGGCCGATGGTTCTGCGGCGGCCCACGCTGTCGGCAACAACTGGTGGCGGCTGCCCCTGAAGTGTTCGATGAACCCGGCGATCGGCAGGTTGCGCGCCACCATGGTCTCGATGATCTCGCCACCCCGGCTCAGACCCGGCCAGCCGCCGCCGCGCGCAAACTGCTCGAACGTGGCGCGGGACGGCGCGAAGGTATTGGTCTCGTGCTGAAAGCCGCCGATGGCTATGCGCATGCTGGAATCTCCGGTTGGTCAGGTGGCTG
>CAZLDV010000059.1:0-3821 GCA_964558425.1 uncultured Rhodoferax sp. | reverse complement strand
CCGGGGCCATCTCGCGCGCCAGCGTGTCGGTGCTGCCGCCGGGCGCCGCGCCCACCAGAATCCGGATCGGTGGTTGGCTCTGGTCCAGAGCGCTGGCATAGAAGGTCAGCGCTGTGAGTGCAAGGCACAGGGTTCTGCGTGTTACGGGGCACAGGTCGATGTGAATCATGGGGTCCTTGTAGAGAAATAGCGGTCAACGCCGTGGCGACGCCGAAGCCCCATTCTCGACCATGCACATGTGCGCGGATGCATGTGTTCTGCCAATGGAACAACTTGATCGCAGCCGGTGACCATCGGGTCGGGGTGCCGGCACGCGCGCGGCGCTTGCGACCATGCGATGCTTTCAGGAGCCATGCGGGTCACACGAAGGCGCAGGACCGCCCCCGGTTCTCATGCACCCACTCGATGCGGTCGGGAATCGCACGCACGGACGCGGTCCGCGGCCGCGGCAATTGCTGAGCATGATCGGCGGCCAGTGGGACAACGCGTCACTGCAGCAGATTTTTCCGACGGTTGTCTTGCCGCGCCGGTGCAGCGAGCTGGGCATCGTATCTGTGACAGACGCAGACCGGGCATCGGACCTTGCCACGGCATCGGCGCCAGGCCCGGGCGGATAATCGGCCATCGTTGCAAGGAGAGACCATGCGTCGTCTGGTGATGGGTTTGTTGATGGTGACATTGAGCGCGAGTGCATGCGCCGACTGGGTCAAGATTGGCGATTCGATGGACGGCAAGGTCCACCACTACCTCGACCCGGCCACGATCCGCAAGGATGGCCAGCGGATGCGGGTCGTGACGCTGACGGACTATGACGAGCCGCAGGTGATCTCCGAGACACAGCGATTCCTGTCGGTGAAGATGCAGGACGCCTTCGACTGTGCGAACCGGAGCGGGCAGCACCTGAGCCTGACGGCGCTGGCGGGCAAAATGGGCACGGGCGCGGTGGTCGCCACCGAACCCAGGGCCGCCGAGGTGCGCAAGGTGTTGACGGATACGCCCGATGAAGACATGTGGAAGTTCGTCTGCGCCCGCAAGTGACGACCACCCACACGCGCCGCGGTCACTGCGCCCGCGGCGCTGGGGCGTCAGGTCGACCGACTCCTTGTCGGCCGCGTTTGACGTGCACCGCATATCGTAGGACGATGGAGCCTCACTGGAAGGAGTTCCCCCGTGCCCCATACGCAATACCATCCGCAAGATATTCCGACGCCCGAACCCGACGATGTAGACGCCGATCTGCCGGTGGACGACCAGCACGACGGGTTGGTACCACCCGAGATCTCCGAAGACCCGGAACATGACCGCCTGATCGACCCGGAAGATTGACCAGGGCCGGCGCGCACCGCGTTTGCCCATGGGTTGAAAGATTTCGCCGCTGGCTGCGACCTTGCACACACATGCGCATGTCGCGTGCAGCAAATCGAAAAGGAGTCTTGCATGGATCGACGTCATCTCATCACACTGCTCGCAGGCATTGGGCTGGCGAAAGCCTCCATGTCGGCGCCTCCCGCGGGCACGCCAGCGCCGATGCGACTGAGCGATGACCAATGGAAACAACGTCTGACGCCGGCCCAGTACCGGGTGTTGCGCAAGGAGGGTACCGAGCCAGCCGGCTCCAGCCCGCTGGACCGCGAAAAGCGCGTCGGCAGCTTCCTCTGTGCGGGCTGCGACCAGCCATTGTTCGCGTCGGCGACCAAATTCGACAGCGGTACCGGCTGGCCCAGCTTCTACCAGCCGCTGCCAGGTGCGGTGGCGACCAAGACCGACTTCAAGCTGATATTGCCGCGCACCGAGTACCACTGCGCGCGCTGCGAGGGCCACCAGGGCCATGTGTTCGACGATGGTCCGGCGCCAACCGGCAAGCGCTATTGCAACAACGGCGTGGCG
Organism: uncultured Rhodoferax sp.; assembly: GCA_964558425.1. Lineage (GTDB taxonomy): Bacteria > Pseudomonadota > Gammaproteobacteria > Burkholderiales > Burkholderiaceae_C > CAISIP01. The sequence continues at coordinate 1,934 of CAZLDV010000059.1, read as the reverse complement.
CTGCGATTCGTCCCGGATGCGGGATGAACGCTGGGGGCTTGGGCTGGCGGGTGCCCCGCATCCTGCTCGGGATGTTGCTGCTGCTGCATCTTCCCGCTGGTCTGGCCTGGGGTGTGCTGGGCCATCGCGTCGTGGCCGAACTGGCCTGGGAGCAGTTGTCGCCAGCGGCCCGGGCCGCTGCCAGCCGGCTGCTGGCCCTGGAGCCCGGTGCGACACTGACCTCGGTGGCCAACTGGGCCGACGCCAACCGGGACGATGCGACCCGATCATGGCACTTTGTCAACTTCCCCGCGGGCACGTGCAGCTACGAGCCATCGCGCGATTGCCCGGATGGGCAATGCGTGGTTGCCGCGACCGCGCAGCAATTGGCGGTGCTGGCGTCCGATGCATCCGATGCGCAGAAGCTGATTGCGCTCAAATACGTCGTGCATCTGGTGGCCGACCTGCACCAGCCGCTGCACGCCGGACACGCCGACGACCGCGGTGGTAACCGTTACCAGTTGCAGGCCTTCGGCAGCGGTACCAACCTGCACGCGCTATGGGATTCCGGACTGCTGCGCGAGCGCGGCGACAGCACCAAGCTGCTGGTACACATGCTCAAGATGCTGCCGGACTCCACCGTGCTGCAAGACCTCGACCTGACGCACGCTGCCCGGGAATCCTGCCAGATCGTCGATATGCCGGGTTTCTATCCGCCCCACAACCTGCCGGACAACTACGCCGTGCGTTTCAACCCGATTCTGGATCGGCAGTTGGCGTTGGCGGGAGCGCGGCTGGCCGGGTTGCTCAATCGATTGTGGCAATAATTGCCGGTCAGCCCTGCCGTGCGAAAGTGACACTCCGCCATGCGTTGCTTCTCTCATCTTCTTCCGGTGGTCGTGGCGTTGTCTGCTGCTCCGCCACTCGCCCAGGGCACCACGCGGTTCGACGGGCGTGGAGCGTCGGCCTGGCCTGCACGTCCCACCATGCCGACGACGACGACGAGAACGCGACGGGGTACGCCCGCCTCCAAGGATTATGACAATGCCAGCAAAAAATACGGTTTGCCTCTGGTTCGATGGTTGTGCCGAAGATGCGGCACGGTCTTATGCACGGACCTTTCCTGACTCATCCGTCGGTACCGTGTACCGCGCGCCGGCAGACTATCCGTCCGGCAAGAAGGGAGACGTACTCACAGTGGAATTCATCGTCATGGGCATACCCTGCCTCGGAATCAACGGCGGGCCTGCGTTCAAGCACAGCGAGGCGTTTTCGTTCCAGGTCGCAACCACGGACCAGGCCGAGACGGATCGATACTGGAACGCGATCGTCGACAACGGCGGTCAGGAAAGCGCATGCGGCTGGTGCAAGGACAAGTGGGGCCTGTCCTGGCAGATAACGCCCATCGCCCTGACGAAGGCAATCGCCGACCCCGATCCCGATGTTGCCAGGCGCGCGTTCGAGGCAATGATGCAAATGACGAGAATCGATATCGCTGCGATCGAAGCGGCAATGGGGCACGGTCACCCACATCGCCCTTGATGCTGTTGCGCGAAACCGGCCGTCAATCAGGGGAGGCTATCCGGATTCATTGCGTACGTGTGTCTTGGCAGACAGCGAAGCGCGAACCCTGCCCCCAGGCCTTCGCTTCTTGCTTCATGTCAATAGTGTGGCGGCAGTTCTTCGCCTGCTCGGTGAGGGCCGACAGGGACTTCCTCGGACTGTTGCAACCGCAACGTGTTGAGCTGCTCGATCAGCATGTCGATTTGCTCTTGCTGGCGGAACAAGGCCTTGTTCAACTCTTCGACCATGTCCTCGGTGAAGCTGACCTTGATTTCCAGATTGATTAGCCGTGCGTCTTGTTCCATTCGCCGATTGGACATGATTGTGCCGAATGCAGCAAACATGCCATCGACCAGGCCAGGCTACGCTGCCCAACGGATCAGCAGGCGTCT
>CAZLDV010000058.1:0-21195 GCA_964558425.1 uncultured Rhodoferax sp. | reverse complement strand
GGCGATTGCGGCGCTGGCGCACTCGATGCATACCGTCGACTACCTGAAGTCCCTATACCGTCACGGCAAGACGATCGTGGCCTCGAGTGAGGATCATCCACTGCTCGAGCAGGCAGGCATCTCTCCCCGTTTACCCAACGGTGATCCGGACCCGGGGATTGTCTGGCTGAAGGGTGAGGTCGAAGGCGCCATGGAGTCGATTGCGGCAGCCGTCACGCGACGCCAACATCCGGAGCGGGAGCAGGCGTTCGCACCAGGCGCATGACCCCGGGCAAGCCGGGGTCGACCCGTCGCCGATTGTCGACACGACCTCGTGGCGCATGTTGGCGGCATCCCCTTGCGTGACGCGCGCTGTTCGTTGCGCGGCAGCAGACTGAACCGAACAAGGAGATTGACCTGGGCAAGGCAGATCCGACCCGCACTTTCGGCGTCTTCAAGCCCGCTGGACATACGGTGCTGGTTTTGACTGGTCTGAAGCGGCTCGAAGAGCCAGACATGCCGAGAGGATGCGCGGGCCACAGCCGATCTGGAAGGGGCCGGCGCGCCGGCTTTGGTTGGGCCGGAACTCAATCGGGTCAAGGCCTTGATTGGCGGCCAATCGTTTGCACGGACCCGCCCGGCGCATTGGGCAGTCGGCATCACGCCTCGGCCATGGCCAATCAGACTCTGGTGGTGTGGGTCATCTCCTGCGCAGCACATGGCAATTTGGCGGCAAATCCATTCGCTTTCAAAACCGGTAGGACAGGTCCCACACCAATGCCTCTTGCATGCCGATGGTTCGCATGTGTCAAGTCGCGATGATCAAGGCTGACTGATGCACACGTCGCTGCCGTGCCACATCAACGAGGTCGGCGCGAATGGATCGGTCAGTTTTCCACCATCATTTCAGGGAGCTATCCATGTACAAACCATCTACTCTCACCGCGATTGCCGCTGTTGCGGCTACTACTTTCGCATTGCATGTGCCCACTGCACAAGCGGCGGACACAAAGGCGATGACCAAGGTTGACAAGACCACCATACCCATGGAAAAGGACATGAACTACAGCGACCGTGCACGCATGAAAGACTGGTCCAGCGAGAAGGACATGCTTGCCTCGCAGCTCAAGGCCGGAGCGTCCAAAGCGGACTACATGAAAGCCATCTCCGATGCCGGCTTCACGATCACGTCGATCAATGCGGACAAGCCCGACTATCTGGAATATGAAGTCGTCAAGGGAACGAATTCGTTCGAGGTCCAGATCGACATGGACAAGAAGACGAACATGGGGACCAAGATCGACGTGGATCACAACCTGTGGCGAGCCGATGCCACCAAGGAGGCCATTCGCAGTGGCAAGGCTGTCGCTGCGACCAAGGCGCTGCCGAACGGCCACGCCTACAGCGACCGCGCCAATGCAAAGAAATGGACCAGCGAGAAGGACAAGCTGGAGCAGGCGCTCGGCAACGGCAAGGATTTGGCAAGCTACAAGGCAGAACTGAAGAAGATGGGCTACCAGATCACCTCGACCAATGACAAGGAAAAGGACTACGTGGAGTATGAAGTCGTCAAGGGCAACGACACCTACGAAGTCCAGATCGACCTGGATGCCGCCGGCAAGGGCAAGAAGGTCGACGTCGCCGCCAACATGTGGCACTCGGACGCGACCGACAAGGCGCTGGCCGCGCACAAGAAATAGGCCTGACGGAAAGGTGGCGCTTGCGTCGCCCCGTCACCCTGTCAAACAGCCTGGCCTTGCCAGGCTGTTTGGCTGGTTCGACGGGGTTGGCGCACTGCGCATGGTAAGGTTGATCCATGAAAGCACGACGGCCCGATGATCGATTCGCGTAACCGTTCCTGGCTCGACCGGGTCGAGGCGTTGGTCTGGACATCGGGTCGCGACGGAGGACCCAGTGGCGCGGCGATGCGCCTGGTTCGCACCGTCTTCATCCTGGTGCGTGACCTCGCCGCTGGTCAACTGACGCTGCGTGCGATGGGCCTGGTTTACACCACCTTGCTGTCGATCGTGCCGCTGTTGGCACTGAGTTTTTCGGTGCTCAAGGCATTCGGCGTGACCAATCAGATTCAGCCGATGTTGGTCAATCTGCTTGCGCCGCTTGGTGAGAAGGGTGTCGACCTGGCACTGCGCATCACCGGCTTCATCGAGAACATGAATGTCGGTGTGCTGGGCGCGGTGGGTCTGGTGATGTTGCTGTACACATCGGTCTCGCTGATCCAGAAGATCGAGGAATCGCTCAATTACATCTGGCATGCGCCCCGGCCCAGGCCGCTCGGAGAACGATTCACGCGTTACCTCACTGTATTGCTGGTTGGCCCCTTGCTGGTGTTCTCGGCGCTGGCAGTCACCGCGTCGCTGATGAATATCTCGGTGGTACGCAGCCTGTTGGCGATCGATCTGCTGGGACAGGCCATCCAGCTGGTCAGTCGCCTGGTGCCCTACCTCTTGATCATTGTGGCGTTCACTTTCGTGTACCGCTTCATGCCCAACACCCGCGTGCGGTTCTGGCCGGCGCTGCTGGGTGGCATCGTCGGTGGTATTGCCTGGCAGTCCGCCGGATGGCTGTTCGCGGTATTCATTGCCGGCTCGAACAACTATTCAGCGATTTACGCCAGCTTTGCGATCCTGATCCTGTTCATGATCTGGCTCTATATCAGCTGGCTGGTATTGCTGTTCGGCGCCAGCGCCGCGTTTTATGTCCAGCATCCGGAATACCTGTATCTACGGGGCGGAGAGCCCCGACTGAGCAACCGCATGCGCGAACGTCTGGCCTTGTCGGCGATGGAGCAGGTGGCACGGCGCTTCATGGCGGGCGAAGCGGCGCCGACACAGCAGATGCTGACCCAGCAGTTGCGCATGCCGACGCATGTGTTGTCCGTCGTGCTCGATGCACTGGAGGACAAGGCGCTGCTGGTGGTGACGGGCGACGACCCGCCGTGCTATCTGCCGGCGCGTGATCCCGCTCACATCCTGGTCGGCGAGGTGCTCGAGACGGTGCGTGCCGCCGGAGAAGACCGCTATCTGTCACCGGCAGCCATGCCGGCCGAGCCGGTGGTGGAGTCCGTGATGGTGCGGCTTGCGCAGGCCGCGGATGATGCGCTTGCAGGCCTGAGCCTGCGTGATCTGGTGCAGCCCGCGGCCGCGACGCAGACGCCGCGCGCCGATCCGGTCTGGGTCGAGCCAACGATCGACGGCTGATCCCGCCATGGGGGCGCCTGGCGCCATGCATCCCGCGACGGCCATGCATGCTGCTCGCCGCCGGCTGTCGGCTGCGCTACAGTTGCACCACCATGTACATGCCGCCGCAATTTCATTCGACCGACCGTTCCCTGGCCATGGCGCTGATGCGCGACCATCCGCTGGCGACGCTGATCAGCAATGACGACGCGGGCTTCCCGTTCCTGAGCCACCTGCCGCTGCATCTGGAGCAGCGTGGCGACACGCTGGTGCTGCTGGGCCATTGCGCCAGGCCCAATGCGCATTGGCGCTACCTGCAGGCACGGCCGCAGGCGCTGGTCAGTTTCATGGGGCCGCAGGCCTATATGTCGCCACGGGTGTATCCCGATCTGGCGCGGGTACCCACCTGGAACTACCTCGCGGTGCAATGCACCGTCGATGCCCGCATCCTCGACGAGGCGCTGGAAAAGGATCGGCTGCTCAAGAAGCTCATCGGCGACCATGATCCGCAGTACATCCCGCAGTGGATCGCGCTGGGCACCGATTACCAGAGCAAGATGCTGGCCGGTATCGTGGCCTTCGAATTGACCGTGACCGATCTGCAGTGCAAGCTCAAGCTCAACCAGCATCGGCCCGAGTCCCATGCGCGCATGCGCGCGATCTACGCCGCTGGCAACGAGAGCAGCCGTGCGCTGGCGCAGTGGATGGATCGGCTGGGCATGGGCAGCGCTGATGGCATGGCCGATACCGCAAGGCACAGCTGACGTCGTGACCGACGACCCGGCCTACATGACGCTGGCACTGGCGCAGGCACGGCTGGCCGAGGAAGCTGGCGAGGTCCCCGTGGGTGCGGTGGTGGTGAAGGACGGCCGCGTACTGGGCGTCGGCCACAACCAGCCGGTGGGTTGCGGCGATCCGACCGCCCATGCCGAGATCGTCGCTCTGCGCGCGGCGGCCAAGGCCTGCGGCAACTATCGGCTCGATGGCTGTACGCTGTACGTGACACTCGAGCCCTGCATGATGTGCGTCGGTGCCATGCTGCATGCGCGCCTGTCCCGGGTCGTGTATGGCGCACCCGACCCGAAGACCGGTGCCGCCGGATCGGTGCTGAACCTCTTTGCCGACAACCGGATCAACCACCAGACCGGGGTGGATGGCGGAGTCATGGCAGAAGAATCCGCCGCCGTCTTGCAACGCTTCTTTCAATCCAGACGCCAGGAGAACCGCATGCACATCAGCCCCTTGCGCGATGACGCGCTGCGCACCCCGGAATCCGCCTTTGAGGGCCTGCCGGACTATCCCTGGCAGCCGCATTACATCAGCGACCTTCCGGCGCTGGACGGCTTGCGCCTGCATTACCTTGACGAAGGACCCCGCGAAGCGCCGCGCACCTGGCTGTGCCTGCACGGCAACCCGGCCTGGAGCTACCTCTACCGCAAGATGATTCCGGTGTTTCTGGCCGCCGGCGACCGCGTCGTGGCGCCCGACATGCCGGGCTTTGGCAAGAGCGACAAGCCCAAGAAGGGTCAGTCCCATACCTTCCACTGGCACCGCCAGGTGCTGCTCGAACTGGTCGAGAGGCTCGATCTGAACCGGGTGGTGCTGGTGGTGCAGGACTGGGGCGGTCTGCTGGGGCTGACCTTGCCGATGGCCGCGCCGCGGCGGTATGCCGGCCTGCTGGCGATGAACACCCTGCTGGCCACCGGTGACGTGCCGCTGACACCGGGATTCATCGGTTGGCGCGACATGTGCGCCAGGAATCCGGAGTTCGACATCGCCCGGCTGTTCGCGCGCGGCAATCCGCAGATGGCGCCTGCCGAATGCGCCGCCTACATGGCGCCGTATCCCGATGTCGGGCACCGTGCGGCGACCAAGGTCTTCGCCGCGATGGTGCCGGAGTTTCCCGACTCGCAGGGAGCCGAGCTGTCGCGCCAGGCGCGCCAATTCTGGAGCACGTCCTGGCAAGGGCAGACCTTGATGGCCGTGGGCAAGCAGGACCCGGTGCTTGGCCTGCCGGCGATGCAGTTGCTGCGCGGCTGGATTCGCGGCTGCCCGGAGCCGATGGTGCTCGAGCAGGCGGGCCATTTTGTGCAGGAACACGGCACAGCCATCGCGCAACGGGCGGTGCAGGTGTTCGACGGGGTTGTGCCCGGCACGCGGCCGTGAAGGCCGTTAACGCGTCGCCAGTGGCGCATCCGATCGTGCGAAGAATGAGGGGCCGACCGTGAGCCATATCTACATCTATTCACCATCCAGCGCGCAGCGCGACAAGGCGGCCTTTCGACGCGGCGTGGCGCGGCTGCAGGCGCTCGGGCATGCCGTCGAGATTGACGCGGACGCGTTGGCCACCCACATGCGATTTGCCGGCGATGACGCGACGCGACTGGCAGCGATCCATCGCGCCGCGGCCAGTGGCGCCGACCTGGCGCTGACGAGCCGTGGCGGTTATGGCCTGACGCGCATCCTGCCGGGCATTCGCTACAAGACCTTGGCCAAGGCGATCGAACGCGGCACCCGCTTTGCCGGCTTCAGCGATTTCACCGCGTTGCAATGTGCCCTGTATGCGCAGACCGGGGCCGTCAGCTGGATCGGCCCGGTGGTGCACGACGACTTCGGCCGGCCCGAGGTGGTGGACGACATCATGCAGGACTGCCTGCAGGACCTGCTGGCCGAGCAAGGTGAAGGGGCCGGCTGGCGGCTGCCAAGGCCAGCGGTCGGCAAGGCTGCCACGGATGCTGGCTTGGCCTTACCCGGGAAGTCCCCGGTTGCCCGCCCCATCCGCAAGGCCATTCTGTGGGGCGGCAACCTGGCGGTGCTGACATCCTTGGTCGGCACGCCGTATTTCCCGCGGATCCACGGAGGTGTGCTGGTGCTCGAAGACATCGCAGAGCACCCGTACCGCATCGAACGCATGTTGACGCAACTGCTGCATGCCGGCGTGCTGGCACGGCAAAAGGCGATCGTGCTCGGCCAGTTCACCCAGTACGCGTTGTTCCCCAACGACAAGGGCTACCGGCTGCAGACCGTGGTCGACTGGTTGCGCAGCCAGATCAAGGTGCCGGTGTTGACCAACCTGCCGATCGGCCATGTGCCGACCAAGGTGGTGCTGCCATTCGGGATGCCGGTGGACCTGCTGGTGGATGGGCGCGATGCGCTGATCTACTGGGGTCATCCGCACTGACAACGCGACGTTGGCCGGTCACCCGTCACACAGGAGTCGTCGCACCATGTCCACTGCCCCCGTTTGCCGTATCGACCATATTGCCGTCACCGCGCCTACGCTGGAGGCGGGTGCCACCTGGGTTGGACAGGCGCTCGGTGTGATGCCGCAACCCGGTGGCTCGCATCCGCACATGGGCACATACAACCTGTTGGTGCGGCTCGGCGACGACGTTTACCTGGAAGTGATTGCGGTCGATCCCCATGCTCCTGCGCCCGGCCGGCCACGCTGGTTCGGGCTCGATGCTGTGCAGCCAGACAGCGCGCCGCGCGTGCGTACCTGGATTGCCCGTTGCACCGATATCCATGCGGCGCTGGCTGCGGCCGGCGAGCCGCTGGGCGAGATCACCGAGATGCGTCGCGGCGACCTGCAATGGCTGATCACGATTCCCGAGGACGGCAAGCCGCCCATGGGCGGTGTCGCGCCGGCTCTGATCGAATGGAAGACCGGCCCGCATCCGGCCACCCGCTTGCCAGACCATGGTTTGAGACTGGATCGGCTGGTGCTGTTGCATCCGCGGCCGCACCGGGTGATGGCCTTGCTTGCGGCCATCGGCATGGATGCCCTGGTGCAGGTACGCAGGTCGCCTGACGGCGAGGGTGCGTCGCTGGTGGCGCAGATCAGCACGCCGCGCGGTCCGCGCATGCTGCCGATGGCCGGCTGAAACCTTATTGCGGTTCGATCTTCGCGTCGCGGATGGCCTTGGTCCACTTGGCGGTTTCGGCGAGGTTGCGCTTGGCCAGGTCTGCCGGTGTTCCGGGCTCCACCGCGAAGCCATTGGCGGCGAATTTTTCCTGGATGTCCCGGCTTTGCGCAGCACTGTTCACCGCATGGTTCAGCTTGGTGATCACATCGGCGGGGGTGCCGGCTGGCGCAAAGGCCGCGAAATAGGCGATCAGTTCATAGTCCTTGAGCCCCAGGGCCTCGTTGACGGTCGGAATGTCGGGCAATACCGGTGAGCGCTTGGTCGAGGTGACAGCCAGACCGCGGATCTTGCCGCCCTTGATCTGCGGCACGGTCACTGCCAGATCGGCGCTGAACATCATCACCTGACCACCGATCAGGTCGGTCATCGCCGCCGGGCCGCTCTTGTAGGGGACATTGGTCATCTCGATGCCGGCCATGCTGGCCAGCACGCCGGCCGAGACCAGCTGCGAGGTGCTGGCGCTGGCGAACGTGACATGGCCCGGCTTGGACTTGGCCAGCGCAACGAACTCCTTGAGCGTCTTGGCCGGCACGTCGTTGTTGACGGTGACGATCAGCGGAACCGAACCCATGTAGGCGATGGGCGCAAATGCGGTTTCCTGGTCGTAGGGCAGGGACTTCATCAGGCTCTTGAGTGCGGCATTCGTGCTGTTGGTGCCGAACAGGATGGTGTAGCCATCGGGAGCGGCCTTTGCGACCGCATCGGCGCCCAGCATGCCGTTGACACCCGGCTTGTTTTCGATGATGACAGGCTGGCCGAGCACCTCCGACATCTTGGACGCAAAGGCACGGCCGATCTGGTCGGTGGCGCTACCGGCGGCGAACGGCACGACGGCCTTGATGGGCTTGTTGGGATACGCCTGCGAAAAAGCAGCCGTGCTGCTCAACGCTGCCATCGAGAACAGCGCGATCGGGAGGAGTCTGAAACGCATGGAAAGTCCTGTCGTGGGAAGTGGAAAGTGAGAAGTGGGCGCAGTTTAGGTCAATTGTGCGTCGATCGGGATCGCCAGCACTGCAGAACACAAGGTCTTGCCGTGCGCATCCAGTGCCAGCGAACGTGTCACGCCACCGGCCAGCGCATCGTGCAGCACGAACTGCAGGGCGCCCAGGCCGGGCAGGGGATAGCAGTGGACCTCGCCGTGCACGATGCCCTGGTAATGCCGGCGTACCCGCTGCGCGCTCAGGCTGCGTTCGAGCAACGGGTAGTCGGCCAGGTCGCGCACGATCACGCTGAGCGTGGCCCGGTTGCCCTTGTCGCCCGAGCGGGCGATCGCGATGTCCCGGATGGTTCTCGGCTGCATGTTCAAGACTCCAGAATCGTGGTGCGCGCCCGTACCTGCGCGCGAGGAATCAGCGCCGAGGCCACCGCCACCACCTCACGCACCGACTGCGTGACGCCGCCGCCGGCCGCCGGACCGCTGACATACAGCGTCTCCACCTCTTGCGCAACCCGTTCGGCCTGCGCCCGGGTATCGGCGCGCACGGCCAGACGCAGACGAACCTCATACGGTTCGGCTTTGCCACCGAGCGCCACACCGTGCATGGCGTCGATACCGATCAGCTCGGCGCGTTGTTCCAGGCCGGCCCATCCCAGGCGCTGCAAGCGTTCGCGCAGCACCGCCAGAGCCAATTCGCCGCGCGCGCGGGCGCCGGGTCCGGCGTAGGAAATCTGGCCTTCACCGATGAATCCGTCGCGGTAACCCAGGGTGGCCTTGAGCGCATCGGGGCGCTTGCGTCCGGTGGCACCGCGCACCCGAACGCGGTCGGCAGCGAGCGCTTCGAAGCGCACCTGGGAGAAATCCGCCACGACATCGGCCTGCAGGTACGCGGCCGGGTCTTCGATTTCATAGAGCAGCTGCGCGGTACAGGTCAGGCGGTCGATGCGGCCGCCGGTGTGCGCAAGTTTGCCGATGACGGCGCTGCCGTCGGACTGGACCTCGGCAAACGGGAAGCCGATGTTGGCCAGGTCGGGCACGTCGACATAACCCGGGTCGGCGATGTAGCCGCCGCTGACCTGGGACGAACACTCGAGCAGATGGCCGACGACCGTACCCTGGCCCATTTTTTCCCAGTCGGTGCTGTCCCAACCGAAGTGGTGCATCAAAGGCGCCAGAAACAGCGACGGATCGGCCACCCGCCCGGTGATGACGACGCCGGCACCGGCCTGCAATGCCGGCACCAAGGCGTCGGCACCCAGATAGGCATTGGCCGAAATCAGCCGCTCGCCCAGGTCGCGGACGGTCTGCCCAGGCGACTCGAGCAGCGGCGCGTCGTTGGCCCGCATCCAGGCCAAAACATCGTCGCCCTCGACCACGCCGACCGAGACGCCATGCAGACCGTTTTCACGCGCCACCGCCAGCACGGCCAGGCCAGCGGCCATCGGATTGGCGGCGCCCATGTTGCTGATGATGGTGCACGCTTGCGCATGGCAGGCCGGCAGTACCGCCTGCATGCGCTCGCGCAACAGCGGGTCGTACCCTTGCTGGGGGTCGATGCTGCGGCGCAACTGCGCCAGCGCAATCGTCCTTTCGGCCAGGCATTCAAACACCAGGGCGTGCAACTGGCCACGCTCGGCCAGGTCGCGGGCGGGGTCGATGCGATCGCCGGAATATCCTGCGCCAGAGCCGATGCGAAAGGGGTTCATGGTGCGATTGTGCATGGCCAGGCAAGGTCGGACCGGGACTGCCCGGAGCGGCCAGACGGGCCTTTCGGGCCGTCTTGGCCCGCTGGTGCAAAATCAGGGGTTCTGATTGCATTCGACATCCCCCATCCAAAAACCCATGAAATACGCATCGAGCCGTGACTTCCTCATCCATGTCGAACAACGCAATCCGGGCCAGCCGGAATATTTGCAGGCCGTCTCTGAAGTCATGGACAGTCTGTGGCCATTCATCAGCCAGCGGCCCAAGTATGCCGAGCAGGGCCTGCTCGACCGCCTGATCGAACCCGAGCGGGTCATCATCTTTCGGGTCTCCTGGGTCAACGATCAGGGGCATGTCGAGGTCAACCGCGGTTACCGCGTCCAGCACAGCCTGGCGTTGGGGCCTTACAAGGGCGGGTTGCGCTTCCATCCCTCGGTGAATCTGTCGATCCTCAAGTTCCTGGCGTTCGAACAGACACTCAAGAATGCCCTGACGACATTGCCGATGGGGGGCGGCAAGGGCGGCTGCGATTTTGATCCCAAGGGCAAGAGCCCGGGTGAAGTGATGCGGTTTTGCCAGGCGTTTGCGCTCGAGTTGTACCGCCATCTGGGCTCGGACACCGATGTGCCGGCCGGCGATATCGGCGTTGGACAGCGGGAGGTGGGGTACATGACCGGCATGGTCAAGAAGATCACCAATCGCGCCGACTGCGTTTTCACGGGCAAGGCTCCCAGCGTGGGCGGCTCCTTGATGCGGCCGGAGGCCACCGGTTATGGCACGGTCTTTTTCAGCGAAGAAATGCTCAAGCGCAAGGGTCTGAGCCTGGAAGGCATGCGCGTGGGGGTGTCCGGCTCGGGCAATGTGGCCCAGTATGCGATCGAGAAGGCAATGCAGCTTGGCGCCAAGGTGATCACGGCGTCGGACTCCAGCGGTACCGTGGTGGACCAGGACGGCTTCACGCCGGACAAGCTGGCCGTGTTGATGGAAGTGAAGAACCATTTGTACGGTCGTATCACGGACTACGCGGACCGGGTCAAGGTCCCGTTTTTCCCGGACCTGCGACCGTGGCATGTCCCGATGGACGTCGCCTTGCCGTGCGCCACCCAGAACGAGCTCGATGAACACGATGCGCGCACCCTGGTAGCCAATGGTGTGCAGTGTGTCGCCGAAGGCGCCAACATGCCATCGACGCTGGCGGCCATCGAGGTGTTCGAGGAAAGCCGTGTGCCCTATGCACCCGGCAAGGCCAGCAATGCCGGTGGTGTCGCCACTTCGGGGCTGGAGATGAGCCAGAATGCGATGCGCCAGGTGTGGGGCGGCCGCGAGGTCGAGGATCGCCTGCACGGCATCATGCGCAGCATCCACGAAACCTGTGTCGAGCACGGCCGGCGCACGGACGACAGCGTCAGTTATGTCGACGGTGCCAATGTGGCCGGCTTCGTGCGGGTGGCCGACGCGATGTTGGCACAGGGCATTCTCTGAACGCCGGATAATCGGCAAGGTTTGTGGGGCCATTGCTTGCCTTGGGCAATAACCCTGCGTACACTGCGGCCATGCGTTCCTCCGCTCACCCCACCGGCAACATCGGTTGCGTGGCCATACTGGTCACGATCGATGCCGGGCGCGCGTTGCTGCGCGCCAGCGGTGAGGCAGCTCTGCAGCTGACTGCCGCACTCCCCTAAGCCCGGCGGTCCGCCCTCTCCCTCTCAAGCGCAAACCATCGACCGTCGGGCACCAGTCCCGCGCGTTGGCGACCATCTGTGGTTTCAGGTGATCCGCATTCGACTGGAACGCTTCATCATGGAAACAATCACTGCGCGTGGCGTTGAACGCACGCTCACCGAACTCGATTTCGCCCGGCTCCGCAAATTGGCCGTCGACAAGGCGCCCCAGTGGCTGGCCGACATGCTCGATGGCGCCGATATCCTGGATGCGCGCGAAGTGCCATCGGATACGGTCACCATGTACTCCACCGTGGAGTGCGAGGATCTGGACACCGGCCGACGGCAGCAACTGACGATTTGCTACCCGCATGACGCCGAGCCCTCTGCCGGCTTCGTATCGGTGCTGTCGCCAGTGGGCTGCAGTCTGCTTGGGTTGCGGGTCGGCGACGTGGCGCGCTGGCAGACGCCCAGCGGTGAAAGTGGCTCGGCGCAGGTGGTGTCGGTGCTGTTCCAACCGGAAGCCTCTGGCGACTACGGTTTGTAGCCAACGGGAAAACCACGCCCAATTCCCGCTTGCCTTGGCGCGCCGTGCAGGCCAGGCGGGCGCCCGGATTCAGCGCTTCGGTCGTGGTTGCGGTGGCGCAGCCCGCGCCGGTTCGTCAGCGCGCGCCCAGAGCATCAGAACCAGGCACAGGCCAGAGACCAGTGCGCCGGCGACCGCCGCACCGCTCCAGCCCCAACGCTCGACGCAGGCGGCGAACATCGGCGGTCCGAGCAGGGAGCCGGTTGCGCCGAACTGCAGCGTAAGGCCATTGGCCACTGCCATCGCATGGTCCGAGCGCGCCAGCACGGGCAACATCGCAAAAGCCAGACCGGCATAGATGCCGGAGACGGTATTGAGCAGCAGCATCAGCGCGGTGACGCGCAGCATGCTGGCGCCGGGCGCGAACACGGCAAACAGCAACACGGACGGCACGACAATCGCCACGACGATCCAGACGCTGTGGTTTGCGCCGCGGTGACGCAGGCGCGCGGCGATCAGGACGCCGAGTACCGAGATGAACGCGGACAGGCCGCCGATCAGCCCGGCCTGCTGCGCCGACGCACCGGTCTGCGTGACCAGGAAGCTGGGCAGCAAAGCGATCAGTCCGACGGCAAAGCTGGCATAGCAACCGAAGGAGAGTGTCAGCGCCCAGATCGATCGCCGTGGCAGCGACAGGCGCCGTCGTGGTGCGTCCGCCTGCGCCGCTGCGCAGACCGCAAGGCGCAGGCGCCACGCCCGCACCAGCATCAGTGCTGCCAGCACGGCCCAGGCCAGCATGGCAACCCGCCACGATGCGGCATCGGCAAGCCAGCCCGATGTCGTGGCGCCCAGTGCGAAGCCCACCGGCACGAAGCTGCCCCACAACGCCAATGCGACACTTTCCCGCCCCGGCGGTGCGGTGCGAAAGATCAGCAGCGGCGCAGAAACGACAACGCACAGGTAGGCTGCACCTTCCAGCAGGCGCAGGCCGACCAGTGCCGGTACGGACGATGCCAGCGACTCGCCCACGCCAGCCAGCGCGAACCCACCGAGGCCCGTCAACAGCACCCTGCGCACACCCAGCCGGTCCACGTACAGGCCGGCAACAAAACCCAGTGTCGCGCCACCGATTTCCAGCAGCGAGATCAAAGCGCCGGCCAGGGTCAGGCCGATTGCCAGCTCGCGCGATATCAATGGAGCCAGGGCCGACATCTTGCCCAGCTGCGCCGCCGCGAGAACACCCATGGCATAGAGCCAGCCAATACGTCCCCAGCGGTCGTCCATGTGATCGTTCTCGGATTCGGTGCGTTTCGGGTCGGCGGCCTGGCGGCCCGCCCGATCGTGTCTGTGGCGCCGCGCGCGGCCAGGGTGCTGGCGTTCAGCGCCGCTTGCGCGACTGCTCGTATTTGCGCCAGTAGTCGAACTCGTTCACATGCAACTCGATGTCGACCTCCATCACCCGGGCCTGCAGCCGCTGCTGCACATCGGCCACCGCCTGGTTGTAGATGGCCGGGCCGATCTCTTCGATGAAATAGCCGAGCAGGGCGCCGGCAGCGACATTGCCGATCGGTTCATCCATGTTGACGGAGAAGTACCGTTCGATGGAGCTGATGGCGCGTTTGCGGGCTTCTGCGGATAGCTCGATGTCCATGGTCAGGTCAATTGCGTGTATCGGGGCATTGTCGCCGGGGTCTTGCCGTTGGCTTTGCGGCGACGTTCAGCGCGCATGCCGTCTGCGTCGCTTGTACCAGGTCCAGCCATGCCACGCCAACGTGACCATCGCATACGACAGCACCCCCATCACGATGGCGATGATGGACAACCCGAGCAGCAGCGGCTTGCCCACCTTGGTGAGGCGTTGCCAAAGGCGAACATCCTGCGGCGGCACACCGGCCGCCAATGCCGCATCCTCGCCCGGGGATGCCGGCTCAGCCAGTGCAGGCACACCGTTCACCCAGTGCCCGAGCTTGTAGGCCGCGTAATACAACGGGCCGAACGTCAGCGGATTGGTCACCAGCGTGCTCACCGCTGCTGCAGGCACGTTGGCCCGCAGCAGCACGGCTGCACCGACGGACAGCGGAATCTGGGCCACCGGAACCAGCAAGCCGAAGAAGATGCCCAACGCCACGCCGGTTGCCACGCCACGACGCGACCAGCGCCACAGGCGTGGCCGCCGCAACAACGGCGTCAGCCAGCGCAGCCAGCGGTTGCCATGGATCTGCGCGCGGGTCGGAACCAACGCGCGCATGCGCAAACCAGGAGACCTTCGCCCTGCGGGCTGCGGTGCGAGCTTGCTTGGGGGCGGCCCGGCGCGGCGCTCATTCCAACCCATTCTTCAGCCCGATGGTGGCGTTGCGACCGCGACGTTCTGCAGGTCCAGCGCGATCGAGCGCGTGCCATTGCTCGGGTCGGATTTCACATCGGCAAAGCCCAGTTCCCGTTGCAACGCCAGCATGCGCCGATTGTCATTCAACACGGTGGCCACCAGGCTTTGCGTGCCTTGCGCGCGCAGGGTGCGGATCAGCTTGTCCATCATCAGCCTGCCCAGGCCCTGGCCTTTGAGATCGGAGCGCACGATGATGCCGAATTCGGCCGTGATGTTGTCCGGATCGCTCATCGCGCGTGCGCTGGCCAACGTCTCCTCGATGCCATCGGGGCCCGGCCGGACGGCCACGAACGCGATTTCGCGCTCGTAGTCGATCTGTGTAAGACGGGCCAGTTCACTCGGCTCGATGCTGCGCCGGCTGTAGAACACCCGCATGCGGACGTCTTCGGGGTCGAGCTGCGCCAGGAACGCCAGGTGCTGGGCTTCGTCGCCCGGACGGATAGGCCGCACGGTCAGCGGCTGCCCTTGCCATTCGATCTGCTCGATCAACTGCGCCGGATAGGGTTTGATCGCGAAATGATCGGCGCCGCCGTTGCGCTGCGCGCTGACCCGCATCCGCGCGTCCAGCGCGATGGCGCCCTCGGGGCTGAGGATCAATGGGTTGATGTCAAGCTCGGCGATCTGCGGATGGTCGGCCATCAGCTGCGAGACCGCCACCAGCACGTCGTTCAGTGCGTCCAGGTCGGCGGCCGGCGTATCGCGAAACCCGCCGAGCAGCCGCGCAATGCGGGTGCTGCGCACCAGGGTGCTGGCCAATTGGCTGTTCAGCGGGGGCAAGGCGATGGCCCGGTCGGCCACGACTTCGACCGACGTCCCGCCGGCGCCAAACAGGATCACCGGACCGAATACCGAGTCGATGCTGGCACCGACGATGAGTTCGTGCGCATGCGACCGGCGCACCATGGACTGCACCGTGAAACCATCGACCTTCGCCTGTGGACGTTCGGTTGCGACACGCGCCAGCATGGCTGCGGCAGCGTCGTGCACGGCGCGCGCATGGGCCAGGTCCAGCACCACGCCACCAATGTCCGATTTGTGCGAGATGTCCTTCGACAAAATCTTGAGCACGACCGGGAATCCGATCGCCTGGGCTGCGGTGGCCGCCGCCTGGGCACTGGCTGCCACCACCTGCGTCGCCACCACCGGGATGCGGTATGCGGCGAGCACGGCCTTGGCCTGCGGCTCGGTGAGCATCTCCTGGCCCTGTGCCAGCACGGATTCAAGCAGGTCATGGACGGCATGCACGTCAGGCGGCGCCGTCGCGCCGACATGCGCGGCTGGCGCCTCCAGCAACTGGGCCTGGTTGCGGCGGTAGCGCACCAGCATGGCGAACGCGCTGACGGCTTCTTCGGGGGTCGCATAGCTGGCGATGCCGGCATCCTGGAATGCGCGGCGCGCCTGCCGGACCGCCGACTCACCCAGCCAGCATGACAACAGGCGCGGATGATGGCGGTCCACCAGAGGCACCAGCGACTGTGCGATCTCCAGGCTCGGCACAATGGCCGTGGGTGCGTGGATGAACAGGATCGCACCGGCCTGCGGATCCTGGTTGAGCACCCGCAGTGCCTGGACATAGCGTCCTACCGGTGCGTCGCCGATGATGTCCACCGGATTGCCATGCGACCAGTTGGCCGGCAACACCGCGTCCAGCGCTGCCAGCGTGTCCGGGCCAAGCGTGGCCAGTTCGATGCCGGCGTTCTCGGCAGCATCCGCAGCCATGACACCGGCGCCGCCACCGTTGGTCAATATCGTCAGCTGGTCCGACAGATTGCCGCGAAACCGGGTCAAGGTCTCGGCCGCCAGGAACAGCTGTTGCAGCGTGTCGACCCGCAACATGCCGGCGCGGGCAATCGCCGCGTCGTACACCATGTCGGAGCCGGCCAGGGCGCCGGTGTGCGATGCCGCCGCGCGCTGGCCTTGCGCGGAGCGGCCCGCCTTGACCACGATGACCGGCTTGTTGCGTGCCGCCGCGCGCGCCGCGGACATGAACTTGCGTGTCGCTTCGATCGACTCGATGTACAGCAGGATGGCGCGCGTCTTCGGGTCGCTGGCCAGATAGTCGAGCATGTCGCCGAAATCCACGTCCGCATGTTCGCCCAGCGACACGAAATGCGAGAAGCCGATGGCGCGCGACTGTGCCCAATCGAGCATGGCAGTGACCAGCGCGCCGGACTGGGACACGAACGCCAATTCGCCTGCCGCGGCCGAGATATGGGCAAAACTGGCGTTCAGACCACGATGCGGCGACAGCATGCCGATGCAGTTGGGGCCCAGGATGCGCATCAGGTTGGGGCGCGCGGCGTCCAGCATGGCCTTGCGTTGCATGGCATCCAGCCCGGCGGTCAAGACGACTGCCGCGCGGGTCCCCAGTGCGCCCAGTTCGCCAACCAGTCCAGGCACTGACGCAGCGGGCGTGCAGATCACGGCCAGGTCTGGTACCGCAGGCAGCTTGTCGGTGCTGGTGTAGACCGGCTGGCCGTCCAGATGGCCGCCTTTCGGGTTGACCGGATAGAGCGGCCCCTTGAACCCGCCAGCGCACAGGTTGCGCCAGACCGTGGCGCCGACACTGCCCGTGCGTGACGAAGCGCCAAAGACAGCCACCGATGCCGGGTCAAAGAGTTGGTCGAGATTGCGAATGCTCATGGGGTCCGATCCAGTGAGGAAATCAATGATGGCCACTCACCGCGCGTGTTCATCACGCTGCCGGCGGAACTCCGCGGCCCCGAGCGGGCATGATACGAAAGCCTGGCGACCGGTGGGCTGCAGCATGGACAAGCAAGCGCGCAGAAGGTTCGACGCAGCGATGCGCGGCGATCGTCTGGCTTGATTTTGGTCAATGGAGCATGGTTTTTGCGGTTCTGGCCACCGCGCCATGGTACGGTACATCGTTACGATGTGTTTTGCCACAGGAGGACGCAATGGTTGACGATGTGCTGCCGATTCGGCATGAATACCGTTCGCGCGAGTTGGACGGCGCATCGCACGACAACCCACCACTGGCCAGCCAGTGTCATGCGATGGTGCTCGCTGGCGGGCGCGGAAGCCGCTTGCATGACCTGACCGACTGGCGCGCCAAGCCTGCCGTGCCCTTCGCTGGCACGCTCAAGATCATCGACTTCCCGCTGAGCAACTGCGTCAATTCGGGCATCCGGCGGATTGCGGTGTTGACCCAGTACAAGGCCCAGAGCCTGATCCAGCATATCGAACGCGGCTGGAGTTTTCTGTCGCCGAGCCTGGGCGAATTCATCGACGTCGCACCCGCGCAGCAACGGATGGGGCAGGGTTGGTACAGCGGCACCGCCGATGCGGTGTTCCAGAATCTGCATCTGCTGCGCGACGCCGGTGCCCGCACGGCGCTGATTCTGGCAGGCGACCATGTCTACAAGATGAACTACGCCGTGATGCTGGCCGACCATGCGCGCCATGGTACGGAGGTCACCCTGGCCTGTGTCGCGGTGCCGCGATCGCAGGCGCACCATGTTGGCGTCGTCACCACGGACCAGCAGTCGCGGGTGCTCGACTTCGTCGAAAAGCCGATGCCCGAGCAGGCGCAGCCTCTGCCGGAAGCGCCCGACCTGGTGCTCGCGAGCATGGGCATCTATGTCTTCAATGTGGACTTTCTGTGCGCGCAACTGGCCCGGGACGCAGCCGACCCACGGTCCAGCCATGATTTCGGCAAGGATCTGCTGCCTTGGCTGGTAAGGCACCACCGGGTGATGGCGCACCGTTTTGACGACAGTTGCGTGAACATGCTGGGAACACGGCCTTATTGGCGCGACGTCGGCACCGTCGATGCCTACTGGGGTGCCAACATGGACCTGACCACCGTGGTGCCCGAACTCAACCTGTACGACGACCAGTGGCCGATCCTGAGCCTGCAGCCACAGCTGCCGCCAGCCAAGTTCGTGTTCGACGAAGACGGGCGCCGTGGCATCGCGGTGGCGTCACTGGTATCGAGCGGCTGCATCGTCAGTGGCTGCACCGTACGCCGCTCGATCCTGTTTGCCAAGGTCCGGGTCGCGGAACACTGCCTGATCGAGGATTCGCTGATATTGCCCGATGTGGTGATCGGTCGGCATGTGCAATTGCGCAAGGTCGTGGTGGACAAGCGTTGCGTCCTGCCGGACGGCTTTTGCGCCGGACTGGACCCGCAACAGGACCGCAAGCACTTTCATGTCACCGAGGGGGGCGTGACCTTGATCACGGCCAGCATGCTGGGGCAGCGGGGCGACGGCCTGCGCAACGACATCGTCGACGATTCCGGTTTCGCCACGCTGGACCCCTGAGGGTCAGCGTCAGCGCGCTGCGGCCAAGGCAGCGGCAGCTTCGCCTTCTATCGAGGCTTGCCCAGATCCTTGCGCAACTGCTTGCCAACCGTCAGCATGAAGCGCAGCGTGTCCTGCGCCTCCGGATCGCGCAGCATGCTCCACAGGCCGCTGAATCCACCTGCCGAAGCGGGCGCCGAGCGGCTCGCGGCGGCCGCGGCATCGATCGACTCCAGCGTCTCCTGCACCATCGTCAGGCGGCCTTCGAGCTGGGGCAGCATCGTCGCGATGCGCTCCAGCGTGCCGCTGCCCTGCAGGTTCTCGAGCATCTTGACGACATGCTCGGCGCCGCCGCGGCTGAATCGGTCGAGCAGTGACAGGCCATTGCCCAGCGTGTCGGTCAGACGGCCGATCATCTCGTCGGTCAATGCATCCTCGGCCGAGCCGTAGACGCGCGCCAGTTTGACCAGGCGATCGAGGTCGCCATTGTTGACCATTTCGGCGATTGCCGGAATGGCGCGGTCCAGCCCGGCGCGATTGACCTGATCCATCAGGGCCAGGCCGTCGCCCACCGCCTGCGTCAGACGGCCAACCATTTCGTCGGTCAGCGCGTCGCGCGCCGCGGCGATCACGCGCTCGACCTCGACCGCTTGGGCCGACTCCAGTTGTGTGTTCATGACCGCTCCCTCACAGCAGGCCGCGCGCCGAGATCCAGTACAGCTTGTTGTAAGCCATCTTGAACCAGTGCACTGCCTTGGTCGGCGGCTTGGGGTCGGGCGGGTTCAGGTAGTCGAACATCGCGTAGGTGGCGCGGTCCTTGCCGGCTTCGATGAAGCAGAACACCTTGCCGTCGTAGTCGCGCACCGGTGCGCCGAGCTTGTAGAGCGCCGCGATGTTCTCGCCCAGCGTGTCGGCCTCGAAGTGCGCCGTCGAACCGGCCTTGCTGATCGGTATGTTGGTCGTGTCGCCCAGCACGAACACATTCGTGCGGCCCTCCATGTTGAGCTGCTGGCGGTTCGTCGGGATCCAGCCACCGGCGCCCAGCTTGTTTTTCTCGATGACTTCCATGCCGCGGTGCGCGGGAATCGAGATCAGCAGGTCGTACGGCGTCTCGGTGCCTTCCTCGCCGCGGATCACCTTGGCCGCGCCGTCGACTTCCTTCAGGTTGAACAGCGTTTCGTAGCTGATGCCCAGGCGGTCGAACTCGGGCGCGGCCCATTTGGCGACGTTCTCCAGCGAGTGCACCCGACCGATCGGGTAGGTGTAGTGCAGCTTGACCTTGTCCGCCATGCCGCGATCCTTGAAGTAGTCGTGCAGCATGAAGGTGATCTCGAGCGGCGCCATCGGGCACTTGTGTGGCACGCCCACCGCGATCACCACGCGTCCGCCCTGGAACTCGCGCAGCGCGCGGAACATCTTCAGCGCTGACGCCTCGGTGTAGAACGTGTGCGCGTGCTCGGCCAGGCCGGGGATGAGTTCGGGCATCGCGCGTGAGCCGGTGGCGATCGCCAGCACGTCGTAGTCGAAGGTCTTGCCGCTCCTGGTCTTGACGCGGTTGTCGTCGAGCATGAATTCCTCGACCGGGTCGACGTGCAGCGAGACGCCCGGTTCGAGCAGCGAAGCCTGGTCCTTGTACAACTCGTCGGGCGTGACGCGGCCGAAAGCGAGGTACAGCAGGCCCGGTTGGTACATGTGCTTCTCTGACGCCGTGAGCATCGTGATGCGCACCTTCCCCGAGCGCAACTCGGGCGTCAGCCGGCGCGCAAGGTTGTTCGCCAGGATCGTCCCACCCATGCCACCGCCAATGATCAGGATCTTCATCGTCGCTCCTTTCGTCTAGGCAAGCACGCCGCTGCCGGGCTATTTGGTCTTCTTCACCGAGATGTGCCAGACGCCCGCTTCCTCGCGGGAGCCGAGATAGTCGTGTCCGACTTTCCTGACCCATTCGGGCACGTCGTCCGCCGAGCCCTTGTCGGTGGACAGCAGTTCGAGCTCGTCACCAACCTCGGCGAGCTTGATCCAGCCGATCAGTTCCATCAGCGGTCCGGGGCAGTAGCTACCCCGCGCGTCGATCACTTTTTTCTCTGCCATGTCGCGTACGTGCCTATGTTCTAGAAAGTGAAGATCTGCGCGTCCCTGGCGTCATGCAGGAACTTGGTGAGGCCCAGTGGCGGTCCGAAGTACGGCGGCAGCGCGCTGCTGTCGATCGCCATCACGTCCATTGCCATCGAGCAAGGGGAGACCTTGGCGTCGCCCAGATCCACCGCCTGCTCGATGAGCGTTCGAAAGTCGGGGATCTTCTTGCCAGCCATCCGCGCACCGAACGCACCTTCGGCCGGTGGCGTCGCGTCGCTTCCCTTGACGAAGTAGGCCAGCGCGTTCATCGACAGGAAGACGCTCACCGCATTGCCACTGACGGCACCCACGGAGGCGACCATCGCCGCCATCTGCAGACGTTCGAGCGACCCGGCGACGACGACGATGTTGATCTTGCTCGGTTCCATGGGACTCTCATTCATTGTTTCAACGCAATTGCGCGCATGGCTTCATCAGACTGCGTGCCGCAGGCAGGTGGTCGCAAGCGGGGCAAGGTGCCATTCTTCGTGCTGCGCAG
>CAZLDV010000057.1:0-21256 GCA_964558425.1 uncultured Rhodoferax sp. | reverse complement strand
ATGCAGCGTCGCGGCGGTCGGGCTCGGCACCCAGGCGGTGTTGGCGCCGGCCCGGGGGTGGCTGATCTTCTGGCGCATCATGTCGGCCATCAGATCGGGCATCGCCCACATGCCCTTGCCTATCTGCGCCTTGCCGCGCAATCCGCAGGCCAGGCCGACCAGCACGTTGTTCTTCTCGTACGCCTGGATCCAGGCGCTGGCTTTCATGTCGCCCTTGCGCAGCACCGGCCCGGCCTGCATGCAGCTGTGCATTTCGTCGCCGGTGCGGTCCAGGAAGCCGGTGTTGATGAACCCGATCCGGCTTGCTGCGGCGGCGATGCAGGCCTTGAGGTTGACGCTGGTGCGCCGCTCCTCGTCCATGATGCCGAGCTTGACGGTGCTCGGCGGCAGGCCGAGCAGCTTTTCGACGCGGCCGAACAACTCGTTGGCGAATGCCACCTCGGCCGGGCCGTGCATCTTGGGTTTGACGATGTAGACCGAACCCTTGCGTGAGTTGCGGATGCCATTGGCGCCATGGCCTTGCAGGTCGTGCAGCGCGATCGTGGTGGTGACCACCGCATCCAGGATCCCTTCGGGGATCTCGTGTTCGGCGCCGTCGGTGCCGGTGTACAGGATCGCCGGGTTGGTCATCAGGTGGCCGACGTTGCGCACGAACATCAGCGAGCGGCCATGCAGGGTGACCGTGCCGTTGCCATCGGGCGCGGTGTAGACGCGGTCCGGATGGAGCCCGCGGGTGAAGGTCTTGCCGCCCTTGCTGACGTTCTCAAGCAGGTCGCCTTTGAGAATGCCCAGCCAGTTGCGGTAACCCAGCACCTTGTCCTGGGCGTCGACCGCCGCCACCGAGTCCTCCAGGTCGAGAATGGTGGACAGTGCGGCCTCCAGCACCAGGTCGCTCACGCTGGCGGCGTCGATGGCGCCGGTGGGTGTGCCCGGATCGATGCGGATATCCAGATGCAGCCCATTGTGTTGCAGCAGTACCGACGACGGACGCGCCGCTTCGCCCTGGTACCCCGCCAGTTGCCGGTTGTTGCGCAATCCGGTTGTCTTGCCGTCCTTGAGCGTCACGACCAGCTTGCCGCCCAGCACTGCATACCCGATGGCGTCCACATGCGATCCAACGGCCAACGGTGCGGTGCGATCCAGTACATGGCGGGCATACGCAATCACCTTGTCGCCGCGCACCGGGTTGTAGGTTTCGCCTTTGGACGCACCACCGGACTCGTCGATCACGTCGGTTCCATACAAGGCGTCATACAGCGAACCCCAACGCGCGTTGGCGGCGTTGAGCGCGTAGCGCGCGTTCAGGATCGGCACCACCAGCTGCGGGCCGGCTTGTTGCGCCAGCTCGGCGTCGACATTGCGGGTGGTGGCCTTCACGGCCGCCGGCTCGGGCACCAGGTAGCCGATTTTCTCCAGGAACCGGCGGTAGGCTTTCATGTTGCGCACCGGCCCGGGATGGGCCTGGTGCCAGCTGTCGAGTTCGGATTGCAGGCGGTCGCGTTCGGCCAGCAAGGCAGCGTTTTTCGGCGCCAGGTCCGCCACGATCGCGTCGAAACCCTGCCAGAAATGGGCGCTGTCCACTCCGGTTCCGGGCAACACCTGGGTGTCGATGAAGTCGTGCAGTTCGGTGGCAATATCCAGGCCGTATCGGCGTGTACGTGGCGTTGTCATGGGTCGGTTTCCTTGGTTGGCGGATCAATAAGAAGAGGAAGCAGTGTCCACAGGAACAGGCGCAGGTCGTGCAGCCAGTTGGTTGCCGGTACAGGCGTGCTGGCTGCCGCATTCTTCGAAAGGCAACTGCCAACGGTTCACCCACAAGGCCTGGCGCGCGTGGCAGGTAGCGGCAAAGCGCCCGATGCATTGACTGTATTCGAACCTTGGACCGCCATTAATTGCCCACTGGTCAGAAAATACATGACTTTTATAACCATAATGATCGCGATAGGGCCGAGCGTCGATGCGCCGGCCCGAGCGCATTGGGTGGCGTGGTCCATCGCGGTCGCAGGCACAATGCGCAAGCGGAGACCCATTCCACCCCAATAGTGCACAAACCTTTGTGGCAGCATGGAGGAACGCTGGCAGCGATTCGTGTACAAACAGATGAAAAGGGTTCTGGTGCGCGGGCCGGTGGGTGCTTGGGCACCTGAACGGTTCGCCGCACTGCGTTATTGATGTCTGTTCCGACCTCTACTTCGTTCGACGCCGCCACGCGGTCGTTGGTCCTGCGCCATGTCGCGGCGATGATTGCGCGTGTGCAGTCGTATTTCGCCCAGCACCAGGACGACCATCTGCAGCGGTTGCGCGCGCATTTTTTCGAGCAGGTCGACAGCCGGCCGCACACCACCCAGGCGCAGAATCTGCGCACCGCCGGTGTCATGCTCGACAAGCAGGCAGCCATCTTCAATCGGGCATTTCAGGCCGCGCTGCGCGAATCGATCGAAGACGAAGTGGAGGCCATCCTGCCGGGCGCCTTGCGTGTGCTTCGACCAAGCGTTGACAGCGACGACCTCTCGGGCCCCAGCAGCATGGCCCTGCTGGATGTGGACGAGATCGAGCGACACCTGCTGGTGGACCGCGTCTCGCAGCGTTTCAACAACAAGTACGATGCACCGCTCAAGGCCCTGACCGTCAGCGTGGGCGCCTTGTTGCGGCAGGGCGAGTTTGCGCTGGCAGACAACCCGTTTCGACCGGCAAGCCTGATCCGTGCATTTCTGATTGCCTGGCACAGCAGTGCCTTCGACCCGGAGGCGGCCGAAGATTTCGTTTCGGTGCTGGAGCCGCAGTGCAGCATCGACTGGACGCCGCTGTATGCCGACCTCACGGCGATGCTGGTGCGTGCCGGCTTTTCTGCCAAGGCGGTGCATCGTATCAAGCGCACCGCTGGCGCGGACTCGGCCACGGTGCCGTTAGGGCCGGACGGCGGCATGCCGACCGGACATGGTTCCGGTTTCGGCCAGTTGCCATCGGCCGGCGGTGGTGGCAGCGTCGGTGGCGGTGGCGGTGGCTCTGAGGGGTCGGGTGGCGGTGGTGGTGGTGCAGGTGGCGACGGCGGGCAGGGCATGCAAGGCATGGCGCGTTCCATCGCCCACCGCGCGCGGCAATTCCTGCAGAAGCTCGGTTTTGCTGCCGCCGGCGCAGGCGACGGCCAGGCGGGCAATGGGTCGTGGGGCTCCGGCGACGGTGATGCGTCGCCGGCATCCGGCGGTTCCCGCATCGCGGGTGGTGGATTTGGCGCCAATGAGGCGCGTGCGCCCGCCGATCCGCAGCTGATGGGATTTCTGGGCGGCCTGCAGGCGGGTGCCGGCAGTTCGCAGTTTCCGGACTGGGCGCGTGGGCAGGACATCGAGGGCCAGAACGTGTTGCGCCAGATGCGCGAACGCGAAGAGGTGCAACGTGCCACCGAAATCGACCGCGGCACGGTAGATGCCTTGGCCGAGGTGTTTGACTATGTCTTCGCCGACAAGTCGATTCCGCTGCAGCTCAAGTTCGTCATCGGGCGTCTGCAGATACCGGTGCTCAAGGCCGCGCTGATCGACCGCGACTTTTTTCTCTCCGGCGAACATCCGGCGCGCCAGCTGGTCGACGCACTGGCTGCCGCCGCAGTGGGCTGGACACCGGAAATGGGCGAGTCCCATCCGCTGTACCAGCAGATCGACACCATCGTGAAACGGGTGCTGGCCGAGTTCGACCATGACCTGGAACTGTTCCGCAGTCTGCTGGCCGACCTGGAAGCCTTCGTGCAGGCGAACCAGCAGCAGGTCGAAGTGCGCATCAAGCCTGCGGCCAGCGTCGAACAACTCGGCGAGGCGCGCGAAGCAGCGCTGGCCCACGCCGATGGCGTGGTGCACCAGAGCATCCAGGCCCTGCCGATCGAACAGCCCTTGCCGCCATTCCTGCTGCCGTTCCTGACGGTGCAGTGGCGCGAGGTACTGGCCGACGCCTGGTTGGGCGTGGATTCCGATCCGGCGCGCTGGGATCTTGCGGTCAAGACCATGGACCAGGTGATCTGGTCCACCCGTCCGCGGTTCCTGCCGGAGGAGCGCGGCAAACTGATGGCCTTGTTGCCCGTCCTGGTGCCGCGTCTGGATGCCAACCTCGATGCGATCGGCTGGACCGGCGACGCGCGCGATGCATTCACCAAGCGGCTGATCGCCTGTCATATGCGCGCCATCCGCGTGCCGAAGGCGGGCGCCGTCGTGGCCGATTCTGGCCCCGGCGAGCTGGAAACCCAGGCCGGCCGGGAGGCGATCCAGGAACTGGCCAAACGGGTGGCGCCGCCATCGGGCGTGATGCCCGACGCCTTTGACGCGATTGCACAAGGATTGGAGCGGGGCATGTGGTTCGACTTCGAGCACGCGTCCGACCAGCTGCGCCGTTACCGGCTGGGCTGGATCAGTCCGCAACGCAGCCGCATGTTGTTCACCAACCGCGACGGTCATGAGGCCTTCGTGCGATCGCAGCGTGAAGTCGCCGCGATGCTGCGCGAAGGACGGTTGCTGGTGATCGACCAGCAGCCGATCGTCGCGCGGGCGATCGACCAGATCATGGCCACCGATGCGCCGGATCCGCTTGCGCTGGATCTGACGCTGAGCTGAAGCCGCCGGCGCAGGGGCGCGCAATGCTGCAGGTCGCCGGGTGGCTGGCGACGACCCGTTGCACAGACTTCTAGAATGCTTCGATGCCATCCATGACAGATTCCCGGTCGCAACCGGTTCGTGCGCGCGAAGTCGGCCTGGGCGATCGGGCACCACCGGCGCACCAGCCGCTGACCGGCTTGCGGGTGGTGGAGTTCAGCCACATGGTGATGGGCCCGACCTGCGGCATGGTGCTGGCCGACATGGGCGCCGAGGTGATCAAGGTCGAGCCGATCGAGGGCGACCGCACGCGCCACCTGCTGGGCGCGGGCGCCGGGTTTTTCCCGATGTTCAACCGCAACAAGCACAGCATCGCGATCGACTTGCACAAGCCCGAAGGCGCGGCGGTCGCGCGCCGGCTGGCCGCCAGCGCCGATGTGGTGGCCGAGAACTTCAAGCCCGGCACGATGCGCAAGTACGGGCTCGACTACGCCAGTCTGTCGGCAGCCAACGACCGCATCATCTATGTCAGTCTCAAGGGTTTCCTGCCCGGGCCGTACGAACACCGGACGGCGCTCGACGAAGTGGTGCAGATGATGGGCGGGCTGGCCTACATGACCGGACGTCCTGGCGACCCGCTGCGCGCCGGCACCAGCGTCAACGACATCATGGGCGGCATGTTCGGCGCCATTGGCGTGCTCGGTGCGTTGATCCAGCGCGGCATCAGCGGCCGGGGCCAGGAGGTGCAAAGCGCGCTGTTCGAGAACAACGTGTTCCTGGTCGGGCAGCACATGCTGCAATTCGCGATCACCGGCTCGCCGGCTGCACCGATGCCCGATCGCATTTCTGCATGGGCGGTCTACGATGTGTTCACTGTTCGGGACGGCGGGCAGATTTTCCTGGCCGCGGTCAGCGATGCGCAGTGGAAGACTTTCTGCACCGCGTTCGGTTTCGACGACCTGCTGGCCGATCCGGCTCTGGGCAGCAACAACCAGCGCGTGATGGCCCGCGCCACGATGATGCCGCTGCTGCGCGAGCGGCTGGCCGTGTTCACGGTGGCAGAACTGGAGCGCCGTTTCGAGCAACTCGGTCTGCCGTATGCGCCGATCCGCAAGCCCGAGGAGCTGTACGACGACGAGCACCTGCGCCAGACCGGTGGGCTGGCCGACATTGTGCTGCCGGACGGCGCGCGTGCGGGCCAGCGCGCCGGAACCACCTTGTTGCCGTTCACGATGGACGGTCAGCGGCTCGGTGTGCGCATGCAGCCACCCAAGGCAGGAGAGCACTCGGATGCGTTGCTGGCGCTGCTGGGTTATGGCGCCAGCGAGATTGCATCATTGCGTGCCGCGCACGCGGTGGCTTGAAGTCCCCCGGTTGCCAACGTCGGGCGGCAAAGCGATGCAACACCGATGTGTCCCATGGACAAATTCAAACAGCTCGAATCGTTCGTCTTGATCGCCACCCGCGGCAGCCTGACGGCGGCCGCGACCGTCGAAGGCGTGGCGCCCGCGATCATGGGGCGGCGGCTCGACGCGCTGGAGCAGCGGCTGGGCGTCAAACTGATGCAGCGCACGACGCGCCGGCTCACATTGACGCACGAAGGCAGTGCGTTCCTGGAGGATTGCCAGCGCTTGCTCGTCGACATTGCCAACGCGGAGTCCAGTGTCTCGGCAGGTGGCGTGAAAGCCAGTGGCCACTTGCGCATCACGGCTCCAGCGGGATTCGGACGGCGCCATGTGGCGCCGCTGGTGCCACGGTTTCGCGCGATGCATGGCGATGTGACGATGTCGCTCAACCTCAGCGATCGGGTGATCGACATCGCCGCCGAAGGTTTCGACTGTGCGGTGCGGGTGGGCGACCTGCCCGATTCGTCGCTGATCAGCGTACGGCTGGCGGTCAACCAGCGTTTGTGTGTTGCCGCGCCAGGCTACCTGCAACGCCATGGCACGCCGCGCACGCCCGCCGACCTCGCCAGCATGGATTGCCTGGTGTTGTCCAGCGACGCATCACAAACGCGGGGCTGGGCGTTCCTGGTGCCTGTCGATCACGGTGATGGCCGCAGCGCTGCCGCCGCCGGTGGCCGCAGCCACGAGGTGGTTCACGTCAAACCGGGCGGGCCGCTGGACTGCACCGACGGGCAGGTACTCCATGATTGGTGCCTGGCCGGCCATGGACTCGCGTGGCGCAGCAGTTGGGAGGTCGAGGCCGAGATTGCCGCCGGCAAGCTGGTGCCGGTGCTGCAGGATTTCGCCGCGCCGGCCAACGGCATCTACGCGGTGTTTCCCCAGCGCCGCCTGTTGCCGCTGCGGGTGCGCCTATGGATCGATTTTCTCAAGCACCATTACGCGCAGCCGCAATTCTGGTCGGAATGAGGCAGCTTGCCGGCCCTGGCCGCATGCATGGACCGACCCGCTGGCGCCCGCTGCTGATCAGGGCTTCTTCTTCAGGCACTCGCTCATGAATGCCTTGCGCTCGTCACCCTTCTTGTCGCCAGCCTCCATGTTGCAGGTCTTCATCTTGCTTTGCTGGGTTTGCGGCTTGGCGCTCAGGCAGGTCTTCATGAAGGCTTTGCGCTCGTCGCCCTTCTTGCCCTCGGCTTCCTTGTTGCAGGTCGCCATTTTTTCCTGCTGTGCTGTCTTGGGCTTGTCCTGCGCATGGGCGGCGCCAAAAGACAATGCGACACCGACGGTCAGGATGGAAAGTAGTTTGTTCATGCGAGTCCTTGGGTTAGGGTTGACGGATCCGGTCAGCGCCGGACACCTGACCCATAACGCAGCATCGGCATGTTCCGCTGACACAGCGCTGCAACCTGCCGCCGCATTCGGCCAGCCTTGGATCCCGTCAGCGCGATGGTAAAGCCTGGAATGGGGCTCGGCGCCGCCGGCAACGGTAAACAATGGGACAACCAGCGACCGCACCGCGGACCGTTTGCCACAGGCGCGCCGCTTCTGGCTCCTAAAATCGCCGCCTATGCTCAAGATCAAACAGGAACTGCTGGATGCCCTGGCGGCGGAACTCGACGCGCTGGCGCCCGACGCCGGCGCGCGTGCCGTCTTTGAATCGCCCAAGGTGGCGGCCCATGGCGATTTCGCCACCACGGTGGCCATGCAGCTGGCCAAACCCCTGAAAGCGCATCCGCGCCAGCTGGCCGAACAGTTGCGCGCGCATTTGCTGGCGCAGCCCGCTTACCTGCAGTGGGTGTCGGATATCGACATTGCCGGGCCAGGCTTCATCAATATCCGGCTCAAACCCGAGGCCAAGCAGCAGATCGTGCGCGAAGTGCTGGCGGGCGGCCCGCAATTCGGCGTCCTGCCGCGCAATGGCCAGCGCATGCTGGTCGAGTTCGTCTCGGCCAACCCGACCGGCCCGCTGCACGTGGGTCACGGCCGGCAGGCGGCGCTGGGCGACGCGATCTGCAACCTGTGTGCGACGCAGGGCTGGGACGTGCACCGCGAGTTCTACTACAACGACGCCGGCGTGCAGATCGCAACCCTGGCCCAGAGCACCCAGTTGCGTGCCCGGGGCTTCAAGCCGGGCGACCCCGAGTGGCCCGAGGCCGCCTACAACGGCGACTACATTGCCGACATTGCCGCCGACTTCCTGGCGCGCAAGACGGTGCGCTCCGACGACCGCGAGACCACCGCCAGCGGAGATGTGAACGACATCGACGCGATCCGCGCGTTCGCCGTCGCTTACCTGCGCCATGAACAGGATCTGGACCTGCAGGCGTTTGCGGTGCGCTTCGATCATTTCTATCTGGAGTCCAGCCTGTACACCAGCGGCAAGGTGGCGCAGACCGTGCAGATGCTGCAGGACGCCGGCAAGACCTACGAGCTGGACGGCGCCTTGTGGCTGCGCTCCACCGACTACGGTGACGACAAGGACCGCGTGATGCGCAAAGGCGATGGGTCCTATACCTATTTCGTGCCCGATGTCGCCTACCACATCAGCAAATGGGAACGTGGCTTCACCCGCGTCGTCAACATCCAGGGCACCGACCACCACGGCACGATTGCCCGGGTCCGCGCCGGACTGCAGGCCGCCAACGTCGGAATTCCCCAGGGCTACCCCGACTACGTGCTGCACACCATGGTGCGGGTGATGCGCGGCGGCGTCGAGGTGAAGATCTCCAAGCGTTCGGGCAGTTATGTCACCTTGCGCGACCTGATCGAGTGGACCAGCAAGGACGCGGTGCGGTTCTTCCTGCTCAGCCGCAAACCCGATACCGAATATGTGTTCGACGTCGATCTGGCGCTGGCCCAGAACAACGACAACCCGGTCTACTATGTGCAATACGCCCATGCCCGGATCTGTTCGGTGCTGCGTGCATGGGGCGGCGACGAGGTGGTGCTGCGTGCGGTCGATTTGTCCGCGTTGCAGTCGGCGCCGGCAATGGCGCTGCTGCTGCTGCTGGCGCGCTACCCGGACATGCTGGCTGCGGCGGCGCGCGATTTCGCACCCCATGACGTGACTTTCTACCTGCGCGAACTGGCGGCGGCCTATCACAGCTATTACGACGCGGAGCGGATCCTGGTCGACGAGGAGCCGGTTCGGCTGGCGCGGCTGGCGCTGGTGGCGGCCACCGCCCAGGTGCTGCGCAACGGCCTGGCGCTGCTGGGTGTCAGCGCGCCGCGCACAATGTGAGGCAGACCGACAATGACGATCAACAACTGGCAAGGGCGGGGCATGAAGCAACAACGGGGTGGCACGGTTTTGGGCCTGGTCGTGGGTGTGGTGATCGGTCTGGGCGTGGCCCTGGCCGTGGCGGTGTATGTCACCAAGGTCCCGGTCCCGTTCCTGAACAAGGGGCCGAGCCGCACGACCGATCAGGATGCGGCGGAAGCACGCCGCAACAAGGACTGGGACCCGAATGCGCCGCTGTATGGCAAGAATCCGGCCCGGCCCGCAGTGCCTGAGGTGCCCGCCACAGCGGGCGCCGCGGCCGATGCCGGGGCTTACAAGGGTGTTCCGCCCGCCGTGGCCGGTGTTCCCACGCCGGCACCGGCGACAGCACCCGAAAAGCCGGCGCCGGCCGCTGCCGCCGACCCGCTCGGCGACTTGGCCCGTGCCCGGTCGGCAGCCGCCGGTGGCGTCGATCCATTCACCTATTTCGTGCAGGTCGGGGCGTATCGCACCGCTGGCGATGCCGAGGCGCAGCGCGCGCGGCTCTCCCTGGGCGGTGTCGAAGCCCGGGTGTCCGAACGTGAGCAGAACGGCCGCACTGTCTTTCGGGTCCGTGTCGGCCCGTTCGACAAGCGCGACGACGCCGAGTTGACCAAGGAGAAACTCGACGGCCTGGGCATCGAGACCGCGCTGGTCCGGGTGCAGCGTTGAACCTATCGGCGCAAACGCGGTCCCATAGCGCTGTTTCTGCAAGGAGTACTCGGACATGAAGCGACGCATTTTTTCCAGCGCGGCCTTGAGCGCCATGGTTGCCGGGACAGGGATGCCGGTGTGGGCGCAGACCCCCGCGCGCAAGCCTGAATCGGGCTGGGACTACCTGACCCTGGCCAGGCCGGTGGCGGTCATTGCGCCGGCTGGCAGCATCGAAGTGGTCGACTTCTTCTGGTACAACTGCCCGCATTGCAATGCGTTCGAGCCGGCCCTGCAGGCCTGGATGCAGCGACTGCCCAAGGATGTGGCGGTGCGACGGGTTCCGGTCGGGTTTCGCGATGAGTTCGTGCCGCAGCAGCGTCTGTATTACACGCTGGTCGCGATGGGACTGCTCAATCAGCTGCACGCCAAGGTCTTTGCGGCCATTCACACCGAGCGTGTCGACCTTTCGCGCGGCGCTTCCATCCTCGAATGGGTCGGCCAGCAAGGGGTGGACAAGGCGCGCTTCAGCGCCTTGTACAACTCACGCGCCATCCAGGACTCGGTCAGTGAGGCAACCGAGCTGCAGGACGCGTACCGCGTCGAAGGGGTGCCGGCGCTGGGCGTCGCTGGCAGGTTCTATACCGATGGCTCGATCGCCACCACGATGCAGCGTGCATTGCAGGTCGTGGATTTCCTGATCGCCGAAGTGCGTTCCGGGCGTTGACCGATACGGCCGCTGCGGTCGCCGGACCCGCATTGCGGCATTTTTGCCACGCACTGGACGGTGCGCCACGGAAGTGGCGGGCTACAATGAATTTGCAGAGTTGACTGCAAGATTCGTGCCTTTATGAAGCCCTCCACCATTCCATACTTGTTGTCGCTGGCGATGCTGCTGCCGTGGGGCGCCGCCATGGCGGAGCGGGCCGATCGCGACAAGCCGATGAATATCGAATCGGACGCTTTGCGTTACGACGACACCAAGCAGACCAGTGTGTTCACCGGCAAGGTGGTATTGACCAAGGGCACGATGCTGATCCGTGGCGCGCAGTTGGATGTCCGGCAGGATGCCGACGGCAACCAGTACGGCATCGTCAAGGCGGAACCCGGCAAGCGGGCGTTTTTCCGGCAAAAGCGCGACACCCGTGCCGGCGAACCCGACGAGTTCATGGAAGGCGAGGCCGAGCTGATCAGCTACGACGGCAAGGCAGACGTCGTGACGTTCGAGCGCCGCGCAGTCCTGCGGCGCTATGTCGGTTCCCAACTCAACGATGAAATTTCCGGCGCAGTCATCGTCTACGACAACAGCACCAGCGTGCTCACTGTCGACGGCGGCAGTGCCAAGACTGGGACCGGCGGCAGCCCCGGGCGGGTACGGGCCGTGTTGACGCCGCGCACCGACAACAATCCGCCAACCGTTGGCGCGCCCCGGGCGCCGGCATCGGCGGCGGCACCACTGCGCCGGTCGTCCACGCTGGGAGGCGACAAGAAGTGACGGTTGCGCCGCCACACAGCGCGGATGACACCCAGCAGCCTGCGGCAGCGCCAGCCAAGGCCGGTGTGCGTCTGGAGGCGCACCACCTGCAGAAGTCCTACGGCAGCCGGATGGTGGTCAAGGACATTTCGCTGGCGGTCAGTGAAGGCGAGGTCGTCGGCCTGCTCGGCCCCAACGGCGCCGGCAAGACGACCTCGTTCTATATCCTGGTGGGACTGGTGCGCGCCAGCGCGGGCGACATCACGATCGACGGGCAGTCGGTGGCGCATCTGCCAATCCACCGGCGCGCGCGGCTGGGCCTGAGCTATCTGCCGCAGGAAGCCTCGATCTTTCGCAAGCTCAACGTCGAGGACAACGTACGGGCCGTGCTCGAGTTGCAGACCGACGCCGCGGGCCGTGCCCTCGCCCCGGCCGTGATCGAACAACGTCTGACCGAATTGCTGCATGACCTGCGGATCGAGCATCTGCGCAAGTCACCCGCATTGGCCTTGTCCGGTGGCGAACGGCGCCGGGTCGAGATCGCGCGCTCGCTGGCCACGCAGCCCCGCTTCATTCTGCTGGACGAGCCCTTTGCCGGCATCGATCCGATCGCGGTGATCGAGATCCAGCGCATCATCGGCTTCCTGAAGTCGCGTGGCATCGGCGTGTTGATCACCGACCACAACGTGCGCGAGACATTGGGCATCTGCGACCATGCCTACATCATCAGTGATGGGAATGTGCTGGCGCAGGGCACACCCGCAGAGATTGTCGACAACGCCGAAGTGCGCCGGGTCTACCTGGGCGAACACTTCAAGATGTAGATGAAGCCGGGTCTTTCCCTACGGGTCTCCCAGCACCTGGCATTGACGCCGCAGCTGCAGCAGTCGATCCGGCTGCTGCAACTCTCGACGCTCGAGCTGAGCCAGGAAATCAGCCAGATGCTCGATGACAACCCGTTCCTCGAATTGTCCGAGGATCGGGCCGAACGCGAGGACTTCGGCCTGGACCACAGCGATGCTCCGGTCGCCGCGGCCGAGCGCGAGGCTGAGCTGGCGCCGTCGATGACGCCCGACTATGTGTCGGTTCCCGATACGCCGTCCAGCGACGATTCGGTGACGCCCTTGTCGGCCGAGGACGGCCAGAGTTGGGAGGGCGATGGCACGCAGGAGATCGCGCCCGACGACGGCGAGTGGGGTGGTGATGCCAAGGCCCATGGCAACAACCTCGACAGCGACGGCGATGCGGACGCCGGTGAACTGGCGCGCACCCACGAGAGTCTGCAGGCGCACCTGCATGCGCAGGCGTTGGCGACCCGTCTGGGCACCGAAGACCGGGTGGCGCTGCGCTTTCTGATCGAATCGCTGAACGACGACGGCTACCTCGACGACACGCTGGAAGCGCTTGCAGCGGGATTGGCGCCAGCCGACGACGATGAACTGGACCAGTTGCTGCACCATTTCCGCATCGCACTGATCACCTTGCAGGGTTTTGATCCGGTGGGTGTCGGTGCCAGTGACCTGGGCGAATGCCTGCGGCTGCAGTTGCGCGCGATGCAGCGCGGCGTGCCGCCAGGCGACCCCCAGCAGTACCTGCTGGCGGTGGCGGTGCGGATCTGCGCGCAGCCGATCGATCTGCTGGCGCGGCGCGACGTGCGCAAGTTGTCGCAGCTGTGCGGCGCTGGCGATGGGGCGGTCAAGGAGGCGATCGCACTGATCGCCCGGCTCGAGCCCAAGCCGGGGCGGCGTTTTGTCAATGTCGAGCGCAACATCGTTGTGCCCGATGTGCTGGTCCGGCAGGTCGGCAGCGGCGCCAACGTGCGATTCCGCACCCAGATCAACCCGCAGGTCATGCCGCGGCTGCGGGTCCACGACATCTACGCCAATGCCTTGCGCCAGCACCGCGGCAATGGCAGGGATTCCTCCAACTACGCCGCGCTGCAGCAGCGCCTGCAAGAGGCGCGCTGGTTCATCAAGAACATCCAGCAGCGGTTCGACACGATTCTGCGCGTCAGCACCGCGATCGTCGAGCGGCAGAGAAATTTCTTCCTGCATGGGGTGTTGGCCATGCGGCCACTGGTGCTGCGCGAGATCGCCGACGAGCTCGACCTGCACGAGTCCACCATCAGCCGCGTGACCACGGCCAAGTTCATGGCCACGCCCTTGGGCACCTTCGAATTGAAGTATTTTTTCGGTTCTTCGCTGGGGACCGAGTCCGGCGCCAATGCGTCGAGTACCGCAGTGCGCGCGCTGATCAAGCAGTTCATCGACGCCGAGTCGTCGAAGAAGCCACTGTCGGACAACCAGTTGTCCGAAATGCTCAAGGAGCAGGGCATCGCCTGCGCGCGGCGTACCGTGGCCAAGTACCGTGAAGGTCTGCGCATCGCGCCGGCCAGCCTGCGGCGGGCCTTGTGAATCCCTATCCCTCTGGCGCCATTGCGGCGTTGATCCCGTGAACCAGCTCCAGTTGTTCCTGCCCTGCGCCGCCGGCGTCGAGGACTATCTCGCGGATGAAGTGGCCCGCATCACGGATCAGCCGCTGGCGCAGGTGCACAAATGGCGTGCCGGGGTCTTGCTGCAGGGCTCCTGGCGTGACGCGCTGCTGCTCAACCTGCACAGCCGCCTGGCGCAACGGGTGCTGGTGCAGGTGAGCCAGGCCGAGTACCGCAATGAGCAGGACCTGTACCGCGTGGCCGGCGATGTTGCCTGGGAGGTCTGGTTCACCCCGCGGGAATCGATCAAGGTCGAGGTCACGGCGCAGCACAGCCCGTTGAGCAGTCTGAATTTCGCCGCGCTCAGGATCAAGGATGCGATCTGCGACCGCTTCCGCGCCAAGGCCCATGGCGTGCGCCCCGATGTCGACACCCAGCGGCCGGATATCCGCATCTATGCGCACCTGACGACCGACACCGTCTCCTTGTATGTGGACACCTCGGGTGATGCCTTGTTCAAGCGTGGCTGGCGCGAGGACACCGGCGAGGCGCCGCTGAAGGAGACACTGGCCGCCGCCATGCTGGCCGCCAGTGGCTGGACCCAGTCGCCGCAGTTGCCGCTGTACGACCCCTGTTGCGGCAGTGGCACGATCGCCATCGAGGCGGCGCAGATCGCCTGCAACATTGCTGCCGGCTCGTTGCGCCGGTTCGCCTTCGAGAAGATGTTGCCGTTCCAGCCCCATGTCTGGCAGGCCATGCGCGAGGCTGCACGCCAGGCGCAGCGTCTGCCGGTTGCGGGCAGCACGCCGACCATCTTCGGCAGCGACGTGGCGCACCGCATGGTCGATTTCGCGCAGCGCAATGCGCGCCGCGCCGGTGTGGCCGACGCGATCGCTTTTCGTGGCGGTGATGCCTTGCAGCGCCTGCCCCCGTGCGACGCTCCGGCCGTCATGCTGGTCAATCCGCCGTATGGCGAACGGATTGCCACCGCCGGCTTTGCCGGTGCGCAAGCACACCGGCATGATCGGCAGCCGGATGCGGGCCCAGCGACGCGGCTGGCACGTGGCGCGCGCGAGCAGGCGCAGACCGAGGACGGTGGCGACTTCTTCGTGCAACTGGCGGCGCACTGGAAGAAGCACTTTGCCGGCTGGACCATCTGGATGCTGACGCCAGACCTCAAGCTGCCCGGCACCATGCGCTTGAAGGCAGGCCGGCGCGTGCCGATGTGGAACGGGCCGATCGAATGCCGGATGTTCCGCTTCGACATGGTGCAGGGGTCGGCACGCGGCGCAAGGCCGCCGGGCTGATCCAGTGACCGACGTTGCGCTGGCGGCGCAGCCGGTGGTGATCGATACCAACGTGGTACTCGATCTGCTGGTGTTTGCCGACCCGTCGGTCCGGGTTCTGCACGCTGCCTTGGCGGCGGGCCAGTGGGCCTGGCTGGCGACGGAGGCGATGCGGGACGAATTGCAGCGGGTGCTTGGCTATCCGGTCGTGTCTGCAGCACTGGCGGCGCGCAGCCTGCAGGCGGTGGACCTGCTGGCGCGTTTCGATCGTTGCTGCGTGATCTGTCCGTCAGCGCCTGCGTGCGCGATCCGCTGCGGCGACCCGGATGACCAGCCCTTCATCGACCTGGCGGTGGCACGCCGGGCTGTTCTGGTGAGCAAGGACAAGGCGGTGCTGCGACTGCGCCGGCGGATGGCCGCCATCGGCGTGACGGTACAGCCGGTATTCAGGCAGGCAGCGTGAAACTCTCGGCGCGCGCCTGCGGCCAGGACTGGCGGTAGATCAGCGGCAGACCGGACAGGTCCGACTGCAACAAGGCGCCGTCGTGCAGCTGGGTCAGCACCAGTTGCGCCAGCGAGCGCACCTTGCCATCGGTCGAGCGCCGCACGATATGGTGGGCGCTGATGTCACGCGGATGGTTCAGCCCTGCCGCCTGCACCATGTCCTTGAGCGCGTGCAAGGTCATCGCGTGGTAGTTGAACACCCGCCGTGACTTGTCGGACACCACCAGTGACTTCTGGCGCAGCGGGTCCTGGGTTGTGACGCCCGTGGGGCAGTTGCCGGTATGGCAGGTCTGCGCCTGCACGCATCCGAGTGCAAACATGTAGCCGCGCGCACTGTTGCACCAGTCGGCGCCCAGCGCCATCATGCGCGCGATGTCGAACGCGCTGATCACCTTGCCGGCGCAGCCGATGCGTATCCGGTTGCGCAGACCGACGCCGCGCAGGGTGTTGTGCACCAGCAGCAGACCTTCCTGCAGCGGCGAGCCGACATGGTTGGTGAACTCGACCGGCGCCGCGCCGGTACCGCCTTCGGCGCCATCGACAACGATGAAGTCGGGGGTGATGTCGGTGTGCAGCATCGCCTTGACGATCGCGAACCATTCCCAGGGGTGCCCGATGCACAACTTGAAGCCGGTCGGCTTGCCGCCGGAGAGCGTGCGCAGGCGGGCAATGAACTGCATCAATTCGACCGGCGTCGAGAAGGCACTGTGCGACGCCGGAGAAACACAGTCCACGCCCACCGGCACGCCGCGCGCATCGGCGATCTCCGGTGTCACCTTGGCGCCGGGCAACACACCGCCGTGGCCGGGCTTGGCGCCTTGGCTGAGCTTGACTTCGATCATCTTGACCTGGGGCTCACGTGCATTGACCACGAAACGGTCCGGATCGAAGTGTCCATCCTCCGAGCGGCAGCCGAAATAGCCCGATGCAACCTCCCAGATCAGGTCGCCCCCATGGCGGCGGTGGTGCACCGAGATCGATCCTTCGCCGGTGTCATGGGCGAATCCGCCCTGCCGGGCGCCCGCGTTGAGCGACAGGATGGCATTGGCGCTGAGCGATCCGAAGCTCATCGCCGAGATGTTGAACACACTCGCATGGTAGGGTTGGGTGCACAGGCCCGAGGCGGCGTCGCGGCCGGCGGCCTGTTCGGGCGTGCCGCCGATCCAGACCCGGAAATCATGGGACGCCAGCGTGGTGGGCACCATCGCGTGGTTGACCCACTCGTAACCTTCGGCGCGCACGTCGAGCAAGGTGCCGAACGGCCGCAGATCCGAGTCTCCTTTGGCGCGTTGGTAGACCAGCGAACGCTGGGAGCGCGAAAACGGCGCCGCTTCGCTGTCGCTCTCCAGGAAATATTGCCGCATCTCCGGGCGCACGAACTCGAGCATGTAGCGCAGGTGCCCGATGATCGGGTAGTTGCGCAGGATCGAGCGCCGGGACTGCGCGAGGTCGTACAGGCCCACCACAACCAGCGGCAGCAGAACGACGATCGGCACTGCGCCCACGCCCCACGTGGCCAGCGTGAACACGCAGACCAGCAGCGCCAGCACACACAATCCGAAGACGGTGTAGCGGATCGGGAAGAGCGCGTTCAGTCTGTGCAGCATGGTGGGCAGGGTGTCGTGGATGCGGGGATGGGCGGGTGTCGCGTTGCATTGTCGCCTTCGCTACCATCGCTGGGCAGCCGGTTGCCGTTGTCACGGTTGTTGCTGCCATTCACTGGGGATCCGCGCTGATGGAATACTTTGACGTCGTGGTCGCAGGTGGTGCCGTTGTCGGAAGTTCGGCGGCGTATTTCCTGTCGACCCACCCCGGGTTTACCGGTTCGGTGCTGGTGCTCGAGCCCGATCCGACCTATGCCTGGTGCGCGACGACGCGCTCGCTGGCGTCGGTACGGCAGCAGTTCTCGACGCCGGGCAATATCCGCATGTCGCAGTTCGCCACCGACTTCATCCGCCATGTCGACGAACACCTGTCGGTGGACGGGCAGCCGGTTGAACTCGGGTTCCGCGAGGCGGGTTACCTGTTTCTGGCTGGCGCGGCGGGGCTTGGCACCTTGCAGCGCAACCATGCAGTGCAGCAGGCGTGCGGTGTCGATGTGGCGCTGCTGACGCCCGATGGCATCGCGCGGCGGTTCCCATGGATGCGGGTCGACGATCTTGCCGGCGGTTCCCTGGGCCTGTCCGGTGAAGGCTGGATCGATGCCCACAGTCTGCTGCAGGCGTTTCGCCGCAAGGCGCAGGCGCAAGGTGTCGCGTACCGGGCGCAGCGGGTAGCGGCGCTGGAAGCAACGGCCCACGCCGTGACGGCGGTGCAACTGGCCGACGGCACGCGGATCGGCTGCGGGATCGTGATCAACGCCGCCGGCACCGGCGCGGCGGCCCTGGCGCGTTCGGTCGGCATTCCCTTGCCGGTGCAGTCGCGCAAGCGCTGCGTGTTCCAGTTCCACAGTCCGCAGCAGGCACCACTGTGCCCGTTGGTGATCGATCCGAGCGGCGTGTATTTCCGGCCCGAAGGCACCGGTTTCCTGTGTGGTGTCGCACTGCCCGAAGACCAGGACCCGGAGTGTTTCGATTTCGACGTCCAGCATGCATTGTTCGACACCGTCTTGTGGCCGGCGCTGGCGCATCGGGTGCCGGGTTTCGAGGCGGCGCGGGTTGGCAATGCCTGGGCCGGGCATTACGACGTCAACACGCTGGACCACAACCTGATCCTGGGCGCCCACCCCGCAATGACGAACCTGCTGTTTGCCAACGGATTCAGCGGCCACGGATTGCAGCAGTCGCCGGCGGTGGGGCGTGCGCTGGCCGAATTGGTGGCCACGGGGCGATTCGAAACCCTCGATCTGTCGGAGTTCGGCTGGCAGCGGGTACTGGACGGACGCCCGATGCGGGAGGTCAATGTAGTGTGAATGTGGCGGCTGGCGCCAGCGTCCGTCATGCCATGGTCGATCTGCCGTCTGCCTCCAGCAAGGCGAGCAGCCGCGCCAGCGCATGGATCACGGTGGCCGCACGTACGGCCGCACGGTCCCCGTCGAAACGCTGCAGCTCGGTCTGGACTTGCCCGTTGACGTTCCAGCCGAACCACACGGTCCCGACCGGTTTGGCCGCGCTGCCACCTGTCGGGCCGGCGATACCCGTCACCGCCACTGCGGCCTGCACCGGCGCATGGCGCAGCGCGCCAATGGCCATGGCGCGCGCAACCGCCGCACTGACCGCCCCGTCGCGCGCGATGAGTGCGGCATCGACGCCGAGCATGTCGGTCTTGGCCTGGTTCGAATAGGTCACGAAGCCGCGCTCGAACCAGTTGCTCGAACCGCTCAGTTCGGTGCACGCGCCGGCAATCAGCCCGCCGGTGCAACTCTCGGCGGTGGCCATCGTCCAGCGTCTGGCCAACAGGGCGCTGGCCAGTGCAGGGCACAGGTCTGCGGGGTCGGGCGCCGCCCGATCGCGCAAGGGCTTGCTCACCACCATCTCCAGGCGGCAATCGCGAGCAGGGTGCAGGCCGCGGCGACCAGATCGTCGAGCATGATGCCCAGTCCGGCCTTGCGCCAGGCCGATGGGTCGCTTTCCGGTTTGACACCGTGGAACAGGCGGTCGGCCCATCCGACCGGTCCCGGCTTGGCGGCGTCGAAAAATCGGAACAGCAGGAACGCCACCAGTTGCGCCACAAGACCGGCCGGCAGCACCAGCC
The DNA here is from genome assembly GCA_964558425.1 of uncultured Rhodoferax sp. Lineage (GTDB taxonomy): Bacteria > Pseudomonadota > Gammaproteobacteria > Burkholderiales > Burkholderiaceae_C > CAISIP01. The sequence goes on along the minus strand of CAZLDV010000057.1, from coordinate 1,981 downwards.
ACAACACCAGCCAGAAGGCAGCGATCTCGTCCCACACGATGCTGCCGGGGTCGAGCACCTGCATGTCGCGGGCGCACACGGTGCAGGCCCACCAGCCGATCGGGAATGCGAGCATCACGGTCCAGCCCAGTTGCCACGCCGTCAGCCACTGCTGCAGCGCCAGGAAAGAAATCCAGGCCCAGGCGGTGCCGACGCTGCCGGGAGCCACGGGGCTCAGGCCCGAGCCCAGGCCGAGCGCCAGCGCATGGGCGGGATGCGACAACAGAAAGCGCGCGCCCGGGCGCGCGGTCGGCGCGCTCGCGTCGTCGCGGCTGAGGGTTGTCACTTGGGGCTCGGGCATCGTGTCGATTATGGTCGGAGACCGACCGTCACCAAGCGCATGCACGCATTGGCAGGTATGCTCTGCGCACTTTGTCCATTGCGCATGCGGGTCGCCCCAGGATGCATCAGGTTGCCAGGCTCTGGCGGCGGGGACGAAGGATCCACTACACATTCAACCGGAGACACCTGGCATGTTCAAGCACGCATTTTTGGCCACGGTGCTGTCAGCTGCATTGGCAGCCACTGCACCCGCCATGGCACAAGACACCAACCACATCGACACCATCCGTTCGGACGCCCCGGCGCTGGCGGCTTACGGCATGCATGCCATCGGGGTGAAGACCTACACATTCATCCACGCCGGACAACTCGACATAGTGAACGCCAAGGCGGGCGAACCGATTCCCCGCTACGACCGGCCGTTGACAGTCGAAGTCTGGTATCCGGCCAAGGCGGGAGCGGCCAAGGCCGGTGACGGCGAGTACCGTGGCGTGTTCGTGCGCGACGGAAAGACTCCGGTCACGCTGCGCGGCAAGGCGGTGCGCGATGCGCAGTCCGACACCAGCGCCGGCCCGTTCCCGCTGCTGATCGTCTCGCATGGTTACCCCGGCAACCGCTTTCTGCTCAGCCACCTGGCCGAGAATCTGGCCAGCAAGGGCTATGTGGTGGCCTCGATCGACCACACCGACAGCACCTACAGCGACCAGGCGGCGTTCGGCAGCACCTTGCTCAATCGACCGCTGGACCAGTTGTTCGTGTTGAACGAGATGGCGCGGATGGGAGCCCGTGACCCCTCGGGCACGCTCAAGGGCATGGTCAACGCCGACGTGACCGGGTTGATCGGTTATTCGATGGGCGGCTACGGCGTGGTCAACACGCTCGGAGGCGGCTTTACCGCGGCCAGCGTGGCGTTTCCGTGGGCGGTGCCGCAAGGCGCGCTGGCCGTGCGCCAGGCCGGCAACGCCGACTATGCTGCTTCGAAGGACAAGCGCATCAAGGCCGCCGTCGCGTTTGCGCCGTGGGGATGGAACGCGGGCTTCTGGGATGCCGCCGGCCTGGCCGGTATCACGACGCCGATGTTCTTCGTGGCCGGCAGCGTGGACGACGTGGCGGGTTATTCGCCCGGCGCGCGCAACATCTTCGAGGCCAGCGTCAACGCACCGCGGTATCTGCTGACCTTCGAGAATGCCAACCACAATGCCGGTGCACCGATGCCGCCCCCGGTCGAAACCTGGAAACCCGTGCCCAACCTCAAGTTCATCCCGGCTGACCACTATATCGACGCGGTCTGGGACAACGTGCGCATGAACAACATCGCGCAGCATTTCGCGACCGCCTTCCTGGGCAAGTACCTCAAGAACGACGCCGGCATGGACGCCTACCTGAACCTGGTGGAAAAGTCCAGGGACGGCAAGTTCTCGGCCGAGGCCAACGGCAGCTTCAAACCCGATCACACCTACTGGAAGGGCTTTCCTGCACGCACCGCAGCCGGCCTGACACTGGAGCAGCGCAAACCTTGATCACGCACACCTGCGCTGCGCGGCGATCCCACCGGGGGCGGCAAACAGCCGGTTTCGCCACGCCCGTGCGCACGGCGAAGGTACTCTGATGAGCACCGCCGGGCCGTCCCCAAGGGCGAATTCCGCAATGCGCAGCATGG
>CAZLDV010000056.1:0-22129 GCA_964558425.1 uncultured Rhodoferax sp. | reverse complement strand
GCAAACGGCGACCAACCTCAGCCGCGCAGGAAGAATACGGCAGCCATCACCAGGCCGATCCCGACGATTGCGGCGCGCAACACGGCTGGCGGCAGCCGGCGCGCGGCGCGGGCACCGACATAGCCGCCCACTGTGGCTGCGACCATCATGACCAAGGCCTGCGGCCATGCCACCAGACCACCGGCGGCATAGACCAGCACCGCAATGGCGGTCAGCAGGGCGGATACGACATTCTTGCTGCCGTTGGCCGCATGCAGATTGGACTGGCCGAGCAGGCCAAACAACGCCAGCAGCAGGATGCCCAGGCCACCGTTGAAATAGCCACCGTACACCGATACCAGCACCACACCGACGGCCGCGCGTTGCGTCGACGGCACGGCACCCGCCCGGGTACGGGTGCTTCGCACGATCGCCGGCCCGACCGCGAACAACGCGGTGGCCGCCAACAGCAACCAGGGAATGAGGATGCGAAAGGTGCGGTCATCGGTGACCAGCAGCAACACCGCCCCTGTCGCCCCGCCGGCCAGACTGAGCAGCGCCAAATGGGTCAAGGTGAGCCCGGGCGGCGCCTGAAGATCCTCACGAAATCCCCAGGCCCCGGACACATAGCCGGGCAGCAAGGCCACGGTACCGGTGGCATTGGCAACCACCGGCGGCAGGCCGGCGAATACCAGGGCTGGCAAGGTGAGAAAGCTGCCGCCGCCAGCCACGGAATTGAGCATGCCGGCGCCGAATGCGGCCAAGAGCAGCAGACTCAGCAGCCAGGGATCGGTCATCGGCTCATGAACCGCGCATGCCGCGGTGGGCCGCGCGCATCGCATGCCGCATGTGCAATGACTGACCCAACTCGGCCATCCGGGGATCCTTGCGACCGAGGATTGTCTGTGCCAGCGGCAGGAACTGCTGCTCCTCCAACCGCGCGTGGGCGGTATATTGCCCGACCAGACGCTCCACCGAGGCGATGTCGATGGCGCCCAGCTGACCTTGTGCCACTTTCTGCAGCTGCGGTTCGACTTCTCGCCAGATTGCCTCGATCACCCGGTGGTCCGCCGTCAGGCTGGTGACCATCGCCTGCACCTTCGCATGTTCACCGGGCTGCGTGGCTGCGGCCAACACCGGGGCAAACAGCTGCATTTCTTCTTCGACATGGTGGTCGAAGACCGAAGGACGAAAAAACCGCAGCGCCTGCCCGGCAATTTCACGTGCGCGTATCGCAGAGGCCAGCAAGGCGGGCAACTCACCCAACAATTGGAGCTGCGTGAGGATGCTCTCATGGCATTGCGAAAAATTGCTGATCGGCGAGGCGTCGCCGGATGTCACGCTGGCAAGCTGGGGCTTCATGGGCACGCGCTCCAAAAATTGAATGGCCGCCGACGCGACCACAACCTGCGGCTGTGCAGCGACAGGTTGCGCTAGTGTAGGCCGGCGCCGGACGCACGGATCCAGTTGGCCAGCAGACCCGCCAGTTCGGCAGGCCGCTCCATCGGCAACAGATGGCCCGCGCCTTGCACCTGGCGCAGTTGGACGCCTGGAATCGCGGCCGCATACTGCGCCACGGTTGCCGGCGGAATCACCGCATCGTGCGAGGCGGTCACCACCAGCGTGGGCTTGCTGCCGTCGAGGAGTCGGGCTCGGTCGGGCCGCTCCATGGTGGCGCGCACATGTGCCGCGTAATGGTGCGGGCCATACGCTTGCACCATGGCGGTGCGCGCCCGCATGAGTGCCGTGTTTGCCAGGCTGTCCGGATGAAACGCATTCGCCGCCTGTTGCGCGATCAGCTCGAAATAGCGCCCTTGCGCCACTGCGTCGAGCGCAGCCTGTCGTTTTGGTTGCACCGCCGCCGGGTCGGCGCCCGGTCCGGTACAGATCATCGCGATACCCTGGATGCGCTGCGGTGCCCGCTCCAGCAAGGCCAGGGCGACGTAACCGCCAAACGAAAAGCCGGCCAGCCAGAAGCGCTCGGGCAAGGTCGCAAGCAAGGCCTCTGCGATCGCCTCTACCGTCTCCAGCGGCGGATTGTCCAGCGCCAGTCCCGCGACATCCTGCGGCAAGGCCTGCACCACGCCGTCGAACACCGCACGGGTGTTGTTCAGGCCTGGCAGCAGTACCAGCGATTGCCGCCTGGGTCGGGCCTGGCTCATCAAGGTAGCTTCGCCCTGCGGGCTGCGGTGCGAGCCTGCTTGGGAGCGGCCCGGCGCTGCGCTCATCAGGCATCCTCCATGCTGCGCATTGCGGAATTCGCCCTTGGGAACGGCCCTGCGGTGCTCATGACGGAATGTACCGCGCGTCGCGGTTTTCGCCGGTCATGCGGTCATGCTCGACCCAGCCAGAATGGGTGCCTGCGGAGATGCGATGCGGCAGCACGATCCGAGCCAATGGACCGCGCGCGATATCCTGCGCCGGGATCACCCAGCACTCGGAACGGTTCTGCGGCATGTTGTTGACGAAGGTCAGCACATACCCGTCGTCCTCGTCCTTGGCGCCGACGCGCCGCGCCATCTGCGGTTCGCTGCCGAAGAAACCCTTGCCATATTCCAGGCGCTGGGTGTTGCGCGAGAGCATGTCGTAGCGCTTGAGGCCGCGGAACAACCACTCGCCCTTTTCGTACAGCACGTTGAAGCTGTAACGGTAGGGCCGCCCCACATAGTCGTTGCTGACCATCGGAAATTCGGTGATCTCGTCGTCGATCAGTTCCTCGTGGGTCTGCCCGGTCTTGAGGTTGAAGCGCCAGCGGTACATGCGCGTCGGATTGTTGTGCTTGTCCAGATGGGCACGCATCTTGTCGTAAGCGGCCTGTCGCCCTTCGGCGGCCGATTGCCCGACATTGGGTTTGTGAGGGTCGGGCATGATGCAGCCGTCCATCACCACCTCGTCACCGTCCTCATAGCAGTTGGCCAGATGAAGGATATGGCACGGCGTGGCTTCGAACCAGCGCACCGAGGCCGAGTCGCCGTGGCGCGGCAGGATGCCGAACCGGGCCGGCTTGTCGCGGTAGAACACCATCTTGCGCTGGCCCTTGGCCAACAACGCGCTGTCGAAGTGAAACGGCAGATCGTGCAGGATGGTGTAGTTCTTCGTGATGCCCAGATCATGCGGCCAGCGCGCGCCAGGCAACTCGATCGGGACGTAATGCACCAGACGGTTGTTCCGATCAACCACGCCGTAGTTCATGTACGGCGGCTTTTCCGGATAGTTGAAGAACATCATCTCGCCAGTGGCGTTGTCGATCTTGTAGTGGGAGGCCACGCCGTCGGGCACGAAACGCGCCCACTGCGGATCCGGTCCCAGGGTATCGAGCGTCAGCGGATCGAGCCGCCAGGGTTCGCTGCCTTGCGACATGCCGGCCAGCAGCTTGCCGGCGTGCATCTTGACATCGGTACCCGCGTTGTCCTTCATCGCGCCCATCGATCCCCAGCCACGGCGCGCATGCAATTGCGGCGACAACATGCCCGGCCACAAGGACCGACCGGCGGCCTGCTCGGCCAGAAAACCGGTGGTCTGCACGAAGCGGTTGCGGTACACCGCCTTGCCGTCTTCGAAACGCATCGCGTGCAACATGCCATCCCCATCGAACGGGTGGTACATGCCGATGGACTCATGCACCTGGTTGTGCGTATTGCGCACATACATGCCCGCCAGGTCTTTCGGTATCTCGCCGATGACCTGCATGCTGTCGGTGTCGGCCTCGTATTCGTCCATGGCCGGCGTGAACGGGCCATGCAGGAAGGGGTGGTCGTTGTCGGGTGCCAGGGTGGACTGGTAGCTGCGAAGGATGTTTTGCATGGTTATCTCCAGTAAGCAGGAAAGAAATTGCGCCGGTTCAGGACTGTGCCCAGGTACCGCCTGTGCGCTGTGTCGATACCGGGCTTGCGCGCCGTCATGACGACCGCGTCGGACAGCACCAGCGTCAAGCGCATGCCGCCTTGACCACCTGTTCGCGGATGAAGCCCAGCAGATGCTGGTTGAACAACTCAGGTTGTTCGGCAAACGCGTAATGGCCCGACTGGGGCAACACGTGGAACTGCGCATGGGGAATGAAGGACTTCTTGATGTTCTCCATGCCCTGCGGGCGACCGACCTTGTCGTGCTGGCCCGCCAGCAGCAACGTGGGAACCTTGATCTTGCGCAGCGTCTCGACACCTTCGTACTGCACGATCGCCTGGATCGATGCAATGAAGGTTTCGGTCCGCGTGCTCAACGCCACCTCCCGTACCAGTTCGACCAGCGGGCCGCTGGAGCCAGGCGCGAACATCGAGGCCACGACGGCGAGCGCGGTCTCGCGGAAGGACTTGCCCGTCTTGAGCGGTTCGATGCGTTCGGCCAGGAAATTCTTCTTGTCGGCTTCGCTCTTCTGCGAAAACGACGCAACCGTTGCCGAGATGACGAGGCCATGCACCTTGCCTTGCGCCATGTTGGTCGCCGCTGGCGCGATGATGCCGCCCATGCTGTGACCCAGCAGCACATTGGTGCGGCTGCCCATCAGGTCAACCAGTCGCACCACTGCCTCGGCCATGGCTTCGATCCGCAGACCACCCTCGGGCAGCGCACTCAGACCATATCCCGGAGCATCCCAGGCGACCACGCGCAGGCCTGCGCGCACCAGGGTTTCGATCTCGGGGCGGAAATAGTCCTTGGAACCATAGGCACCATGGAGCAGAAAGACAGTGGTGTCCGAATCGCCAGCGACCTGGAAATCCGGAATGCGCGAACGAATCGCCATGGTGGGTTCACCTTCCGTACGTTGATGGGAATGTTGGCCGCCTGGCCGAAGCGGATCACGGCTGCCGCAATCCTCGGGTGTCGTCACTACGGCAGGTCATGTGCCCGATTCTTTGCGCAAGATCAACTTGGGGCAAGACATCCCGCCTGCCGTTCCGCAGACCGGAACTGAAGATTCCGTCATGCCGTCAACGGCGATGACGACATGCATCGCGGGGCGACCCGAATCCGCGCAGCAGCGCGTTGCCTTGCGCAGACGCACGACACGATCCGTGGGATTGCGCTTCGGCGAAAGTCGGTATCGGCATTAAAGAGGCCTCCTCAAAAAACCAGCACGAAACTGCACTATGGTTGTACTGTTGGATGCAGCGGCGGCGCAGCCGCCGGCCGTCGGATTCGTGGGCGAGTTCGGCGGGCATCCCTTTTTGAGGAACTACCACCATGTTCGACTACATCATCATCGGCGGCGGATCGGCCGGCTGCACGTTGGCAGGACGCCTGAGCGAAGACCCCGATGTCACGGTCGCACTGCTCGAGGCCGGGCCGCCCGACACCAATGTCCTGATCCATTGCCCGGCCGGTCTGGCCCTGCTGGCCAAGACCCACCAGGCCAACTGGAATCTGCAAACCGTACCGCAACCGGGGCTGAACGGCCGCCGCGGCTACCAGCCCCGGGGCAAGGTGCTGGGCGGGTCGAGCTCGATCAATGCGATGGTCTACATCCGTGGACAGGCTGCCGACTACGACGGCTGGGCAGCGCAAGGCAACGCCGGTTGGTCCTACGCGGACGTGCTGCCCTATTTCAAACGCGCAGAAAACAACGAACGCGGCGCCGACGCCTGGCATGGCACCGCAGGCCCGCTCAATGTAAAAGACCTGACCTCCCCGAACCGCTTCAGCGCCTTGTTCGTGCAGGCGGGCGTGCAAGCCGGGTTCAACGCCAACCCGGACTTCAACGGCGCGCGGCAGGAAGGCGTCGGCCTGTACCAGGTCACGCACAAGAACGGCGAGCGGTTCAGCGCGGCCAAGGCCTACCTGACGCCGCACCTCGGGCGCCCCAACCTGCAGGTGTTCACCGGCGCACTGACGACCCGCATCCTGCTCGAGAAAAAACGCGCTGTCGGTGTCGAGTTCCAGCATCAGGGCCAACTCAAGCAACTGCGTGCCACACGCGAAGTGCTGTTGTGCGCGGGTGGCTTGATGTCGCCGCAGATCCTGATGCTGTCGGGCATCGGCCCGCATGCGCATCTGGTCGAGAACGGGATCGCAACCCTGCACGACCTGCCCGGCGTCGGGCAGAACCTGCAGGACCATCCGAACGTCGTGATCAACGTCCGGGCGCCCAAGGGCCGCGACCTGATGGGCATCTCGCCGCATGGCCTGGTCGATGCGCTCAAGGGCATCTTCGAATGGCGTCGGCATCGTACCGGCATGCTCACCAGCAATATCGCCGAGGCCGGCGGATTCATCAGGAGTTCACCCGACGAGCCCGGGCCGGACCTGCAGTTGCACTTCGTCGTCGGCATCCTGGTCGACCATGGCCGCAAGACGGTGCTGGGACACGGCTTTTCGTGCCATGTCTGTGTCGTACGACCCCGCAGCCGCGGCAGCGTCCGCCTGGCCAGCAAGAACCCGACCGATGCACCGCTGGTGGACCCCAATTTCCTGGCCGATCGGGACGACATGGACCGGATCATCCGCGGCTTTCGCCTGGTGCGCGGCATCCTGTCCCAACCGGCGTTGGCCGGTCATGGCAACAAGGAGTTCGCCACATCCGCCCGCGCGCAGACCGACATGCAGATCGAGCAGTTCATCCGCGACCATGCCGATACCGAATACCACCCGGTCGGCACCTGCCGCATGGGCAGCGGCCCCGATGCGGTGGTCGATGCCGAGCTGCGGGTCCATGGACTAAAGGGCCTGCGGGTGGTGGACGCCTCCATCATGCCCAATCTGACCAGCGGCAACACCAACGCGCCGGTGATCATGATTGCGGAGAAGGCAGTCGACCTGATCAAGGCGGCGGCGACAGCATCGCCCGCGTCGTCTCGGATCGACCTGTCGGCCAGCAGGGTGGCAGCAGCCGATGCAATGCAGCCTGCCTGATCGCGGGCGGCACGCTTGCAAGCTTCGGCATACGCCCTGCGCAACCTTGCCCGCCCGCGGTGGGGCCCATCCGATCGCGGGCGCAGCGAGCCGCGCTTACTGGAACGCGACCTCGGCGAAGCTGCGCAACTTGCGGCTGTGCAGCTGCTCGATGCCTTGCTCGCGCAGCAGCTCCATCGTCCGGATGCCGATGCGCAGATGCTGGTCGACCCGCTCGCGGTAGAAATGGTCGGCCATGCCGGGCAGCTTGATCTCGCCGTGCAGCGGCTTGTCGCTGACACACAGCAAGGTGCCGTACGGCACGCGGAACCGGAACCCGTTGGCCGCGATGGTGGCGCTTTCCATGTCCAGCGCCACCGCGCGACTCTGGCTGAAGCGGCGCTGCGGACCGTTGTCGGGCAGCAGTTCCCAGTTGCGGTTGTCGGTGCTGGCCACGGTGCCGGTGCGCATGATGCGTTTGAGCTCTGGCCCCTTGACCTGCGTGACATCGGCCACCGCGGTCTGGATCGCGACCTGGATCTCGGCCAGCGCGGGAACCGGTACCCATAGTGGCAGTTCCTCGTCCAGCACATGGTCTTCGCGCACATAACCGTGCGCCAGCACATAGTCGCCGAGTTGCTGCGTGGTGCGCAATCCGGCGCAGTGTCCGAGCATGATCCAGGCGTACGGCCGCAACACCGCAACGTGGTCGGTGATGTTCTTCGCATTGGCCGGGCCGACACCGATGTTGATCATCGTGATGCCGAAGCCGTCCTGGCGCAGCAGGTGGTACCCCGGCATCTGCGGCAGCCGCAGCGGTTCGGCACCGTATTCATCGCCTTCTTCGGACGCCAGGCCGACCCGGCGCGTAACCATGTTGCCGGGCTCGACAAAGGCGGTGTATTCGCTGCCGCCGTCCTGCATAGCCGCGCGCCCCATGCGAACGAACTCATCGATGTAGAACTGGTAATTGGTGAACAGCACGAAGTTCTGGAAGTATTGCGGCGCGGTGCCGGTGTAATGGCGCAGCCGGTGCAGCGAGTAGTCGACCCGCGGCGCAGTGAACAGCGCCAGCGGGTGGGGTTCACCGGCGCGCGGCTCGTAGGTGCCATTGGGAATGCCGTCGTCCATCGCAGCCAGGTCGGGCAGGTCGAACGCATCGCGCATCAACTGGCGGCGCTGCGCGCTCAGGCTGCCCTCGATATGGTCATTCTCGGCGAACGAAAAATGCACCGGGATCGGCTGGTTGCTGGTGCCGATCTCCAGCTCCACCCCATGGCTGCGCAGCAGCAGCGAGAACTGCTCCAGGTAGTAGTTGGCGAACAGATCGGGCCGCGTCAGCGTGGTCTCGTAGCGCCCCGGCCCGGCGACGAATCCGTAACTGAGCCGGGCGTGGTCGTCATTCACGCTGCGGGCCACCGTATGGGTCTGCACCCGCACGAACGGGTAACAGGCCCGGGCCTTGCCCGGCAGATCCTCCCCCGCCACATAACGCTGCATCGCCTTGCGCAGATGGGCCATGGCGGTGTCGTAGATGCGGCGCACCTGCGCCAGGGCGGTCGCTGCATCGGCATGGCGGGTGGTTGCGATGGGTGGGGGAAGATAGATCATCGCGCTATTGTCCACAAAGGCGGGCCACGGCGGGCAGTTACACCCGGCATTTGACCACGCCGCCAGTGCGTCCCGGCTCCCGATCGGATAGAGTGGCGGACCTCACCGTTGCGAACCGGGCACCACCGGAGCCAGATGGTGGCCATGCTGCCATCGCGCGATGCTGTTATCGTGCGCCTGGGCTGGACCTTGTGCGGCGGCCCATTCGGCGGTTGCGCCAGTGTGGCGCAGGTGCTCGCATCACTGACGCGCTGAGGCATCGGCGATACCCCGACGATGGGGTCACCTTCACGACAAGGAGCATGGCATGGATCTGGGGATCAAGGGAAAGTGGGCACTGGTCTGCGGCGCCAGCAAAGGCCTGGGACTGGGCTGCGCACAGGCGCTGGCTGCCGATGGCGCCAACCTGGTCATCAATGCGCGGGGCTCCGAAGCGCTGGAGTCGGCGGCCGCGCAGTTGCGCGCCATCCCGGGCGCCGCCGCCGTGCTGGCGGTGGCGTGCGACATCACGACCGAACAGGGTCGCGCGGCCGTATTCGGTGTACCCGGCGGGCCGGGCACCGACTTCGACATCGTCGTGACGAACGCCGGCGGTCCGCCTCCAGGCGACTTCCGCGCCTGGGATCGCGACGCCTGGATCGCAGCACTGGACGCCAACATGTTGACCCCGATCGCGCTGATCAAGGCAACCGTGGACGGCATGGCGCAGCGCGGGTTCGGGCGGATCGTGAACATCACCTCGGGTGCGGTGAAGGCGCCGATCAGCAACCTGGGGCTGTCCAACGGTGCACGCAGTGGACTTACCGGGTTTGTCGCCGGCGTGGCGCGCAGCAGTATCGCCAGCGCAGGCGTGACCATCAACAACCTGCTGCCCGGCGCCTTCGACACCGATCGTCTGCGCGTGACCATGGAGGGCGCAGCCAGGAAGACCGGTCAACCGATGCAGACCCTGCTCGAAGCGCGCGCCAAGGGCATCCCGGCCGGGCGTTTCGGCACCGCGGCCGAATTTGGCGCCATCTGCGCTTTCCTGTGCAGCCAGCACGCCGGCTACATCACCGGTCAGAACATTCTGGCTGACGGGGGCGCTTACCCTGGCACGCATTGACGGTAGCGCCCGCTCCGCTCATCGCGCGCGCCTGCGCCGACACGCCACACCCCGATTGTCACCGTCCGCGCCCGGCTCTGAGAGGATCACGCATGGAGAACAGGGCCCGGGTCGACGGCTTCGACATGTTGCGCGGCCTGTGCGCCATCGGTGTGGCGTATTACCACCTGATGCATTGGTTCGAAGTCAGGGAGTTGTACAACCTCGGGTTGTACGGCGTCTACATCTTCTTCATCCTGAGCGGAGCGAGCCTGTACATCGCCTACGCGCACAAGTTGCGTTCGGGCCTTGGCGTGGTGACGTTTCTGGGTTTGCGCTATTTGCGACTACTGCCCTTGTTCGGGCTGATCGTGTTGCTGGTACCACTCGTGAATCAGCAGCCTTATGACTACGCGTACGCAAAGACGGCCTTGTTGAACCTGAGTTTTGCTTTTGGCTTCGCGAATCCGGGCTTGAACTCACCGGTCACCGGTGGCTGGTCATTGGGCATCGAATGCGTGTTCTACCTGCTGTTTCCGGTATTGGTCGCCTTCATCGCCGGTCCGCGCCGGTTGTGGCTCAGCGCGCTGGTTCTCAGCTTTTTGGTGCAGCGGATCTTTGTCGACAACAGCTTTCCGGCCACCGAAACATTGGCAGGCAACTGGGTCAACTACACACAAGTGGCCGCGTTCTGCTTCTATTTCGTGGCTGGGTGCGCCTTGGGCCGTTTGCTGGTGGCGTGGCGTTGGCGCCCGTCAACACCGATGGGCATCGTTGTGTCATGGCTGGCCTTTGGTTTGTTGGCTGGGCTCATTGCCTCGACCAGCGCAAAAGAACTGGCATCTTCCCTGACCGGCCTGCGCGGCGCTGTGTTGACCTTGGCCTGTGTTCTGCTGGTCGCCATGTCCGGGATTCTCGTCATTCCCCGACGTGCCATCTGGGTCGCCTTGGCCATGGGCAACATGAGTTACGGACTTTACCTGTTGCACCCCATCATCCATACCGTCATGGCCCGGTACGCACCCTCGCTGCGCGACAACCCGTTCGCCTATACGACGGGTATCGTTGCCTTGTCGATCGGCGTCGCCTTGCTGCTGGAGCGTTATTACGAGCGGCCGCTGCGTGAAGCGGGTCGCCGCGCGTTGCTGACACAACCGGTTTGATACGCCGGTGCGAACGTCAAGACCCGCTGTCCCGCATGTGGCGGATCCAAGCGCGGTCGACCAACGCACCGGCAGGCCGTCAATGGATCCGCACTGGAGCAGCCGCGCCAGATCCTGCCATGGCGGATCGATGCCCAGGCAACCGACTTCCTCGCCGTAACTGATGGCCAGTTGCGCCGGCGCCTGCAGCGGCGCGCGGGCGCACTGCGGGCAATGGTCTTGCCGCTGTCGCCGAACCTATGCGGACGCCTTCACCGGCTCGCGCATCGTCACGAACTCTTCGGCCGCCGTTGGATGGATGCCGATCGTGCTGTCGAACACCGCCTTGGTCGCGCCGGCCTTCATGGCCACCGCAAAACCCTGCACGATCTCGCCCGCGTCCGGGCCGACCATGTGCAGGCCGACGACACGGTCGGTCGCATCTTCGACCACCAGCTTCATCAGCGTGCGTTCGCTGCTGCCGCTCAGCGTGTGCCGCAGCGCCTTGAATTCACTGCGGTAGACCGTGACCGCGCCGCAGTGCTTGGGCGCATCCTGTTCGCTGTGGCCGACGGTGCCGATGTTGGGGTGGGTGAACACGGCGGTGGGAATGAATTCGTAACTCATGCTGCGCGCCGGCTTGCCCGATGCCGGGCCGAACAGCTGGTCGACCACGACCATCGCCTCGGCCAGCGCCACCGGCGTGAGCTGGATGCGGTCGGTCACGTCGCCCACTGCGTAGATCGACGGCACCGAAGTACGGTAGTTCTCGTCGACTTCGACCGCGCCGTCCCAGCCGAGCCTGACACCGGCCTCCTCCAGCCCGAGTCCGCGCACGTTGGGCACCCGCCCGGTGGCATACAACACCGCGTCGGCCGGCAGCATCGCGGTCGTGCCTGCGCCGTCCTTGATCGTGATCTCCAGACCCGGCGCGCCCTTGCCGATGGCGACCACGTCGGTCCCCAGGCGCAGGTCGACACCGGTCTTGCGCATTTCAGCGGCAACGAAGTTGCGCACATCGTCGTCGAAGCCGCGCAGGATCTGCTCGCCCCGGTACAACTGCGTGACCTGCGCGCCCAGGCCGTTGAAGATGGAGGCGAACTCGCTGGCGATATAGCCGCCGCCGACGACGACCAGCCGCCGGGGGAACGGATCGAGGTCGAAGATGGCGTCCGAGACCAGCACATGTTCCCTGCCTGCGATGTCCGGCACGAAGGGCGTGCCGCCGGTGGCAACCAGGATATGCCGGGCGCTGACGCTGCGCCCGTCGACCTCCACCAGTTGCGGCCCGACGACCCGCGCCCGCGCGTTGATCACCTCGACACCGGCGCCGGTCAGCAGCTTCGCGTAGACCCCGTTCAGGCGGCTGATCTCGGTGCGCCGGTTCGCCTTGAGGGTGTCCCAGTTGAAGACCGGTGCCGGGCCTTCCCAGCCGAAACCGTGCGACTCCTCGAACGCCTCGGCATAGTGCGCGGCGTAGCTGTACAGCTTCTTCGGGATGCACCCGACGTTGACGCAGGTGCCGCCGAGCCCGGCGGTGCCGCCCTGCTCGGCCAGCATGACCCGCGCGCCGCGCTGCGCGGCCATGCGCGCGGCGCGCACGCCGCCGCTGCCCCCGCCAATCACGAACAAGTCAACATCGAGATCCGACATGCAAACTCCTTCCAGCTTACTGCTCCACGACCACCTTGACCAGCTGCCCGGGCTGCGGGTCAGCACCACCATACACACCGTTGAGCAGGCGCAGCTGCTGCTCGGCCGACACCAGCGGTGACGCCCGCGCCAGCTCCGCGAATCCGCCACGTGGAAACGCTACGACCCGGATCACCCAGGCCCTGGCCCGCGCCCGGTCGTCCGCTGTCATGGCGCGAAACGAATCGCGCGCCTGTTGCAACCCGGGACGCGCGCGCGCAAGCGCCTGCGCGTCACGCGCGCTCCACATCAACAGGAAGCGCTTGTCGCCCGGCCCGCTGACGATGGTGGCCTCGACCGGCTCGACCTGCTGCTGCGCGTTGCGCCGCGCACCGCTGAAATGGGTCGCCGGCAAGCCGTTGATGCGCAGCGCCTGGGCGTTTCCACGCAAGGGCTGGATCAGGTTTCGAATGATGTCATCGTGGCTGCGGCCGGCCTGCGCCGGCACCGTGCGCAGCACCAGCGCCGCATCCTGCGCCGCATTCACCAGTGCCAGGCGATCGGGCAGGTTGCGGATCGTCCACTGCGCTGGCGCGGTGATCGCCAGCCCCAGCCCCGCGTGGTAGAACTGGCGGCCCCGGCTCAAGCCCTGGGCATCCGTTTCGCCATAACGCAGGCCGTCGATCACTTGCAGGTAGCGGTTGCGGCCGTCGTCCACATACGCGCCCTGGGCGCGCATCTGCGTGGCCAGGGCGGTGATCGCCTGCAGGCGCTGCTCGTTGCTCGGGTGCGAGGCCAGCCAGCCGCCGCCCGAGGGCGCCGGCTGCCCCTGCGCGCGCGCCTGATCAGCCTCGCTTTCCATAGAGGCCATGATGCCGCGCGTCACATAGACGAAGCCGCCCGGCAAGGCGAAGGCGTTGATGTCCGGGCTGTCGAGCACGGTGAAGGTCCACTGCAGGTTGGCGCGGTGCGACTGGCTGGCCAGTTTTTGCCCCAGCGCATGCACGTAGGCCTGCACCCGCGCGTCCGGATAGGCCGGCATCTCCTGCAGCACCGCCTGATGTTCCTTGCGCCCAAGCGCGATCTCCTGCGCCTCGTCCATCACCGTGCGCTCCTGCTGGCCGGTGACCGGGTTCTGCACGCTTGTGCCGCAGCCAGCGAGCAGGGCAGCACACAGCATCAGCGGAGCGAACTTGAAGCGCATGGTTGAACGGTTCTGGTCTGGTCGGGTGGCTATTGTCCACTCCGTGCGCAACACCGTGTGCGGCATGGGGCTGGGCGGCACTGCCGCCTGGGCTCAGACAGGCTCCAGGGCGCGCAGGTTGTGAAGCATGTCCTGCACCACGGCGTCGAGGTCGAAGCGCGCACGCCAGCCCCAGTCGCGCTGCGCCGCGCTGTCGTCGATCGAGCGCGGCCAGCTGTCTGCTATCGCCTGGCGGAAGTCCGGCTTGCAAGCGAGCGCGAAACCGGGCAGCTGCCGCGCTATCGCCAGGGCAATGTCGCGCGGCGTGAAGCTGATGCCGGCCAGGTTGTAGGACTGGCGTTCGCGCACCGCCTCGGACGGCGCCTCCATCAATTCGAGCGTGGCGCGAATGGCATCGGGCATGTACATCATCGGCAAGGCCGTGTCGGGCGCGAGGAAGCAGGTGTAACGGCCGGTCGCAAGCGCCTGGTGGAAGATCTCCACCGCGTAGTCGGTCGTGCCGCCGCCGGGCGCGGTCTTCCAGCTGATCAGGCCCGGATAGCGCAGGCTGCGCACGTCGACACCGTGGTTGCGGTGGTACCAGGCACACCAGCCTTCGCCAGCGAGCTTGGAGATGCCGTACACCGTGCTGGGGTCCATCACGGTACGCTGGGGCGTGCGGTCGCGTGGCGTCGACGGGCCGAACGCGGCAATGGAACTGGGCCAGAACACCCGCTGCAGCTTGTGCGTGCGCGCCAGCTCCAGCACGTTGAGCAGGCTCTTCATGTTCAGGTCCCAGGCCCACTTGGGATGTTGTTCGCCCCGCGCGGACAGCGCTGCCGCCAGCAGGTAGATCTGGCTGATCTGGTGGTTTTCGACAATCGCCGTCAAGGCGCTGGCATCGGTGGCGTCCAGCTGCTCGTGGTGCACACCGATCACACGGCCTTCGGGCACCAGGTCGCTGGTCACGACAGCCGTGCGGCCATGGCGCTCGACCAGCGCGTGTGTCAGTTCGGTGCCGATCTGGCCATTGGCGCCGATGATGAGGACGCGCGGCGCGGTCATGGCTGCCCTTCAGGAGTCAAGGTGATGGTGCTGGCGGCGGACGCGTCGGCTGGCAACAATCCAAGTTCGCGCCCGGCCTGCGTGAATGCGGCCACCGCCTGCGCCAGGTCGGCGCGCGTGTGCAGCGCGCTGATCTGCACCCGGATCCGGGCCTGGCCCTGGGGCACGACCGGAAAGAAAAAACCCACCACATACACGCCAAGCTCCAGCAACCGTGCCGCCAGCTTCTGGGCCATGACTGCGTCGTGCACCATGATCGGAACAATCGGGTGTTCGCCATCCTTGATGTCGAAACCGGCGGCGCGGATCGCGTTGCGGAACCAGACGGTGTTGTCGGCCAGCGTGTCGCGCAAGGCGGTGGACGCTTCCAGCAGGTCCAGCACCGCGATCGAGGCACCGACGATGCTGGGAGCCACGGTGTTGGAGAACAGATAAGGCCGCGACCGCTGGCGCAGCAGCTCGACCACTTCGCGGCGCGCGCTGGTAAAGCCGCCCGAGGCGCCACCGAGTGCCTTGCCCAAGGTGCCGGTGATGATGTCGACCTTGCCGAACACGCCGCGCAGTTCATGCGTGCCGCGTCCGGTGGCGCCGACGAAGCCGCTGGCATGGCATTCGTCGATGCCCAGCAGCGCGCCGTAGGTGTCGCACAAGGCATGCATGGTGTCGAGCCGGGCGATCGTGCCATCCATCGAGAACACGCCATCGGTGAACACCAGCGTGAAGCGCGCGCCGTCACTGGCGGCCTGCAGCAGGCAACGCTCCAGATCGGCCATGTCGTTGTGTTGGTAGCGGTAGCGCTTGGCCTTGCACAGCCGGATGCCGTCGATGATCGATGCGTGGTTGAGTTCGTCGCTGATGACCGCGTCCTGCTCGCCGAGCAGCGGCTCGAACAGGCCGCCGTTGGCGTCGAAGGCGGCCGCGTACAGGATGGTGTCCTCGGTTCCCAGGAAGCGCGACAGCCGGGCCTCCAGCGTCTTGTGCAGATCCTGCGTGCCGCAGATGAAGCGCACCGAGCTCAGGCCATAGCCGTGCGTGCGCAGAGCCTCGTGCGCCGCCGCCACCACCGCCGGATGGGACGACAGGCCCAGATAGTTGTTCGCGCACAGGTTGAGCACCTCACGCGTCGTGCCGTCGGCCGCCACGGTGCGGATATGCGCGCCTTGGGGAGTGGCGATGATGCGTTCGCCCTTGTAGAGGCCGGCATCGCGGATGCCTTGCAGTTGCTGGCGCAGGTGCGCGTGAAATTCCTGTTGTCTGGTCATGGCGGTTCCCGTGGTTGCGATGTGTCAGGCACAATGCGATTGAAGCAAATATCGAACAGAGTTCAATATATCGAACTTGTTTGCAGTATATCGAAACATCATGCACCCACGCAACCTCGCTTCGCCATCCGATGAACCACCCCGCGTCGGCGACACGCTGGCCGCATTGCGCCAGGCCGGCGCGCTGTCACTGGAAGCGTTGTCGCGCAAGGCCGGTGTCTCCAAATCGATGTTGTCGCAGATCGAACGCGGCCAGGCCAATCCGACCGTCGCTGTCGTTTGGCGACTGGCCAATGCGCTGAACGTGGGTATTGGCGATCTGCTCGGTGCCACGCCACCGGTGCAACCGGCGGCCATCGAGGTATTGGGCGCCCATGCGGCACCGGCGATCCGCAGCCCGGACGGCTTGTGCGAGTTGCGCATCCTGGGTCCTGTCGGGCTGGCCGGTCAGTTCGAGTGGTATGCGTTGTCGGTCCAGCCGGGTGGCAAGCTCGACTCCCAGCCGCATGAGACCGGCACCCGGGAACATCTGAGCACGATGTCCGGTGTACTGGACGTGCAGACGGGCGACCAGTCCCAGCGCATCAAGACCGGCGAGACGGCGCGATACGTGGCCGACCGGCCCCATTGCATTCGCAACACGGGCAAGACCACGGCCAGTGGCTGGCTGGTCGTGGTACACCCGGCCTGACAGGCAGGCCCGCTATCGCACAGCGCCGCCGCGCATCGGCGGCCATGGCGGCATCAATGCCAGGTGTTGGCGACCGCCTCGCCCTCGTAGCCGCGAACCAGCCATTCGTAGGCCAGGCCCATGTCGCCTTCGGCGATGAACAGTTCCTGCCGGCAGCTCTGCAACGCGCGGCCGGTGGTGCGCGCCAGCGTCTGCGCGTCGTCGCAGAAGCGGCTGGAGCGAAAATCAAACGACTCGCCATGATCGACGGCCACTTCAGACACCAAGGCACCCCCGGGTACAGGACGCCGGGACGGGCCCCTCTTCGCTTGTATCGGCAACTTCGTGGTGGACATGAGCCTGTATTGTGGTCACTTGCGGCCATGCGTGGCCGCGCATTGCGTGCAATGGCGCCATCGAACGGCATTTTCGCCCCGTACACGGACATTCTTCACACTTGGACAACAATGGCTGGCTCATCGACACGCTCGCCACCCCCACCGAAGGAACACCCATGCGATCTCTCCTTGCCCTGCTCGCCGGCCTGATGCTGGCCCCTGCGCTCTGGGCCGAGAAGGTCGGCGAGGTATCCACCGCCTTCATCCTGATCGGCGCCAACCACAAGGTGGTGGTCGAGGCCTACGACGATCCCAAGGTCAAAGGGGTCACCTGTTACGTCTCGCGTGCCCGCACCGGCGGCGTCCTGGGCGCGATCGGCCTGGCCGAGGACAAGGCCGAGGCGTCCATCGCCTGCCGCCAGGTCGGGCCGATCTCGTTCACCGGCAAGGTCATGGACGCGCAGGAGGAAATGTTCAACGAACGCATCTCGGTGCTGTTCAAGAAGCTGCGCGTCGTGCGCATGCTCGACCGCAAGCGCAATGTGCTGGTCTACCTGACCTATTCGGACAAGCTGATCGACGGATCACCGCAAAACGGCGTCACCGCGGTGGCACTCGGCGCGGTGCCATTGCCGCCGGAAAAATAGCGCAACGCGAAGCTACCAATCGATGGGTGGATAGCGACCGCTGTCCTGCGCCAGTTGCACCAGCGCCTGGGCGGTGGCGAGGTCTTGCGCGGTATGACCCAGCGACTTGTAGACCGTGATGTCGTCGCACGACTGGCGGCCCGGCACCTGCCCGGACAACACCGCGCCGATCTCGCCGCACAGGTGCTCCGCCGACACCGCGCCCGATTGCAGCGCCTGCAACCATTCGCCCGCCTGCACCTGCGCACTCGCGCGGGCGTCGACGAAAAAGCGGCTGCGCTGCACCACCGCGGTATCGGCCTCGCAGGCGCTGGCCACGCTGGCACCGACCAGATTGACATGCTGGCCCGCAACCAGCCACGCGCCATGCAGAATCGGCTCGCGCGCGGCGGACACGGTACAGATGACATCGGCGCCCTGGATCGCGCTGCGTGCGTCATCGTGGATCACGATCTCGGGGCGTCCCGGCAAGTCCAGGCTGCGCGCAAACCTGTCGGCGCTGGCGCGGCTGCGGCTCCAGACCTGCACGCGCCGCAGCGCCATCACCTGTGCCAGCGCGCGGGCATGCCAGAGCGCCTGATGCCCGGCACCGAGCAGCGCCAGCACCTCGCCATCGGCACGCGCCAGCGCCCGGGTCGCAACGGCGCTGGCAGCGGCGGTGCGCAGCGCAGTCAGGCTGTTGCTCTCGAGCACCGCCACTGGCGCGCCGCTGCGTGCATCGAACAGCACCACCACGCCGGCGTGGCTGGGCAAGCCACGCGCGCCATTGCCGGGATACAAGGCCAGCACCTTGACGCCGAAACACCCCTGCTCCAGCATTGCACCAGGCATGATGCCCATGGCATCGCCCGCGCCCAGCGGCATGATGCTGCGCAGCGGTGCCAGCACTTCGCCGCGCGACACCGCCCGCATCGCATCGGCCACCACCGCGATACAGCGCTGCATCGGCATCAATGCCTCGATCGCCTGTGCACCCAGAACCTGCATGCCTGGTCTCCTGTGGACAATGTCGGCGCGTCTGCGCGCGTCATCCGCCCGATTGTGGCGCAGTTGCGCCATGCCGCCGATGCCTGCTCCGATGGCACGATGCCCGTCCGGATGGCCGCAACGCCAGCCAGCCAGTTCCCGAAAAGCTGCCATACTGCCTGCCGTGCGATGACCAGGAAGAAATCGGTTTTATGTTGAAGTTCACATGTTGCGACGCCGTCGGGCAGTTCTCCCAGCGGGTCCAGGCGCAGTTGCTGCAAGGCATCCGGCGCGGCTTCGAAAAGGAATGTCTGCGGGTCGACGCCCATGGCACGCTGGCCCAGACGCCCCATCCCGCTGCCTTGGGCTCCAAGCTGACACACCCCTGGATCACCACCGACTATTCGGAGGCGCTGCTGGAATTCATCACGCCGCCCAGCAGCGACCTGGACGAACCGCTGCGCTTCTTGCGTGACATCCACCGCTTCGTCGTTCCGGCCCTGGGTGAGGAGACGATGTGGGCCAGCTCCATGCCCTGCGTGATCGGCGGCGACAGCAGCATTCCGATCGCCGACTATGGCAGCTCGCACCGCGCCACGATGAAGCGCGTCTACCGCGAAGGCCTGAGCCTGCGTTACGGTCGGCACATGCAGGCGATTGCCGGCGTGCACTACAACTGGTCGCTGCCGGACGATTTCTGGAGCGCGTTGCAGGAGAGTTGCGACGCCCAGGGCAACCGGCAGGATTTCATCAGCACCCGCTATTTCGGCCTGATCCGCAATTTCCTGCGATATGGCTGGCTGATCCCGTACCTGTTTGGCGCGTCGCCGGCGATCTGCGAGTCGTTCCTGCAGGGGCGCAAATCCAACCTGCTCGAACTGGTGCCCGGCACCTTGTACGGCCAGCATGCCACCAGCCTGCGCATGAGCGACCTGGGTTACCAGAACAGCGCCCAGTCCAATCTGAACGTGAACTTCAACTCGCTGGCCGAGTACACGCAGGCGCTGGAGGCCGCGATCCGTACCCCAGACCCGTATTACGAGAAGCTCGGCGTGCGCGACGGCGCGCACTGGAAGCAGCTCAATGCCAACCTGCTGCAGATCGAGAACGAGTTCTACGCGCCGATGCGCCCGAAGCGGGTGTCATCCGACCGCCCGGCCAAGGGTTTGCGCCAGCAGGGCGTCGAATACATCGAGATGCGCCTGTTCGACCTCAACCCGATGGTCGACATCGGCATCACACCGGAACAGGCCAGCTTCGTCGATGTGTTGCTGCTGATGTGCCTGTTCCGCGACAGCCCGCCGATCAGCGCGCGCGAGCAGGGCGAAAACGACGAGAACAAGCGCCGCATCGTGACCCGCGGGCGCCAGGGCAACCTGCACCTGCTGGTCCACAACCAGGAGCAGCCGTTCCGGCCGTTGGCGCACGAGCTGTTCGACGACATGGCGCCATTTGCCGCCATGCTCGACACCGCCTACGGTGGCACCCGCCACAGCAGCGCCATGCAGATGCTGCGCCAACGCATAGACGACCCGGACCTGACCCCATCGGCACAGGTGCTGGAGGCCGCGCGCGCGCACAATGGGTTCTTCAAATACACCATGCATGTGTCCGCACAGCACAAGCAGTCACTGCTGGCGCAGCCGCTGGACGCCCAGACCCAGGCCCGCTTCGAGACCGTGGCGCACGCGTCGCTGCTGGAGCAAAGGCAGGTGGAAGAGCAGGATACCGGCAGCTTCGAGGCGTTCGTGGCGGCGTATTACGCGTGAATGTGCAGACGGCAGTTGGCCGTGTGATCTCGGCCCAATCGCCCTGGTGGTTGTCGTCTTCGAGGCCGTTGACCGCGCCGGGATTCGTCCACGACGCGGTCACGCCCCACCCACATGGCGATTTTTTACAGAGGTGTCGGCAAACTTGGCACAGCCCACGGCGGGCGACCCAGAAGCCTGGTCCAAGATATTGATTTTCAAAGAGTAACGTGCATTGGCACAGGTATTGCTAGATGGACGACATCACCATCCAGATTGAGCCCCGACATGAAACTCAAACACCTCCTCATCGCCACCGCAATGACCGCCCTGCTGGGCAGCCAGGCAGCGATGGCCACCGTGATCACGGCGACGCGTACCGGTTTTGCCGAGCTGGGCACGGGAAGTTCATTGACCGCCGTCACCGGCTATGTCACCCCCAGCCCGAATGGTGGATCATCGACTGCCCACGTGTACATCGCCGGCGAATCCTTCACGGCTTCGCCGAACGGCGCCGGCCTGTTGCCTGAAGGCAAATTCGACGCATGGTGTGTCGACATCTACAACTGGCTGCAAACCCCGTCTCAGTTCACATTGACGGATGGTGCGGCACTCGCCGCCGACCTGACAACCATACGTCCAGGAACGCCTACAGGTGTGCAGCGCGTCGGCGCCCTGGAACAACTGGCCAGCGCGTACTACGACTCCGTGCTTGCGCTGCATACCCAGGTGGAGTCGGCCGCATTCCAGTTGGCTGTCTGGGCCATCACCTACGGGTCGACGGATGCGAATGGCAACTACCATCTGACCAGCACCGACACCAATTTCCATGTCGACGCTGCGACGCTAACTTCAGCTTGGGGCACCAAGGCCAACACGTGGCTGGGTGGCTTCAAGTCAGCGGCTCCCACGTCGAACTACGACATCGTCTACCTCCAGGACGCCAACAATCCCAAGACGCAGGACATGGTGGTCTTTGTCAAGTCTGGTGGGTCGACGGTGCCGGAGCCAGGCTCGATCGCCTTGGTGGGTCTCGGCCTGCTTGCCGCAGCATGGGGCCGCCGGCGCCGCAGCTGATTGGCGAGCCTCGCGATCAGCCAAGGAACATGGGCAAGGACGGGCAAATGCTCGCCATGCTTTCCGCGCCCCGCCCATGCGGGGCCGTCTTGTTGGGGGACAATCGCGGCAATACGCGGCGGCAGTTCACATCCGCCGTCGAGGACCACCTGCCCCGGGCGCACGCCAACGCCTGGAGCAACAACGACTTGCACGAAGGGCACCGATGACAGCGCAACCCAGGACTCCACTTTTTCGCAGGCTGCTGCAGGCAAGCGCACTGGTTGCGGCCTTGCCGCTGGCCAGCGGCTTCAGTCAGGCCGGCGCCATCAGCACACCGTCTCTGGATCCGGTTTATGGTGTGTCCAATTTCGGCGAATCACCGATCGCGATTCACTGGCTGGCGCCGGGCGCCAACGTGGTCGATGCCAGCCTGACCGTCGTTGACAGTTTCAAAAAGCTGAGCGACCTGGCCAATCAACGCACAGATTTTTCTCCGGTGATTAGTGCCTTCTTCGTCGACCAGATTACATGGTGCGACGGCATGACGGGCAACTTCAAGGGCTGCGCCGTCATCAACAGCAGCGTGCTCGCAGTCGACTCATCTTTCGCGCAAGGGAGCTCGGGCTACCTCGACATCGCACACGAGCTGGGCCACACGCTGGGATTGGGCCATGTGTCGGGAACGAACCTGATGAACGCGTCGCTGGGCTCGGCTGCGCTCACGCCAACGCAAGTTGCATCGATCCTCGGAAGCAGCAAGGTGCAGACGGCGTCGAACGGCAGCCGTTTCATCGAGATCCGCCCGTTCGCGGTAGTGTCGGCAGTGCCAGAGCCCGCCACCTACGGCTTGATGCTCGCGGGATTGGCCCTGGTCGGGGCGTCAGCGCGGCGCGCGCGCCGGCAGTAGGCTCACCACCC
>CAZLDV010000055.1:2187-22144 GCA_964558425.1 uncultured Rhodoferax sp. | reverse complement strand
TCCGTTCAGGCGGTGGCGAACAGAAGCGATTCGGCGAAGGTTTCGAGCTGCATCGCCATCTGCTCGAACGAGGTCATCTTTTCCTCGAATTCGAGGATCAGGTAGGGCGTGCCGACTTCGTCCAGGTGCTTGGACCAGGCGACCTGTTCGTCGAGGCCGGGTTCGCAGAACTTGGCGGCCGTGACGATCGCGGCGTCGGCGCGGCTCGACGCGATCATCTCCATCAGGTAGCCCTCCTTGGTCTTGCGCTCGTCGTGCTGTACCGGGCTTGCGGCGCTGCGCTCGACGAAGCTCTCCGCCAGTGCCCACATCGGGTCGGGCGTCTCGGGCACGTCGGCGGTCAGCCAGCGCAGGCCGATCAGCAGGTCGTCGTCGACGACGTAGCAGGTGTCGTCCAAGGCTTCGAGCATCTCCAGCGGCGGCTGCTCGCAAAACCCGCCGACGAAGACCACGCGCGGCTTGTCCTGGGCCACGCTCTTGCGGGCGCGGATGGCCATGAGCGCAGCCTCGAGCATCTCGTTGTGCTGCTCGCACGGCATGCGCGTGCGCGCGCGCAGCAGCAGGTAGGACTCGGTGCAGCCGAGTTTCCACGGCTCGTCACGCCGGATCGCGTACAGCTCGCGCAGCAACGCGCGATTGCGGTTGTAGATGCGGATGCTGCGCGCCAATGCGGCGTCGTCGACCGCGTGGCCGCTCATCTTTTCGCATTCGGCGCGCAGGCGCTGGTACTCGGCAACGATGTAGCGCACCGCGCCATTGCTGTTCGGGTTTTGCGGCAGGTACAGGATCTGCGCGTTCTGCTCGGGAAAATTGCGCGCCCAGATGCCGGCGAGGTGCTTGGCGGCGTCGCAGATCGGGTGCGTGACGAAGCCGCTCAGGCCCGCAAGCGAGCCATTGAGCCCGAGCTCGGCCGTCGAGCGGCAGATCGAGCACACGAACGAACCCATGTGGGCGTCGGCATGCTTCATGTCGAGCTTGTTGCCGCCGCCCAGGATATTCACCGGCAGCAGCCCCGCGGCGTGCGAGATCTCCTCGGGAAAGTACACCGGGAAATGGCCGAGCGTTCCGTGATAGCCCTGCGGCAGGGAGCCTGCTTCGGGCATCGGCGACTGGCGCAGGCTGTTGCAGCGATCGAGGATCTCGCCGAGTTGCGCTTCGTGACTGCTCTGGTTCGGTTGCTGCACTTCGATCTCCTTGAACAGGAATACTGGTATAGCGGTACCATAATACCAATATCGCGAAAATGCAAAGACCGGGACCCGAAGAGTTGGAACTGTTTGCGCTGCATCAAATGCCCGTTCAATCGCCCGCGTCCGTGTGCCGGGCGGGCCTGTTCCTTGCTGCGCTATCGTTGCGTGGTCGCACGCCAGCGCGCGGCAATCGTTACGATGACACTCTTCAGACCCCTAACTGCACGAGGACGAGCATTCACCATGCACATTTCCATGTACCAGGCCAGCGTGCCACGGCTGGCGAACATGCTGGAGAACCTGTCGCGCATCCTGGACAAGGCGCAGGCTCATGCCGATGCGCGCACGATCGACATGGCCACGCTGATGGCGTGGCGGCTGGCGCCCGACATGTATCCGTTTTCAAAGCAGGTGCAGATCGCCTGCGACAAGGCCAGGAGCGTCGTCGCACGCCTGGCGCGCATGGATGTGCCGAACTACGAAGACGACGAGCAGACACTGGCCGAGTTGCAAGTGCGGATCGCCAGAACGGTCGCGTTCATCCGCAGCGTGCCAGCGCAGCAGATCGACGGCACCGAAGACGATGCCATCGTGCTGCCGGTCACCGGCAAGGAAACCCGCTATACCGGCATGCAACTGCTGCTGGGTCACTCGATGCCGAACGTGTACTTTCATGCAACGAGCGCCTACAACATCCTGCGCCACAACGGTGTCGCGATCGGCAAGCGCGACTTTCTGGGCAACCCGTGACAGGCGATCGGGGGCGCCGACCGCGGGCCGGCATCGGCCACCGGCGGTCAGCCCTGTGCGCGCGGCGCCCGTCCTTGCGCGGCCTCGATCTCCTGCACCACCTGCATCGTCTTGAGCACCCGGTCCGGCGTCAGGCTGATGCTGTCGATACCCAGTTCGACCAGATAGCGCGCCACTTCGATATGGTCTGACGGCGCCTGGCCGCAGATGCCGCAGTGGCGATGGTTGCGCCGCGCGCCCTCGACCGCCAGCTTCAGGATGCGGCGCATGCCTTCGTCCTGCTCGTCGAACGAGTCGGCGACGATGGCGCTGTCGCGGTCCACGCCCAGCGTGAGCTGGGTCAGGTCGTTCGAGCCGATCGAGAAGCCGTCGAACAGCTCGGCGAATTCGTCGATCAGCAGCACGTTGTTCGGGATCTCGCACATCACGTAGACCTCGAGCCCGTTCTCGCCACGTTGCAGGCCATGGCCAGCCATGGCGGCGAGCACCTTGCGCGCCTCGTCCAGCCGGCGGCAGAACGGCACCATCAGCTTGAGGTTGGTCAGGCCCATGGTCTGGCGTACCCGCAGCATCGCCTCGCATTCGAGCGCAAACGCCTCGGCATAGGCCGGGTGCACATAGCGCGCGGCGCCACGAAAGCCCAGCATCGGATTTTCTTCCTGCGGCTCGAAGTCGCGCCCACCGATCAGTGCCGCGTATTCGTTGCTCTTGAAATCCGACAGGCGCACGATCACCGGGCGCGGATGGAACGCCGCCGCGATCGTGCCCACCCCTTCGGCCAGGCGTTCGACGAAATAGCTGCGTCCGTCCTTGTAGCCCGCCGACAGCGCGAGCACGCGTTCGCGTTCGGCCACGTCGGTGATGCGCTCCGGGTGCAACACCGCCATCGGGTGCACCTTGATATGTTCATTGATGATGAACTCCATGCGCGCCAGTCCGACGCCGTCGCACGGCATCTGGCTGACCTGGAATGCGAGCTCCGGGTTGCCCAGGTTGACCATGATCTCGGTGTGCGGCCGCTTCAACCCGGTCAGGTCGCTGACGTTCTTGTGAAACGCGACGCTGCCCGCGTAGACCTTGCCCACTGCCCCTTCGGCGCACGATACCGTGACCATGTCGCCATCCTTGAGCACCTCGCTGGCATGGTCGGCGCCCACCACCGCCGGGATGCCCAGTTCGCGCGCGACGATGGCGGCGTGGCAGGTGCGCCCACCGCGGTTGGTGACGATGGCCGCCGCGGTCTTCATGACCGGCTCCCAGTCGGGCGTCGTGGTGTCGGCCACCAGCACCTCGCCCGGGCGAAACGCCGACAGGTGGCGGCCGTCGTTGACGACCCGCACCGTGCCGCTGGCAATCTTCGCGCCCACCGCACGGCCCTGCACGCGCACGGCGGCGCTGCCGTCGAGCACATATTCCTCCAGCGTCATCGCCGAGCGTTGCGCGACCACGGTTTCCGGTCGGGCCTGGACGATGAACAATTTGCCATCCGGGCCATCCTTGGCCCACTCGATGTCCATCGGGCGCAGCGTGCCCGCGCGCTGGCTGTAGTGCTGCTCGATCTTGATGGCCGCGCCGGCCAGTTCCAGCACGTCCTCGTCACTGAGGCAATAGCGTTTGCGGTCGGCGCGCGGCGTCGGCTTGTTGATCACCGGCTCACGCGTGCGCCCGGGCGCGTAGACCATGTGCACCTGCTTGTCGCCCAGCGTCTTGCGCAGCACGCTGCGAAAGCCCTTGGCGTAGGTCGGCTTGTGCACGTAGAACTCGTCCGGGTCCACCGCGCCTTGCACCACGTTCTCGCCCAGGCCCCAGGCGCCGGTGATGAAGACCACGTCCGGGTGGCCCGATTCGGTGTCGATGGTGAACATCACGCCGGCCGAGGCCAGGTCGCTGCGCACCATCTGCATCACGGCCACCGACAAGAACACCTTGAAGTGGTCGAAGCCGTTGTCGATGCGGTAGGAGATGGCCCGATCGGTGAACAACGAGGCCTGGCAGCGCTTGACCGCATCGATCAGCATCTCCTCACCCTGCACGTTCAGGTAGGTGTCGTGTTGCCCGGCGAAGCTGGCATTGGGCAGATCCTCGGCGGTGGCCGAACTGCGCACCGCCACGCTGAGCGTGTCACCGCACTGCGCCTTGAGCGCGCGCCAGGCCGCGCGCAACTGCTGCTCCACGGCGGCCGGCATGCCCGCTGCATAGACGATCTCGCGGGCGCGCGCGCCAGCCCGGGACAAGGCATCGGTATCGGTCTTGTCCAGCGCATCGAGCAGCTGGTGCAGTTGCGGCCAGGCGCCGGCGGCATCCAGCGCCGCCCGATACGCCGGCGCGGTGACCGCGAATCCGTCGGGCACCCGCACGCCCAGCGGCGTGAGCTGCTGGAACATCTCGCCCAGCGAGGCGTTCTTGCCGCCAACCAGCCCCAGGTCGTCGAGGGACAGTTCCTTGAACCAGCGGATATATCGGGTCTCGGGCATGGTGGGATCCCATCAGGAAGTCGTGCAAGCGTGCATCGTGTTCCCACCCGGTGCGCGCGCCATTGAGGCCAGTCAAGATGCGGTCGATCGCACGACTGGCGCCCGGTGATTTCCCTTGCGCGCAGGCAATTGCCGCGGGTGGGCCATCCGGGACACCGCGCCGCGCGCTCATGGCTTGCCGCGATACCAGTCCCGGTTGACGAACGGCACCTCCATGTCGACAACCTCACCGACACGCGGTGTGACCAGCGCCACCCCATGGGCCTGCGCCGCCGCCAGCGCACGTTCGATCGGTTCGACCCAGGCGTGGTACGACAGGTTGAAGGTGGCCCAGTGCACCGGCAGCATGATGCTGGCACCGAGGTCACGATGCGCCTGAACCGCGGATTCCGGGTTCATGTGGATGTCCAGCCAGCTGTGGCCGTAGGCACCAATCTTCATCAGCGTGAGATCGGGCGCGCCCAGGCGCTGCGCGATCTGCTTGAAATGCGGGCCGTATCCGGTGTCGCCGCTGTAGTAAACCGAACCACCGGAGCCACGGATCATCCACGACAACCACAAGGTGGCGTTGTCCATGCTCTTGCGTCCGGAATAGTGCCGCGCCGGCGTGGCGTGGATGTCGACACCCTTGAAGCGGACATGCTCCCACCAGTCCATCTCGTGCACCTGGCTGGGCGGCACGCTCCAGCGCTCCAGGTCGGCGCCGACGCCCAGGCCGACAAAGAAGTGCGTGCCGCCCCGGGCCAGTTGCAGGATGGTGTCGCGGTCCAGGTGGTCGTAATGGTCGTGCGAGATCAGCACGGCGTCGATGCCGTCGAGCCGTGCGAGTTCGATCGGTGGCGGATGCATGCGCTGGGGGCCGATGAACTGGAACGGCGATGCGCGCTGCGACAACACCGGGTCGGTCATGATGCGTACACCGTCGATCTCGATCAGCACGGTTGAATGTCCGAACCAGATCGCGCGCAAGCCGGCCAGTGGCGGCAACTTCAGGCTGCCCGGCTCCAGCGGGATGACCGGGATCACGAATCCGGGTTCGCGCTGCTGGCCGCCGAAATAGTCGCGCAGATTCTGCAGCAAGGCAAGTTGGGCCTGGTAGGGCGGCGTATTCTCGAAGCGCCCGCCGGCATACTCGGGTGAACGCTCCATCCGCTGCAGCCGTTCACCGTCGATGACACCGCCAAACACCGGCAGCTGCAACACCAAGCGCACCGCCATGACCAGCGCAGCCGCCAGAAACAGCAGCAACAGCACAATCTTTTTCCACACGGCCATGGTGACGCACCTCCTGGCGGATTCTGCCTGAGGCGGGCACACGCCAGCGACACAGCGGCGCGGCAGTAGCCGGCGCTCCCGACGCGCCTTGCCGGGCCCCTGTGTGGCCCGCGCCGTCCGGCTTCAGGCCGGCGTTCGGGCCTGCACCGCTGCACCGGCAGCAGGAATCACCCACGCGTCATGCACCTGCAGTCGCAACAGATCGTCCTTGACCGGCTGCGCCGCCAGTGGCAGCACGCACGAGAAGAAACTGCGACCGTGCCGCTGCAGATCGGTTTCCACCAGATGGCTGTTGCCCTGGAAGAACACGAACGCGACCCGCACTTCGAGCGCATCGGCCTGCGAGGTCACGCCCACCGCGCCCGGTGCGATACAGACCTGGACCTGCGGCGACGCCGGCAGCGCAGCGCAGCGCGCAACAAAGGCATGGCCGCGCACCGAGACTCGCACATGGCGATCATCGACCGCGGCGACCACCGTCGCATCGAGCACGTTGCCTCCCCCGACGAATGCCGCGATCATTGCGCTGGCCGGTTCATGGCACAGCTGCGACGGGCTGGCGAGCTGGGCGATCTCGCCGTGGGCCAACACCGCGATCCGGTCGGCCAATGCGAGTGCTTCCTCCTGGTTGTGCGTGACGTAGACCATCGGCATGTCGGCGCGACGTGCCTTGGTGATCTGGCGCATCATGTCGCGGCGCAGCTCGGTATCCAGGCTGGCCAACGGTTCGTCGAACAGCAGTACCCGCGGTGCGCCGACCATCGCGCGCGCCAACGCCACCCGCTGGCGTTGCCCGCCCGAGAGCTGACCCGGAAAGCGCTGCGCCAGATCGTCGAGTTCGACGGCCGCCAACGCCGACTGCACGCGCCGCGCCACGTCGGCCGCCGGCGTGGCGCCCTGGCGCAGCGGAAAGGCGATGTTGTCGTGCACCGTCATGTGGGGCCACAAGGCATGGCTCTGGAACACCACCGACACCTGCCGGTTCTCGGGCGGCACATGCTGGCGCGACGATCCGCTTGCGCGCGACACCGTGTCCGGGCCGATCCGGATTTCACCGTCGTCGATGTCCTCCAGGCCCGCAATCGTGCGCAGCAAGGTGGTCTTGCCGGACCCCGAAGGCCCGAGCAACGCAATGAACTCGCCGTCGGCCAGCTCCAGCGACACACCCTTGAGGGCATGGTGCGATTGCGCGCCGCTGCCATAGGTCTTGTGGATGCGATTCAGACTTACGCTCGCCATGGCAAGACTCCAGAAGGAAGACGCCGTCCCGCAATGGAGGCCAGCAACATGATCAGATTGGCGACCACGACGGAAACAATGCCGATGGCGGCCGCCGCAGCCGACTCGCCGCCTTGCTCCAGGCTGAACACGGCCACGCCGAGCGTCTCCGAACCGGAGGACCACAACAGGGCGGAAATCGTCAACTCATTGAGCGCGAGCAGCACGACCAGCATCGCCCCGGCGGTGACCGAGGGCAGCAGCAACGGGATGACGATGCGGCGCAGGCGGCGCAGGAACGGCGCGCCGAACACCTCCGCCGCCTCCAGCATTTCCACCGGCAGTTGCTGGAAGCCGCTGATGATCGGGCGCAGCTGGATCGCCAGGAAGCGAGCGAGGTAGGCCAGGAAGATGATGGCGATGGTGTTGTAGAGCGAGATGCCCAGCACCGGCTTGAGATACAGCAGGATCATCGCAATCGACAACACCACGCCTGGCAACACGTACGGTACCTCGATCAGGTAGTTCAACCGCAGCAGCCAGGGCGAGCGGCGGTATTCCATCAGGTAGGCCATCAGCAGCGCCACCGCGGACAACACCAGCGCGGCTGTCACCGACATGCCGATGCTGTTGACGAAGGCGCGTACCGTCGCGTCGTTGTCCTTGAGCACGTATACATAGTGTTCCAGCGTGATGCTGGCCCAGGTCAGCGGCACACCCGGCGCCGGACGCAGCGACTTGGCCGTCAGGGCCAGCAGGGGCATCAGCAACAGCAGCAGCAGCAAGCCCAGCAACAACGCCTCGACCCAGGGGCGCCAGCGGTGCAACAGGAACGGAGGACCCGCCAGTCGCGAGGGCATGACCTTGAAATGGCCCTTGCTGGCAAAACGGTGCTGCAGCAAGATGCCCAGGCCGGCCAGCACACTGACGACCAGCGACAACATGGTGGCAGTGGGAATGGCGCTGCTGCCAAAGCCCGACAGCTCGCGGTAGATCAGGGTCGGCAACACCAGGTAGTTGGCCGGTATGCCCAGGAACGCCGGTATGCCGAAGTTGCCGATGGCGGACACGAAGGCCAGCGCGGAACCCGCCGCCAGCGCCGGCGTCACCAGCGGCCAGATGACGCGCGTCAGCACCACCGTGGGTTTGGCGCCACTGACCCGCGCCGCCTCGATCACCTCGGCGGGCAGATTGAGCAGGCCGGCGCGCACGGTCAGGAACACCAGCGGTGCGTAATGCACGCCAAGCAGCAACATGATGCCGCCGCGCCCCTGGAAGGGGTTGCCGAAACTCGAGGCATTCTCCCAACCCCAGGCTTCGAGCAGATCGCGCAGCGGCGCCCAGATCTGCAACCAGGCCAGGGCCACCACCTGCGGCGGCAACATCGCCTGGACGACGAAGGCGTACACGATCCAGTTGCGAAACCGCACATTGGTCAGGGTGACCAGGCTGGCCACCACCAGTCCGTACACCGACGCGATCAAGGCGCCGACCAGAGCGACTTCGATCGAATGCCAGCTGGCGCTCAAGGTAGATGACGAGCGCAGCGCGGCAAGCATTGCGCCCCGATCGCTGCCCAGCAAACCGGCCACCAGCTCGATGGCCAGCCGTGCCACCGGCAACAGGGCGAACACGAACAAGAACACCAGGCAGGCGACCGTGGCCACCTGCTCACTGCGACTGCGAAATCCGGTGCGCGCGAGCATGGTCAAGAAGAATGGGGCAAGGCCTGTCGCCCGCTTCCGGTCGGGAAGGGCGAGCGCCTTGTGTCGTTACAGGGAAGGCAGGATCAACCGCCGAAGATGTCGCCGAAGCGCTTCTTGTTGGGTTCGATGCCTTCGAGAATCTTGCCGGTATCGAGCGGCATGAATTTCATCTGCTCGGCTGGCGGGTAGCCGTCCGGCGTCTTGACACCCTTGAGGATCGGCACATAACCCAGCGTGGTCGAATACTTCTGGCCGTCGGGCGACAACAGGAAGTTGACGAAGGCCTCCGCCGCAGGCACGTTCTTGGCGGTCTTGAGCACTGCGACCGGCTCGGTCACGAAGGTCAGGCCTTCCTTGGGAATCACGAACTCGACCGGAGAACCCTTGGCCTTGGCATTGAGCGCCATGAAGTCCACCAGGATACCGACCGATTTCTCGCCGTTGGCGACCTGCTGCAGCACCGCGCCGTTGCCTCGCACCGCAATCGCGCCATTGGCCTTGAGTCCCTCGACATAATTCCAGCCGCCCAGCGCGGGGTCGGCCAGCCAGGCACCGAGCGAAATCGCGGCGGCGCCCGAATACAGCGGGCTGGGCATCGCGATCTGGTTCTTCAACTCCGGATTGAGCAAGTCCTTCCACGACGTGGGCTTGAACTTGGCCTTGGTGTTGACCACCAGCCCCGAGGTGATGACCTTGGTGCCGATGTAGTACTTGTCATGGTCATAGAACTGCGGCGGGATGCCGGACACGTCGGCATTCTTGAGCGCCATCAGGTGACCGTCCTTCTTCAGTGCCTCCATCGACACCGCGTCGGCGAGCAACACCAGGTCCGGCTGGGGCGCACCGGCGGAAAATTCGGTGCGCAACTTGTTCAGCACTTCGGTCGTGCCCGAACGAAACACCTCGACCTTGACGTTCGGGTATTTCTTGTTGAACTCGGCGATGGTTCCCTTCATGTCCTTGTCCGGCTGCGAGGTGTACAGCACCAGCTGCCCTGACACGTTGCCCGATTGCGCGATGCCGATCTGCGGCAATGCCAACGCCGCGACGGCGGCGGCAGTGAGCAGCAAGCTGCGGCGCTGGGTGGATCGATGGTTCATGGAGGTCTCCTTTGGTTGAACGGTCAAACATCCCGCATCCGCGGGCGTGCAGGCTGGCAATTGTGACGTGCGGCGAAAACCATTGTGCAGTGGCAGCTTGGCGCTCAGACTCCTGCGCCGTGCGGCTGGATCACTTCGGTATGCAGCACCGCGCCAGTGACGTCGCACAGATGCACCGTCAGGCAGCGTGAATCGGGGTCGATCAGCACCTCGCCGAAGTACTGGTGACCCGCCATCGGGCTGGCCCCGCGCACCGGTGATGCACGTGAGTACTTGACCTGCACACCGAACGTGGCGTCGGCTGCAAAGGGCCCGTACGAGCCTGAATTGAGCGGGCCGGAGACAAACTCCCAGAACGGCAGGAAATCGGGGAACGCCGCCTTGTCCGGGTCAAAATAATGCGCCGCCGTGTAATGCACGTCGGCGCACAGCCAGACGATGTCGTGGATCGCATGGCGCTTGATGAACGACAGCAGATCGGCCAGTTCGAGTTCGCGCCCCTTGGGCGGCCCGTCGTCGCCGTTGGCGACGCCTTGCCACTTGACCCGCCCCTCGGCATCGTGGCCATCGGCCACGTTGGTGCCCACCGGCATGCCGGCCCCGATGACCTTCCATTGCGCCGTGGAGTTCAGCAAGGCCTGCTTGAGCCACTCGATCTGGGTCTCGCCGAGAAACGCGGTTTCGGCACTGGCTTCGGTCTGCAGATTGTGCGAATTCGGGCCGCGCCAGGTCTGCATGTCCACGACAAACAGGTCCAGCAAGGGCCCGTACGACACCTGCCGGTACAACGCGCCGGCTCCGTCGAAACCCTCCAGCGGCACCGGCAGATACTCGCGGAACGCCCGCGCAGCGGTTGCGGCGAGCAGCTTGAGATCCTTGATCGTGTAACGCGGGTCACGGCCCAGGTCCAGCGAGGGCGACCAGTTGTTGACCACCTCATGGTCGTCCCACATGGCCACCAGCGGCACCTCGGAGCAAAAGCGCGCGAAATGCGGATCGAGCCAGTTGTAGCGGAAATTGCCCCGGTATTCCGCGATCGTCTCGGCCACCTTGGTCTTGGACGCGGAAACGATGTTGTTCCAGGGCCGTCCGCGTTCGTCCTCGAACCGGTGCTGCAACGGGTGATCGGCGTACACCGTGTCGCCCAGATGCAGGAAAAAATCCAGGTCGCGCTGGCGCATGGTCTCGAAAATCTTCAGACCGCCGGCTTGCGGGTTGATGCCGAAACCCTGCCCATTGACATCGGCCGACCAGGCGAACCGCACCGTTCGGCTGGCCGTCGGCGCGGAGCGAAACACCGAGCCGCGCAGCCACTGCTTCGGGTGCGCCGCCTCCAGCGCCAAGGCCACCACCGAGACATGGATCGTGCTGTCGGCGGGCAAGCCGCTCAGGCGCACCCGGGTGGTGAAGTCGGTGACTTCCAGCGCCTGCGGCGCCGGCACCCGGTTCCATGGGCCCTCAGGGCCCTGCGAACTCCAGGCCACGGCCACATCGCAGGCATAGGGCAGCCGCGCCCAGACGATTGCGCCGTCGCCACTGACCTCGCCCACCTGCATGCCGCTGATCTGCGTGTCGTCGACCAACGGATACCGCTTGGCGGGCGCTGGCGCAGGCGCAGGAACCGGGCCCTGCGCCGGCATCGCGTCCATGCGGGCACGCATGCCATCGGACAAATCCTTGAGCGCCTGCGGGAACTCCAGCGGGTTCGGCAGATTGCGCAGCACCTTGAAGGGCAGGTCGAACAGGTTCATGGCCACAACATCCTCACACGGGTTTCATGCAGCACGCGTCACAACGCGGCCGGATTGATCCGCTCCAGCACGGCGTCATCCACCTGGCTGCAGCCGTTCCAACGCAGACGGTATACCGATGCATATCCTGCATCCAAAACGCTGGTTTCGTCACCGGCCGACGATACCCCGGCGCGCCCCTTGACATAACGCAAGACGGTGGTGTCACCGCGCGCCTGCTGCACATCGATGGCCGCGGCAATCTTGGCCCGGCCGGGAACCGCATGGTGCAGGCGCGCCGGCACGCGCCGCGGCAGATTCACACTGAGCCAGGAGTCCGGACGGTGCCAGTCGGCCCGGTCGCGGGCAAACCCGGCGACCACCGCTGCCAGCCACTGCGCCAGCTGCGGCGCAGAAAAGTCCAGTTCCTTGGGCGCCGAAAACGCAATCGCGGGAATACCCCAGAAGCTGGCCTCGCGGGCGATCGACATGGTGCCGGAATACGCGATGTCCTCGCCGATGTTGCGTCCCTCGTTGACACCCGAGAGCACCAGATCGGGCTTGGCGGCGTCGGCGAACAACCAGGCCATGGCCGCGATCGCGCAGTCGGCCGGTGTGCCGGAACAGGCGTAATGCCGCTCGGACAGCCGGGTCAGTTCGAACGGTTCGTGCAGCGAGATCTGGTGTCCCATGCTGCTGCGCTTCTGGTCCGGCGCCACGACCCACAGATCGTCGCTCACGGTGGCGGCCGCCCGTTCCAGTGCCGCGATGCCGGCCGAAAAATGGCCGTCGTCGTTGCTGATCAGGATGCGCAGCGCCGTCACGGCATCGACCCCGCGGCCAGTGCGTCGCCGGCGGCCCGTTGCTGGCGCAACAAGCGGGCGACCAGGTCCACCGCCTCGATCTGCGGCAGGTGCCCGATGCCGGGCAACAGGTGCAGCGCAACGGCGCCGGGAATGCCAGTTGCCTGTTCGGGCGGCACGATGCGGTCACCGGTACCCCAGACCAGCTTGACCGGCATGGCCAGATCGGCCAGCCGATCGCGCAGCAGATCGGCCTGGGTGCCGTCGGGCAACAGGCGCTGCGCCATCTCGACCAGTGCTGCCCGGGTATCGGGTGCGCCCAGTTCACTCCAGGCTGTGGCCGAGAACGAACTGGTCAGTCGCGCCGGATCGCCAAACAGCAGGCGCAACCAGGGGCGCAAGCTGGCCTCGCGGCTGGCACGCAGCAAACCCTCAATGAACGCGCCATTGATCTGCGGGCCCAGGCCCAGCGGCGCCAGCAGGGTCAGTGAACGCAGGCGGTCCTGCAACAACCGGGCCAATGCCAGTGCCACCCCACCACCCATCGAATGGCCAGCCAGGTGGATCGCTCCCATCCCTTCCTGGTCCAGCCGGCGCAATACGCTGCGCGCCACAGCATCCAGGTCAGCCAGTTCGACGCGGGGCGACTTGCCGTGGTTGGGCAGGTCGATGCCCAGCACCGGCAGGCCGGCGAGCTGCTCGGCCAGCAGGCGCCAGGAGCCGGACGCGGTGCCGAAACCATGCAACAGGACCAGCGGCACACCACTGTGGCGGTTGAACCAGTGCAGATGCAATGCATCGATGGCGGGCGCAGCCGCAGCTGCGGCCGCGGCCTGCGCCGGCTGTGCCAGATCGCGCGCCAGCACCCGTCCTTGCGGGCCGCAGCCACGGACCGCCAGCAGATCGATGCCGTGCGCGCGCGCGATGCTGCGCGCCAATGGCGTGGCACGCAGGACGCCTGCGCCGGGCGCTGCAGAACGGTCCGCTGCACCATCACGGGCGGTGCTTGCGGCCAGGGCAGGCGCCTGCTGCGCGGAGCCGGTCGCTGCGCGCGCCAACGGCGCATCGGCGAGGGCAGCGGCCGCAGCGCCCGCGCTCGGAATGGCCTCACCGGGCTGCACGATCCAGCCCACCACATGGCCGACCGGCAACACCACGCCGGTGGCACCGTCGCTGCCTTGCAATACGCCATCGGCCGTGGCCTCGATCTCCATCGTGGCCTTGTCGGTCTCGATCTCGAACAGCACCTGTCCACGCGTGACGCGCTCGCCGTTGTGCACATACCAATGGGCGATCTTGCCCTCGGTCATGTCCATGTCGACCTTGGGCAGGATGACTTCGTCGGCCATGTCAGACCCGCAAAGTCAGCAGACGCTGCACGGTGGCAACGATGTCGGGCACCTGCGGCACGGCGGCCTTTTCCAGTTCCGGGTTGTACGGCAACGGGCAATCGGCGCCGCCCAGCCGCAGGATCGGCGCGTCGAGCCGGTCGAAGGCCGCACTCTCGGCGATCATGGCGCTGACCTCGGCGCCGATGCCCAGTTGCTTGGTGCCCTCGTAGACACACACCAGGCGGGTGGTCTTGCTGACGCTGTCGATCAAGGTCGCATGGTCCAGCGGCCGCAGCGAGCGCAGGTCGACGACTTCAACCGAAATGCCGTCCGCCTCCAGTTGCTGCGCCGCTTCCAGTGCACGGTGGACCATGATCGCGCTGGCCGCGATCGTGACATCGCTGCCGACCCGGCGAACGCGCGCCTGATGCAGCGGCTCGGTGTAATAGCCCTCGGGCACCGGCCCCTTCATCTTGTAGAGCAGCTTGTGCTCGAAGAACATGACCGGGTCCGGGTCCTCGATGGCCGCCAGCAGCATGCCCTTGGCATCATGCGGCGTGGAAGGCTGCACCACCTTCAGACCGGGCACATGGGCAAACCAGGCCTCCAGGCTCTGGCTGTGCTGCGCGGCGGCGCCGGTACCCGAACCGCTGGGAAACCGCATCACCAGCGGTACCGAGGCCTTGCCGCCGAGCATGAAGCGCATCTTGGCCGCCTGGTTGACGATCTGCTCCATCGCCAGCGTGGCAAAGTCGGAAAACTGGAATTCGAACACCGGCCGGCGGCCCATCAGCGCCGCGCCTACCGCCACACCGGCGCCGCCGAGCTCGGAGATCGGCGTGTCCATCACCCGGTCTTCGCCAAAGCGGTGCACCAGGTCACCGGTGACCTGGAAGGCACCGCCATAGACACCGATGTCCTCGCCCATCAGGAACACCCGTTCATCGCGTTCCATCGCGATCGCCAGCGCCTCCTGGATCGCCTGCGCATAGCTGAGCTCGCGCACCTCAGCGGGCATGGTGGGCCTCCTCGGCACTGGCATAGACAAAGTCGGTCAGGCTGGCCAGATCCGGCGACGCACTGGCACTGGCAAATGCGAGCGCCGCCTCGATCTCCTGCTCCACATCCTGGTGCAACGCGTCGATGCGCGGCTGGTCGATCAGGCCGCGGCGCAGCAGGTCCTGCTCCAGCAGCACGATCGGATCACGCGCGATCCAGGCGTCGATCTCTTCCTTGGTCCGGTACCGGTTGCGGTCACTCTTGGAGTGACCGCGATGCCGATAGGTCAGGCATTCGAGCAACGCCGGACCGCCACCGACCCGGGCGCGTTCGATCGCATCATGCGCCGCTTCGGCCACCGCGACGAAGTCGTTGCCGTCCACCGTGACTCCCGGCATGTTGTAGGCGGCGGCCCGGGTCGCGACCCGCTTGACGGCGGTCGAGCGTTCGATCGAGGTGGACATGCCGTACTGGTTGTTCTCGCAGACGAACACCACCGGCAGCTTCCAGATCGCGGACATGTTCAGCCCCTCATGGAAGGCACCTTCGTTGTTGGCGCCGTCACCAAAGAAACACACCACGACATTGGGTTTGCGCATCTGCTTGAGCGCCAGCGCGGCACCCACCGCGATCGGGATGCCGCCAGCGACGATGCCGTTGGCACCGAGGTTGCCACCAGCCACGTCGGCAATGTGCATGGAACCGCCCCGGCCGCGGCAATACCCGGTGTCCTTGCCGAAAAACTCGGCGAACATGTATTTGGGTTCGGCGCCCTTGGCGATGCAATGCCCATGGCCGCGGTGCGTCGAGGTGATGCAATCGGCCTTCTGCAGGTTGACGCCCACGCCAACCGCGCTGGCTTCCTGGCCGATCGACAAATGCATGGTGCCGTGCACCAGGCCCCGCATATAGGCCTGTTCGGCGCCTTCTTCGAATCGGCGGATCAGCACCATTTGTCGCAAGGCCGCGTGCAAGCCGGTCGCGCCCAGCAGCGCGTAGGTCCGTTTGCGCTGCACGGTGTCAACAGCCAGGTCGTCCACCACCAACGGGCTCATAAAAAATCCCTCCATTCTTCGAATTTCGGGACCCAGCGCCTTGGGAACGGCCCGGCGGCGCAGTTCGGATCACCTCCGCCCTGCGGGCTGCGGTGCGAGCGCCTTGGGAACGGCCCGGCGGCGCTCATGATCCATACACCAGTTGGTCCTGCCGGCGGCGCAGCTCGACGATGCGCGAAGCCGCATCCACCGCGGTGTTGGCGTGGGTCAGCAGTTCGCCCTTGCGCACCGGCGCGGTGACGCGGGCCTGTTCGAGCAGGCCGCACGGGACGCCGTTGGCCGCGCGGGCTTCGACCGCGTCCATGGCCCAGGCCCGGTAGGTGTATTCACCGATCGCATCCAACCGGTCGCCCGGCTTGAGGTCGCGCTTGGCCAAGGCACACACCTCGGCCGACGGACGGGCCAGCGGCGCCATGTCGGCGCGTCGGTACAGCACCGCGCGCGCGCAGGTGAGCGGCACCTCCAGGCTGCACAGGTGGTACGGCCGATAGAACGTGTAGTAAGGCCCTTTGCCCAGCTTGAGATAGTCCATGCGTTCACGCAGCCGGGGATGGGCCATTTCGGCCACCACGAACACGCCGGGCGCGACGTCCTTGCCCACGGTGTAGTCGACCACGCCCTTGCGCGTGAGCAGCCCGCCGTCGGCGATCGGGCACAGCACTTCGTGCAACTGCTTGAGCGATGCCGCGGGCCCGTGCATGCCGGCGATGTCGGGGACCAGGCCGGTGGCGTTGGCAATGGCCGACATTTCGACCGCGGTCTTGGAGCCGTCGACGAATTCGACCAGCATGCGCGGGTTGAGCCCCATCTCTTTCGCCTGCCGCGCATAGTCATCGGGCGTGGCGTCGACATTGAGCGGGTTGTTCTTGCCCTTGCCGGCCGCAATCACCGGGTAGCCGAGCGCCGAGACGAAATTGATCAGCTCGATCGCCGCGCTCGGTTCATCGCCGGCGCCCAGCGAATACACCACGCCCAGCCGGTCGGCCTCGTGCTTGAGATAGGCGCCGATGGTCACGTCGGCTTCGACGTTCATCATGACCAGGTGCTTGCCGTGCTCCATCGCGGTGAGCCCGATCTGTGCGCCGACCGCCGGTTTGCCAGTGGCGTCGACGACGACATCGATCAGCGCGCAGGCGCACACCAGGTCGGCGTTGTCGGTGACGGCGATGCGCCGCTCGCCGATGGCGCGCTCCAGCGCGCTGGCCGTCTGCACGATCCGGTGCGCCTGCGGGTCGTGCCCGGCGGATGCCAGTGCCGCGACGGCCGCCGGCACGTTGATGTCGGCAATCGCCGCAACCACGATGCCGCGCATCTGCAGCACCTGGGTGACGATGTCGGTGCCCATCATGCCCGAGCCGATGAGACCGATCCGGATCGGCTTGCCGGTGGCCTCCAGGGCCGCCAGGTCGGCGGCCAGGCCGCTGGGTTGGAATGTGCTCATGCCGCACCTCTGTGGTTGAAAATGTACATTTGTGCTTGATTTTAGACTTATGTCCAACTTCAGCACAAGTGGTTTTCCATGGCTTGCGGCCAACGCCGGGTATTCCCTGACACACGGTGGTGGGTGACGGTCTGGCCGTCACCCCGCCCCGCCGTCTGGCGCACGGGGCATGCGCGAGGAAGCGATCGGCGCCAGCGGGCTGGTCCGACCCCGGACCTTCAACGGCGCGCCGGCTCGGGCGCCGGATCTCGGCCGGCCAGCGCCAGCACTGCCCGTGCGCAGTGTTCGTCGGTGATCAGCGTGGTGGGCGCGATCAGCCGCAGTGCACCCAGCAGTGCCTGGACCTTCTGCGCACCGCCGGAGGCGACGATACGTTGCGGCACCGCGCGCAGCGTCTCGACCGGCACCGACATCAC
The DNA here is from genome assembly GCA_964558425.1 of uncultured Rhodoferax sp. Taxonomy (GTDB): domain Bacteria; phylum Pseudomonadota; class Gammaproteobacteria; order Burkholderiales; family Burkholderiaceae_C; genus CAISIP01. The sequence continues at coordinate 4,656 of CAZLDV010000055.1, read as the reverse complement.
ACGCCCCTGTATCGGGTCCTTGATCAGCTTGCCGTCCCGATCGAAGTAATGGAACAGCAGGTCGCCTACCGCGCCCATGTCGACAAAACGGCGGCGCATCTCGTCGGGCAAGACCCCATAGCGGTACGCCGTGCCTTCGGACGTCACGTCGCCCACGCTGAGCAGCACTGCATCGAGTGTCTTTGCGTTGTCGAATACATCGCCCAGGCCGCAGTGGTCGATCAAGGTCTGGCGGGTGCGCGGCGAATCGACGACTGCCGGCGCGGTCATCAGGTAGCACTCGGCCTGGAACAGGCTGGAGAAGCGCCACGCGAACTCCGAGGGGTTGAAGCGGCGCACCTTGGTGATGCCGCCGAGCAGCGACACCACGCTGAGATCCGGTACCGGCGCATCGGCCATGAACCGCAGCGACTCGTGCAGCGTACGGCCCCAGCCCAGGCCGATGCGCATGCCGGCGTGCAGCATGCCGGACGTGTATTGACCGGTGGCGGCGGCCACGGCGACGGTGGCGTCCGCCGACGCATCGGACAGCGGCGCGACCACCGCGTCCTGCAGCCCGAAGGCCGTCTCCAGCGCACGTTCGAGCGCGATGCATTCGGGAATGCCTTGCGCGATGCTGAACTTGATCTCGTTGCGTTCGCGCAGATCGGCCAGCAGGCGGATCACCGTCACGCGACCGATGCCCAGTTGCTGCGCGATGTCGCTCTGCGTCATTTCCTCGACGTAATACATCCACGCCACACGCAGTCGCATGCGCTTGTTGCGCTGATTGGGGTTGGGGCCGGGCGGTGCCGGCAACAGATCATCGGCGGCTGTCGACGATGGCGCCCCGGGCCGGCTGATGTTCTTGGTGCGTCTGGGCATGGGCGGATGGGTGGGTGGAAACCGTTGGCGTTCCGATGCACAATCATCGCAACATGCCGGTTGCCTGGGCAATCATGCTAACGTAAATGGGTCTGCGATCCTTCCATGATGCAAGCTTCGTCCAATCCTTCGCCGCACCAGAGCGCGCTCACCGCCGTGGAGTTGACCCTCAAGGATGGTCTGCGCGCGCTGGGCTTCAATCTGCATCTGGGCGCGCATTGGCTGGTCGACGACGTTGCCCCGCGGCTGGCGCAGCAGATCGACCCCGTCGGCGCGAGCGGCACCCGCGAGACCTTGCATGCGCTGGCGGGTTCGGCTGCCCGCGGCACCTTGTCGACACTGGAGTCGGTGCAGCACCGGGCCGCGATCAAGGCCATGGCGGACGAGCCCTATCGCACGCTGGACTTCACGCTGCTGCCGCTGGCCGCCTATTTTTCAGCGCAGGACCGGCGCAATCCGTCCGGTCTGTTTGCCGAGGTCTTCTACTGGCTGATGCACCATGCGCTGGTGCTGGAGCCCGCCCCGCGCGCGCAGCGTGCGCTGGTCCAGCAGCGGTTCGTCGACGAGGCCTTCTGGATCGTGCAGTCGGATCGGGCCCGGCGCGCAGCGCCGATCGACGCCAACCAGGGCTTCGACCAGCAAGGTGCAGCGGAACATGCCGCCCTGTGCGCGCAACTGTTGCGCGCACTGATCGCAACCCGGCCGATCCGCGACGCCACCGTGTTGCCATGGACCCCGGCCGATGCCACGGCGGCCGAATCGCTGCAATGGCGGGATGTGCTGCTGGGCGTGGTGCTTGCCGCCGGGTCGGTGACGCCGTCCGACGTGAACCACGCCAGGGCCGCCGCCTGCCTGCGCCTGGGACGCCACATTGCGACGGCGCGCCAGACGCCGTTCGCGCAGGCACTGGCGCAGTGCGCAGCCGACGGTGGCGCGCAACTGGCGGCCGAATTCGCGTTTGTGTTTCGCCATCTGTAGACCATGCTGGCACCGGCCGAACTGCCGCTGGACTGGCCTCAAGAGCCGGATCTGCGTCTGCGCGTGGTCCGCTGGCGCTGGTTCGCGCCGGCAATGCAGGGCGTACTGGAACGGGCGGCCGGCCGCGACGGACGGATGGTTCGCCTGAATGACGACGCCTTGTGCCAGGCCTTTTTCAACTGGGTGCAGACACTGGAGTCGCAACAGCATCTCGAAGCCCGCGATAGCGTCGATTTCCGCCATGCCATGGCCGGTCTGCTGCTGCAACAGCTGCTGGCCGCGCAGCCATCAGTGGCTGGCGCAGATCCCTTGCTGTCGTTGACCGATGCGGCCGGCAACACCGACCAGCCGGATCGCGCCACCACGCTGATCACCCGCGTCGTGCTCGGTCTGCTGCAGGCGCTGCGACTGCAGGCGGGCGCAGCGGCCGCGCCGCTCGACGCGGCCCTGCCACAGTACTGGAACAGCTATCTGGAGAACGTCGCCCAGGATCCGGCGCTTGCCATCTGTTACCTGGACCAGATGACCGGCCTGGAGCCGATGTGGAATACCCCGACGCTGATCAGCGAGCGGCCGGCCCTGCGTGCTGCGTTGGCGGCTGACAGCATCGGCTGAGTTACCGGCCAG
>CAZLDV010000055.1:0-2087 GCA_964558425.1 uncultured Rhodoferax sp. | reverse complement strand
TCCAGATCGTCGAACAATCCCCGCGCACCGAACTGCGCATGTTCGATCTCGAGCAGCCGCAATTTCGTGCGCACGCCGCCAGCGGCCGAGAAGCCACCGGCGCGGCCGTCGGCGGCCAGGATGCGGTGGCACGGCACGATCGGCGCAAACGGGTTGTGCGCCAGTGCCTGCCCGACTGCGCGGGCGGCACCGGGCGCCCCCAGCATGCGGGCCATGTCACCGTAGCCCATGGTCTCGCCGGGCAGCATGCGCCGGGCCACTGCGTAGACACGCTGGTGAAAGGGCGCAATCGCGGACATGTCGAGTGCGATATCGGACAGATCGGCCGGAACCACCGGCTGACCGCCAAGCATCGCCGTCAACTTGTCGATTGCCTGCCGCACGTGGCCGGGTGGCGCTGATTCTGCAACGCCCGGAAAGCGACTGTGCATGCGGGCCCGGGTGGCTGCCGCGTCCGCCTCGGGCAACTGCACGCCGGTGATGCCGTGCGGACCCCAGGCGATGGCGCAATCGCCCAGCGCCGTTTCGAACAAGACAAAGCCGTCGTTCTGCATGCTGCTGGCATCGTAGCGCGAGCGACGCCAGCGCGCACGGCCAATGCGGAGTCAGGAAGCCAGGCCCAGGCCGACCTGGGTGATGCGCCCTTGGTGCAACCTGCGCACCACGAAGGTGGCCGGGCCCCAGGTGACACTGTCACCCGGCACCGGCGGCCGGCGCAGGCGCAGGACCATCCAGTCACCCAGCGGCAAGTCTGCTTCGTCCTGCGCTGGCGCGGGCAGGCCATAGAACGTGCAGACGGATTCGATGGGTACGGCGGGCTCCAACGCGAAGTCGCGAAACAAGGCCCGGTGCTGCCGCTCGTCGGCGCTGTCGGGCATCGCCACATCCAGCCAGCGTGCAAACAGACCGATGGTCGAACCTTGCAGCAGCAACGACAACACGACGACCAGGAAGGCGATGTTGAACAACACCGAGGCTTGCGGCGTACCGGCCATCAGCGGAAACAAGGCCAGCACGATCGGCACCGCGCCGCGCAGCCCGACCCAGGAAATGAACCAGGTCTCGGGCCGCGTGAACCGGAATGGCCACAGACACAGCCACACCGCCACCGGCCGCGCGACCAGGATCAGTGTGGCGGCCACCGCGAGCCCGGGCACGAAGAAGTGCAGCATCGTCGATGGTGTCACCAGCAGCCCGAGCAACAGGAACATGCCAGCTTGCGCCAGCCAGGCATACCCGTCCATCACGGCCAGGATCGGCGCTACCGCGTCGGTGGCCCGATTCGCCACGACCAGGCCGAACAGGTACACCGCCAGAAAGCCGGAACCGCCGGCCAGGCCTGCCGCCGCAAAAACCGACAAGCCGGCGGAACCCACCAGCAGGGCCAGCACCCCCAGGCCGGCGTCCCGCGCAGCGACCTTGTTCAGCAACAGCGCCATGCCGAAACCGCCGCCGATGCCAATCAGCGCTCCGACGCCGAACTGCTGCAGGAAGTTCCAGGCCAGCGACGTCCAGGATGCAGCCGGGCTGCCCTGGCCACCGATGAGGGCGATGAAGGCCAGCGTCAAATACACCGCCATCGGATCATTCACGCCGGACTCGATCTCCAGCGTGGCGGCGACACGTTCATTGAGCGTGACCCCCGAACGGTTCAGCAACGCGAACACTGCGGCGGCGTCGGTCGAGCCGATGATGGCGCCCAACAGGAACGCGGTGGTCCAGTCCAGGCCGACAAACCACCGGGCGGCGATCGCGGTGATGCCCGCACTGAGCACCACCCCGACGGAAGCCAGCACCGACGCCGGCCGCAAGCCGGTACGAAAGGTGGCAAACGCGGTGCGCAGCCCGCCATCGAGCAGGATCACCGCAAGCGCAAAGTTGCCGACCCAGAAACTGAGCCGATAGTCGTCAAACCGGAATCCGACGATCCCGTCTTCGCCCGCCAGCACACCGGCCAGCAGGAACACCAGCAGAAAGGAAAATCCGATCCGGGTCGAGAACAGACCCACCAGCACGCTGGCAAAAACCATCGCAGAGACGGCCAGCAGGGGCAGGTTGACGAAATCCATGGCAAAAGTATCCCAGAG
>CAZLDV010000054.1:0-22236 GCA_964558425.1 uncultured Rhodoferax sp. | reverse complement strand
CATGCCAGCGCCACCTTGACGCTGACCCGTGTGGTCATCACCAGCGCCGCGACCACGGCGGTCACGCTGCCCGCGACAACCAGCAAGGCCTGCGCTGCAGGCACCTCGGCCACCAGGAACCCGAGCCGGATGAGCAGAAAGCCACCGAGATTGACGACGCCGGCGTGCAGCAGTGCCGACACCGGTGTGGGCGCCTCCATGACCTGGATCAGCCATCCGTGCACCGGCAGTTGCGCGCATTTGAGTATCGCGCTGAGCGCCAGCAGGATCGCTGCGCCGCGCAAGCCAGCGGGGATGTGCGGCAAGCCGCGCGAGGCAGCCATGGCGCGATCGATATCCAGCGTACCGAGTTGCTGTCCGATCAGCACGATCGCAGCCAGCATGCACAGGTCCGCCACACGGCTGGCCAGGAACTTCTTGTGCGCGGCGATCAGCGCCTGTGGCCGTGCCGAGAAAAATGTCAGCAAGCCGTGCAGCGCCAGGCTGGTACCTGTCCAGGCCAGTACCAGCACGACCAGGTTGTTGGTGACCACCAGCAGCGTGACCGCGGCCAGTGTCAGCAACAGGCAACGGATATACCGCGACTGCCCCGGCGCGCCGCGCAGGCAGGTGCGGGAATATCCGACGATCACCCAGCCGATGAAGGTGACCAGCAACTGCACGAGGTTGCCCAGCGCATCGCTGCGCAAGCCGAAGTGCAGGTGTCCTGCGGCTCCCAAGGACAACAAGGCCGGCCCCCGCACCAGTGCCGCTCCACCGACCAGCAATGCGCCCAGCGACAGCAGCGACGTCGCCAGCGCCAGCGCGGCACTCCAGCGCGCGATGCGCCAAACCGCCTCAGGCCGCGCGCGACCGGCCGTTGCAGCGCCAGCCGCAGCGACATAGAGCAGCGGCACCAGCACCAGCAAGGCGGCGCGCCAGGCAGACAGTTCGAGCACAGAAGCGTTCATGGCACAGGTCTCTGGAGAAATCGTTGGACCCGACTGTGCCGCCTGCAGTCAATTCCGTAAAATTCATTGTTATTGACAAAGCGTTCTGAAAACAAGATTGGTTAGCCCATGGCGCGACTGAACTTTCATCACCTGCACTACTTCTGGGCCGTAGCCAAGGAGGGCAACCTGACACGAGCAGCCGCCCGGCTGCATGTCTCGCAGTCAGCGCTGTCGACCCAGATCAAGCAACTCGAAGACCAACTCGGCCATGCCCTGTTTCACCGAGTGGGCAGGACGCTGCAGATCACCGAGGCTGGCCGCATGACGCTGACCTACGCCGAGTCCATCTTCACGTCGGGCACCGAGCTGGTGGCCATGCTGCGCGACGGCGCGAAGCACACCCGGCAGGTGCTGCGCATCGGCGCTGTGGCCACGCTGTCGCGCAACTTTCAGGAAAACTTCGTCAAACCGATGCTGACGCGCGGCGACGTCGAACTGGTGCTGCAATCGGGAAGCCTGGAGGAGCTGTTGCAACGGCTGCGGGTGCATACGCTCGATGTCGTGCTGTCGAACCGGCGCGTGCACGCCGACGCAGACCATCCCTGGCGCTGCCGCAGCATCGCGCGCCAACCCGTCAGCCTGGTCGGCCGGCCACGGCGGCAAGCCTTTCGCTTTCCGCAGGATCTGGCCCAAGTGCCGTTGCTGCTACCGAGCCGCGACAGCGATATCCGGGCCGGGTTTGACCTGCTGTGCGAACAGCACGGCCTGCGCTGCCAGGTGCTGGCCGAGGTCGATGACATGGCGCTGCTGCGCCTGCTGGCGCGCGACTCCGGCGCAGTCGCCTTGTTGCCGTCGGTCGTGGTGCGCGATGAGTTGTCCAGCGGGCAACTCGTCGAATATTGCGTCGTGCCCGACCTGATCGAGAACTTCTATGCGATCACGGTCAAGCGCCACTTCGAGCCACCGCTGCTCAAGGAGCTGCTTCGCCGCGACGAGACAGACGTGCTGGGCATGCCTACCCAGCCATGACGCCGCCGGCCAGGCGGCTCTCGATGCGCTTGCGTGTCTCCTGCAACTGCACCGGCAGGTGGTAGGCCAACTGATCGAACAGCGTCGCATGCAGCTGGAGTTCAGCCGTCCAGGCTGCCTTGTCGATACTGACGACCGTGGCAAATTGCTCGGGCGTGAACGCCAGGCCGTTCCAGTTCAGATCGGCATAGGCAGGGCTGATGCCGAAGATATGTTCGGTGCCCTGGCCGCGCCCTTCCAGCCGGTCGATCATCCAGGTGAGCACACGCATGTTTTCACCATAGCCAGGCCAGACGAATTTGCCGTCGGGGCCCTTGCGGAACCAGTTGGTGGTGTAGATGCGTGGCAGCTTGGCGCCTGCAGCGGCCAGCTTTTCGCCCATCTGCAGCCAGTGCTGGAAATAGTCGCTCATGTTGTAACCCATGAACGGCAGCATCGCGAACGGATCGCGCCGCACCACACCTTGTTGCCCGGTCGCGGCGGCGGTGGTCTCCGAGCCCATGGTGGCGGCCATGTAGACACCTTCGACCCAGTTGCGCGCCTCGGTGATCAACGGCACGGTGGTGGAGCGGCGGCCGCCGAAGATGAAGGCATCGATTGGAACCCCCGCCGGGTCATCCCAGGCCGGGTCCAGTGCGGGGTTGTTGGTGGCCGCCACCGTGAAACGTGCATTGGGGTGCGCCGCCGGCTTGCGTTTGCCGCCAACGCCATTGGCCAGCGCAATCTCCGGCGTCCAGTCCTTGCCTTGCCAGTCGATCAGATGCGCAGGAATCGACCCCGTGTCTTCTTCCATGCCTTCCCACCAGACATCGCCATCGTCGGTGAGCGCCACGTTGGTGAAGATCACGTCGCGCTGCAGGCTGGCCATGCAGTTCGGATTGGTGCGCATGCTGGTGCCCGGCGCGACACCGAAATAGCCGGCCTCCGGATTGATCGCATACAGGCGGCCGTCGGCATGGGGCTTGATCCATGCAATGTCATCGCCAATGGTCGTGACCTTCCAGCCTTCGAATGCCTTGGGCGGCACCATCATCGAGAAGTTGGTCTTGCCGCAGGCGCTGGGGAACGCCGCCGCCACATGGTATTTCTTGCCTTGCGGGTTCTGCACGCCCAGGACCAGCATGTGCTCGGCCAGCCAACCCGGCGCGCCGGCATCCGCCTGCGCCGCAGCCAGCCCCATGGTGGAAGCGATGCGCAGCGCAAGGCACTTCTTGCCCAGCAGGGCGTTTCCGCCGTAGCCCGAGCCATAGGACCAGATCTCGCGGGTCTGCGGGTAGTGCACGATGTACTTGGTCTTGTTGCATGGCCAGGTCACGTCCTTCTGGCCGGGCTGCAACGGTGCTCCGACCGAATGCACGCAGGGCACAAAGGCACCATCGGCGTCGAGCACGTCGTAGACTGCGCGCCCCATGCGCGTCATGATCTTCATGTTGACCACGACGTACGGGCTATCGGTCAACTCGATGCCGACGTGGGCAATATGCGATCCCAGCGGTCCCATCGAGAACGGCACCACGTACAGCGTGCGCCCGCGCATGCAGCCGGCAAACAAAGCCGGCGTGCCGTCGGCCTGGCCGTGCTGCAGCACGGCGCGCATCTGCGACGGCTCCATCCAGTTGTTGGTCGGGCCGGCCTCGTCCTTGGTCGGTGCGCAGATGAAGGTACGGTCCTCGACCCGCGCCACATCGCCAGGATCGGACCAGGCGAGGAAGGAATTGGGCCGCTTGGCCGGATTGAGTCGTCGCAACGTGCCGGCATCCACCAGCAACTGGCACAGGCGCTGGTATTCCTCTTCGGACCCGTCACACCAGACGACGTTGTCGGGCAAGGTCAACGCGGCAACCCCTGCGACCCAATCGATCAGGGCCTGGTTCTTCACATACGACGGCGCATTGAGCACCAGCGCCGGTTCGGCACGTGTATTCATCGAAAACTCCAGAGATAAGGAACCTGTCTTTTCGAAGCAAAGTGCCAGCCCATCTGCAAGCGCATGCTGCTTTTCACTTGGAAAAAACGGCTCGTCCCGGGAAAACGATCGGCTGCGCATCACCTGCTGATCTGCAGCGGTGCGCCGATCACGCGCCGTCACCCCATCGCGGGGGAAAAAAAACCGTCCTGGGGAGACGGCGCCTGCAACGATTCTATGAACCTGCCCTGCAATAAGCGACGCGACGGTGACAAACTTCATGCAAAGCCTGCATCAGGTTATGCCTCAAGAAGTTTGGCGCGCAGCCTTTGCGGGGCGGGCCAGGCGGCGCGCCTTGCGCATTGGGGACAGGGAATGAAGACGTACGCGCGTGACCACCTTGAACAGGCAGCCTCGGATCGGGCGGCAGTGACCCGTCGAACGCGTGCTGGCGGCGGAGCTCAGCCCACGAATACGGCGATGAAGGCGAGCATGAAAATCAGCACGGCACCGGCCAGCGGCAACACCAGGGGGATCATCGGCACGATCTTTTCGATCGGATCATCGGTGGTGCTCTCGTGCGGGGTGGGGCTTGCAGACATGGACTTTCCTTGTTGTCGGGTACGCGGCAGACCCCGGGAGTTTATCCCCAACGGTCCACCGACGGGCCGATGGCCCTGGAAACGCAGCGCCGACGGCCGCCCCCCTGCACGATCGGCGCGGCTATCGGTACAACGGCAACGCGGCGATGCGCTGCTCGATCCGCTCCATCATGGCCCGGTACTGCGCCTGGTCCACGCCGCCGAAGCGGCGCTCGAACTCGGCCTGCGACATCGATTCGGGCAGGTCACGCACGTCGGGCATCAGGTCGGATTCCCGCAGGCCGGCTGCGGCGACGCGGCCAATGCGGTCCAGCCCCGCGCTGCCCGAGACCGCCAGTTCGCCGAATCGGGTGCCGGCGCGATCGGCGGCAATGTCGTTGAACGAAAATCCGCTGCCTGCGCGCGCATCCTCCAGCTCCTTGTACAGACCGACCACGTCCGACAACGGGCTGCCAGCGGTTGCGGCCAGGGCGGCAGAAATCATGAAATGCATCGGAAAATCGGTGCGCCCGGCCAGCGTCACGCGCAGGCGTGACGGCTGTGGCCAATCACGCGCCGCCGGCACCAGTGCCGCCAGGCCCTTGCCATTGACATAGAACGCAACCACCACCAGGGCGGACCGGGCCTCGGCGACCGGATCGCCCTGGATCGCCCGTTGCGCCGCCAACGCCATCATCGGCCCCAGCAGTTGATCGAGCGGCATGGCCCGCACGGCACCAAGCGCACCGGTCACCTGCACCAGGCGCTGCTGGTAGCTGCGCCAGCGCAGCTGCTCCTGCGGATCGACCAGGACCGCCTTGATCTGGCCTGGCACCGCGTCGTTCCACTCGAAAACGACACTCAGAAATCCGTTGCGGGAACGGACATGTTTGATGACATCGGCGGTGGCCGCGTAGTTCGGGTTCGCCTGCAGCCGGTTCATGGCCAGGTCGAGCAGCGCGTTGCACAGGAACGCCGGTATGGGCAGCCGACCCAGACGCAGCTGCTCGAAACGCGGCAAGGTCCCGCTCTCGCGCAGTGTCGCCTCCAGGTTGATGAAGCGCCCAAGCGGATTGGCGGGCAACCCGACACTGGCCCGGACAGTGGCCCTGCCGTCCTGCAGGACGACATGGCTGGCACCGCCCAGGTAACGGTTGGCCAGGTAGTTGGTGGCCAGATCCAGGTCCTCCTGCGATACCACGATGGTTCGCAGCACGCCTGGGCGCATGTAGCGCGGATCGTTGCGGGCCAGCAGCCAGCGCGCCCGGCCGACAGCAGCCGGCGTCAACGCGGCTTGCCGGGTCAGTACGGGCTGGTCGTCGATCGCCAGCGCCACTACGGCGATCACCAGCAACGGCGGCGCCAGCAGGAGCACCAACGCACAGCGCAGCAACCAGCGCATCGAGACTACCGGAGCGCCATGGGCCGTCGGGCGCATGTCGCGAAATTGCAACGCGACATGGATTGGAACCAGCGCCGGTTGCAGGGCGTGCAACAGGCGGTCGATGTGGCTTGCAACCGCGGTCTGTCCATCGCTCACAGCTTAGCGCAATGAGGCCGTGGTATTTCCCCGGGGCCAATCCCTTGTTGTTCCGTGGGTCTTTTCTCCACCGGCGGACTGGGTTATGGTCTTGTCACGCACGCAGGTGCTGGAGACCTTGATGGCCAAACGTTTGGTGACCGATCAGTCAAGCCGGATGGTGCTGGCGTCACCGGGGCTCAAGAACGCCCCGGTGATGGATCTGATGTGTTCGCATTTCGTGTTGACCCTCGCCGCACGACGCGGGTCCAGCTTCAATGTGCGACGCGACCTCAACAGCGTCGTGGCACTGGCCGGCCGGCATCTGGTGTGGCCGATCCCGGTGCTGGGCCGGGTGCGGGAGTTCCTTGGTCGTCGCTGCATGGGCAATGAATACTGGCGCGGCCATGAGACCTTGCGCGACGCCGAATTCCTGTCCCGTTACGGTGTCTGGCGCGGACCGTATGAAGAAGGCACGCTGTTTTTCTATCTGGACGAATACGCCAAGGACCAGCCCAAGGATCTGATTTCCTTGTTGTCGGTCACCGGCGAGTGGTTGACGCAAAGCCTGAAGAAGCAGTCCACGCTGGTCGAGAAGAACATCGAGGCGCTGGCCGGGCTGCTTCAGCTCAACAAGGCCGAACGCGCGCTGCTGCTGTACGGCACGCTGGCGCGTTACCAGCGCGAACTGCGCAGCATCCTGGTCGAGTTCAAGGTCAGCAACGCGCCCGAAGCCTATGCTGCGATCGCCGAATTGGCGCAGGTCAGCGCCAATGACGTCGGCGAGGCCTTGCGCGCCGGATCGCGACTCGAGCGTATCGGCCTGATCGAGAACCTGATCTCCGAACACAACATCACCGACCTGGCCGATCTGATGAAAGTGAGCGAAAAGCTGCCGCCGGTGCTGATGCGCGAGTACCGCGACCGGGCCGAACTGATGGCGGTGTTCACCCGTCCTTCGAGCAAGAGCAGCCTGTCGATGGGCGACTTCCAGTTCGTGCAGGAGGACACCCAGGTGCTGTGCGCGCTGCTGGGCAACGCAGTTGCACGCAAGGAATGCGGCGTCAATGTGCTCCTCTACGGCCCCCCGGGCACCGGCAAGACCGAGCTTGCCAAGGTGGTCGCCCAGGCCGCGGGGCTTGCATTGTTCGAGGTGGAATACGCCGATCGCGACGGCAACTCGCTGAGCGGGCGCGATCGCTATCGATCGCTGCAGATTGCACAGGTTTTCCTCAAGGGCAGCGAAAACGCGGCCTTGTTGTTCGACGAGGTGGAAGATGTCTTCCCGCCGATTTCCAGCGAAGCGGCGCAGCTGCTGGCGCGCGCCGAGCAGGTGGCCGCGCCAAGCAACGGAAGCGTCAACGGCAAGGCCTGGGTGAACCAGATCCTGGAGTCCAACAACGTGCCCACGATCTGGGTCACCAACCGCATCGAGCAGATCGATCCAGCGTTCCGGCGTCGCTTTGCCTACCACCTGGAGCTCAAGTCGCCACCACCGGGTGCGCGTGAAGGCGTGGTGCGCAAGACACTGGAAGGCGTCACGGTCACGGACCCCTTTGTCGCCCGATTGGCCGCGCGCAAGGGTCTGACCCCGGCGCAGATCCGCACGGCAGTGCGGTTTGCCGGCCTTGCGCAGGTCGCCGGCAACGCGACGGAGCCGCCCGACGCAGTTGAACGGTTGATCGAGCGCCAGTTGCGCAACGCCGACCTCGCATTGGGCCGGAACGCCGAGCCCGATCCGGCCGAGCAGATGGTGACCCGATACGACCTGGACAATCTGAACGTGGACTGCCGTTTCGCATTGCCGCGGGTGGTGCAGGCATTGCGCGCACGCGGACATGGCAGCCTGTGTTTCCATGGTCCGCCGGGCACCGGCAAGACGGCGCTGGCGCGGCACATCGCGCAGTCGCTGGACAAGCCCCTGATGGTCCGGCAGGCCAGCGACCTGATGAGCAAGTACGTCGGGGAAACCGAGCAGCAGATGGCCGCGATGTTCCGTGACGCGCAAGCTGAAAAGGCCGTGCTGTTGCTCGATGAGGCCGACAGCTTCTTGCAGGACCGGCGCGGCGCCCAGCGCAATTACGAGGTCAGCGAAGTGAACGAGATGCTGCAGGGCATGGAGCGGTTTCCCGGCGTTTTCATCTGCACCACCAATTTGTTCGAACGCCTGGACCAGGCGGCCTTGCGTCGGTTCACTTTCAAGATCCGGTTCAAACCGCTCAATCGGATGCAACGGGAACAGATGTTCGTGGTCGAGGCATTGCACGGCGACGCCGGGCAGTTGAGCGATGCCATCGAGGCGCGGTTGAGCGTCCTGGACCAGCTGTGTCCGGGCGATTTTGCCGCGGTCAAACGCCAAGCGGCCATTCTCGATACACGGTTTGATCCGCTGGAGTTCCTGCAGCAGCTCGAGGCCGAACACCGCATCAAGCCAGAGGTGCGCGAACACCGATCGGTCGGATTCTTGCCATAGCCATGGCATCGAGCGTGCGCGCTACGGGTTTTGATCGCGTCGCAGCGCTTCCCGTGGCGGCCTTGCGCGACAACGCGCGGCGCCCGGTGAACTATGCCGACAGCGGGGCTGGCCGGCTGGGGCTCGATGCGAGGAAACGCAGCCGAACCAGCTCGATTTCGTCGATCAAGGCATCCACCGCAGCGATGAAAGTTGCGCGATCGGCATGGGGCAGGTCGCTGATCAACGCTGCGCTTTGTTCTGCCAGTGCCTGCTCACCTGCGACACGGGCCCAGCGACGCACCTCACAGTACGCCAGCAGCGCCACGCGACCGAGGTCGCCGCTCTTGCTGGCATGTTGGAGGTCCCCGAGGAGTTCCTCGAGACCGAGTTGAAGGGATTCAGGCGCGGTGGTCATGTTGCGTTGCAGCAATCCGGGCCAGCATAACCCAAATGCGCGATCCGCGTGTTGCGGATCCGCGACTCGACTGTTTCGAGAGAGTTGCCTCTAGTCTGGGCACACGGCAACATGCGCCCGCCCACGATCGCAGGCGGGTTGCGGGCATGCCTGCAGGACGCGAAACGCCGGTTGTGGCGCCAGAAGCCACCGCAATGCGGGCAGTCCCGCAGCGGGCTTCACAGCAGAATCAGCGCTTGAGCTGATCGCGCTTCTTCTCGGTCTTGGCCCACTCGTCTGCGTCGGGCAACGCGGCCTTGGTCCGCGTGATCGGCTTCCACTGCTTGGCCAGTTCGGCATTCAGTGGCGTGAAATCACGCTGGTCCTGTGGCACGTCCTCGTCGGCGTAGATCGCGTTGACCGGGCATTCGGGCACGCAGACCGCGCAGTCGATGCAGTCATCGGGGTCGATGACCAGGAAATTGGGGCCCTCGCGAAACGCGTCGACCGGACAGACGTCGACACAATCGGTGTATTTGCACCGGATGCAGGACTCGGTGACGACAAAGGTCATGGCCGATGTCCCACGGTGTCAGCCGCCGCAAGCCCCGCCGGAACAGCAGCTGCCCGCCGAGGTATCGGGCTTGGCTGTCGCCGACTTGCCGATCTGAACCCGCCACAGGTCCGGTCCCGACTGCAGATAGGTCCATTCGAACTGACCGTTGTGGCGGTCCTGGAACTGGTAGTACAGCGGACGCGGATCATGGTCGTTCACCAGCAGCAATGCCTCGCCCGGCGGCAATGCCTCGAATCGGCCGAAGATCAGGCTGTGGCGTTCGCGCGGGGCGATGGTGCGGACATCGATGGTGTTCGCAAAGTCGAGTGACATGGTTGTCTCCGGTTCAAGTCCAGGGTTGATAAAAAGGTAAATGGGCTGTCGCAATCAGCCGTCCTTGCCGTCAAGCCGCACCCGCATCAGCCAAGGTGCATACACGACAAGATACAGGGCGAAGGCCAGTGACCAGGCGGTACCTGCGGCAATCACGGCCATGATCAGATACTGCGGAGCGATCAGTGGCACCAGCACGCGCAAGACGGCGGCCAGGGCAACCAGCGCGTAGGCGGCCACTTCGACCGGCGAGGCCTTCAGAGGACGGCCGGTGTGCCCCCGCGCGGTGCGCGTCACCATGCCGATGATCAGGCCACCGGTGGCGCCCACTGCAAGCGCATGGATGCCGGCCGAAGGAGGAAACCAGCCGATCAGGCTCATGGCAAGCAACAGAAAGCCGACCGGGATCCACGCGTAGGCCAGATGCAGCACCCACAGGATCGGTCTGCCACGGGTCAGCCAGGGCTTCCAGGACATCAGGCGCAGCAGTTGCAGCACGGCAGCCACGGCCAATACGGGCGCAGTCAGCGGCCCGGTCGGCATGAAGACCCACAACAACAGCGCGAGCACGCTGGCCAGCGCCGTCGCCTTTTCCATTTTGGGATCCACCTTCAGGCGCAAGCCCGCGATGGCGCTCATCGTGAACGCCGGGATCACCCGCCCGGCCATCACGCATTCAATGAGCACAATGAGCGCCAACGCCGCATACAACGGCCGCACCGGTGCGAGGTCGAGATAACCCTGCACGGCCAGGTGAAACAGCACGTTGGCCAGCGTCAACAGACCGAGCAAGCCGATCAGTGGCAGATTGCGCCGATTGCCGGCACGCAGCAACACCCGGGCCAGGATCACGGCCACTGCTGGCAACAGCAACACGTCCAGCAGCGCGTAGACCGCATACGGCGCAAACGTCGCGGCAATGCGCGCGGCAAGCCAGAGCGCCGCCAGCCAGCCCAGCACGGCACCGCGCGGCGTCGGCAGTCCGGTCCACGCCTTGACGGCGGTCATCAGGAAACCGACGATCACCGCCGCGGCAAAGCCGAACAGCATCTCGTGCGCGTGCCACAGCTGGGGCGGCACGACCGGCGCCCAATGCGTGCGACCGAGAAACATGAATATCCACAGCGGAATCGCCAGCAAGGCAAACGCGGTGGCTCCCAGATAGAACGGGCGAAATCCCAGTCGCAGGACCGGCACGCCATGACCGGTGTCGACGGTGGCCTGGGCCGCCTGCGCGACAACGGGTTGGATCAGCGTTTTCATGAATCAGAGTATGGAAATCGCCCTCGATCGGCGTTCAAGCGTTAACATGCACACAAACTGCATGTTATCCATTCTGCAGATCGAAAGCAATATTCTTTTCGCATCATTAGGGGCATTCATGCGTCTGTCCGAATACACCGACTACAGCCTGCGCGTGCTGATGTACTGCGCCGCGCATCCCGATCGGCTGGTGACGATCGGGGAATTGGCCGAGCACCACCGGGTGTCGAAGAACCACCTGATGAAGGTGGTGAACGACCTCGCACGCCAGGGCGTGATCGAGACCACGCGCGGGCGCGGCGGCGGGTTGCGGCTGTTGCAGTCCGCCGACGCAATCCGGGTCGGTGATGTCGTGCGCGCAGCGGAAACCGACTTCCGGCTGGTCGAGTGTTTCGATGCGACCAGCGACACCTGCACATTGACGCCGGCGTGCACGCTCAAACATGTGTTCCACGATGCGTTGCAGGCGTACTTTCGGGTGCTCGACGGCGTGACACTGGCCGAGCTCATGCCATCTCGGGCACCGTTGCGCATGGCGGCCACCCGCTCCGAGGGCGCGCCAACCCTGGCGCCGGTGCGGATCACGCTATCGCGGCGCGGCCCGGCCTGACCGACCGTTCACCGGGTCGATTCAAGAGCATGCGTGTCTTTCCGTCCATGCCGGCATGGTCGCATCGCGCGAGGGTGTGAATCAACTTTGCGCCGATGTGCCAGCATGCTCAGCCATGACACCAGCGCGCTGGCCGCGTGGCTTGGCCGACCAGGCCAGCTGCGCCCGAAGCAGCCCATCACGGCGACATTCGCGCGGCGCGCACCCAAGCTGCCCCCCAGCCTTCTTGCAACCCGTCGGGATGCCTGGCAAAGCCAGGGCAGGGGGCGCTCAGAGCGCGACCACGCGCAGCACCTCATCGCCATAGGCCTCGAGCTTGCGCGCGCCGATGCCACTGATGCCTTGCAGGTCGTCCAGTGACCGCGGCGCGCGCTGCGCGATGGCCGCCAGCGTGGCGTCATGGAAGATCACGTAGGCCGGCAGGTTGTGCGTGCGCGCCACCTCGGCGCGCCATTGCCGCAGCGCCTCGTAGCGATGCTGGGCAACCGTATCGAGCGCTACCGGCGCCTTGGCTACAGCGATGCGGCCGCCGCGACGCCGACTCCGGTCGGCAGCAGGCGCGGCACTGGATACACGCAACTGCACGGGGACTTCGCCCTTGAGCACGCCACGCGAGGCCTCGGTCAACGCCAAGGTGTTGTAGGCCTGGGCGTCGACGCGCACCGCGTTGATCGCAATCAGCTGGCGCAATACGCCGCGCAGCTGCAGTTCGCTGAATTCGGCGCCGATGCCGAAGGTGCTCAGCTCCGCATGGCCGTGCTGCACGACCTTTTCTGTTGTCTTGCCGCGCACGATGTCCATGACATGTCCGGCGCCGAAGTTGATGCCACTGGTCTGTTGCACCCGATAAATGGTGCTCAGCAGCTTGCGCGCCGCGTCGGTGCCGTCCCAGACCTGGGCCGGCGACAGGCAGTTGTCGCAGTTGTTGCAACGGGCCAGCACGGTCGGCGCGGCGTGTCCTCCCTGCCCGCCATGGAGGCCGCCTTCGCCGTCGGGCCGCCCCAACGCGCAGGGGATTTGCGCATCGTCGGCGCGATGGTAGGTTTCGCCAAAATACTTCAGCAGCCGCACGCGCCGGCAGTCGATCGCCTCGGCCAGCGTCAGCAGGGCGTCGAGCTTGCCGCGCTGCACCTGTTTGAACGCCTCCCCGGCAGGGCTCTCGTCGATCATGCGGCGCTGGTTCACGACGTCCTGCAGGCCGTAGGCCATCCAGGCGTCAGCCCCCTGGCCGTCGCGGCCGGCGCGGCCGGTCTCCTGGTAATAGGCCTCGATGTTCTTGGGCATGTCCAGGTGCGCGACGAAGCGCACGTCGGGCTTGTCGATGCCCATGCCGAACGCGATCGTCGCCACCATCACGACACTCTCTTCGCGCAGGAACCGATCCTGGTGCTGCTGGCGCAGCCGGGCGTCGAGCCCGGCGTGGTACGGCAAGGCGTTCACGCCGTGTTGCTGCAAGGTCTGCGCGATCTCTTCGACCCGCTTGCGCGACTGGCAATACACGATGCCGGCGTCGCCCGGATGTTCACCCTGCACGAAACGCAATAGTTGCGCCGTCGGCTCCTTCTTCTCGACGATCGTGTAGCGGATGTTGGGCCGGTCGAAGCTGCTGACGAAAGCCCGCGCAGACTGCAGGTGCAGGCGCTCGAGGATGTCCTCGCGCGTCAACGCGTCGGCGGTGGCGGTCAGCGCGATGCGGGGCACCGTGGCATAGCGCTCGTGCAGCACGCTCAGCGCCCGGTATTCCGGGCGGAAATCATGACCCCACTGGCTCACGCAATGTGCCTCGTCGATCGCGAACAGGCTGAGCTGGCCCCGCGCATGCATTGCATCGAGCTGGGCCAGGAAACGCGGCGTCGTGACCCGCTCGGGCGCAACGTAGACCAGCGTGATCTCGCCGCGCAGCATGCGGCGTTCCACCTGCGCTGCCTCGTCAGGGCTGAGCGTCGAGTTCAGGAAAGCGGCCTCGACCCCGGCCTCGTGCAAGGCGCCGACCTGGTCATGCATCAAGGCGATCAACGGCGATACCACGATGGTCGTGCCCAATCCCCGGCGCTGTCGCACGATGGCGGGAATCTGATAGCACAGTGACTTGCCACCGCCCGTGGGCATCAACACCAGTGCGTCGCCGCCGCCACACAGGTGCGTGACCACCGCCTGCTGCGGCCCGCGAAACTCCGCGTAGCCGAACACCTCGCGCAAGACTTGCCGTGCCTCGGGCGCCACGCCCGATTGCGCAGCAGGCGCCAGCTCCGATACGTCGTTCAACACGGATGTACTTTCATATCCGCGATTGTCCCGCCAATTGAAGGCTGACCCGCCGATGCGCCATCGCGTTCTTCGCACAATGAAACGATATGCGCGACTCCGCCGGCCCCGGGCACGCTATAGTCCCGCCATGTTCTGGCTCGTCGTGACCTCCATGCTGGCGTTGTTGGCGGCGGGAACCGCCGTCGCGTATGCCTTGGGCGCATCGTCGGTGCTGGCATTCATCGCCAGTGGCAACACGCAATACCTGGCCATCGTCCCGCAACGCATCTTCAGCCAGATCGACGTGTTCGCGCTGATGGCGATGCCACTTTTCATCCTGGCCGGCGAGATCATGAACCGGGCCGGCATCACCCGGGCGCTGGTCGATGTCGCGATGGCGATGCTCGGGCGGCTCAAGGGTGGCCTGGGCCATGTCAATGTGTTGGCCAGCGTGTTCTTTGCCGGTATTTCGGGCTCTGCGGTGGCCGATGCGGCGGCACTGGGAAATACCCTGGTGCCGGCGATGGTCGCGCGGGGCTACAAGCCGCTGTATGCGGCGGCGCTGACCGCGGCTTCGTCGGTCATCGGCCCCATCATTCCGCCCTCGATCGTGATGATCTTCTATGGCGCCGTGATGCAGACCTCGGTGGCCGCCCTGTTTGTCGGTGGCGTCATCCCCGGGCTGCTGCTCGCTGTCGCGCTGTTTGCCGGCAACAGCTGGTTTGCGCACCGTGACGATCACCCCGGTGGCGCGGATGCCGACATTCCGGCTTTCTGGCCGGCGCTCTGGCGTGCCTTGCCGGCGTTGTCGCTGCCGGTGATCATCCTGGGCGGCATCGTGTTTGGCGTGGTCACACCCACCGAAGCGGCCGCGCTGACCGTCTTCGCGGCGCTGGTCGTTGGCGCCTGGTACGGCGGCTTGTCCCGCGCGGATCTGCAGCACAGCCTGGTACAGACCGCTGCGCTGACCGGTGCCATTTTCATGATCCTGGGCGCCGTCGCCTGTTTCAGCTGGCTCGCGGGCCATGAGCAACTGCCCCAGCGGCTGGCCGGATTCGTGACCGAACTGGGACTGGGCAAGACCGAGTACCTGCTGCTGATCAACCTGGTTTTCATCCTTGCCGGCATGCTGCTCGATCCACCGGTGGCGCTGGCGCTGCTGGTGCCTTTGCTCGGACCGCCGGCGATCGCGCTGGGCGTCGATCCGGTGCATCTGGGCATCGTGCTCTGCCTGAACCTGACCATCGGCCTGATCACACCACCGGTGGGCGGGTGCCTGCTGGCCGTGTCGACCGTGTGCAAGGTCGAGTACTGGGCACTGGCGCGTGCGATCCTGCCATTCGCCTTGCTGGAGATTGTGGTACTGGCGCTCATCATACTGGTGCCAGAATTCAGCCTGTTCCTGCCCCGCATGTTCGGCCTGCACGCGTGATGCGCGGAGCCTGGATACGCATCCCTTCATCGACCTGAGGAGCTCTTCATGAAAGTTGGAATCATCGCGGCCCTGCTCGTATGCTTGTCCGGCGCAACCGCGGCGCAGGAAGTCCGCATTGGCCTGGATTCGCCGCCCGACGCGGTCCGATCCGGGTCGTATGTATTCGCCAAGGCACTGGGAGACCAGCTCAAGGCATCCGGGTTCACGGTGAAGGAGTTGCCGGTCAACTCCATCGGCGGCGAAGCCGAGCGGCTGGACCAGACCACGCAGGGCCTGCTCGAAGTCGACATGGCCGACCTGGCGCGCGCCGCGCAACTCAACAAGCTGGCGTTCGGGTTCATCCTGCCGTACCTCTACGATTCGCTGGACCATCTGGACAAGGCCGATGCAGCCGGCGGCCTGCTGGCAAAAGTCAATGCCGGCGCCATCCCCAAAGGGGCGCATGTGCTGGCACTGGTCGCGGTGGGCGGCGGCACCGGCATCTTCAATACCAAGCACGAGGTCACCAAGCCAGGGGACATGGCCGACCTGCGCATGCGCGCGCTCGACGAGAACCAGATGAAGCTGTTTGGCGCCTGGGGCACCAACGGCGTCGTGATCACCATGCCCGAAGTGGCCAATGCGCTGCAGACCGGCATCGCATCGGGCTACGTCAACCCGCCCTTCGTGCCGTTCCTGTTTGGCCATGGCGCCTTGTTGAAGTACTACACACCGGCCAACATTTCGCAATCGCTGCGGGTTGCCCTGGTGTCCGAAGACTGGTACAAGAAGCTGCCCGCCGATCGCAAGACGGCTTTCGATGCCGCTGTGGCCAAGGCCACCGCCGCCAACCGGGCCTGGGTCAGGACCAGTGACGAGCAAGCCATGGAGCAGATCAAGAAGGCGGGCATGAAGGTCACGCCGCTGACAGCCGAAGGCCGCAAGGAGTTCCAGGAGCGCTCGCGCACCGCCTGGACGGCGATCCTGTCCGAGGCCGAAATCAAGCCGTTCGTCGACGCGGCCAACAAGACGCGCTGAAAGCCTTCGCACGTGCGCACCCAGCTGACATCGCTGAGCGACACCGTCGATCGGTTCTGCCGCTTCGGCGCAGCTGCCGGGCTGGTGCTGATGCTGGTGTTGCTGGCAATCCAGGTCGTGGCGCGTTACCTGCTGTCCGAGCCTCCCGGATGGACCGAAGAAGGCGCACGTTTCGCGATGGTCTGGTCCGGCCTGCTGGGCAGCACGGTGGCGTTCAAGGCCGGCGCCGACCCGGTACTGTTGCGATTGAAGCGGCTGGAGCACAACCGACCCATCGCATGGCTGCGCGCCGCCAGCGTCGTGCTGTTTGTCGCGCCGATTCTGTATTTTTGTCTGGTCGGCCCCGATCAGGATCTGACGCGCGGTTTCATCGCGCGTTCGGCCTCGCGCAGCAGCGAAACCATGGGCCTGTCGATGGCCTGGTTCACCGCTGCCTTGCCGGTGACCTTCATCTCCCTGTTGATCCATGTCGCTGCCGGATTGGCAGCAAGGAAAGAACCATGAAGCTGCCACAAGAACGTGCCGTCACCGTTGCTGGCCTGGTCTGGCGGGTGATCGAAACACGCGGCGCCAAGCAGGGCCCGGTACTGGTGATGCTGCCCGGCACGCTGGGAACGGCGTCGATCTTCGCTGACGCCATCGAGGCACTCGGTGCCCAGGTGCGCATCGTGTCGGTGACCTACCCGATGATCGACGATATCGAACGCCTGGCGGACTCGTTGGCGCGGCTGCTCGATGCGCTGGGCATCGCGCGCGCCAGCATCGTCGGCTCCTCGCTCGGCGGTTTTCTGGCACAGCATTTCGCCGGCCGGCACCCGCAGCGGGTCGACCGGCTGATCCTCGGCAACACCTTGTGCGACCCGGAGCTGACGCGCCGCCTGGTGGGCCGCACGCCGGTGCAGGTGTTGCGCGACACACCGCCGCGTGCGCACCGCGACATGGTCATCAACTCGGTCAAGACCTGGCCTGAAACCGATCCGGCCACGAAGAAACTCAAGGCGATCCTGATCGACAGCGGCACCCGGCTGCTCAGTGCCCGCGCGATGAAGGCACGGGTGCTGGCGGTGCAGGCAGCACCCGCCGTGCCAAAACTGGACATCGCCGCCGATCACATCACCATCATCGACTGTGTCGACGACCCGCTGCTGCCGCGCGCCGTGCAGGATTCGGTCGTTCAGCAGTATCCGGGCGCCCGCCATGTGCGGCTGAGCAGCGGCGGCCACTATCCGTACGTCGTGCGCGCTGCCGACTACATCGCCACCCTCAAGCAGGCACTCGGTATCGCCTGACGCCGGTCGGGCCGCCGACCGCACCGCAGACAGGTGCATGCCGCGCTTCCTACAATGCGGCACCATGACGAGCCCCCTTTCCTACACCCGTGGCCAGGCGCTGCCTGGCATCCTGTCGCGCCGTATCGCCATCCTGGACGGCGCCATGGGCACCATGATCCAGCAACTCAAGCTCGGCGAGGCGCAATACCGTGGCGAGCGCTTCAAGGACTTTCCCAAGGACGTCAAGGGCAACAACGAGTTGCTCAGCCTGACCCGCCCCGATGTGATCCGCGACATCCACGCCAAGTACCTGGCCGCCGGCGCCGACATGGTCGAGACCAACACCTTCGGCGCGACATCCGTGGCACAGGCCGACTACGGCATGGCGGATCTGGCACGCGAGATGAACCTGGCGTCCGCCGGTATCGCCCGCGCCGCCTGCGACCAGGTCAGCACACCCGACAAGCCACGCTTCGTCGTCGGCGCCCTGGGCCCCACGCCCAAGACGGCCAGCATCAGCCCCGACGTCAACGACCCCGGCGCGCGCAACATCACGTTCGAACAACTGCGCACCGCCTATTTCGAGCAAGCCCAGGCGCTGATCGAAGGCGGCGCCGACGTGTTGCTGGTCGAGACCATCTTCGACACGCTCAACGCCAAGGCCGCGCTGTTTGCCATCGACGAGGTGTTCGAGGCCACCGGCGAACGCCTGCCGCTGATCATCAGCGGCACCGTCACCGACGCTTCCGGCCGCATCCTCAGCGGCCAGACCGTGACAGCGTTCTGGTACAGCGTGCGCCATGCGCAGCCGCTGGCGATCGGCCTGAACTGCGCACTCGGCGCCGCGCTGATGCGGCCCTACATCCAGGAACTGAACCGCGTCGCGCCGGATACCTTCATCAGCTGTTATCCGAACGCGGGTCTGCCCAATCCGATGTCGGACACCGGTTTCGACGAGACACCCGAGGTGACTTCGCGGCTGCTCAAGGAATTTGCCGAGCAGGGGCTGGTGAACATCGTCGGCGGATGCTGCGGGACTACGCCGGAGCATATCGGGGCGATCGGGGCGGCGGTGGGGCCGCTGGGCGCGCGCGTCCTGGGGCGGCCGGGCGTCTTCGGGCGGGCGGCCTGAGACGCGCGCTGAGCCAGCGCTCCACTGCAACTGCCGACAATGACCGGCTACACAGAGCAACGAAGAGCGCATGAACGTCCAGCAACTCGAAAACGAACTCTGGGAAGCCGCCGACCAGCTGCGTGCCAACTCCAGGCTCACCGCCGCCGAGTACGCGATGCCGGTGCTCGGCCTGATCTTCCTGCGCCATGCCGACAACCGGTTCAAGACCTACCTGCCCGAGATCGAGGCCGACATCCCGAAGCAGGTACCCGCCGCCCAGCGTGAGAAGCTGATCCGGCTCGGCTTCCAGGGCAAGGCGGCCATCTACCTGCCAGAGGCCGCACGCTTCGACCGCATCGCCAGCCTGCCCAAAGGCGCGAATGTGGGCGAGCTGATCGACCGCGCCATGGACGTGATCGAAGCCGACTACGACGTGCTCAAGGGCGCGCTGCCGCGTGGTTATCCGGCCTTCGAGACCGACCTGCTGGCCGACCTGGTCAAGATCTTCGACCGCCCCGCCATCCGGACCGCCACCGGCGACGTGTTCGGCCGTATCTACGAGTATTTTCTGAACAAGTTCGCGATGAGCGGCGCGCAGGAGGGCGGCGAGTTCTTCACACCACCCTCGCTGGTGCGCATGATCGTCAACACCATCGAGCCGGATCATGGCCTGGTGCTGGACCCGGCTTGCGGCTCGGCGGGCATGTTCGTGCAGACCGGCCATTTCATCGAAGCAGTGCGCCACCGGCGGGCCAACGACACCGTCACCTTCCACGGCCAGGAAAAAAGCGACACCAACACCAAACTCGCGCGCATGAACCTGGTGGTGCATGGGCTGGACGCGTCCAACATCCGCCAGGGCAACACCTTCTACGACCAGGTCGATCACCTCGTGGGCCAGTGCGACTTCGTCATGGCCAACCCGCCGTTCAACGTCGACGGCGTGGACACCAAGAAGATCGAAGGCCAGGCCGGTGATGGCGGGCGCCTGCCGTTCGGCCTGCCCGGCACCAATGCCAAGACCGGCGCCATCAGCAACGCCAACAGCCTGTGGATCCAGTATTTCCATGCCTACCTGAACGATCGCGGCCGCGCCGGTTTCGTCATGGCGTCCAGCGCCTCGGACGCCGGCAACAAGGACCGCGACATCCGCGAGAAACTGGTCAAGACCGGCCACGTCGACGTGATGATGGCCATCGGCAACAAGTTCTTCTACACCCGCAGCCTGCCTTGCACCTTGTGGTTCTTCGACAAGGGAAAACGCACCATCGCGCGCGGGGGCAAGCCGCAGAACCTGCAAGACCAGGTGCTGATGATCGATGCACGCAACGTCTACCACGTGGTGTCGAGCCGCTCGCACATCTTCACCGACGAGCAACACGCCAACCTCAACGCCATCGTCTGGCTGTACCGGGGCGAGAGCGAAAAATTCGTGGCACTCGTCGCCCGTTACCAGCGGCAGGTGGACGACTGGCTGGCCGCCATTCCGGATTGCATCGCTGCCGATACCGCAGCCATTAGGGCGCTGGCGAACCCGTTGCGGGCATTCGCGGACGGCGCAACCCTGGCCGAACTGAACAGCGACCAGGCACAGGACACACACATCACCCAAGCCCAGCTCGACGCCTTCAAGGCCGAACTGGCCGCCGCACAAGCCGCCGAGCAAGCGGCCGGCGTACAGACCGGCGTGCATGGGTCTGGCACACAGGCCGGCGCGAATGGGGCTGGCATAGAGGCCGGCACGTATGTGGCTGACACCATCGCTGCGCTTCTCACCGCCTGCACCCACACCCGCGCCGCCATCCAATCCGTCCGGGCTGAGCCTGTCGAAGCCCATGCCCACCAAGTAGCCTTGCAGGCGACGCTCGATACCCTGGCCCCGCAACTCAAGGCCATGGACAAGACACTGGAAGCCCGCCACAAACAGTGGCTCAAGCTGCTGGACACCGCAGAAAAGACGCTACGTGCGCGCCAGAGCAAATCCTTCGACGGCAAAGCCGCCCGCGAAGCCAAACGCGCCTTGCTGGCTGCCGACGCGAAGAAGCATGAAGAACCCACGGTGCGTGATGCGGTGCTCGACGCGCTGAAACAGGCCACCTATTTCATCCACCAGGTCCACTGGCTGCACAGCCGCTTCCCGCACGGCGAGTTCGAAGACGTGCCGGGCCTTTGCAAGGCGGTGACGATGGACGAGATCGCCGCCAATGACTATTCGCTGACACCGGGGCGTTATGTGGGCGTGGCGGCGGCAGCGGCCGAAGATGAAGACGACTTCGTCGAAAAGCTGCGCGAGATCCATGACGAACTGGCCGAGCTGAATGACAAGGCGGTGGAACTGGCGGGGCGGATTGCTGGCAACTTTGAGGAGTTGCTCGGATGACTTGGCCAGCGGTGAGACTGGGCGATGTCATGACTGTCGGCCGCGGTTCGTCCCCGCGCCCGATCAAGGATGAACGCTTTTTTGCTGGCGGCACGATCCCGTGGGTCAAGATCGCCGATGCGACAGCCTCAGGAAAGTTCATTTTCCAAACGAATCTGCACGTTAATGATTACGGTGCCTCATTCAGCCGAAAACTGAAGCCGGGAGCATTGATATTTCCCGCCAGTGGAACTCTTGGCATACCCCGGTTCTTGGGCGTGGAAGCGTGCATCCACGACGGTTGGCTTTACTTTTCAGACTACCAAGGCATTGACCCTGATTGGCTCTATTACCGGATCATTCTTCTAAAGGACTACTACGAGGGAATTGCCTACGGCGCAGCTATTCAGAACATCAACACGGATATTGTTCGAAACACTGAGATTCAACTGCCGGACCTCAGCACGCAGCGGGCAATTTCAACAGTCCTTGGCGCCTACGACGACCTGATCGTCACCAACCAGCGCCGCATCGCCTTGCTCGAAGACGCCGCCCGCCGCATTTACCGCGAGTGGTTCATGCACCTGCGCTTTCCTGGCCATGAGTCGTCGCAAGTGAAGGACGGGATACCCTCGGGATGGCGCAAGACGCTCATTGCCGAGCAGACCTCTTTCTTCAATCGGGGCATCGCTCCGAAATACGACGACTCGGCGAAGGGCCGGATCATCAATCAGAAGTGCATTCGCAATGGGCGTATCTCGATGGAGCCCGCGCGACGGCAATCGAAGGACGTGAAGCCTGATCGCCTGGTGCGAATGGGTGACGTACTCATCAATTCGACCGGTGCCGGCACCCTTGGGCGCGTCGCTCAAGCGCGCGCGCCCATCGAAAACTGCACAGTGGATACCCATGTCACGATTGCTCGGCCAATCGACGAGCGCTCCGCAACGTATTTCGGTCAGGCCTTGCTTAACTTGGAGCCGGTCTTTTCTGAGATGGGCAAAGGCGCAACGAACCAGTTGGAATTGAGCCGATCTGACATTGGTGCAGTAGAAATATGGCAGCCCCCGCCGCACCTGCAGGTCGAATTTCATCGGCTCGTTGGGCCGATGCTTGAGCAGGCAGAGCAACTGAATGTCGCAAACCTGTCGTTGGAAATGGCCCGCGACCTCCTCCTCCCCAAACTGATGTCCGGCCAACTCGATGTCTCCGGCA
>CAZLDV010000053.1:0-22877 GCA_964558425.1 uncultured Rhodoferax sp. | reverse complement strand
CCATGCTGCGCATTGCGGAATTCGCCCTTGGGAACGGCCCGGCGGTGCTCATGCGACCCTCCCCGTTCCGTGCGTGGCAGGCTGCGCCGGCGCGGTCCGCGCGGCCGCACGTTCGGCGGTGGTGGATGCCACCTTGTCCCGGACATACAGCGGCAACGCCAATGCCGCATCGACACCCTGGCCTTGCGCCAGCAGGTCGGGCGCGAGTCGCAGCATCGCGGTGGCGACCGGCCAGGCCGTGACGCGCGGCTGGCGGGCCGAAGCCGCGGGCAAGCGCATTCCGTACGGCTCGAAGACATTGCCCGCCATCGCCTCGTCCGCTTGCAGGCAGATGTCCTGCGCACGCGCCACCATCGGCGCCTGCACGGTTTGCCATCGGCCTGCGTGCCAACGGTAGCGGCCCACATAGACCTCGTCCATGCGCGCATCGAGCATGGCCAGCACGTCCCAGCGCGATTGCGCCGGCGCGTGCTGGTGGCGCGCCTGCTCGGCCACCGCGAGCAGCGAGTCCACTGGCAATACCGGCAAGGACGCCAGTGGCGTGTCGGGCCGTGCGCCCAGTGCCAGGCCTTGCGCGACCGCGCAGGCGGTACGCACGCCGGTAAATGCGCCAGGCCCGCGCCCGAACACGATCGCGTCGAGGTCGGCAAAAGCCAGGTCGGCCTGAGCCATCACCGCGCGCACCATCGGGATCAGCTGGCTCGATGCCAACGCGCCACCGACGCCGTCCGCGGACCAGACACGCGGCAAACCCGCGTCGCCCGACCGACCCACGGCCACCGACATGCGTTCGGTGCTGGTGTCCAGAGCCAATAACCGCATCGTGCCGCCTGCCCCTCAAAATCGACCCGGGCGCAAGGGCGCGACACCGATCAGCGGGTTCCAGACCACGATCGCCACCAACGCGGCGGCACAACCGGTTGCGCGGGGCGAAAGTGACGGGATCAGGCGCATGCCGCGGATTATCCCGGATGCCCCGTCCCGGCGAGCACGCAGGGGCGATGGCAGATGTTGCGTGGCTGACACGGTAGACTGGCACGATGCCTGCCCATCCTGTCAGCCCCAGTGACCTTGCTTCGGCTGGCGCGTCGGCTGTGGGAGCGGCGCCCGTGCCGGCCAGGTTGATCCGCATGGTGCGCGCCGCCGTGCTGGTCGGCCTGGCCTGGGGTTGTGCGGCGTTGGTCCGGGCACAGGGCCTGCCGGCCGAGGTCGAGGCGGCATGGGCGCGGGCCAAATTGCCATTGGACGCGCTGGCGGTGGTGGTGGTCGATGCCCAAGGCAATCAGCCACCCCGGATCAACTACCGGTCCGATGTGCCAATGAATCCGGCCTCGGTCATGAAGCTGGTCAGCACCTATGCGGCGCTCGACCTGCTCGGGCCGGCCTACAGCTGGCGCACACCGGTCTACCTGGACGGAACGCTGCGCAACGGCGTGCTGATCGGCAATCTGTTCATCCAGGGTCAAGGCGACCCGACCCTGGTCGCCGAGCGCCTGTGGCTGCTGATGCGACGTGTCCGC
This sequence comes from uncultured Rhodoferax sp., assembly GCA_964558425.1. GTDB lineage: Bacteria > Pseudomonadota > Gammaproteobacteria > Burkholderiales > Burkholderiaceae_C > CAISIP01. Next base: position 21,357 of record CAZLDV010000053.1, on the reverse strand, counting down.
GGGCTGGGCATCGATCGGATCAAGGGCGACATCGTGCTCGACCGCGGCGCCTTTGCCTTGGCGCCCACCGATCCGGGCGGCTTCGACGGTGAACCGCTGCGCCCGTACAACGCCGTACCCGACGCCTTGCTGCTCAACTACAAATCGGTGGTGATGACCTTTGTCGTCGATCGCGCGAACAAGCTGGCCCGCATCCAGGTCAACCCGCCGCTGGCCGGCGTGCAGATTCCGGCGTCGGTCCCGTTGTCCGACGGGGCCTGCGCAGACTACCGGGCCAGCCTGCGGGCCGACTTTTCCGATCCGGGCCGGATCCGCTTTGCCGGCAGCTACCCGGCCAGCTGCCAGGAGCGCGTCTGGCCGGTTGCCTTTCCCGACCCGGCCAGTTACGCGGCACGGGCCATCGAAGGCATGTGGCACGAGGTCGGTGGTCGGCTCAACGGGGTGGTACGCGACGGACCCGTACCGGCGGGCATGGGTCCGCCGGTGTTCGAGCTCGACTCGCCCGCGCTGGCCGAGGTGATCCGCGACATCAACAAGTACAGCAACAACGTCATGGCCCAGCAACTGTTCCTGAGCCTGAGCCTGCCGGCGGCGCGGGCCGGCGCAACGGCAACACAGCCTGGCGCGGCCTCGTTCGAGGCATCGCGGGATGTGCTGCGTTCGTGGTGGCGTGAACGGTTCGGGACCATCGAAGCGCCGGTGCTGGACAACGGATCGGGTCTGTCGCGCCAGGGGCGGGTCAGCGCACAGGCGCTGGCGCGGTTGCTGCAGGCGGCCTGGCAGTCACCCCAGATGCCCGAACTGGTGTCGTCGTTGCCGATTGCCGGCGTCGACGGCACGATGCGGCGCAATCGCTCGCGCGCCGCCGGCAGTGCGCATATCAAGACAGGCAGCCTGCGCGACGTGGTCGCGATGGCGGGCTATGTCCGCGCGGCCAGCGGCCGGCGCTATGTGCTGGTGGCGATCACCAACCATCCAAATGCCGGCGCGGGTCGGGCCGCCTTCGATGCCTTGCTCGACTGGACCATCCGCGACGAATGACTTTTTGCCGGCCTCGTGCGCCGGCGGGCCATTCGGGTCGACAATGCGCGCCATCATGCCCAGCAGCGAAACCATCGGATACCTTGCCGCCACACTGACCACGGCCAGCTTCCTGCCGCAGGTCTGGCACACCTTGCGCACCCGCGACGTACAGGGCATCTCGCTGACGATGTACAGCGTGTTCCTGATCGGCAGCAGCCTGTGGCTGGCCTATGGCCTGATGTCCGCCGCCTGGCCAGTCGTCGTCGCGAACGGCGTCACCGCGGTGCTGGCGTGTGCAATCCTGGTGATGAAGCTGCGGTTTCAGGGGCGCGCCGCGGTGTCACCTCGGACACCCGACGCCGGAGCGGTCGAACGATCCTGCGTTCAGACACGGGCGGCCTCGCAAGCCGATCGCGCCAAGCCTGCCCGGCCTTGATCGGCCTCGCACCGGTCGCACGGGCGACCGCCCGTGGCCTGCACGCAACCGCTGGTTCCCGGGTCGGGTTCAGCCAGCGGCGGCGGCGCGCTGCAGCCGATCGCGCACGCCATCCCAGGCGGGGTCGTCCGGCGGCGTCTCGACCCAGATCAGCTTGACGCCCTGGTCGTCGAACGCGCGCAACACCGCGAACAGCTGTTGTGCGGTGCTGACCGCATCATCGGGCATGCGTCGGCACAGCACACCGCCGGAGCGGCTGCGCAGCGCGGTGCGGGCATAGGTCGCGATCACCGGGCCGTCGGGCAACGGTTGCACGTCGGTGCCCAGCATGTCCAGCGCGGCCTGCAGCGGGCCGGAGTCCATCAGGCGCAGCCTGGCCTTGGGCGCGTAATGCGCGAGCAAGCTGCCCGACGCGCGCGGTGCCGGGGCGTCGGGCAGCGCTTCGTCGGCACCGTGCACCCGTTCCTGGCATGCGCGCTCGAGCTGGTCGAGCGTGATCGCGCCCGGGCGCAGCAACACTGGCACGCGGCGCGTGCAATCCACGATGGTCGATTCGATGCCGACCGCACAGGGGCCACCGTCGAGCACCAGCAACCCGGGGCCGAACTCTCCCTGCACGTGGGCGGCGGTGGTCGGACTGACACGGCCAAACTGGTTCGCACTGGGCGCTGCCAGCCCCATCACCCCGCGCTGCCGGCATGCGTGCAGCAGCGCCTGCGCCACCGGATGCGCCGGGCAACGCAGGCCGATCGAATCCTGTCCACCGGCTGCGGCCCGACCGACCTCGGGGCGTCGGGGCAGTATCAGCGTCAATGGTCCGGGCCAGAATGCCTGCATCAAGGCCTGCGCCGACGCCGGTATGCGCTGGGCAAAAAACGCCACGCCGTCGGCGCCCTTGCCGGTGTCGTCCACATGCACGATCAGCGGGTGTTCGGCGGGTCGGCCCTTGGCGGCGAAGATCCTGGCTACCGCGGCATCGTTGCCCGCGTCTGCCGCCAGGCCATACACCGTCTCGGTCGGAATGCCCACCAGTTCACCCGATTGCAGCGCACGCGCCGCGATTGCGACTGCCTCGGGCGTGCGACCATCCATCACCGGCATCGTGCCACCCCGGTCATGCCAAGGCGATGCCCAGCAGCCGCGCCGCCTGCACAGCCGTGTCGCGCGCCTGTCCTGGCGTGGCGCCGGTGATCGTCAGATGGCCCATCTTGCGCCCCCGGCTGGCGCGTTGCTTGCCGTACAGATGCAGATGCGCGCCGGGCAGAGCCAGCACCGACGCCCAGTCCGGTGTGCGCGGCGGCGCAGCGGGCTGATCGGGGCTGCCCGGCGCCGCAAACCACAGGTCGCCGAGCAGATTGAGCATCACGGCCGGGCTGTGCTGGCGTGGCATCGGCAACGGAAGTCCGGCCAGGGTACGCACCTGCAGATCGAACTGCGAAAGGTCGCAGGCATCCAGCGTGTAATGCCCGCTGTTGTGTGGACGCGGCGCGATCTCGTTGACCAGCAAGGCGGCGCCACCTGGCATCGATGCGTCGGCCACGACGAAAAATTCGACACACAACACGCCCACGTAGTCCAGTTCGCTGGCGATCGCGCGGGCGGCCTGGAGCGCCTGGTCGGTCAGGGCCGCGGACAGATTGCCCTCGAAGACTTCGGTCATCGCCAGGATGCCGGCGACATGCAGGTTGCGCTGGACCGGATAGGTCACCATCGCGCCATCCCAGCCCCGTGCCACGATGACGGAACACTCGCTGTGCAGCACCAGCTGGCGCTCCAGCACACACGGCACCGACCGGAGCTGGGCCCAGGCCGCTGCCAGCGCCGCACGACTGCCGACCCGCACCTGCCCCTTGCCGTCATACCCGAGCTGGGCGGTCTTGAGGATGCCCGGCAGCAGCGCGGCATCGACTGTCGCCATCTGCCCGGGCGCCGTGATGGCCGTGTACGGTGCAGTGGCCACGCCACAGGCACCGAAATGCGCCTTTTCGCGGATCCGGTCCTGGGCGATCGCCAGGCACTGTGCCGACGGCGCGACCGGCCGCTGCGTGGCCAGCCAGGCCATGGTACTGGAGGGCACGTTCTCGAATTCAGTGGTGATGGCGGCGCAGCGCTGCACCATCTCGGCCAGCGCCTGCGCATCGCGGTAGTCGGCCTGGATATGGTGGTGGCTGACCAGACCCGCAGGGCTGAGCGGATCGGGATCGAGCACCGCGGTGCCGTAGCCCATGCGCTGGGCGGCGTGCACGAACATGCGCCCGAGCTGCCCACCCCCCATCACACCCAGGGTGGTCTGTTGTCCGTCGGCATCCGTACCCGGCAGCAACACCTGGTGCACCATCAGGCTTGGCCCGGCGCTGACGTCACCGCTGCAGCCGGCGGAACGACCATGCCGCGCGCCGCCTCGGTCTGCGCGCTGCGAAATGCCTCCAGCCGTGCGTGCAGCTGCGGGTCTTCACCGGCCAGCAGCGCGATCGCAAACAAGGCGGCATTGGCCGCTCCCGCGGCGCCGATGGCAAACGTGGCCACCGGAATGCCCCTGGGCATCTGCACGATGCTGTAGAGCGAATCGACGCCCGACAAATGTTTGCTGGCCACCGGTACACCGAGCACCGGCACGCAGGTCTTGGCCGCCAGCATGCCCGGCAGATGGGCAGCGCCACCGGCCCCGGCAATGATGGCCTTGAGGCCGCGGCCCCGCGCCGCTTCGGCATACCGGAACATGTCGTCGGGCATGCGATGGGCCGATAACACCCGCGATTCGTGGCCAATGCCAAACTGTTGGAGAATCTGGGTTGCGTGTTGCATGGTGTCCCAATCGGAATTGGAGCCCATGACGACGCCGATGTGAATGTGCATGGTGATTGGCGGGCAGGGATGAACCCCCCTTGATGCGATGATGCCGGCTGCGAGCCTGCGGACTGCGACCCGATTTTAGTCAGTCCCCTGTTTGTCCCACCCTTTCCCTGGTGAATCCACAATGATCAACGTTACCACCGCCAATTTCGAAGCCGAAGTCATCGAAGCATCCATGGACACTGCGGTGCTGGTCGACTTCTGGGCCCCCTGGTGCGGACCCTGCAAGGTGATCGGCCCGCTGCTGGAGAAGATCGAAAAGGACTACAACGGTCGCTTCAAGCTGGTCAAGATCGATTCCGATCAGGAACAGGAACTGAGCCAGGCCTTTGGCATCCGCAGCATCCCAACCTGCGTGCTGATGATGGGCGGCAAGCCGGTGGACGGTTTCATGGGCGCCGTTCCCGAAGGCCAGATCAAGACCTTCCTGGACAAGCATCTGCCCGCGGCCGATGTGTTCGAGGCCGAGGTCACCGGCGAGACCATCGCCGATGCGCCGGACGACAACGACCCGCAGGCACGCCGCGAGGCACTGCACCAGGCCGTGCTGCAAAAGCCCGACGACGACGGTGCGCGTTTCGCGTATGTCAAATTCCTGCTGGAAGCCGGCCAGCTGGTGGAAGCGCGATCGGCGCTGGAGCCGGCACTGCCGCGCATCGCGCTGGTACGCCAGATCGATTCGCTGCAGCGATGGATCGCCGCCATCGACTTTGCCGCGCAGCAAGGCTCGGCCGATGCCGCCGCAGGATTCGACGCGCGGATTGCAGCCAACAAGCGCGACTTCGACGCACGGTTCGGCAAGGCCCAGTTGCTGATGGCGACGCAGGCCTGGACCGATGCGATGGACGAACTGCTGGAAATCCTGATGCGCGACAAGAGCTGGAACGAGGAACAGGCCCGCAAGACCTTCGTGGCGATTCTGGACATCATCGAACCGCCGCCGGTGAAGGTGGCCGACGGCCAGATCCCGCCGGTCGATCCGGTGGTGGCGACCTATCGCAGGCGCCTGAGCAGCGTCGTGCTGAGCTGAAACCGGCGCTCCATCGGCGCCAGGTCAGAGCCTGGTCTGCCCGATCAGGTCGACGATGCCATCCATCGTTGCCAGCCGATCGGGGTCGAAACCGTTGGCTGCGAAGTCGATGCCGTAGGTCTCCTCCAGGTAGACGACGATCTGCATGATGGCCATCGAGTCGATCAGACCCGAGGCCACCAGCGGGTCGGCCGCCGCCAGGGCGTCGACCGACAGCCCCGGTTTCTGGATCGAACGCAGGAACTGGCGCAACGCGTCGAGCCGCTGCGCGCGGGCCGGGTCCGTCATGCGCCGGCCCGCGCGGCCAGCAGCCGCGTCAGGTCGAGCGCCGGCTGACCGGCACAGGCATCGCGCACCGCCTCGCGGTTGATCTTGCCACGCGAGGTGCGCGGTATCTCCGCCACGCGCCACCAGCGCACCGGCATCTTGTGCTCGGCCAGATGGGCTGTCATCCAGGCATGCAGGTCGCGCACCGTCGCATCCTGCCCGTCCTGCAGCACCACCGCCATGCCGACGACCTGGCCATACAGCGCGTCGTCGAGCGCAAAGCTGCAGACGTCGCCCGCCTTGTCGAAGCGCTCGACGACCGCGTCGATGTCGGCCGGATAGATCTTCATGCCACCCTTGTTGATTTCGTCGCGTTCGCGGCCGCGCAGTGTCAGCCGGCCCTGGGCGTCGAGCACGCCGATGTCCCCGGTGCAGAACCAGCCGTCGACGACGGCCTTGGCGGTCAGGTCGTCGCGCTGGAAATAGCCCTGCATCAGCGCCGGGGTATTGAGCCAGACGTAACCGGTCTCACCGACCGCGCATTGGCTGTCCGCCTCCAGCGCCTGCGCGGTTTCGGCGTGGCGCAGCACCTTGACGACCGCGCCCCAGCCCTGGCCGATCAGCCCGTCCTCGGCCGGCACATCCGCATCGACCAGCCCGGCTACCCAGCTGCCGGTTTCGGTGATGCCATAGGCGTTGCAGACCTGGCGCGTTCCGGTCCAGTCCCGGATCGCCTCCCACACAGGAGCCGACAGCGGCGCCGAACCCACATGCACTCGGCGCAGGCTGCCCAGCCGCGGGCGGCGCGACAGCTTCAGTGCCATGCGCCAGACCGAGGGCACGGACGACATGAAGGTGATGCGGTGCTCGTCGAGCACGGCACCGAGCCGCATGATGATGTCGGGCCGGAACGGCGGCGTGATGAACAGGTGCTGGCCCGACAGCCAGGGAAACAGGCTGTTGCAGATCAGGCCGTGGCCAAAGTGGGTCGGCAACATGCACAGGCTGCGCTCGAAGGGCCCGATGCCCAGGTGATCGCGCAGCGAGAACCAGCGCGCGCGCAAGGACCGATGGGTATGCACCACGCCCTTGGGTGCGCCGGTGGATCCCGACGTGAACAGGATCAGCGCGTCATCGTCCAGCCGGCTCAGCCCCGCCGACGAGCGCAGGTCCCCGGTGTCGGTCGTGACGACGGTCTGCACCGCGGCGTCGGCGAGGGCCTGGACCACCGCCGGTTCGGTCGCATCGTCGCGCAGCGCCAGGCGCGGACACGCGGCTTGGGCCAGGACCGTGACTTCGAACGCGGTCAGCCGTGCGTCGACCGGTACCGCGCAGGCACCCAGACGCCAGAGCGCCAGCAGCTCGGCGAAGAACTCCAGCCGGTTGCCAAACAGCAGCATGACCCGGTCGCCACGCGCCAGGCCCAGCCTCTGGTAGCGACCGATGCGGCGCGCAACTTCGTCTGCGATCGTGGGACGGTCCCAGGATCGCCCGCTGATGGGTTCGGTCAGTTCTCCGACAGTCAGTTCCACGAACATGTTGCACTCCTGTGCCCAGAGCATAGCAAGTCATCGATCCGGCTGGTTCAGGCCAGGCCCAGCAAGCCCAGGAAGAATTCGATCCGGATCCGGAAGTCCACGCCACCCTTGGTATTCCAGATCGAGATCAGGCCAAAAAAAGTCCAGACACCGGCGATGCGCGCGAATCGGCGCCAGCGCCCCACCAAGGGCTTGGCACCCCGACGCGCCTGCTCCCGCAGCATCGATACGAAGACACCCGTGGCCAGCAGCAGGCAATAGAACATGCGCGAGGCCTGCGCGGCCAGCACCTGCAGCAGTTGACCCTGGGCCAGTTCCGCACCATGTTCGATCACGTGGTAATACGCGTTGCCGACGAAGGCCGCCGCAAACACGGCGGCCAGCAGCCGGGCCCGCGGCCAGCGCCGCAGCCGCCTGGCAGTGCCGGTGAATGTCGGCATGAAGAAGAAGGTGACCAGCAGTTCCTTGAAGTAGTAGTAGTAGCGGCCCCAGAACTCGACCACCGACTCGGCCAGCAGCGGCTTGTAGGTATTGCGGAACACATTGAAGCCGTACAGGCGCAGGAACCCGACGATCAGATGGCCCTTGATCGCCAGGCGCAGCACATCGGCGATCAGGTCGGCATAGATACTGACCCAGGATGCGAACCAGGGTGCACGCGCACCCAGCGCCAGCAACGCCGGCAGTTCGGGCCAGGCCAGCGTGTACCCGCCGGTGACCGCGGTCAGCCGGTTGCCGGCGCCATAAAACACACCTTCGTACAGCGTCAGCACCAGCCGCCAGGCGACGGCCAGCAGCAGCAACTTGACGCCGGCTAGCTGCGAGCGCGCCAGCGCCTGCGGCGTGCCGGCCTCGCAACGGGACAGATAGGCCAGACCCTTGCCATACGGCGTTTCCGAACCACCGTAGGCCGGCCACAGGTAGACGAGATGGTCGCGCAGGCCGGTGCCAGCCATGCGCCCGTGCTGCCCCGCGAGCACCAGATATCCCAGGCGCCACAACAACAGCGGATAAATCACGATCAACCCCGCCAGCAGCTGGCGCCACAAGCTGGACGCCACCGGTGTCATCCACAACACGCACAGAAGCAGCCAGTACGACAGGTGCAGGGCCCATTGAGGATGGCGGCGCACCGGCGCGGGCAGGTGCACAAACCCGACCGCCGCGCGGTAGACCAGCCACACCAGCACGAACTGCGCCGCCACGACCAGCACCACGGCGGCGCCGGTGGCGGGGAACGGCAGGCCGGGATGCCTGGCCAGCGCCTGGGCCGTCATGACGACGCCGATCGGCACGGCGGCGGCCGCCAATACAGCGCGCCGACGCGCCGGCGGCGTGAACCACACAAGCACCCGGCCGAAGACCCGCATCCACCAGCCGATGGCGGCCGGATTTTCGTGGAATCGGGTCAGATCGGCGATCGCCATGCCGATTCAGCCTGGGTTGACCTCGCCGGTATCGCGGTTCGAATCATGCCGGCTCCGGTAGCAAGACACTGCAGGACGCAACAGTGTCAGTGCGGCCGGGTCAATCGCTGCAGCGCTTCCCGGTACTTCGCGGCGGTGGCCGCGATCACGTCGGCCGGCACCTGCGGAGCGGGAGGTCGCTTGTTCCACGGCTGGCCGTCGATGCGAACCTGTTCCAGCCAGTCGCGCACGAACTGCTTGTCGTAGCTCGGCGGATTGCTGCCTTCGGCATACGCTTCGAGCGGCCAGAAACGCGACGAGTCGGGCGTCATCACCTCGTCCATCAGCACCATGCGGCCCTGCGGGTCCAGACCGAACTCGAACTTGGTGTCGGCAATGATGATGCCCTTGGCCAGTGCGATTGCCGCGCCGGCCTGGTACAGCGCGATGCTGGTGTCGCGCATCTGCGCGGCCAGTGCCGGTCCGATCAACTCGACGGTGCGCCCGAACGTGATGTTCTCGTCGTGTTCACCCGCTTGGGCCTTTGCCGCCGGCGTGTAGATCGGCGCCGCCAGCCTTGACGCATTGCGCAGCCCTGGCGGCAATGCCACACCGCACACTGCCTGGGTCTGCTGGTATTCCTTCCAGCCGCTGCCGGCCAGATAGCCTCGCACCACCGCTTCGACCGGCAGCGGGCGCAGCCGCCGCACCAGCATGGAACGACCCCGCACCTGCGCCCTCTCCGACGCGGTGACGACCGATTCGGGTGCGTCACCGGTCAGGTGGTTCGGACAGATCGCGCCCAGCTGGTCGAACCAGAACAACGCCATCTGCGTGAGCAGCGCACCCTTGCCGGGAATCGGCTGGTCCAGGATGACGTCGAATGCGCTGAGCCGGTCGCTGGCGACCATCAGGATGCGGTCATCACCGACTGCATAGTTGTCGCGCACCTTGCCGCGCGCCAGCAGCGGCAGGGACTGGAGATCGGAGCTGTGAAGAAGGGAATCGGTGTCGGCCATACACCGATTCTAGGAGGCAGCGGCCCCCGAGGCGGCGCCGAAAAGACGCGTCAGCAGCGTGCCGAGCGCGCCTTTACTGGACCACTTGCGCCAACTCGCCGCGCGCATATTGACCGGCGACGACCGCCAGGCTGTTGCCCTTGATCTTGCTGCCCTGGCCTTCGCAGCCGAATTGCAGGTAGCGCTGCTTGCAGATCTGCCGGGCTGCTTCGCGCGCCGGCTTGAGCCAGTCGCGCGGGTCGAACTTCTCCGGGTGTTCGGCCATGTACTTGCGCACCGCACCGGTCATCGCCAGCCGGATATCGGTATCGATGTTGACCTTGCGCACGCCGAACTGGATCGCCTTCTGGATCTCCTCGACCGGCACACCGTAGGTTTCCTTCATGTCGCCGCCATATTGGCGGATGATCTCCAGCAGGTCCTGCGGCACCGACGAGGAACCATGCATCACCAGGTGGGTGTTGGGCAGTCGGCGGTGGATCTCCTTGATGCGATCGATCGCCAGGATGTCGCCGGTGGGCTTGCGGGTGAACTTGTAGGCGCCGTGGCTGGTGCCGATGGCAATGGCCAATGCGTCGAGCTGGGTGCGGCGCACGAAATCGGCTGCCTGCTCCGGGTCGGTCAGCAATTGCTCGCGCGTCATCGTCGCGTCGGTTCCGTGCCCGTCTTCCTTGTCGCCGCGCATGGTTTCCAGCGAGCCCAGGCAACCGAGCTCGCCTTCGACGGTGACGCCGGTGGCGTGCGCCATCTCGACCACCTTGCGGGTGACCTCGACGTTGTACTCGTAACTGGCGATGGTCTTGCCGTCGGCTTGCAGCGAACCGTCCATCATGACCGAGCTGAAGCCCAGGTCGATCGCGCCCTTGCACACTTCCGGGCTCTGCCCATGGTCCTGGTGCATCACCAGCGGAATATGCGGATAGGACTCGATGGCGGCGGCGATCAGATGCTTGATGAAGGCTTCGCCGGCATATTTGCGCGCTCCGGCACTGGCTTGCAGGATCACCGGCGCGCCGACCTCGTCGGCGGCCGCCATCACGGCTTGCACCTGCTCCAGGTTGTTCACATTGAACGCCGGAATACCGTAGCCATTGATGGCGGCATGGTCCAGCAACTCTCGCATCGATACAAGTGCCATGGTAGCAATCCCCCTGAGTTGACGAAGCTGAAACGAAGGGCCCATCGGTGCGCACCGCTAACCCGCCTGTAACCCGGCAAATTCTAGCCTGCCACCTGAAAATGCCCAACCCAGATGGACTGTCAAGTCTGGCCGATGACAATGCAGGGATGCTGCCTGCACTTGTTCACGATCTGCATCCCGGCGACCCGGCCCGGCTGTGGCGCCAGACCGTATGGTTCACATTCGTGCTCCTGGCACTGATCATCGCCTGGGACTTCACCGGACTCGACCTGGTGACCACGCGCTGGTTCGGCTCGCCGGGCGGCTTCCCCCTGCGCGACCACTGGCTCTGGTCCAAGGTGCTGCACGAGGGCGCGCGCCGGGTCGCATGGGCCTTGCAATTGGTCTTGTTGCTGGCCGTCTGGTGGCCATTCGGTGTGCTGCGCAAGCTCAGCCGCCGCGAGCGCGCCACGATGTTCATCACCGCCATGCTGATCCTGCTGGTGGTGTCGATCTTCAAGACCCTCAACACCACCAGTTGCCCCTGGGATCTGGCCGAATTCGGCGGCACGGCGCGCTACGTGTCGCACTGGCGCTGGGGGGTGCACGATGGCGGCTCCGGGCATTGTTTCCCGGCCGGCCACGCATCCGCCGCGTTTTGCTTCCTGCCCGGCTACCTCTGGCTGCGCGAAAAGGCATCCCGGCCAGCGCGCATCTGGCTCGTCGCCACGCTGGCCGCCGCCATGACCATTGGCGTGGCGCAACAGGTCCGCGGCGCGCACTACCTCAGCCACACCCTGTGGACCGGGTGGACCAGCTGGGTCGTTGCGATGGTGGGTTACTACGTGCTCGAGCGGCGGCGCTCCTGAACCGGTTTCGGCCCGCAACGTTCAGGTGACACGGCAGATCTTGAGCATGTTGGTGCCGCCGGGCGCACCCATCGGTTCGCCGCAGGTGATGGCGTAGACATCGCCGCTTTGCACGATGTTGCGCGATTTCAGGTGGTTCTCGGCCTCCACCAGCGCGGCGTCGCGATCCAGGTTGTCGTCCATCAGCAAAGGGCGCACGTTGCGGTACAAGGCCATCTTGCGCTGCGTGGCAAGCCGGGGTGTGAGCGCGTAAATCGGCACGCGGATCAGGTGGCGGCTCATCCACAACGCCGTCGAGCCGCTGTCGGTCAGCGCAACGATGGCCTTGGCACCCATGTGGTAGGCCGTGAACAAAGCCCCCATGGCGATCGACTGGTCGATGCGCCCGAACGTCTTGCCCATGAAGTCGGCCTCGAAGTTGACCACCTCGTGCGACTCCGCCGCATGGCATATCTTGGCCATCTCGACCACTGTCTCCAGCGGGTATTTGCCGGCGGCGGTTTCGGCCGACAGCATGACCGCGTCGGTGCCGTCGAGCACCGCGTTGGCGACGTCGCTGACCTCGGCACGGGTCGGCACCGGGTTGGTGATCATCGACTCCATCATCTGGGTCGCGGTGATCACGACCTTGTCGTGTTCGCGGGCCAGCTTGATCATGCGCTTTTGCAGCGCCGGCACGGCGGCATTGCCGACCTCGACCGCCAGATCGCCGCGCGCGACCATGATGCCGTCGCTGGCCAGCAGGATTTCGAGCAGGCGCGGAATCGCCTCGGCACGTTCGATCTTGGCGATCAGGCCCGGACGGTAGTTCAGGTCCGCCGCGGCCACGTTGCACAACTGGCGCGCCATCTCCATGTCGGTCGCGTTCTTGGGGAAACTCACCGCCACGTAATCGGCCTTCAGGCCCATCGCGGTACGAATGTCGTCCATGTCCTTGGCGGTGAGCGCCGGCGCGGTCAGGCCGCCGCCGAGCTTGTTGATGCCCTTGTTGTTGGACAACTCGCCGCCGATCTTGACGGTGGTGTGGACCGCGTCGCCCCGGATCGCGTCGACATGGAGCACGATCAAACCGTCGTTGAGCAGCAAGGTGTCACCGGCCTTGACCTCGCGCGGCAGCGACTTGTAATCCAGCCCCACCGCTTGCGCGTCGCCGGGCTCGGAGCGCGAGGCGTCGAGCGTGAACGTCGCGCCGGCAATGAGCATCACCTTGCCGTCGACAAATTTGCCGACGCGGATCTTCGGGCCCTGCAGGTCGGCCATGATGGCGACTTCCCGACCCGCACGCACCGCAGCCTCGCGCACCATGTGCGCCCGGCCGATATGGTCTTGCGCGGTGCCATGGCTGAAGTTGAGCCGCACCACGTTGACCCCGGCCCGGATCATCTGCTCCAGCAGTTCCGGATCACTCGATGCCGGCCCGAGGGTGGCAACAATCTTGGTGGCGCGGCGAATGGCCATGGCGGGTCTCTCGTGTTGTTTTGCGCGATTGTCCCATCGAAGCGGCTACCCATCGGTTACGACAGGTGACCGGCTGGCGGTGCGGCGGTACGCGCCGGAACCGGCCCTCAGCCTTTGGCGCGGCGGGCGAGAATCTCGAATGCCGGCAGGGTCTTGCCCTCGAGCACCTCGAGAAACGCGCCACCGCCGGTGGAGATATAGCCGATTTTCTTCTCGATGCCGTACTTGGCGATGGCGGCCAAGGTGTCGCCACCGCCCGCGATCGAGAAGGCGTCACTTTCGGCGATCGCCCTGGCAATGCGCTTGGTGCCCGCCTCGAATGCCGGGAATTCGAACACACCGACGGGTCCGTTCCAGACGATGGTGCCGGCCGACTCGAGCTGCTCGGCCAGCTGTTGGGCGGTTTGCGGTCCGATGTCCATGATCATGTCGTCTTCCAGCACATCGGCGGCGATCTTGACGGTGGCTTTCGCATCGGATTTGAATTCCTTGGCCGTCACGACGTCGGTCGGGATCGGCACCGCTGCGCCGCGCGCGGTCATCGACAGCATCACCGCCTTGGCCTCGGCCAACAGGTCGGGCTCGGCCAGGCTCTTGCCGATGTTCAGGCCCGCCGCCAGCATGAAGGTGTTGGCAATGCCACCACCGACGATCAGCTGGTCGACCTTGTCGGCCAGCGCCTTGAGGATGGTCAACTTGGTCGAGACCTTGGAGCCAGCCACGATCGCCACCAGGGGCCGCTTGGGGTCTTTCAGGGCCTTGGTGATGGCGTCGATCTCGGCCGCCAGCAAGGGGCCGGCGCAGGCCACCGGCGCAAACCGGGCGATGCCGTAGGTGCTGGCTTCCGCCCGATGGGCGGTACCGAACGCGTCGTGCACGAAGATGTCACACAACGCGGCCATCTTGCGTGCCAGCGCTTCGTCGTTCTTCTTCTCGCCGACGTTGAGGCGGCAGTTCTCGAGCATGACCAGTTGCCCCGGCGCGAGCGCCTGCCCGTCGAGCAGCACGCCATCCACCCAGTCCGATACCAGCGGCACGTCGCGGCCAAGCAATTCCCCCAGCCGCCGTGCCACCGGGGCCAGCGAATCGGCCGCCGAGAACGTGCCTTCCGCGGGTCGGCCCAGATGCGAGGTCACCATCACGGCCGCGCCGGCCCGCAGTGCCATCTGGACGCAAGAGACCGACGCGCGGATGCGCGTGTCTTCGGTGATCGCGCCGTCGTCGTCCTGCGGCACATTGAGGTCCGCCCGGATGAACACCCGCTTGCCGGCGACAGCGCCACTGGCACACAGATCGGAGAAACGGATGAATTCCATGGCGCAAACTTCCCTGCAGTCGATATGCGCGAATTGTAGGTTCCAGGCGCCATCGGAGAGCCGACAGCGCCAAGCCGCTCACCGACAGCTGGCGAACCAGTCCATGTCCTTGCGGTACAGGCTGGTCTGGACATCGGCCAGCCCCAGCATCGCATGGAACAGGTTGTCATGCGACAAGCTGCCGGTCGCATGTTGACGCAGGCAATCGGTGCGCAGGCCCAGCCGCTGCGCCATCGGCCCGGACACCCAGCTGAGCATCGGCACATGGGTCTGGGTGTCGGGCGCCAGTGCGTAGGGCAGTCCGTGCAGGTACAGGTTGTTTTCACCCAGCGACTCGCCGTGGTCGGATACATACACCATGGCCGTGTCCTGCGCGCCATGCGTCGCCTTGTCAGCGAGCCAGCGCACCAGCGCGGCCAGCACATGGTCGGTGTAGACGATGGTGTTGTCGTAGGCATTGACCAGTTGGTCGCGCGCGCAGTCCTGCAGTACATTGCTGGTGCATTCGGGCAGGAACCGCTTGAAGGCCGCTGGCGAGCGCTTGAAATACGCCGGTCCGTGACTGCCCATTTGATGCAGCACCAGCACGACGCCACGGGCGCGGCGCTGCGGATCGAGCGTGGCAATGCGCTGGTCCAGACCGGACAACATCACTTCATCGAAACATTCCCCTTCGCCACACAGCCCCGGCGTGGTCTGACCAAAGGTGTCGACATGGTCCACCCGGTCACACAGGCCCTTGCAGCCGGACTGGTTGTCGATCCACAACACCGCCAGGCCCGCGCGCTGCAACACATCCAGCAGGTTCTCGTACGGCTGGCGGGTCGACTCGAATGCCTGCTTGCCGAGAGGCGAAAACATGCAGGGCAACGAAGCCTGGGTATTGGTGCCACACGCATGCACCGCGCTGTAGTAGGTCAACGCGGTCCCATCGGCCGCAAGCCGGGTCAGTTCGGGGTTGGTGTCGCGACCATAGCCGCCGAGCGAAAAGTTGTCCGCGCGCGCGGTTTCGCCCACCACCAGCACCACCAGCGGCGCATGGCGCGTCTGGGCATAGCTTGGCCCCAGATGGGCGTCCAGGCCGATCGGCTGCAAGCTGCGACTGACATGCGACAGCCGGTTCGATGCCAATTTGCCGCTGGCATACAGGGTGTTGAGCGGATTGACCAGGTAGCGCACCTGCTTGTGGTTGCGCATCAGCGAGGCCAGGTCCTGAAAACCCAGCAGCATCACAGCCAGCAAGACGAGCAAGGCCAGGACGGCCGCGCCCAGGTTGCGCAGCGCCTGCGGACCCCAGCGACGCAGCGCGATCCGCTGGCGCAGCAACCACCAGCCAGGCAGCACGGCAATCACCCCGATGCTCAGCAGCAGGCGCCAGGACAGCAGGTCGCGCACCTCGCGCACGTCAGTATTGGCCACGTTGGCCATCATCGTCGCGTCGATCACCACGCCGTATTGCCACATGAAGTAACTGCTGGCAGCGGCGATGAGCAGCAACACCAGCAAGGCCGGCTTGAGCACCCAGTTCCAGGCCAGCATGCTGAACAACAGGGTCTGCGCCGCGACGATCCAGACAAACAGGCCGAAGGCAAACACGACGCCACGCCAGCCCGCGAGTTCGGGCAAGGGCCAGACCGTCTGCCACAACGGCAGGTTGCCCGCCAGCGCGATCCAGGCACCGACCAGCAGGACCAGCGTGACAGGGCGCCAGGCGCGCCGGGGCGCACCAGCGTCAAGCGGGTGCTTCTTCGGCAAAGTCATCCAGACTCCATTCGATTGAGCAGCAATGGCTCGGTGGCGCAACGCCTTGGCCGGTCATCAGTCCCCGGGCGGCGACGCCGGGCGCCGGGCGCGGGAACTCCTGGACACCGACCCGGAGCTCCGGGTGGCGGTCGTGGCGGGACTGGAAAAACATCAGCTGCCGGTGCTCTCGGGTGCACGGCCCAGTCGCACACCGACCGGCAGCGGCTGCCCGCGCAGGAAATCGGCCACCGCCAGCCGCTTGCCGCCGGCACGTTGCAACTGATCCAGACGCAGTTGACCGCTGCCACACGCCACCGTGATGCCGCCCGCGTCGACCGCCAGCACGGTGCCTGGCCGCTGGACTGTGGCCGGCGGCTGGGCCACCGCGGGGACCACCTGCGCACGCCACACCTTGAGCGTGTCCGGTCCCAGCATCGTCCAGGCACCCGGGTGCGGGTCGAATGCCCGAATGCTGCGCTCGACCTGTTGTGCGCTGGCGCTCCAGTCGATGCAGGCCTGCGATTTGCTCACTTTGTCGGCATAGGACACACCGTCGGTGCCTTGCGGGCGCGACAGCAGCTGACCCTTGTCAGCCATCGCCAGCGCCTGCACGATCAATGTGGCGCCCAGATCGGCCAGCCGGTGCTGCAGGGTGCCGGTGGTATCGGCCCGCGGGCCTTCGTGCCGGATCGGTTCGGCCTGGCGCAATAGCACGGCGCCGGTATCCAGCCCCGCATCCATCTGCATGATGCAGACACCGGTTTGTGCATCGCCCGCCTCGATGGCCCGGTGAATCGGCGCTGCGCCGCGCCAGCGCGGCAGCAGCGAGGCGTGGATGTTCAGGCAACCGAGCCCGGCAGTCCTGCCGGCACTGGGTTGCTCCATCAGATCGAGTACCCATTGCGGCAGGATCAACCCGTAGGCGGCAACCACCATCGCATCGGCTTGCGCCAACACCATCGCCTGGCGTGCCGCCGAGGCGTCATCGGGGAAACGGCCGTCCAGACGCAGGCTGCGTGGCTGGCACAGCGCCATGCCGCGCGCCTGCGCCAGCCGCTTGACCGCGGACTCCTGCAATTGCATACCGCGCCCCGCCGGCCGATCCGGCTGCGTGAGTACCAGCACAATGTCATGACCCGCGTCGGCGAGCCGGCGCAAGGCCTGCGCGGCAAATTCCGGCGTACCGGCAAATATCAGCCTCAATCGCGTTCCTCGCGTTGCAGTTTGCGCATCTTGGTCTTGATGCGGTTGCGTTTGAGCGGGGAAAGATATTCGACAAACACCTTGCCCAGCAGGTGGTCCATCTCATGCTGGATGCAGACGGCCAACATGCCTTCGGCCTCGATCGCGCGCTGCGTGCCGGAGTCGTCCAGCGCCGTCACGCGAACCGCGTCGAACCGCTCGACTCCGTCATAGATGCCCGGCACCGACAGGCAGCCCTCCTCGTTGACATGCCGCTCGGCGCTGGTCCAGACGATCTGCGGATTGATCAGCACCAGCGGATCGTCGCGTTGTTCCGATACGTCGATCACGATCAAGCGTTCGTGCACATCGACCTGGGTGGCTGCCAGTCCGATGCCCTTGGCTTCGTACATGGTTGCGAACATGTCGCCGATCAGCGCCTTGATGCGCGCGTCGACCGCCTGCACCGGCTTGGCCACCTTGTGCAGTCTGGGGTCGGGATAACAAAGAATGGGCAGCAAAGACATGGATTCTCTTCAAAGATGTCGCTATTTTCGCTAATTTAAAGTACGGCGTCGTGCACGCAAGACAGAAAACGTTGCCCAATCAAGGACTTGAGCGCAAAATCGTGCGTGATTTATCAAGATGCTCCCAACCCGGGATGTTTGTCGGCGCACCGGGCGGAGTCTTCCGGGGCCACCAAGATGCAGCACGCAATGACCACGAAATTGTCGACCAATTCCAAACGCACCCTCACGGTCCTGGTTGTCGCCCTGGCTGCGGGGCTTGCGCAACCTGCCCTGGCGCAGAACTACCCGATCACACCCGGGCAGCGCGCAACGGCGAACCAGGTCGCCCAGGCCGGCGTGCCATTGAGCGAAATTGCTGCCAACGCGCCCGACAGCTACCTGATCAAGTCGGGTGACACCTTGTGGGCGATCTCCGGCATGTTCCTCAAGAGTCCCTGGCGCTGGCCGGAGTTGTGGGGCATGAACATGGCCGGCATCCGCAACCCGCACCTGATCTACCCCGGGCAGCGCCTGGTGCTCGAACGCAAGGACGGACGCGCGACCTTGCGCATGGCCGGCAGCGCCAGCGACGCCATCCCCACCGAAACCATCCGGGTGTCGCCGCGCACCCGCTACGAGGCACTCGACAACGGTCCGCTGCCGGCACTCAAGCCCAGTGCCATCGAACCCTTCCTGGCCGAGCCGATCGTCGTCGATGCCGAAGGCCTGACCAACGCACCGCGTATCGTCGCAGCGCAGGAAGGCCGGGTGTTGCTGACCCGCGGCGACCGTGCCTACGCACGTGGCCCGGACGGCCTCCCGATGATCGATGCGCCCGGCAAGCAACAGGAATTCCGCGTGTTTCGCAACGCGACCGCGCTCAAGGACCCGGCCAGCGGGGAGATCCTCGGCTACGAAGCGCAATATGTCGGCAAGGCCTTGCTCGCCCGCAGCGAGACCACCGGCGAGGTCACCAATACCAAGGGCGTCACCAGCACCGCGATCACGCCGGCGACGATCGACATCGTGGCCGCAAAGGAAGAGATGCGGGTGGGCGACCGCCTGCTGCCCGAACCGCCGCGCGAACTGCTGAGTTACGCGCCACGGGCACCCGAAGGCGACGTGCACGGACGGATCGTGTCGGTCTACGGCAGCGCGGTCGTGAACGCGGCGCAGAACCAGGTGGTCGCGATCAGCCTGGGGCGGCGCGACGGCATCGAACCCGGCCATGTGCTGGCCATCCTGAAGGACGGCGCGCAAGTCATCGACAAGACCGACGCCGCCAAGCCGCTGCTCAAGTTGCCTGACGAACGCAATGGCCTGTTGATGGTGTTTCGCAGTTTCGACCGCGTCTCGTACGCGCTGGTACTCGACATCGTCACCGCAGTCAACGTCGGTGACCGGTTGATCAGCCCGCGCTGACGCACGACCCGCGTCGGCGGCACTGCCAATCAGCGTCAGCGCCATATCCGAATCACGCTGCGCAGCCGCACCTTCCGCGCATGGACCGTTCCGAACTCGGGCATTGGTTGCGGCTGACCTCGACGCCGGGCATCGGCAACGCCACCGCGCGCAGCCTGCTGACCCGCTTCGGACTGCCTGATGCGGTATTTGCCCAGCCGACCGAGGCGCTGCGCGCCCTTGTCGGCCCGACACGGGCCGACGCGCTCGCACAAGCGCCGCTCGGATGGGACGCCCAGGTACAGCGCACCTGGGACTGGCTGCACCCGGCGCACGACGATGACACTGCAGCAGACGCAGCGCGCGACGTGATCACGCTGGCCGATGCACGCTACCCACAAGCGCTGCTGGCCATCGAGGATCCGCCGCTGCTGTTGTATGTGCACGGTGCCACACGCTGGCTGCGGGCAACCGATGCGCAGCCCCATGCGCTGGGCCTGAACCGTTGCGTGGCGATTGTCGGCAGCCGCAACCCGACGCACCAGGGCAGCGACAACGCCCGCCAATTCGCGGCCGCGCTGGTGCAGGCAGGCTTGACCGTGGTATCGGGCTTGGCACGCGGCGTGGACGGCGCGGCGCACGCCGGGGCGCTGGACGCCGCGTCAGAGACAACCGATCACCCCGCCACCGTGGCGGTGGTGGGCACCGGGCTCGATCGGGTCTATCCCAAAAGCCATCTGGCCCTGGCGCGGCGCATCGCGCGCCAGGCACTGTTGATCAGCGAGTACCCGATCGGCACGCCCCCGATTGCGGCGAACTTTCCGCGGCGCAACCGGCTCATCTCCGGTCTGTCGTTCGGCACCCTGGTGGTCGAGGCGGCATTGCAGTCGGGCTCCCTGATCACGGCCCGGCTGGCGGCCGAGCAAGGCAAGGAGGTGTTCGCGATACCCGGCTCGATCCACGCGACCCAGTCGCGTGGCTGTCACGCGCTGATCCGACAAGGCGCCAAGCTGGTCGAATCGGCGCGCGACGTACTCGAAGAACTGCCCGGCTACCTGTTTGCGCAGCCCGATGCGATACCGCCACAACGCGAGGACGACGGCGCAGACCGTGCGTGCGCTGGCACAGGGACAGACCCGGCCTTGCTGCAGGCACTGGGTCACGACCCGGTCGGCCTCGACGCCTTGCAGGCCCGCACCGGACTGGACACCGCACGGCTGCAGGCACAGCTGATGGAGCTGGAACTGGCGGGTGTGGTTGGCCGCCTGCCCGGCGGACGGTTCCAGCGCATTGCCGGTGCCTGAGGGCGGACGCGCCACCCGCGTGATCGCACGCCACGCGATGACAGCGCATGTGCGCTATATTGGCGCATGTTCGAGGTCCTGGCTTTTGTCTACCAGCATTACTGGGGCGGCGACGCGTGCCCCCAGTGGAACCAGCTGGAACGCAAGCTGCATGCCGTGGGTTTCGACGCACAGGAAGTCACGGATGCGTTGCACTGGCTCAACGGCTTGCGCCAGGCCACCGGCGATACGCTGCGACCACCGAGCACCCCGGCAGACACCGATGGTGCCGTCGGCGCGCTGGGGTTGGCGGTGCAACATCCATCGGTCGACAGCATGCGCGTGTTTTCGGTGGCGGAACAGAATCGGCTCGGGGCGCAGTGCTTGGGTTTCATCCGCTTCCTGGAGCAGTCCGCGAGGTTGCCGGTCCACATGCGCGAGATCGTCGTCGACCGGGCCATGGCATGTGACTTCGACGAACTGGGCCTGGAAGACCTCAAGATCATCGTGCTGATGGTGTACTGGAGTTTTGGCGAAGAACCCGACGCGCTGGTGCTCGACGAATTGTGCGACGACCCGGGCGAGCGAATCGCGCATTGACACCGGCGGCACATGCCCGCCAGCACCGCCAACCATGGTCAACCCAGCAGGCGCTCCGGATTGGCCTCCAGCTTGGCCAACGCATCGCGGGTCGCACGGACGGTCAAGGCTTCTTCCTCCTGCGGCAGCAACAACCCTGCCTGCAGGTAGGCAGCGACCCGACCGGCCTGAATCAGAAAACTGTGGCCATCGGACGATGCAAACAGATTGAGCTGCCTGCGCTCGCTGCGCCAGGCAAACTGCACCTTGGTCACGCGGTTGTTGTGGTCGAGCGTGAACCACGACCCCAGTTCGAGCTCGTTGG
>CAZLDV010000052.1:0-22975 GCA_964558425.1 uncultured Rhodoferax sp. | reverse complement strand
GATCAGGATTCCCATTTCGTTGTTGTTGATTCGATCTCTTGCGGTTGCAGTTCGCTTTTGCCATAGACGATACGCACGTCAGTCTTCAGCCGATTTTTGTCAGCCAAAAGCTCCTGCGTTCGATCGTTGAGCTTCAGGAATGGGCTGACCAGAATCATTCGCGCGTCAAGCGGCAACCGGGCCCTGGTGCGGCGTGCAGAGGACCTCAATGGCTCGGCCGGCTGCCGTGCTGTGCGCGGTTGCGATTTCCCGTTGAGCATCGCGGGATCGCAGCCATCAGGGATGCTGTGCGCTGCACCCGCCGCACTGTATCCCGCGCCAGCAGGTAGGCCTGCAATTGACGCTCCGACATGTAGGCTGGGGCGCCGGACTGGTTGGGCGCACTTCGGGCGGCCAGGTTTCTCCCCGATGAGGGCGTCGTGGAATGCATATTCATGGTCAAACTCCTTTCGTCGATCGGTGGGCTGGTTGATCATGGGGCGCGATGAGCATCCATCGCGGTCTGTACCGGGATGCGACGCACGCGCGCTGCATCGGACTTGGGCAATTCAACCGCGGCGCGCCATCGCGATACCAGGCCTGCGTCTGGTCGGCGCTGACCGACACCCGCAGGACCACGTCGCGGCGGAAACTGCCGTATGCGCCTTGCACGGGGTGCCAGCGGCCGTGCGTCGCCTCGCGATCGAGCTGCTTCTCGCCCCAAACCGCCAGAGTGTCACCCGGCAGTGACGGTAATCCGCCGTGGCTGCGCATGCGCCTGTTTCGGGATGCGCAGCTTGAGCACGCCGTCCTTCAGGCTGGCCTCGACACGGCTGGTATCCAGTTCACGGCTGAGCGTGAAACTGCGCCGGTAGCGCGGCGCGCGCAGCTCCGCATAGATCGCCTCCAGACCATCCGGGGTGTGCGACTGCACGCCGCCTTCGATCAACAGGGCGTCTCCTTCCACCTTCAGCTCCAGTTGCTCTTTCGGAACGCCCGGCATATCGGCCAGCAGCGTAATGCCGCTGGCGTCCTCGAACACGTCTACCGGCGGCAGCACGGCGCGCTGCTGCTCCTGCACTGCGGTTGCAGAGCGGTCCGTCGGGTTCGTCATTTCCTTGCTGTTGCTCATGATGCTTTCTCCTTGCGTGCGCTGCGCTGTGCTTCACTGCACGGCGATGCGCTTGGGTTGGACCGATTCGTGGCGGGCGATGCTGATCTGCAGCACGCCGTCGCGGTAGCTCGCGTTGACGGCGTCCGGATTCACGTCGTCTGGCAGCGCGATGGCGCGGCTGAAGCTGCCAACGCCGCGCTCGTGGGCGTAAACATGAATCTTGGCGTCTGCATCCGGGATGGCGGTCGCGCGCTCGCCAGCAATGTGCAGCACGCCGCGGTCCATGCTCACGTCGATTTTCGAGGCGTCCAGGCCTGGCGCGAACACGTAGACCTCCACGCTCGTGGGCGTGCGCCCCACGTTGATGGCAGGCAGAGTACCCGGCGTGACCGAGCGAATGCTGTTGGGCAGATCAGGCACGCCGAACGCCTGGTCCAGTTCCCGGCGCAGGAGCTCGAATTGACTCAACAGGTTATTGGGCTGATTCAGCAACGATGCATACATGGTATGTCCTCCGATGGTTCAAAGACACCGGCTGGAGATCCGTTCCCGCCGGCTCGCTTCTGGAAATAGGGATTGCCGAATCGGTTTCAAGGAGGGCGGAAGGATTGCCCGGAACTCGACGAGCACGCGCCCGGGGATGCAGGATCTGGAACTTTCACCTGTCGGGAGGATTACGGGCGCTTGAAAACCGCGAGGCGAACCCCAAAAATGCTTGACGGTACGTTGACGAGGGACGTATGCCATGGCACCTATCAAGAACCTGGTTGAACGCGCGTGGGAGAGGCTGACGGAGGGATGGCGCGAACTGCTCACACGTGGCGGCGATGCACTGACCCACTTCGACACCGAGGACACCGGAAAGGATCAATCCGCGCACGAATTTCCGCATTGGAGCCTGCTCCCCGCCGAGACCTGGGAAACCGCACTGTCGATCGTGATCCGCCTGGAGATCCCCGGCATGAAGGAGGAGGATCTGTCCGTAGACATCCACGGCAACATCCTGCGCATCCGCGGCGAAAAGCGATCGGGCGTGGCGCGCGAAGGCCGGCTTTACCACCTCAAGGAACGCGCCTACGGGCACTTTGAACGCAGCATCTCCCTGCCGCACGAAGTCGATCCAGACCAGGCCGAGGTGTCCTATCGGGGCGGCGTGTTGACGGTGATCCTGCGCAAGACGCATGCGCTGCCACCGCGCAGGCTCAACGTGTCGAAACAGGTGTGAGGCGCCGCCGGCCGAGAGTGGCGTTGGGCCGAGAGTGACGTTGGGATGGGAATTGGCGCCGGCATGGGTCGGTAGTCATCGCTGCACTCGATAGCCGCCGGATCCCTGGCGATGATGGTGATCTCCTGGGGTGCGCCACTTTCGATTGGAAGCTTCGAATGCCTGACTTCGCAGCTTTGGCAGAAATGGCCGGTGACAGCAGGTCCTTGCGTGGGGCCTTAGCGAAAGTAGTTGACAACCCGTTTCCATTATTGGAAACTGGTTGTCATTATGAAGTCAAAACTGAACCCTCTGGAAACGCGCAGCGCCGACGTTCAGGCGCTGACTGCGTTGGCTCTGACCGTTTTCCGTCTGAACGGAGTCCTGCTGCAGTGGGGAGACAGGTTGGTCGAGCCGCTGGGGCTCAACAGCGCCCGCTGGCAGATGCTGGGTGCCATCGCACTGGCGAACAAGCCTGTCAGCGCGCCACAGGTGGGCAGTGCCATGGGCGTCACCCGCCAAGGCGCCCAGAAGCAGCTCAATCTCTTGCTTGAACAAGGACTTGTCGTGTCGCGCGCAAATCCTGCGCATCGACGTTCGCCGATCTACGAGCTGACGCCGCTCGGCCGAGAGCTCTACTTGCAAGCCGAGACCCTGTGGGCGACGCAAGCTACCGACCTCGCCGCTCGGATTCCACCGGCGCGCGCCCGGGTCGCCAGCACAACGCTCGAAGCGATGCTTCGTCACCTTGACCCTACACAACCCGTCACCAAGGAACTTCCATGAAGTCAAGACTGCACGCAATCGTTGGCGCGATTGCGCTCGCCTGTATCGGCACCTTCTGGGTGTCCACGCTCGTCTCGGAACTCTTCTTGAGCGAAGCGAGCGTAGTGGCCGTGAAGAACGGTGTGCTCGCCGCCATGTGGCTGTTGATTCCGGCCATGGCCGCGACCGGGGCGAGTGGCTTGGCGCTGAGCCGAGGGCGCAGCGGTCGCCTCGTCGCGGTCAAGCAGCGGCGAATGAAGGTGATTGCCGCCAACGGCATATTGGTGTTGCTGCCGTGTGCGTTTTCCCTTGCCTCAATGGCCCGCGCAGGTCGATTCGACACGCTGTTCTACGCAGTCCAGGGCCTTGAACTCGCCGCAGGTGCGGTCAATCTCGTGCTGCTCGCCCTCAACATGCGCGACGGATTGCGGCTCACCGGGCGGCTCTCAGCCCACGCGCCACTTCATTCGCCGTGAGTCCTGCCAGACCCGCCCCGCTTCCCACCCGCCCGGTCCTCCTTCGGACTGCAGCCGAACAACGCGCGGTAGCTGCGCGAAAAATGCGAGGGCGAACCGAATCCGCAGGCGATGCCAACGTCGATCACACCCATGTCCGATTGCTTGAGCAGTCCGCGGGCGCGCTCGAGCCGCAGGCCGCTGTAGAAGTCGCGCGGGGACTTTCCCAGGTGGGCGGCAAACAGCCGCTCCAGTTGGCGCCGCGTCACGCCCACGACCTGCGCCAGGTCATCGGATCGCAACGGGTCTTCGATGTGCTCCTGCATCAGCCGGATCGCCTGGATGATCTTGCGGTTGTGCACCCGGTAACGGGCGGCGATCTCCAGGCGCTGGTGGTCGGACGGGCTGCGGATGCGCCCGAGCACGAATTGCTCTGACACCTGCGCTGCCAGCGCATGGCCGTGGCGCGTGGCGATCAGCGCCAGCATCATGTCGATGGCGGCAGTGCCGCCGGCGCAGGTGATGCAGGCGTCGCCGATCTCGAACAGCTCCTGTGTCACCTTCACGGCAGGATACCGTTCGCTGAAAGCCGCCTGCGCCTCCCAATGCAACGTCACCGGCCCCGGCCCGGTGACGCCGGCCTCGGCCAGCGCGAACACGCCGGTGTCCACTGCGCCGACCACCGCGCCGCGCTGGCGCACCGCGCGCAGCCAGTTGGCCAGCACCGGTGTGAACGTGGCCAGTGGCTCGAAACCGGCCACCACCATCACCATGTCGACCTGCGCCGGATCGCACACCGGGCCATCGGCATTCAAGGACATCGCGTTGCTTGCGACCACCGGCTCGCCGGTGACACTGAGGATCTTCCAGCGGTATGCGTCGGCGCAAAACCGGTTGGCAACGCGCAGCGGCTCGATCGCCGAGACGAAGCCCATCATCGAGAACTGGGGCAGCAACAAGAAATGCACCAGCCGGGGCGACGAGCTCGGGCGCACCGGCTCGGCCGTTGCATTCGGCGGCATGTGCAGCGCCATGGAATCGGCCAAATGCGCGCCGTTCAGGGCGTGCAGACGCGTGACATGGCGTCGATCGGGCTCTTCGGCTGTACGGCCAAGGGGCGGTCGCATGGGGTCATCGACATGTCGCTTCCAGTCTACTTCAGGGTCAGCGCCCACTATACATTGGCCGTGCACCACAGACCATCGAACCGTACCGCCCCGACCTTATCGCACACGTGACCATGCCGCCCATCGCCAGGATGATTCTGAATCGACTCGGGCTGGGTGTTGCCACCTTGTTCATCGTGTCGGCATTGATTTTCTTTGCGGTCTATCTCTTGCCGGGTGACCTTGCCGAGGAACTGCTCGGCCAGGCGCGCACACCGGAAACCGTTGCCGCACTGCGCGCCGACCTCGGCCTCGATCAGCCCGCGGGCCAACGCTATCTGCACTGGCTGGGCGGTGCGTTGCAGGGTAATTTCGGCAAGTCGCTGGCCAATGGCAGGCCGATCGCAGAGCTGGTCGGCAGCCGCACCGCCAATACACTGATCCTGGCAGCCCTGGCAGCAGTCGTCTGCATGCCGATTTCGCTCGGGCTGGGCATCCTGGCCGCGCTGTACCGCGGCAGGGCGTTCGACCGCGCCGTCAACGTGGTGGCGCTCACGGCGATATCGCTGCCTGAGTTCTTTGTTGCCTATCTGCTCATCTTCTGGCTCACCGTCAAGACCGGCTGGTTACCCAGCCTGGCGGACGTGGGACCCCATACGCCGTGGAACGTGCGGCTGGAGAAGTCGATCCTGCCGGTGCTCACGCTGACGCTGGCGGTTGCGGCCCACGTGATGCGGCTGACCCGCGCGGCCATCGTGAACCTGCTGGCCAGCCCCTATATCGAGATGGCGCGCATCAAAGGCGTTCGGCCCTGGCGTGTCATCGTCCACCATGCGTTGCCCAATGCGCTGGCACCGATCATCAACGTGGTGGTGCTCAACCTGGCCTACCTGATCGTGGGGGTGGTGGTGATCGAAGTGGTCTTCACCTATCCGGGGTTGGGTCAGTTGATGGTCGACTCGGTCAGCAAGCGGGACGTGCCGGTGGTTCAGGCCACCTGCATGATCTTTGCGTCGGTCTACATCGTGTTCAACCTGGTGGCCGACGTGCTGACCATCGTCGCCGACCCGCGCCAGCTCCATCCGCGATGATGCAGAAGTCCACCACCATGCGCGCCGCTCCCGCCCGCAAGCGCATCCCGCTCACCGCCCTGTTCGGGCTGACGGTGATCACGCTGTTTTGCCTGATGGCCTTGTTCGCGCCGCTGATCGCGCCGTATGGCGAAACCCAGATCGTCAGTGACGCGTTCTCACCCTGGAGCGGCCAGTTCATCCTGGGCACCGACAACCTGGGCCGCGACATGGCGACACGGCTGATCTTCGGTGCACGCAACACCATCGGCATCGCCATCATCACCACGACGCTGGCCTTCCTGACCGGTGGCTTGCTGGGGCTGGTCGCAGGCACGGTACGCGGCTGGATCGACGAGGTGCTCGGTCGCATCGTGGACGTGCTGATGGCGGTGCCCTCGCTGATCTTCACGCTGCTGCTGCTGTCGATCTTTGGCACCTCGATCTCCAGTCTGATCATCGTCATCTCGGCGGTCGAGTCGACCCGTATCTTCCGGCTGGCGCGCTCACTGGCGCTGGGCATCGGCATGCTCGATTACGTGGAAGCCGCCAAATTGCGCGGCGAACGCCTGGGCTGGCTGATCGTGCGCGAGATCCTGCCCAATGCAATGGCACCGCTGATCGCCGAATTCGGTCTGCGCTTCTGCTTCGTGTTCCTGTTCGTTGCGTCGCTCAGTTTCCTCGGTCTGGGCATCCAGCCACCGACGGCCGACTGGGGCTCGATGGTGCGCGAGAACGCCGCCCTGATCACCTATGGCGACATCACGCCGCTGCTGCCCGCCGGAGCCACCGCGCTGCTCACCGTGGCGGTCAATTTTGTCGTCGACTGGATGCTGCACCGCTCCAGCGGCCTGAAGGATTGACGATGGCCGCAGACACAGGCACTCCGATGCTGCGCGTGCGCGGACTGGTCGTCGAAGGCCGCTCCACCAGCGGCATGGTGCAGATCATCCGCGGCATGGATCTCGACCTGCGGCGCGGCGAAGTGCTGGGCCTGATCGGTGAGTCGGGCGCAGGCAAATCCACCTTGGGACTGGCGGCCATGGGCTTCGTGCGCGACGGCTGCCGCATCGCGGAGGGTTCGGTCGAATTCGACGGCATCGAACTCACCCACGCCAGCGCATCGGTACGCCAGCGCCTGCGCGCAACCCGCATCGCCTACGTCGCGCAGTCGGCCGCGGCGTCGTTCAATCCGGCCTTGTCGCTGATCGACCAGTCGATCGAAAACGCGGTGCAATACGGCGGCATGTCGCCAAAGCAGGCCAGCGCCGAAGCGGTCAAGCTGTATCGCCAGCTGCAACTGCCCGACCCGGACCAGATCGGCTTTCGCTATCCGCATCAGGTGTCGGGCGGACAACTGCAACGCGCCATGACGGTGATGGCCATGGTGTCCAGACCCGATCTGATCGTGTTCGACGAGCCAACCACCGCGCTCGACGTGACAACCCAGATCGAAGTGCTCACCGCCATCCGCAATGCGGTCCAGGCGATCGGCACCTCGGCCATCTACATCAGCCACGACCTGGCGCTGGTGGCGCAGATGGCCGACCGCATCATGGTGTTGCGCAATGGTGAGCTGGTCGAGTCCGCCGACACCCGAACCATGATGCAGGCACCCCAGCAGGCCTACACCCGCTCGCTGTGGGCGGTGCGCAGCTTTCGCGCCAGCCCCAAGCCGCAGCCCGATGCAGACGCGCAGCCCTTGTTGGTGGTGCAGTCGGTCACGGCGGCGTATGGCGCGGGCGCAACCCCGGTGTTGCGCGACGTGTCACTGACCCTGCACGCGGGGCGCACCACCGCGATCGTCGGCGAATCGGGCTCGGGCAAATCCACGCTGGCGCGGGTCATCACCGGGCTGCTGCCCCAGCGCGAGGGGTCGATCGTGTTCAAGCAAACGCCGCTGCGGTCCGACTACCGCAAACGCAGCCGCGATGACCTGCGCAAGGTCCAGTTGATCGTGCAGACACCGGATACGGCGCTCAATCCGCGTCAGCGGGTGCGCGACATCATTGGCCGTCCACTGGGCTTTTACCTCGGGCTCAGGGGTGCCGCACGGGCGCAGCGGGTGCGCGCGCTGCTCAATGAAATCGAACTCGACCCCGACATATATGCCGACCGCTATCCGAGCGAACTCTCCGGGGGCCAGAAGCAACGGGTGTGCATCGCGCGCGCATTGGCAGCCGAACCCGCGTTGCTGATCTGCGATGAGATCACCTCGGCGCTCGACCAGCTGGTGGCCGAAGAGGTACTCAAGCTGCTCGACCGCTTGCAGCGCGAACGGGGCCTGGCGTATCTCTTCATCACCCACGACCTGGCCACCGTGCGCGCCATTGCCGATGATGTGCTGGTGATGAAGGACGGCCAGGTCACCGATTCCGGCACGCGCGAACGCATCTTCTCGCCGCCGTTCAAACCCTACACCGATTTGTTGCTCTCCAGCCTGCCGGAGATGGACCCCGACTGGCTGGATCGGTTGCTGGCCGAGCGGCAGAAGCGCGCCCCTGATACCCCTGTCCCAACCTCTTGATCTGAAGGAACCTTATCCATGCTGTCCCATCTCACCGATCTCAAGCGCCGTGATGTATTGATCGCGGGTGCTGTCGCCTCCATGGGCATGAGCCTGAGCCCGCTGGCGTTTGCGCAAGGGACGCCCAAGCGCGGCGGCCGCTTCCGGCTTGGCCTGTCCCACGCCAATACGGGCGACTCACACGACCCGGCGACCTGGGGCACTTCAGCGGTCATCAATTTCGGCTTGTGGGGCGCGGTCTACAACAACCTCATGGAAATGGGCTCGGACAACAAATTGACGCCGGAATTGGCCGAGAGCGTCGAGGCATCCAAGGACGCCAAAGTCTGGACGTTCAAGCTGCGTCCTGGCGTGACATTCAGCAACGGCAAGACGCTGGATGCCGACGATGTCGTGGCCTCCTTCAATCACCATCGCGGTCCGCAATCCAAATCGGCTGCGAAGGTCATCGTCGATGAAATCACCGACATCAAGGCCGATGGCAAGGACCGGGTGGTGTTCACCCTTGCCAATGGAAACGCCGATTTTCCGACCCTTGTCACAGACTGGCACCTGGTGATCGGTCCGGCGAAGGATGGCAAGATCGATTGGGAACCTGCCATTGGAACGGGTGGATACAAGCTGGTGTCGCACGAACGCGGCGTCAAGATGACGCTCAAGCGCAACCCCAACTACTGGAAAAGCGGACGAGCCTGGTTCGAAGACGTGGAGTTGATCCTCATCGCTGACATCGCTGCCCGCATGAACGCTGTTGCGTCCGGCCAGGTGGACGCAATCAGCCGCGCCGACATCAAGACGGTGGACTTGTTGAAACGCAACAAGGATGTCGTGGTGGAGGAGGTCACTGGCACCCAACACTACACGATGCCGATGTTCACTGACGTGGCGCCCTTCAACGACAACAACGTGCGCCTGGCGCTGAAGTACTCTTTGGATCGCAAAGTGATGGTGCAAACCATTCTGCGCGGCCACGGCAGGCCAGGCAACGACAGCCCCATCACGCCGGCCAATACGTATTTCGCAGAATCCGTGCAGCCGCGACCCTACGATCCGGACAAAGCGAAGTTCCACCTCAAGCAGGCCGGCTTGTCATCGCTCAAGGTCACCCTGTCTGCCAGTGACTCGGCTTTCACGGGTGCTGTCGACACCGCCGTCCTGTTCAAGGAACAGGCATTGAAGTCAGGCATCGACATCAACGTGTTGCGCGAACCCAATGATGGCTACTGGAGCAATGTCTGGACCAAGAAACCCTTCGTGATGTGCTATTGGGCCGGTCGGCCGACCGAGGACTGGATGTTCAGTCAGGTGTATGCCGCAGGTGCGCGTTGGAACGACACACACTGGAAAAACGATCCATTCAACAAACTTCTGATCGAAGCGCGCTCCGAACTCGACACCACCAAGCGCCGGACGATGTACGAGGACATGCAGCGTCTCGTGAGCGAAGATGGCGGCGTCATCGTACCGATGTTCGCAAACTACGTCTTCGTACGATCGAACAAGGTGGCGCACGCGCCGGTCATTGGTTCCAATCTGGATCTGGACGGCTGGAAGTGCGTGGAGCGCTGGTGGTTTGCGTAGGCGTTGACTAGTACGCTCCCAAGACGATCCCCCCGGCATCTGGCGCGGCAGGCATGTGCGATGCGAGCCTGCCGCGCAGGCCAGCGGCAATGCCGTGCAACCCCGGCTCACCGAACAGGTTCCTGTGCTCCCACGGGTCACTTTCCAGATCAAAGAGCTCGCCCCACGACGGCT
Organism: uncultured Rhodoferax sp.; assembly: GCA_964558425.1. GTDB lineage: Bacteria > Pseudomonadota > Gammaproteobacteria > Burkholderiales > Burkholderiaceae_C > CAISIP01. The sequence continues at coordinate 13,000 of CAZLDV010000052.1, read as the reverse complement.
CATTGGGATAACAGGTGTAGCGCCAACGGTCGGTGATCACGGTCTGGTTGTACACGCGCAGGTCGGCACGAGGGTGATACTCGGCGAACAGGTGATCGCGGACGTCGTGGTTGCGCCCTGTCAAGATGCTGGAGAGGTCCAGCCCTTCCTGGTGGGTCGGCGTCAGATCGAAAAACGTTGCGAGGGTGGCGACGAAATCCAGGTGGCTGGTCAGCGCATGGCTTGCGGTGTTTCCCGAAATGCCGGGGCCGCTGAACAACATGGGGACCTGCAGCAGTTGCCGATACGGTGGCGGGCCCTTGCGCAGCAGACCATGATCGCCCAGGAACTCGCCATGGTCGGAGGTGAAAACCACGAAGGTGTCATCCGAAAGCCCATTGCCTTCGATGGCATCCAGGATGCGTCCGACCGCATCGTCGATCATCTGAACACTCCCGTAGGTATGCGCGATCACACGCTGCATGGTCAGGTCGGAAATGGTATCGGTGCGCAACATGAAACCTTGTTCGCGCACCTTTCCGCCGGGCTGTATATACGCATCTTGGGCTGGATCATCCCCGTCCCGCAGATACGCTGGCATTCGATCGAGTTCTCCCGCAATGACGACGGGCTTGGCCACGGATTCGGGCGAGTACATATCGCAGTACGGTGCGGGCGGACTGAACGGATGGTGCGGATCAGGAAATGACACCAAGACACACAAGCCCCCGTCGCGGGAATGTTTTTCAATCGCCGCAACGGCGCGATCGGCAATCCAGTTGGTGTAGTGAAGCTCTGCGGGAACGGCATTTCTCCAGAGCTCCTTGAGATCACTTGGCGCTGGCGACGACGCCTGCGGCTCATAGAGCCGGACCGCCTCTGGATGGTTGTGCTTGAGCCAATGGGCATAGTGTCCAGCCTTGACGGATTCATTCGCCTCGCCCAGCACCAGCTCAACTTCATCAAAACCAAAATAAGGCCCACTCCACTTCGCAGCTTCATCCGAGCCCCAGAAAGCCAAGGATTCAGGCATGTTGTGGGAGGCGGACGCGAGCAGCGGCTGGTAATGCAATTTACCAATGGCGTGCGTCGCCAGTCCCTTGGTCTTCATCATGGACCAGAGCGTCGGGTACTGGTCGGTCAAAGCAATGCCGTTGCGGGTCAGGCCGTGTGTGCGGGGATAGAGTCCTGTTGCCATCGACGCACGGCTGGGCGAGCAGATCTGGTTCGGCGAATGGTGCCGATGGAAAACCATGCCGCGATTGGCAAGCCGCTCCATAGCGGCAGTCTGGATCAGCTTGTTGCCGGTGACCGACAACGCGTCGTAGCGCATCTGGTCGACACATAGGAATACCAGATTTTTTTGGCGACGGGCACTCAAGATGATCTTCCGAGTCGGGCTTCAAACCCCTGTCAGGCCTGTCCCCGCGGAACGTATTCCGCATAGAACTTTTCCATCGACGTCCGCCGATCCTGCCCTTGCAACCATTGTGTGGGCGCAAGGTTGGTGGCGCGCACGACCAGGTCGCTCGGACCCACGTCGATGATGTTGATACACGCGGGCGCCTGCTCGAAGCGACCCAGGAAAGCACGTTGCCCCATCAGTGCACGGGATAACAACGCACGATTGACTCCTCCGTGCAACACCAGCAGGAGACAGTCCCAGTCCTGGCGCTCCAACAACGCCTCGAAAGCCGGCAGCACCCGGTCGAGCATTTCACCTATCGTCTCTCCGGCGAGGTAGCGCAATCCCTCGACATCTCCGGTCTTGAGAAAGACGCGGGTGAACTCCTCCTCCCGGGCATCTGCCGGAATGCTGTCCAGATCGCCATCGAGAATCTCGACCAATGCCGGTTCGTCCTCGCAACGCAGGTCGGACTGGCCGCATGCCGCGAGGATGCGGCTTGCTGTTTCGGTGGTTCGCGGCAGGCCACTGGTGACCGCGAGATCGAACCGCACACCCTGCTCCGACAAAAGCGATCCGGCCGCATCGGCTTGCAACCGGCCTGCCTCGTTCAGCGGCACGCTCGCACTGGCAAGTGGCCGGCCATCGTGATCAAAATAGTCCACGGAGCCGTGGCGCATCAGAAAAATTCGGCGTCGCATCGTAAGAGGAGTCTAATTGAGAATGAAGTGCCTATAACATTGGCGCTAGCTTCGATCCTGCTCATGACGACCCCGGACTCACTGGACCGTCGGCTGGCCAAATGCAGTGCCGCCATACAACCCGCAATGGGTTCATTCGACAACCCCATCCAAGCAGAAGGAAAGACACCATGATCAAGACCCTCGACCACTTCAACCGCCGCGACGTACTGATGGCCGGCGCGGCAACCGCCATCGGCCTGGGCATCAGCCCGCTGGCCTTCGCGCAGGGCGCACCCAAACGCGGCGGACGGATGCGACTGGGCATCGCCGGCGCCAATACCGGTGACTCGCACGATCCCGCCACCTGGGGTACCTCGGCGCTCATCAACCTGGGGCTGTGGGCCGGTGTCTACAACAACCTGATGGAGATCGGCCCCGACAACAAGGTCGTACCCGAACTGGCCGAGAGCGCGGAGCCGTCACCGGACGCGAAGATCTGGACCTTCAGATTGCGCAAGGGCGTGACCTTCAGCAATGGCAAGCCACTCGACGCCGACGACGTGGTCGCATCCATCAACCACCACCGTGGCGAGCAATCCAAGTCGGCCGCCAAGGGCGTGCTGGGCAGCGTCACCGACGTGCGGGCCGAAGGCAAGGACACGGTGGTTTTCACGCTGTCCAGCGGCAGCGCCGACTTCCCGGCGGCGGTGACCGACTACCACCTGCCGATCGGGCCGGCCAAGGACGGCAAGGTCGATTGGGAACCTGCCATCGGTACCGGCGGCTACACACTGACGAGCCATGAACGTGGCGTCAAGATGCTGCTCAAGCGCAATCCCAACTACTGGAAAAGCGGGCGCGCCTGGTTCGACGAGGTGGAGTTGATCAACATCGCCGACCTGGCCGCGCGCATGAATGCGATCGTGTCGTCGCAGGTCGACGTGATCGGCGCCCCGGACATCAAGACCCTGCCGCTGCTCAAACGCAACAAGGACATCGTGGTGGAGGAGCACACCGGCACGCAGCAATACACGATGCCGATGTTCACCGACGTGGCCCCGTTCAACAACGTCAACGTGCGCCTGGCGCTCAAGTTTGCACTCGACCGCAAGGCGATGGTGCAAACCATCCTGCGCGGCCATGGCGTTCCCGGCAATGACAGCCCGATCACACCGGCGAACGTCTATTTCTCGGACGCGGTGAAGCCACGTCCCTACGACCCGGAGAAGTCGAAGTTCTATCTGAAGCAGGCCGGCATGAGCGCGCTCAAGGTGGATCTGTCAGCCAGCGACGCGGCATTCACCGGTGCCGTCGACACCGCGGTGTTGTTCAAGGAACATGCCGCCAAGGCCGGCATCGACATCAACATCGTGCGCGAGCCCAATGACGGTTACTGGACCAACGTCTGGCGCAAGAAGCCGTTTTGCATGTGCTACTGGGCCGGTCGCCCGACCGAGGACTGGATGTTCAGTCAGGTCTACGCCAAGGGCACGCCGTACAACGACACGCATTGGGACAACGAGCGTTTCAACAAGCTGCTGGTGGAGGCACGCGCCGAACTCGACACCAGCAAACGCCGCACCATGTACGGCGAGATGCAGCAGCTGGTCAGCGACGACGGTGGCGTGATCATCCCGATGTTCGCCAACAACCTCAGCGCGCGTTCCAACAAGGTGGGGCATGCCAAGGCGGTGGGCACCAACCTGCCGCTGGACGGATGGAAGTGCGTGGAACGGTGGTGGTTCGCATGAGCCTTCGCGCACCACCGCGGTGATGGCATCGGGCCGGGTTCACCGGCCGGGGGTGCATATCGCCCAGCCGTAGCCGTGCCTGGCAGGCCGTGCGGGCGGCATGCCTATACTGTGTCGGCACGGCACAGGCACCTCGCATGAACCCGGACGTTTTCGACACCATCATCATCGGCGCGGGCACCGCCGGCTGCCTGCTGGCCAACCGCCTGAGCAAGGACCCGTCGCGACGGATCCTGCTGGTCGAGGCAGGGCGCAAGGACAACTACCCGTGGATTCACATCCCGGTCGGGTACCTGTACTGCATCGGCAACCCGCGCACCGACTGGCTGTACCAGACCGAGGCCGAACCCGGCCTGAACGGCCGGCAGCTGCGCTATCCGCGCGGCAAGGCGCTGGGCGGCTGTTCGTCGATCAACGGCATGATCTACATGCGCGGCCAGGCGCGTGACTACGACAGCTGGGCCGAACAGACCGGCGACCCCGACTGGAGCTGGGCCAACAGCCTGCCCGACTTCATGGCCCACGAGGACCATTTCCGGCGCGACGGCGGCGCCGACCCGCAGCGGCAGGGGCGCCGGTTCTCCGAACTGCATGGCCACGGCGGCGAATGGCGGGTCGACCGCCAGCGGCTGCGCTGGGAGGTGCTGGAGGCGTTTGCCGCCGCCGCCACCGAGGCCGGCATTCCGGCCGTGGACGACTTCAACACCGGTGACAACTTCGGCGTCGGCTTCTTCGAGGTGAACCAGAAGGCCGGCTGGCGCTGGAACGCCTCCAAGGCCTTCCTGCGCCCGGTCCAGGGCCGTGCCAACCTGCAGGTCTGGACCGAGTCCATGACCGAACGGCTGGCGTTCGAGGCCGACCCGTCCGGGCAACCGCGCTGTGTCGGCGTCACGCTGCGGCGCAGCGGTCAGCGCATGTCGGTGCGGGCCAGCCACGAGGTCATCCTGTCTGCCGGCTCCATCGGTTCGCCGCAGTTGCTGCAGTGTTCGGGCATCGGACCGGCGGCGCTGTTGCAACAGCATGGCATCAGCGTGGTAAAGGATTCGCCGGGAGTGGGCGCCAACCTGCAGGACCATCTGCAAATCCGTGCGGTGTTCAAGGTACACGGCGCGCGCACGCTGAACACCTTGGCCAACAGCCTGCTCGGCAAGGCTGCGATCGGCGCCGAATACCTGTTGCGGCGCACCGGCCCGATGAGCATGGCGCCCAGCCAGCTCGGTGCGTTCAGCCGCTCCGACCCGGCCCAGCCGCATGCCAACCTCGAATACCACGTGCAGCCGCTGAGTCTGGACGCGTTCGGCGAACCACTGCATGCATTCCCCGCCTTCACCGCCAGCGTCTGCAACCTGAACCCGGGCAGCCGCGGCTCGGTCATGATCCGCGGTGCATCCGTCGATACCGCGCCCGCGATCGCGCCGCGCTACCTGAGCACCGACGACGACCGCCGCATCGCGGCCAGCAGCCTGCGCCAGGTGCGCACCATCGCAGCCCAGCCGGCGCTGGCGCGTTACCAGCCGCAGGAGTGGAAGCCGGGCGTGCAGTTCCAGAGCGACGAGGAACTCGCCCGGCTGGCCGGCGACATTGCCACCACCATCTTCCATCCGGTGGGCACCGCAAAAATGGGCCGCGCCGATGATCCGCTCGCCGTGCTCGACTCCGAGCTGCGGGTGCGCGGCGTGACCGGCCTGCGGGTTGTCGACGCCAGCGTGATGCCCACCATCACCAGTGGCAATACCAACGCGCCAACGCTGATGATTGCCGAGAAAGCGGCCCGGCGCATCATCGCGCAGCGCGCACCATGACCGACGCAGCCCCGGCAAGCGCGCTGCTGTCCGAGCTGACGACCCGCAGCCTGGAGCAGAACCGCGAACGCCTGCTGGGCCCGGAGAGCGGCTGGTCACTCGCATCGGTGGCGGCCTGGTTGCTCACCGAAGGCCGCTGCATCGCCGACCCGCGCTTGTTCACCGAAACCCTGATGGCCCGACTCGATGCGGTCGGCGCCCGGATCGACCGTCTGCGCATCAGTTGCGCCACACTGCATCCCCAGCTGGTGGCAATCGGCATCAGCTGGACGCGCGAGGGCGGCGCCCAGTTCTGGTCTGGTGAACACGGGGTCGAGCAGTCCGAGGCTTATATCGGCAGTCCGATCCAGCATGTGCACACCCAGGGCACTGCGCTGCACCAGCGCATCGCGCCGGTGCCGGTCGGGCAGGAACATGCGCTATGGGCCGAACTGCGCGCAGAGAACATCCGCGACTATCTCGCGCTGCCGATGGCTTTTTCCGATCGTCGCGTGAATGCAATGACCGTCGCCACCCGCGATGAGAAGGGTTTCGACGACGACGACATGGCACGCCTGCTGGCGCTGGGCAACCTGCTCGCGCCGCACATCGAATTGCTGGCGATGCGGCGCACCACGCTGGGCCTGCTCGACACCTTCGTGGGCAAGCGCATCAGCGAACGCATCCTGCAAGGCCAGGTCAAGCGCGGCGACGGCGAGCAGATATCGGCGGCGTTCTGGTATTCGGACTTGCGTGGATTCACCGCACTCAGCGAAACCCTGCCCACCGACCAGTTGCTGCGCCTGCTCAACGACTACTACGAGTATTGCGCGGCGGCAGCGGCCGCGCGGGGCGGCGAGATCCTGCAGTTCATCGGCGATGCGATCCTGATCGTGTTCGAGATCACCGACCCGGCGCGTACCGGCGAAGTGTGCGACGCGGCACTGGATGCGGCCATCGACGCGTTCGACACCATCGCCGTCGTCAACAGTCGGCGCCGCCGCTCGGGGCTCCCGTTGATCGCGTTCGGCCTGGGGCTGCATGTAGGCACGGTCACCCATGCCAACGTCGGCTCACCGAACCGGCTGGCATTCAACGTGGTGGGCCCGGCGGTCAATCGCACGGCGCGTATCCAGGGCATGACCAAGGAACTGCAGATTCCGCTGCTGATGTCACGCGCCTTCGCGCGCGCGGTGCGCCTGCCGGTGGAAAGCGTCGGCCACCACGACCTGCGCGGAGTTGCCAAATCGCAGGAACTGTTCCGCCTGAAGGAAAGCTGACAGCCCGATTTCTGCCCGCACCCCTGGGCTCATCCTGCCGGCTCCGCTGGAACTGTCTTGGTCGCAACCCCACCCTGTGGCGGCCATGCGCCTGTGATACCTTGTGGCTCCAGCGGGAACCGGCGCGGTCGGGCTCCCAGGCACGCCACCATTTCTATCGGGGTCCGGATCTTGGGAAAACTCTTCATTCCACTGGCGGCCCTGCTCAGCGGCGTCGGTCTGCTGATCGTCGGCACCGGCCTGATGTTCGCGGCCATCGGCGCGCAGGCCTCGATGGCCAATTTTTCCAGCACGGTCACCGGCCTGGTGATGTCGGCCTATTTCGCCGGGGCGATCTACGGCACCTATGCCTGCCCGCACATCATCCGCAGGGTCGGATTCATCCGTGCCTTCGCCGCGATGGCGTCGGTGGCGTCGACCTTGCCGCTGCTGCACGCGTTGTGGATCAATCCCTGGTTCTGGGGCGCGCTGCGCTTCGTCACCGGGCTGTGCCTGGTCGGCCTGTACCTGGTGGTCGAGAGCTGGCTCAACGTGCTGGCGCCAACCGACAAACGCGGCAAGGTGTTCGCGATCTACCTGGTCGTCAACATGGTGGCATTGGCGATCGGCCAGTGGCTGATCCTGGTGGGCGACCGCCACGGCTTCGTGCCGTTCGTGCTGGTGTCGGTGCTGTTCTCGTTCGCCTTGCTGCCGATCACGCTCACGCCGGTCGAACAACCGGTCATCACCGAAGCACCCAAGTTCAGCCTGATCGAATTGTTCACGATCTCGCCGATCGGCGTCATCGGCGCGTTGGCATCGGGCATGCTCAGCGGGCCGCTGCTGGGACTGGGTCATGTGTTTGGCGCGGGCGTGGGATTCAGCGAAACCGGTGTCGCCACCTTCATGGGGGCGACCATCCTCGGTGGCGCGGTGTTCCAGTGGCCGGTCGGCCATCTGTCCGACCGGCACGATCGGCGCTGGGTACTGCAACTGGTTGCCATCGCCTGCGCGGTAGTGGCGGGCGTCAGCTACCTGCTGGCACGCGATTATGAAAACTCGCTGATTGCGCTGGGCGTCCTGTTCGGCGGCCTGGCGTTCACCGTCTATGGCATCAGCGTCGCACACGTGAACGACCTGGTCGACCGGGCCAAGGTGTTGCAGGTCACCGGCGGATTGTTGCTGCTCAACGGCATCGGCGCCACCATCGGCCCGACCCTGGCCGGCGGCATGATGGACCTGCTCGGCCCGGAAGCACTGATGCTGTATTTCTCGCTTGTGCTGTCTGCGCTGGCGGTCGGCACCTGGCATTACAAGCGCAAGTACCCACTCAACCGCGGCGAACTGCACGCCAAAGCCGACTTCGTCATGGCCGGCGCCAGCACCCAGGCGGTGCTGCCGATGGACCCGCGGTTTCCGGACAGCGAGATGTTGCCGCCTGAAGACACGCCGCCAGCACCCCCACCGGAAGAGCCGATTCCGGCGCCGCGGCAAACGACCACCAACTGACGCAGCACACCCCGCGGCAGTCACCGCGGACCGCATCAATTACTTGAATTGCCGCATCACGCGCCATGTCCGGTGCGCCAGGACCCGACCTACACTGACCGTGCGCCAACGCCATTCATGCACCCGCACGCTGGCACGGCGTCCAACAGGGGCTCCCGTGGCGACAGAGGAATACGACTACATCGTGATCGGCGCCGGCTCGGCCGGCTGCGTGCTGGCAGACCAGCTCAGTGCTGACGGCCGCACCACGGTCCTGGTGCTCGAGGCCGGCGGCCAGGACCGGCGCCTCTGGATCAACATGCCGATCGGCTACGGCAAGACCTTCTACGACGAACGCGTCAACTGGAAATTCGAAGCCCAGCCCGACCCGGGCTTGAAGGACCGGCGCATCTACTTCCCCCGCGGCAAGGTGGTCGGCGGTTCGAGTTCGATCAACGCCATGGTCTATTGCCGCGGCTTGCCCGGCGACTTCGACGACTGGGCCGATGCCGGCAACAGCGGCTGGGGCTGGGGCGACGTGGCGCCGCTGTACCAGCGCATCGAACGCCGGGTCGACGAAGACGGGGTGGCGGCGGCTGACGGCGGTCCGCTGTTCGTCAGTGACGTGCGCCGGCAATTGCATCCGATGGAACGGCATTTCTTTGCCGCCGCGCAGCAAGCCGGCTTGCCTTTCACCGACGACTTCAACGGCCCCGCGACCGAAGGGGTCGGGCGTTACCGGATCAACACCCGGCACGGCATGCGCTGGTCGGCGGCCGACGCGTTCCTGCGACCTGCACTGCGCCGTGGCACGGTCACGCTGGCCACCGGCGTACTGGCGCAGCGCATCCTGTTCGAGGGGCGCACGGCGGTGGGCGTGGCGCTGCGCCAGGGCGATTCCCAGCGCCAGGTGCGCGCACGCGCTGCGGTGGTACTGAGCGCCGGCGCAATCCAGAGCCCGCAGCTGCTGCAGCTCTCGGGCGTGGGCCCGGGCGAGCTGCTGCAGCGCCATGGCATCACGCCGGTGCTGGTGCAGGAGCAGGTTGGCGCCAACCTGCAAGACCACCTCGCGATGAGCTACACCTACAAGGCCACCGAGCCCACGCTCAACAACGTGTTGTCCAGCCTGTGGGGCAGGTTGCGCATCGGCGTGCAGTATGTGGCCACGCGCAAGGGCCCGCTGAGCATCAGCGTGAACCAGTGCGGCGGCTTTGTGCGCTCGCACGCCGACGCGCCGCGGCCCGATTTGCAGCTGTATTGCAATCCGATCAGCTACACGCTGGCGGCGTCAAAGACCGGCACGCAGATCGTGCCGGACCGGTTTGCCGGATTCATCCTGTGCTACCAGCCCTGTCGGCCGCTCAGCCGGGGCCGGGTTGCCATCGCCGGGCCGGACATGGCCAGCGCGCCGGACATCGTGCCGGCCTATCTGTCGCACCCGAAGGACGTCGAACAGGCGCTGCGCGGCGCACAACTGATCCGGCGGCTGGAAGCCACCGCGGCGATGCAGCGACTGATCCAGACGCCGCTGGCGCCGCGCCTCGATGCGATGGACGACGCGGCCATGGTCGAGGATTTCCGCAACCGGGCCAGTACCTGCTACCACCCGGTGGGGACCTGCGCAATGGGACCGGACCCGGCCACGGCCGTGGTCGACACCCGCCTCAAGGTGCACGGCCTGGACCATCTGTACGTGGTCGACGCCTCGGTGTTCCCGAGCGTCACCTCGGGCAACACCCATGCACCCACGACCATGGTCGCGCACAAGGGCGCGCAGGCCATCCTCGCCGCGGCGCGCGGCTGACATCGGCACCCACCCACACATCAGGAGCACCCACCCATGGAACTCGCCTCGATCCAGACCTTCGTCGTCGGCAATCCGCCGCCGTCGTTCGGTGGCCGCTATTTCGTCTTCGTCAAGCTGCGCACCCGCTGCGGCATCGAGGGTGTGGGTGAAGCGTACGCGGCCACCTTCAGCCCGCACGTGATCGCCGCGATGGCCGAAGACCTGTTTGCCCGGGTGTTCGCCGGCCAGGACCCGATGCAGATCGAGACCCTCTGGCGCAAGTCGTACGGGGCCGGTTTCACGCTGCGACCGGACGTCTCGCTGATGGGAGTGCTCAGCGCACTGGAGATGGCGTGCTGGGACATCACCGGCAAGGCGCTGGACCAGCCCATCTACCAGCTGCTCGGTGGACTGGTCAACCCGCGGCTGCGCTCGTACACCTATCTGTATCCGGACCCGAACGAAGACGAGTCGTTCTACGACGACCCGGTCAAGTCGGCCGAACGCGCAGCCGTCTATGTGGGGCAAGGCTTCACCGCCGTCAAGCTCGACCCGGTGGGCGGGTATTCGGTATTCGACCCGCGCCAGCCGACTCTGGAGCGCATGGATCTGTCCGAGCGTTTCTGCAGGCTGATCCGCGAGGCGGTCGGCAACAAGGCCGACATCCTGTTCGGCACCCATGGGCAATACACGGTGTCGGGCGCCAAGCGCCTGGCGCGCCGGCTGGAAAAATACGACCCGCTGTGGTTCGAGGAGCCTACGCCGCCCGAACGCCCCGAGATGATGGCCGAAGTGGCGCGCCACACCAGCATCCCGGTGGCCACCGGCGAGCGTCTGTGCACCAAATATGAATTCGCCCGCGTGCTGGAGACCGGCGCGGCCAGCATCCTGCAACCGGCGCTGGGCCGGGTCGGCGGCATTCTCGAATGCAAGAAGATCGCCGGCATGGCCGAGACCCATTACGCGCAGATCGCGCCGCATCTGTATTGCGGGCCGATCGAAGCGGCCGCCAACATCCAGCTGGCCGCGAGCATTCCGAATTTCCTGATCCTGGAGAGCATCCAGCAGCTCGGCGGGTTTCACGCGACGCTGCTGAAGCAGAAGATCCAGTGGGAGGACGGCTACGTCATCCCGAGCAAGGAACCGGGACTGGGTGTGGAACTGAACGAGGACGTGGCGCTGGCGCATCCCTATACCGGTACCGCGCTGCATCTGGAGATGGCGCAGCACCCGCTGGGCTACTACTGAAAGCCCGAGACCTTGCGTGCCAGACCAAGCCATTGCGCAGCAATTCTGGCTCTGGCACCACCACTTCGTTGGAAAGCCCCGCATGAAAACCTACCAGAACCTGATCGCCAACCAATGGGTGGCCTCCGACACCGGCAGCACGATCCCGATCACCAACCCGGCAACGGAGACAGTCGCCGGGCAAGTGCATCTGGCCAGCGCTGCGCAGGTCGTGCATGCCTGCGATGTGGCGGCCAAGGCCCAACAGGTCTGGCGCAAGACACCGGCCATCGTGCGCGCGGACCACATGCGCCGGCTGGCCGACGCATTGGTGGCGCGCAAGGATGCCATCGGGGCCGCGCTGGCATGGGAGTCCGGCAAGAGCCAGGACGATGCCAGCCAGGAAGCCGTGTATGCGGCCGACATCACGCGCTACCACGCCGAATGGGCACGCCGCATCGAAGGCGAGGTGATCCCCAGCGACAGCGCCAACGAGAATCTGGTGCTGCACCGCGAACCGCTGGGTGTCGTGGCCTGCCTGATCCCGTTCAACTACCCGGTCTATACCCTGCTGCGCAAGATCGCGCCGGCGCTGATCAGCGGCAACACGGTCGTCGTGCGCCCGAGCAACAACACCCCGTGCAGTGCATTCGAGATCGCCCAGGCGGTGCTCGACGCGGGGCTGCCTGCGGGTGTCGTCAACATCCTGGCGATGGACCATGACGCGGCCGAGCAGATGTGCATACACCCCAAGGTGGCGATGATCACGCTGACCGGCAGCGTCGACGCCGGCCGGCGCATGCTGGAATTCTCGAAGGTCAACATCGCACGGGTGTCGCTGGAGCTGGGCGGCAAGACACCGGCCATCATTGCGCCCAGCGCCGATCGGGGCCAGGCGGTCGCCGCCATCGTGGCCTCCAAGACGACGCATTGCGGCCAGCTGTGTACCGCGGTCGAACGCGTGTATGTGCAGCGCGCGCTGCACGACGACGTGCTCGCGCGTCTGCGCACGGCGATGCAGGCACGCGCCTTCGGCGACCGCGCCACCCACGCCTCGCGCATGGGCCCGCTGGTGAGCGCGTCGGCACGCCTGGCGATCCACGACATGGTGCAACGTGCCGTGTCCGATGGCGCCACGCTCGAATGCGGTGGGGTGATACCCGAGGGCAAGGGCTACTTCTATCCTCCTACCTTGCTCAGCGGCGTGCGCCAGCAGGCTGAAGTCGTGCAACAGGAGACCTTCGGGCCGGTGCTGTGCGTATTGCCCTACGACGACTTCGACGACGCCCTGGCGCTGGCCAGCGACCACCAGTACGGATTGGCCTCAGTGCTTTACAGCAACGACTACCACGAGGTGATGCAGGCCGGCAACGAGATCGAAGCCGGTGAGCTCTATATCAACCGCACGCCTGCCGACCCCTACCAGGGCTACCACGCGGGCTGGAAACGCTCCGGTCTGGGCGGTGACGATGGCAAACACGGGATGCTGGAATTTACCCAGACGCGGTTGGTGGTGATGCCGTTCTGACGCCGCCGTCGCGTGGCGGCAAAGAGTTCACCCACGGGGCGGTAGCGTTCATCGATCGGAATACCGCGGGAATACCGGGGTCAGGTCTCCCATCTTGCATTTTTAGCTATCTC
>CAZLDV010000051.1:0-23249 GCA_964558425.1 uncultured Rhodoferax sp. | reverse complement strand
TATGGCCGTACCACCACTGCACCATCGCATCCTGCACGCCGGCGTAGGCCGAATACGACTTCATCCAGCCGGCGGGAATGGCCGCACTGTTGACGATGTGCAGCATGGCGACGGCCAGGATGAACGCGCCGAAGAACCAGTTGGCCACGTAGATGTGGCGTACCTTGCGGGTACCGATGGTGCCGAAGAACACGATCGCAAAACCGATCCAGACAAACGCGATCAGGATGTCGATCGGCCACTCGAGTTCGGCGTATTCCTTGGCCTGCGTGAACCCCATCGGCAGCGAGATCGCTGCGGCGACGATGACCACCTGCCAGCCCCAGAAGGTGAACGCCGCCAGCTTGTCGCCAAACAGGCGCACCTGGCAGGTACGCTGCACCACGTAATAGGCTGTGGCGAACAAACCACAACCGCCGAACGCAAAGATCACTGCGTTGGTATGCAGCGGGCGCAGCCGGCCGTAACTGAGCCAGGGTATGCCGAAATTGAGCTCGGGCCAAGTCAACTGGGCGGCGATGATCACGCCCACCAGCATGCCCACGACGCCCCACACAACCGTCATGATGGCGAATTGCCGCACCACGGTGTCGTTGTAAGCCGTCGCCTTCGCATTGGGGAATAGCATTTTTCAGGTCTTCCAAATTGATCTGGTTCAAGTTTCCACTGGCAAGCCCTGCTTGGGTTTGACCAACGTCAAATCGACCTTACGTTTCAACACACATGCAACACGTCGTGTTGGCAAAGGGCGCCAGTGTAGTGGCGCCGCAACGACGGTCGCGCCATCGCATCAATCTTCCAGAATGCGCTCGGCTTCGCGCTCGATGTCCTCGAACTGGCCGCGGTCAATGGCCCACCACAAGCCGGCCAGAATGAAGAACACCAGCACCACCGACAGCGGAATGAGCAGGTACAGGATCTCCATCAGGCTTGTCCTTCCTCGACCGGGGCCGACAGACGCAGCGCATTGAGCACCACGAGCAGGGAGCTGCCAGCCATCCCCAGGCCGGCAAGCCAGGCCGGAATCCAGCCCACGACAGCCAGCGGGATGCACGACAGGTTGTAGGCAAGGGCCCAGCCGATATTCTGGCGCACCACCCGCAGCGTGCGCCTGGCCAATCGCAGGCTTTGCGTGATCCGCTGCAGTTGCCCGCCCAGCACGACGAAATCGGCCTGGGATTGCGCCAATGGCGCTGCATGGCCCATGGCAAACGACACGTCGGCACCGGCCAGCACCGGCGCGTCATTCAAGCCATCGCCCACTACCGCCACCCTGCGCCCCTGGGCCTGTTGCTGGCGCAGAAATGCGAGCTTGTCGTCCGGGGAGCATCCCGACTGCACCGACACCAGCCCCAGCGGGCCGGCCACTTGCTGCGCGGCCTGCTGCGTGTCGCCCGACAGCATGTGCACCTGGTAACCCTGCGCCATGAGCGCCGCCACGGTGGCGGCCGCATCCGCCCGCACGTCCTGGCACAACCCGAAGCTGGCAATCCATCCGTCGTCATCGACCAGATGGGTGGACGCGATCGATCCGGCCGGCCCCGCTGTTGCGCAGAACCGGCTGCTGCCCAGCCGTACCGGGTGGGCTGGCAAGGGGGTGTGCGACGCGCGGTGCAGCACCGCCGACAGGCCCTGCCCTGCGTGCTCGGTGACGTCCACAGCCACCCAGTCACCCTGCTGCCCGGCAACGGCGAGCGCACGCGCCACCGGATGCAGCGATTGATGGGCAACGGCAGCGGCCATGGCCAGCGCCTGTTCGCGCGTGACACCGGCGCGGGTACGGACTTCGGCAAGCCGCAATCCGTCGCGGGTCAAGGTGCCGGTCTTGTCGAAGACGATGCAGTCGACCTGCGCCAGAGCCTCGATCGCCTGCAGACGTCGCACCAGCACGCCCGCGCGCGCCAGGCTGCCCGCCGCCGCCAGCATGGCTGTGGGTGTGGCCAGTGACAAGGCGCAGGGACAGGTCACGATCAGCACGGCCACCGCCACCATCAAGGCGTGTCCCGCACCGGCCGACCACCAGTACGCTGCTGCAGCGGCGGCCGCCAGCAGCACCACGACCAGAAAGGGCTTGGCCACGCGATCGGCCATCTGGGCCAGTCGCGGCTTGGTGGTTGCGGCGCTGCGCACCAGCGCCATCACGGCAGCAAAGCGGGTGTCACTGCCCGTCTTGTCGACGCGCAGCTCGATCGCGCCCGACAGATTGAAACTGCCGGCGATGACCGCGGCACCGGGCGCGCAGGCGACCGGCTTGGACTCGCCGGTCAGCAAGGACTGGTCGACCAGTGTTGCCCCCGCCGTCACGACGCCATCGGCCGCAATTGCCTCGCCCGGCAGTACCCGCACGACATCGCCAGGCACCAGCCTTCGCACGACGACACTTTCGAAGCTGCCGTCCGCGCGACGCCGCTGAACCGCTTCAGGCAGTCGGTTCACCATCGCCTCCAGCGCGCCGGAGGTGCGGTTGCGCAGACGCAATTCGAGCCAGCGGCCGGTCAGCAGAAAAAACACGAACATCGTCAGCGAATCGAAATACACCTCGCGCCCGAACGGGCCCGATGGGTCGAATGTGCCGGCCGAACTCACGGCGAAGGTGATCGCCAGCGCCAGCGCCACCGGCAAATCCATGCTGATGCGCCGCTGCGCCAGGTCGCGCAAGGCCGAACGAAAAAACGGACCACACGAAAACAACATCACCGGCAAGCTCAGCACCCATGAGGCCCAGCGCAGCAGCCGCTCCGACTCCATGCTCAGGTCGCCCGGCAAGGCGACGTATGCCGGATAGGCATACATCATCACCTGCATCATGCACAAGCCTGCCACCAGCCAGCGCCATAGGGCCGTGCGACTCTCCTGCAGACGGGCGGCGCGTGCGCTGGCGTCGTTGGCCGGCAATGGCCGGTAGCCGAGTCTGCGGATGGCGGCCATCCAGCCCGACGGCTTGACCGTGTCCGGGGCCCACACCACCGTGGCCCGCCGGGACGCGGCACTGACGTCCGCGCGCACGACGCCCGGCGTGGCGCGCAAAGCCTGCTCGATCGTCACGGCGCACGCAGCGCAGGTGATGCCGTCGATGACCAGATTGGATTCGACCCAACCGGGGTCCTGTGCACTGGGACCGCTGAAGGCCGCCCATTCAAGCGGGTCGTCAAGCAGGTCTGTGGCGGCGCCGCCATTCTGGACCGCATCGTCGGCTGCGTCGCATCGACCTGCGGGTATCGGAACGCTGCGATCGGCAGTCGCCAGAATGGCTGTGGACATGGGGCCCGAGCTTACCCTGCGGACGCGGACAAGTCTTGACATCTATCAAGCCGGCAGGTTGCCAGGGGTTTATCCTCGCGGCTTACCCAACCCACAAGGAGCATTCATGTACCAGCGTATTCTTGTCGCCACCGACGGATCCAACCTGTCACGCAAGGCCGTCTCCAGTGCGATTGCGCTGGCCGGTCTTTGCGGCGCCGAACTGGTGGTGGTCAAGGTGGTTGCGCGTTACCCGATGACCTACTTCGAAGGCGGCATGGCAGTGCAGGCCAGCGAGATCGCCCGCATCGAGAAACAGTGGGCCGACGCGGCGCAGGCTGTCGTGGATGCAGTCAAGAAGACCGCCATGGCCAAGGGTGTCAAGACCAAGGCCATCACCGTCAAATCCGATCTGGTGTCCGAAGCGGTCATTTCCGCCGCAAAGAAGCACAAGTGCGACCTGATCGTGATGGCCTCGCACGGCCGCCGTGGCATCAAGCGCCTGCTGCTGGGCAGCGAGACGCAACTGGTGCTGACGCACTCACACATCCCGGTGCTGGTGCTCCGCTGATCGGCCGGCGCTCCCGCGGACCCGGTTGGCCGGATTCGCGGGGCCCATCAAGGCTGTGGCCGGATGATCAACCCGGCACAAACAAGTCCTTGTACTGGGCCCGCAGCAGGTTCTTCTGCACCTTGCCCATGCTGTTGCGGGGCAGTGCGTCGACGACGAAGCACCGCTTGGGCACCTTGAAGTTCGCCAGCGAGGCCTTGAGCGCTGCGACGATGGCTTCGGCATCGAGCGTGCAACCCGGCCGTGCCGTCACCACCGCGACCCCCACCTCGCCGAAGTCCGCATGCGGCACACCGACCAGCGCGCTCTCGGCCACGCCTTGCAGTTCGTTCATGTAGCTCTCGACTTCGGCCGGATAGACGTTGTAGCCGCCGCTGATGATCAGGTCCTTGCTGCGCCCGACGATGGTCACATAACCCTGGTCATCGATGCGGCCGACATCACCGGTCTTGAAATAGCCGTCTGCCGTGAACTCCTCGCGCGTCTTCTCGGGCATGCGCCAGTAGCCCTGGAAGACACTGGGCCCGCGCACCTCGATACCGCCTATCTCGCCTGCTGGCACCGGCTGACCCGCCGCGTCGCAGACGCGCAAGCCAACACCGGGCAACGCAAGACCGACCGTGCCACCGCGGCGCTCGCCCTGGGTCGGATCACCCGGATTGGAGGTCAGCATGATGGTCTCGGACATGCCGTACCGTTCCAGGATGGTGTGTCCCGTGCGCTGCTGCCACTGGTTGAACGTGTCCATCAGCAGCGGCGCAGACCCGGAGATGAACAGCCGCATGGAACGGCATTGCTGCGGGCTCAGAGCCGGCTCGGACAACATGCGCACGTACATGGTCGGAACGCCCATGAACACACTGGCGCGCGGCAGATTGCGCACCACCCAGGCCGGATCGAAGCGTGATTGCCACAACATGCTGCTGCCATTGATCCACGCGCCGTGCAGCGCGACGAACAGTCCGTGCACATGGAAGATCGGCAAGGCATGGATCAGCACATCGCCACCGTGCTGCGGTGAACGCCAGCACCACGCCTTCTGCAGCACCAAGGCATTGCTCAGCAGATTGGCGTGGCTGAGCATCGCGCCCTTGCTGCGTCCGGTAGTCCCGCTGGTGTAGATGATGGAGGCGAGATCCGCGCCGCGTCGTGCCACCACCGTGTGCCGATCGCTGCAGGCGCTGGCGCGTTGCAGCAAGGACCCGGTGCGGTCGTCGTCGAGCGTGAAGACATGGCCGGTACCGGCCTTGAACGCCAATGGACTGACCCAGCCGAAATTGCGCTGGCTGCACACGACCACCGCCGGTTCGGCGTTGCCGATGAAATACGCCATCTCCGCACTCTGGTAGGCCGTGTTCAGTGGCAGATACACATGACCCGCGCGCAGGGTCGCCAGATACAGGATTGCCGATTCAACCGACTTCTCAACCTGCACCGCGATGCGCGACGCCGGCGGCAGGTCCAGCCCTTCCAGCAGATTGGCCATCATCGCGCTGGCGCGGTCCAGGTCGCGCCAGCTGTAGCGCAGACCGCTGTCTGTTTCAATGGCGATCGCATCGAGGTCGGCGGGAAATGCATCGCGCAACGCAGAAAACAGGTTGCGGTCGGTCGTCGGGTCTGGGCAAGTGGATGTCATTGGATCGAACGGATTTGTCGAGAAAAGTGGGACGGCTCAAAAGCGCGGCTTGCGCCGCTCCAGGAAGGCGGCGATACCTTCACGGTGCTCTGGCGTGTCGGCATAGTCGTAGGCTTGCGCATGCAGCGTGTCGCGCAAGGCCTGGCGGTCCATGCCTGTTGGGCTGCCCACGCCGCCGCCATCGGGCAGCATGGCGCCGTTGCCCAGCCTGCGCAGCAGACGCTTGTTCATGCGTGCGGCCTGCGGAGCCAACGCGACGATGTGCTGCAATGACTGCTGCACGGCGGCATGCAGCTGGGCATCGGCAACACAGCGGGTCAGGAAGCCGAGCTGCAGCATGTGTGGTGCATCGAATACCGCCGCCTCGAACAACACGGCCCGCATGGCCGTGTCACCCACGGCGCGCACGACCAGATCGAGTTCGCGGGGCGCCATCGGAAAACCCAGGCGCGCGATCGGCGCGCCAAAGCGCGCAGTGTTGCCGGCGATCCGGACATCACAACAACTGGCGATTTCCAGGCCCGCGCCCATGCAGTTGCCATCGATGTGGGCCAGCAACGGCACATCGCAATCGAGCATTGCCTGCAAGGCACCCCATACGGTGTCTTCATGGAATGCGCGCAACTGGGTGGTGTCAAAACGAAACGCCGGGTATTCGGCAATGTCGCCACCGGCGCAGAAATGCCCGGCCTCGCCCCGCACCAGCACGCAGCGCAATTGCGGATCGTCGCGAACTTGCTCGAACACGGTGCGCAGCTGCCGCCACATGGCCAGCGACATCGCGTTCAAGCGCGCCGGTTGGCTCAGCGTCACCTGCGCCCATGCGCCATGCCAATCGATGCGGACCCGTGCTGATGACACCGCTGTGTGCTTCCCCGCGCTAGAAGGCCAGTGCGTCGATGGCACTGGATGTCGGAATGGTGCCCTGCGCCAGTTGGCGACGGTATTTGTCGAGGCGCCGCAGGTCATACCGATAGTTGACCATCAGCCCCCACGATTGTTTGATGCCCTTGGCGGAACGGTCGGCCATCCAGTTGAGCCGCTCGATGCGCGCGCCATTGCTCAGGTGAAAGCGCGTCACCGGATCGAGTGGCCGACCTTGCTTGCCGGTCTGCAGCAGGTAGACCACGGCGCATTGCTGCAGCATCTTGCGCAGCGCTGAGTTCTCGTCGCGTTCCGCGGCACTGTCGAACGCCGCCAGCAATTGCGCAGCGGTGATCGACTCCGGCTCCAGCGCGAGCTCCTGGCCCAGACGTTGGCGCATCCTGGGCCCGGCCTTGTCGAGCATCGCCTGGGCATTGCGATTCAACCAGGAGCGCAAGCCGGGAATCGGCGACAAGGTGGCAAATGTCTTGAGGCGCCCGAACTCCTGTTGCAGCGCCTCGACGACACGCTTGATCAATGAATCGCCGAAACCCACGCCGCGCAGACCCGGCTGTGTATTGCTGATCGAATAGAAAATGGCGGTCGTGGCCTTGCTCAGGTCGGCGGCACGCGCCGACTCGTCCAGCAACGGCGCCATGTTGTCCGCCATGTCTCCCTGCAAGGCCACCTCGACAAAGATCAGCGGTTCATTGGGCATGTGCGGATGGAAAAACCCGTAGCAGCGGCGATCACTGTCGAGCCGGTTCTTCACGTCCGCCCAACTGCGGATCGCGTGCACTGCCTCGTAGCGGATCAGCTTTTCGACCAGCGAGGCGGGCGAATCCCAACTGATGCGTCGCAGTTCCAGGAAGGCCACGTCGAACCAGCTTGAAAACAAGCTCTCCAACTCCGCGTCGAGCGCGATCAGCCGCTTGTGCACGCGCAGCAAGGGCAGCAATTGCGCGCGCAAGTCGACCAGAAAGCGCATGCCCTGGTCGAATCCGGCAAAGCGCTGCAACAGACGCGTCCTTGGCGAATACAGCGCCTGGCGCAGCCGGATCTCGGCGTGCCCCTGCGCCTCTTCGCCCTGGGCTGCCTCGTATTGGGCACGCGCCGCCTGCACCACGGCCGGGTCATGGGCGAACTTCTCGCTCATCAGCAGCATGCAGTCGATGCGCTGGGCTGCGCCGGCCTGGGCATACCACTGGGCAACCGCGCCGGCGCGCCGCCCCGCCTCGGCCTCGCTGACACGGCTGTCGACGACGGCCTGCAACTCGGCCAGGATACGCCGCAATTCGCGCGGTGACAGGGCCTCGTCGCCCTTGCGGACCACGCCGCCCAGTCGCGCATCGATCGATCGCGCCGAACCGGGGCCGGCCTGGTCCTGGCCGTCAGCCGATCCGTCGGCCGGCGCCTGCGACAACAACCGCGATACCTTGTCCAGAATCCAGTTCGACGGGGTCATAGGCCCGATTCTATGAAGCCCGGGCCGCTGGCTCCCGGGTCCCGGCCCACCACCACAAGCCGCAGCCGGCCAGCACCATCGGTACACACAACCACTGCCCCATGCTCATGCCCAGCGACAGCAAGCCCAGGAACGGGTCTGGTTCACGAAAAAATTCCGCGGTGAAGCGCAGCACACCGTAACCGACCAGAAACACCGCCGACACCCTGCCGGTCGCCCGCCTCTTGCGCGCATACAGCCACAACACAACGAACAGCAACAGCCCTTCGAGCAAAAACTGGTAGATCTGTGACGGATGGCGCGGCAGATTGCCGGCCCCCTGGAACACCATGCCCCAGGGCAGGTCCGGATCGCTCAAGCGCCCGGGCAACTCACCATTGATGAAGTTGCCGACCCGCCCGGCGGCAAGGCCGGTCGGAACACAGGGCGCGACAAAGTCGGCCACTTGCCAGAACGCACGGCGACGCGAATGCGCGAACCACACCATGGCGGCAATCACGCCGAGCAAACCGCCATGAAAGCTCATGCCACCCTGCCAGACCGCGAATACCTCCAGCGGATGGGTCAGGTAGTGCATCGGCTTGTAGAACAGGCAATAGCCCAGTCGGCCGCCCACCACCACGCCGACCACGCCCAGGAACAGGATGTCTTCGACATCGCGCTTGGCCCAGCCGCCTGGCCCTGCGAGCGAAACATAGGGTTCATGGCGCAGGCGCAATCGGCCCAGCCACAGGAACAGGCCGAACGCGGCCAGATAGGTCAGACCGTACCAATGAATGGCAATGGGTCCGAGATGCACGGCAACCGGGTCGATGTCAGGATGAATCAGCATGCGCCGGATTGTGCACGCCCGCAGCAGGCCAGTACAGCGCCGGCGCCTGGCCCGAAGCGCGACAGGTCGCCTCAGGCGCTTGCCGCGGCCACCGATTGCGCGTGCGTGCGGACAAACGCGACAAACTGCGTCAGCACTGGATTGTCGTTGTCGTGCCGCCAGATCAGGCTGGTTTCGCAGCGGATACCGGCATCCGCGGCGTTCGACGCCGCGCGACGGTCCCGGCGCAGATTGCGGTAGACGACACCGGTGCGCTGGAACTGCCGCACACTCGCAGGCACCCAGGCCACGCCCAGCCCCGCCGACACCAGGTTCACGATGGTCTGCATCTGGTTGGCTTCCTGGGCCACATCGGGTACCGCGCCGCAGCGGTGGTACAGGCCGAAGATCGCGTCATGCAGCGATGGCGCGATGTGGCGCGGAAAGATCACCAGCGGATGGCGCAGCACTTCATGCAACGACGGCGCCATGGCGCGCAACGCCAGCGGATGTTGTGCCGGCAAGGCCAGCGTCAGCGGCTCGGAGGTGACGCGCAGACACGCACGATCGGCGGGCGTGAAATCGGGCGCGTGCAACATGAAGCCGGCGTCGATGGCAGCCCGCGCGAATGCTTCGGCCTGCACGTCACCGGTGGCCTCGAGCAACTCGAGTTGCACCGCCGGAAAGGCCGCGCGAAAGCCCCGCACCCACTGCGGCAACAAGGTGTAGCCGACGGTTGACACGAAGGCCAGCCGCAAGTGCCCGGCCGCGCCCGACGCGGCGGCGTGGGCCACCGCGGGCAAGCCCTGCGCCTGCGCCAGCAAGTCACGCACCTTGGGCAACAGCGCGTTGCCGGCCACGCTCAGGCGCACCTGGCGCTTGGTGCGATCAAACAGGCGTACACCGAGCAACGACTCCAGCTGGGCGATGCCCTGGGTCAGCGGCGGCTGCGTCATGTGCAGGTTGCGTGCCGCGCGACCGAAATGCAGTTCGTCGGCCACGGCCACGAACTGGCGCCACGCGCGCAGGTCGATGGGGCGTTCTTTCATATGCGCAGTGTATTAGTCGGTCACGAAAAGTATATTGGAGGGATTGATCGCCGGCGCGCATACTCGACGCTCCGGCCTGCGCCCGTCGGTTCATCCGCGCGCGACCATCCACCCGACCTTCGAGACCCGCCATGGCAAACCCACCCGCTGAACTCAATTCCCGCAGCAAGAACATCACCGAGGGCAAGTCGCGCGCACCCAACCGCTCGATGTACTACGCCATGGGCTACACGCAGGACGATTTCCACAAGCCGATGATCGGGGTGGCCAACGGACACAGCACGATCACGCCATGCAACAGCGGCCTGCAAAAGCTGGCCGACGCCGCCGTCGCCGGGATCGAAGAAGCGGGCGGCAATGCGCAGATCTTCGGCACACCGACGATCTCGGACGGCATGGCCATGGGCACCGAAGGCATGAAATATTCGCTGGTCAGCCGCGAGGTGATCTCCGACTGCGTCGAGACCTGCGTGCAGGGCCAATGGATGGACGGCGTGGTCGTCGTCGGCGGCTGCGACAAGAACATGCCCGGCGGCATGATGGGCATGTTGCGCGCCAACGTGCCGGCGATCTACGTCTACGGCGGAACCATCCTGCCGGGTCACTACCAGGGAAAGGATCTGAATATCGTCAGCGTGTTCGAAGCCGTCGGTCAAAACGCCGCCGGCAAGATGAGCGACGAAGACCTGCTGCAGATCGAGCGGCGCGCCATTCCGGGCACCGGCTCGTGTGGCGGCATGTATACCGCCAACACCATGTCGTCCGCTTTCGAGGCGCTGGGCATGTCGCTGCCCTACTCGTCCACCATGGCCAACCCGCACGACGAGAAGATGAACTCGGCCAAGGAATCGGCCAAGGTGCTGGTGAGGGCGATCGGCCTGGGTCTCAGGCCGCGCGACATCGTGACGCGCAAGTCGCTGGAGAACGCGATCGCGGTCGTGATGGCCATCGGTGGTTCGACCAATGCGGTACTGCACTTCCTGGCCATCGCCCATGCAGCCGAAGTGGAATGGACCATTGACGACTTCGAACGTATCCGCCAGCGCACACCGGTGCTGTGTGACCTCAAGCCCAGCGGCAACTGCCTGGCGGTCGACCTGCACCGGGCCGGCGGCATCCCCCAGATCATGAAGATGCTGCTGGTCGCGGGCCTGCTGCACGGCGACTGCATGACCATCACCGGGCAGACGGTTGCCGAAGTGCTCAAGGATGTTCCGGATGCGCCACGCGCCGATCAGGACGTGATTCGCCCGATCGACAACCCGATGTACGCCCAGGGCCACCTGGCGATCCTCAAGGGCAATCTGTCGCCCGAAGGCTGCGTCGCCAAGATCACTGGCCTGAAGAACCCGGTGATCACCGGTCCGGCCCGCGTGTTTGACGATGAACAATCCGCCTTGGCCGCCATTCTTGCCGGCAAGATTGTTGCCGGTGACGTGATGGTGCTGCGCTACCTGGGACCAAAGGGCGGGCCTGGCATGCCGGAAATGCTGGCGCCCACCGGCGCTCTGGTCGGCCAGGGTCTGGGCGAATCCGTCGGCCTGATCACCGACGGCCGATTCTCCGGTGGTACCTGGGGCATGGTCGTCGGCCATGTGGCACCCGAGGCCGCCGCTGGCGGGAACATTGCCTTGATCGAAGAAGGCGACGCCATCACCATCGATGCGCACCAGCTGCTGTTGCAGCTCAATGTCGACGACGCGGTGCTGGCCAGACGCCGGGCGGCCTGGAAGGCACCGGCGCCCCGCTACACGCGGGGCGTGCAGGCCAAGTTCGCATTCAACGCGGCGTCAGCCAGCAAAGGTGCGGTGCTGGACAATTATTGACAATGACCGAGGCCGGGCGTGTGGGCGGCGATGCGGGATCGGATCCCGCCTTGGGCTGACCCGCGACGCGTCCCGGTCAGCGCTTCTTGCCGTAATTGGTGCCGATCGCCTCCTTGTTGCGCTCGATGCGCGCGCGGCGCCGCGCGTCTTCGCGTTCCATTGCCTTGCGCTTGGTGTAGCCGCTGGAATCGGCCCAGGCCCACCAGGCCACGGCCAATGCGAAGGGTGACAGCACCCACCACCAGCTCCATGCGGCAACCGGGTCGATCTCCAGGTATTTCAGTGCCAGCAAGATCACCCCCAGACCCAGAAAATACATGATGTTCTCCCCGAATTTCGACACACTTGCTGACATGAGCGGTCAACCGTGGTCACTACAATCGCGTTCAAGCACTGTAACTTAATCAAGAGGAAGACCATGAGAAAAACGATAGGCGCCACGTTGGCGATCGTGTTGTTCGCGAGCCTTGCTGCACCGGCATTTGCGGATCAGGCTCTGGCGTCGGCCAAGAACTGCATGAGCTGCCATACCATTGCGAAAAAGCTGGTTGGCCCGAGCTTCAAGGACGTCGCAGCAAAATATGCCGGGCAGGCCGGCGCGGTCGACAAGCTGGCGGCAAAGATCATGAAAGGCGGCTCGGGCGTCTACGGCCCGGTGCCCATGCCAGCCAACACGCAGGTCAACGAGGCCGAAGCCAAGACACTGGCGGCCTGGGTACTGTCACAGAAATAGGTCACAGCTGCCGGCAGCGCCTGACGGCCCCATGCACGCAACCCACCAGGCCTGCCTGGTGGGTTTTTTTCTGGTGCAACGGGGCCGAACGTCTACAGCCGTTCCGCCAGCTGCTCCAGGATCGCCGGATTCTCCAGCGTCGATACGTCCTGCGTGATGGCTTCGCCCCGCGCCAGGTTGCGCAGCAGGCGGCGCATGATCTTGCCGCTGCGGGTCTTGGGCAGGTTGTCGCCGAAACGAATGTCCTTGGGTTTGGCGATCGGGCCGATCTCCTTGGCCACCCAGTTGCGCAACTCGTTGGCGATCTGCCTGGCCTCCTCGCCGGTGGGCCGGCTGCGCTTGAGCACGACAAACGCGCAGATCGCCTCGCCGGTCAGATCGTCCGGGCGCCCGACCACCGCCGCCTCGGCGACCAGATCGGTCTTGGCCACCAGTGCCGATTCGATCTCCATCGTTCCCATGCGGTGGCCTGAGACGTTGAGCACGTCGTCGATCCGCCCGGTGATGCGGAAATAGCCACGGTCTTCGCTGCGCACCGCGCCGTCGCCTGCCAGGTAGGTCTTGCCACCCATCTCGGGCGGGAAATAGCTGGCCTTGAACCGATCCGGGTCTTTCCAGATGGTCCGGATCATCGCCGGCCAGGGCCGCTGGATGACCAGCAGGCCACCCGTGCCGTTGGGCAGTTCCCTGCCCGATTCATCGACGATGGCCGCCATGATGCCGGGTAGCGGCAAGGTGCAACTGCCTGGCACCAGCGGTGTTGCGCCGGGCAAGGGCGTGATCACGTGTCCGCCGGTTTCGGTTTGCCAGAACGTGTCGAGGACCGGGCAGCGCTCGCGGCCGACGTTCTTGTAGTACCACATCCAGGCTTCCGGGTTGATCGGTTCACCAACCGAACCCAGGATGCGCAGGCTGCCCAGATCGGAGCGGTCCGGATGCACCGTGGGGTCGCCTTCGGCCAGCTTGATCAGCGAGCGGATCGCCGTGGGCGCGGTGTAGAAGATCGAGCACCGGTGCCTTTCGATCATCTGCCAGAAGCGGCCGGCATTGGGCCAGGTCGGTACACCTTCGAAGATGATCTGCGTCGCGCCGGCGGCCAGCGGCCCGTACACGACATAGGTATGGCCCGTCACCCAACCGATGTCGGCCGTGCACCAGAACACATCCTCGGGGCGCAGGTCGAAGGTCCAGTCCATCGTGAGCTTGGCCCAGAGCAGATAGCCCCCGGTGGAATGCTGCACGCCCTTGGGTTTGCCGGTCGAACCGGAGGTGTAGAGAATGAACAGCGGATGTTCGGCCGACACCGGCACCGGCGCGCACTGGTCCGACACGCCCTCGATGGCTTGGGCAAAGGTGACGTCGCGCCCTGCCACCATGTTGCACGCCGTCTTGGTGCGTTCGTACACCAGGATGGCCTTGATCGATTCGCAGCCTCCCATGGCCAGGCCTTCATCGACGATGGCCTTGAGCGGCAACTCCTTGCCGCCACGCATCTGGTAATTGGCGGTGACCACGGCCACCGCGCCGGCATCGATGATGCGTTCCTGCAAGGCCTTGGCCGAGAACCCACCGAACACCACGCTGTGCGTGGCGCCCAGGCGCGCACAGGCCTGCATCGCGATCAGGCCTTCGAGCGTCATCGGCATGTAGATCAGCACCCGGTCACCCTTGTTGACGCCCTTGGCCTTGAGCACATTGGCAAACTGGCTCACGCGCGACAGCAGTTCGCGGTAGCTGGTGCGGGTGACCTTGCCATCGTCCGACTCGAAGATGACCGCCGTCTTGTTTTCGACCGGGGTGCCCATGTGCTTGTCCAGGCAGTTGGCGCTGGCATTGAGTTCGCCATCGGCATACCACTGGTAGAACGGTGCGTTGGACTCGTCCAGCGTGCGGGTGAACGGTTTGTCCCAGACCAGATTTTCCCGCGCCAGGCGACCCCAGAATCCTTCGTAGTCCTCTTGAGCCTCGTCACACAGGGCCTTGTAACCGGCCATGCCGGAGACCCGCGCGCCCTTGACCGTTTCGGCGGAGGGCTCGAACACCCGATTTTCGATTAGGACGGATTCAATCGCACTCATGCCTGCATCTCCTGAACTGGTTGCTTTGCAATTTAACCTGAAGGCCTGCACTGTCCCGCAGGCCACTTACAAGGCACTGACGGTCACCAAAGCAGGCGCATCCGCGCTGTGGGTCCATGCAGGCGAACCTGCAGTTCCCGTGTCGACTTTACTCCTTGCGGTTGCCGGCAAGAACGCCCGCCTTGACGCTCAGCGAACGGCGCGCGCTGCATCGACCGGCGTGGCGCGCGAATTGACCTGCAGGTGCAGCGCAGCCATCGCCAGCAGATTGGCCGACACCGGCGCGGTGACGAACAGGAACAGCGTGATCAGCAGTTCGTGCAGCGCCGGCTCGCCACGCGCCCAGCCCAGCACGATGCTGGCCAGCAAGACACCGCCGACACCGAGCGTGGTCGATTTGGTTGGCGCGTGCAGGCGCATGAAAAAGTCCGGAAAGCGCACCAGTCCGATCGCGCCGACCAGCGCAAACACGCCTCCCACGACCAGCAGGCAGGCGGCGGGCAGTTCGATCCACAATGGCAAGGTCTGCATGGCGTGCCCGATCATTCGATCACGTCGCCGCGCGTCACGAAGCGCGCCAGCGCCACGGTACCGACAAAGCCCAGCATGGCCACGATCAAGGCAGCCTCGAACAGCATGGCGGTTTGCCAGCGCACGCCCAACAGGATCACCAGCGCCACCGCATTCACGTACAAGGTGTCGAACGCCAGGATACGGTCCGGCGCATCCGGGCCGCGAAACAGGCGCACGCCACACAACAACATGGCCAGCGCGACCGCCCCGGTCGCAAAGTCCAGCGCCAGCGGCAATAGCATCATCCGAAGATCTCCCAAAGCGGTTGTTCGTAGCGTTGCTTGATCTGGCGCGCCAGCGCCTGCGGATTGTCGCAATCGAGTGCATGCACGAGGATCAGCCGGCGCTCTGCATCGACGATGCACGATACCGTGCCCGGCGTCATCGTGATGATGCTGGCCAGCAAGGTGATCGCGGTCGGGTGCGTCAGCTCCAGGTCGATCGGAACCCAGGCCGGTTGCGGATCGGCACCGGGCGACAACACGATGCGCGCCACCGTGACGTTGGACACGATGATGTCCCACAAGACGACGAACAACAAGCGTGCGGCACCAGGCCAGCTGCGGATCCGCAGCCGTTCGCCCAGAAATCCGTGCACCAGTCGCGGCACCAGCCACGCCAGCACCAGCGCGGTCAACACAGTGGCCACGGCCAGGCTGTGCTGCAACGCCAGCCACGCCAACGCCAGCAAGGCGGACAACAGCGGGTGGGGCCACCAGCCGCGCGGCTTCATCGCGCCTCCTGCGTCTTGCCGTCGAAGGGACGGGTGGTGCGGGCAGCCGCGCCCCCCTGCTCGCCGAGCACCGCCGCAAAATAGGCAGAGCGATCGCGCAGCTGGATTGCGGCAGCCTGTGTGTAACGCTGCAGCGGCGCGGCAAACACGCTCATGGCCACGCTGAGCGCCAGCAGCAGGCTGGTGGCCAATACCAGCGGCGCACTGGCGCCCGACGCACCCGACGGCAAGTCGGTACGCACATGCCAGAACAGGGTGCTGCCGGCCCGGGCCAATGCCAGCAGCGTCCCCAAGCCGACCAGCAACACGACCGACCACACCAGCACCACCTGCGCATGGCCCATCGACGCCTGCAGCAACATCAGCTTGCCGATGAACCCTGGCAGTGGCGGCAGACCGATGCTCGATGCCGCGGCCAGCAGCAGCATCAGGCCGAGCAGCGCCGGCTGCGCGACCGGCGATGCCGGCTCGATACGGCCGCCGGCATCGCCGCGCTGGGCCGCCACCAGTTCGACCAACAGGAACAGGCCAGCCACGGTCAAGGTGCTGTGGGCCAGGTAATACAACGCAGCCGACCAGGCGGAGGCGCCGAACAAGCCCAGCGCCATCAGGATCGTGCCCACAGAGGCCACCGTCAACCAAGCCACCAGCCGGGGCAGCGTCTGCGCGGCCATCAGGCCGAAAACGGCAACCACACTGGTGACGGCGGCCAGAGGCAACAGCAGCGGTTCGACCAGCTGGGCCGAAGCGCCGGCGCCGGCGCCGAAGATCACACCGTGCACGCGCCAGATCGCGTAGACGCCGACCTTGGTCATGATCGCGAACAGCGCCGCCACCGGCGCGCTCGATGCCGCATAGGTGGCGGGCAACCAGACCGACAGCGGCGCCAGGGCCGCCTTGAAGCCGAACACGACCAACAGCGTCACTGCGGCCCATTGCAACACCACCGCGTCCGGGCCGGTGACCAGCGGCACCCGCAAGGCCAGGTCCGCCATGTTCAAGGTGCCGGTCAAGGCATACAGCAAGGCCACGCCGATCAGGAACAGCGCCGATGCAGCCAGATTGAGCACGACGTAATGCACGCCGACACGCAGCCGCTCGCGACCCAGGCCATGCATCATCAGCACGTAGCTGGCGATCAGGAGAATCTCGAAGAACACGAACAGGTTGAACAGGTCGCCGGTGACGAACGCGCCATACAGGCCCATCAGCTGGAACTGGAACAGGACATGGAAATAGCGCCCCTGTGCGGACCAGCCGCCGCTGGCATACAGCAGCACCGGCAGTGCGACCAGCGCTGTCAGCAGCACCATCATGGCCGACAGGCGGTCCACCACCAGCACGATGCCGAATGGCGCCGGCCATTGCCCCATGCGGTAGACGCTGATCTGACCACTTGCGGCCTGCAGCGTGAGCGCAATCGCGATGACGAGCCCGATCGACGCCGATCCGATGGCGATGGCATCGGCCAGCCGCAGACGGCGCGTATCGTGTTCGTCGCCACCGTGGTCGCCCAGCAGCAACAAGGCGATCGCGGTCGCCGACGGCAGCAACACCGGCAGCACCGGCAGGTGATCGAGCCATCCCGTCACGGTTGCCCCTTCCCGCCATCATCGGGCTTGCCATCCACATGGTCGGAGTCGGATGCATCGCGGCTGCGCAGCGCCAGCTCGATGACGAAGCCGGTGGTCGCAAAGCCGATCACGATCGCGGTGAGTACCAGCGCCTGCGGCAAGGGATCGGCGATCTGCTGGCCGTCACCGACGATCGGCGGCGCGTTGCTCCACAGACGCCCCATCGCGAAGATGAACAGGTTGACCGCGTAGCTGAGCACAGTCAGGCCGAGCACCACCGGAAAGGTGCGCCCCCGCAGCATCAGCCAGATGCCGCAGGCGGCGATCCATCCGATGCCGGTGGCCAGCAGGAACTCCATGCTCGGCATCATCGTGACGGCTCCTTGCTGACGGAACCGAGCACCGACAACATCAGCATCGTCGCGCCGACCACGGTGACGTAGACCCCGAGGTCGAACAACGCGGCGCTCGCCAGCGCCAGCTCACCGAGGATCGGCACATGCGGATGGCCGGCCGCGCTGGTCAGGAACGGACGCCCGAGCGCAAACGCGCCCACGCCGGTCAGCCACGCAATGCCCAGGCCGATGCCGATCCAGCGCGTATAGCGCCGCCCGTCAGCGGCATGCAGTACGGCGTCGGCCCGGCTTTGGCCGAGCGCCATGTATTGGAGCACCAGCGCCACGCTGGTCACCAAACCGGCGACGAATCCGCCACCGGGCAGGTTGTGGCCACGCCAGAAGATGTAGGCCGACACCACCAGCGCCAGCGGCAACACCAGCCGCGCCACCATCCGCAGCAGGAGCGGCGGCGGCTGGAATGTCCAGCTGCGTCCTGCTGCGTCCTGCACCGGCTTGCGCACCCGCCAGCCGGACAGCAACGCCAGTACGCCAACCGCGGCGATCCCCAGCACCGTGATCTCGCCAAAGGTGTCGTAACCCCGGAAGTCGACCAGGATCACGTTCACCACATTGGCACCACCGCCCTTGGGGACCGCGTTTTCCAGGAAGTACCAGGCGATCGAGGCATGGTCGCGGGTCAACATCAGCCAGGTCAACCAGGCCATGCCGCCACCGCCGGCAAGCGCCAGCGCGGCATCGCGCCACCGGCGACCGCGGGACGACTCGCGCGGCGTCCTGCGTGGCAACAATGCCAGGCCCATCAGCAGCAGCACCGTCGACACCACGTCCACCGACAGTTGCGTCAAGGCCAGATCGGGGGCGGACAAGGCCAGGAATCCCAGCGACGTGACCAGCCCGACGACGCCCACCAGCAGCACCGCGCGAAACCGTTCGTGATGACCAAGGACCAGCGCGCCACCGGTCACCAGCAGCAAGGACCACGCGACCAGCGAAGGCAGGTCGGCCGGCAACAGCAGCCGCGCACCGGTGACCGGCATTGGCACACCGCGGCTCCAGACCCACAGGCCCAGCGCCAGTGTCGAGGCCAGCATCCAGGCCAGGTAGCGCTGCAATGAACCGTTCTCCAGCACCGCGGTGCTGCGCCGTGCGAATGCGAAAAGTCCGTCGATGCCCTGGGTGAACAACAGGCGTGCGGTCCAGCCGCGCGGATGGTGCAGATGCAGCTTGAACCTGCTGTGCAGCGCGAAGTAAAAGATCGTCCCGCCCAGCACCGCGACCGCGCTCATCAGCAGCGGCAGGTTCAATCCGTGCCAGATCGCCAGCTCGTAAGGAGGCGGCTGCGCGCCGAGCATCGCGGAGGCGGCCACCTGCACGATCGGCCCGAAGGTGATCGCCGGAAAGATGCCCACCACGACACAGATCACCACCAGCAGCGCCACCGGTGCCTTCATGAACAGCGGTGGTTCATGCGGATGCGGGTTGACCATCGCACGCGGCGGGCCGTTGAAGAACACGTCGTGGATGAAACGCAGCGAATACGCCACCGAACAGATGCCGCCAAAGGTCGCGGCCAGCGGCACCAGCACACCGAACGCGAATGCGGACTGGCCCTGTACCGCCTGCGCGAAAAACATCTCCTTGGACAGGAAACCGTTGACCAGCGGCAGGCCGGCCATCGACGCCGCGGCAACCATTGCCAGCGTCCCCGTCCACGGCAGGTAACGCAACAGACCACCGAGCTTGCGCATGTCTCGCGTTCCGGTTTCGTGGTCGATGATGCCGGCGGTCATGAACAGCGACGCCTTGAAGGTGGCGTGGTTCAGGATGTGGAAGATCGCCGCCACCGCCGACAGCGGCGACGACAACCCGATCAGGAACACGATCAGCCCCAGATGGCTGATGGTGGAATACGCCAGCAGGCTCTTGAGATCATGGCGGAACACCGCCACGTAGGCGCCGAACACCATGGTGGACAACCCTGCCGTGGCCACGATGCCCTCGAACAGACCGGTGCCGCCCAATACCGGGTACAGGCGTGCGAGCAAGAAGATGCCGGCCTTGACCATCGTGGCCGAATGCAGATACGCCGATACCGGCGTGGGCGCCGCCATCGCTTCGGGCAGCCAGAAGTGGAATGGCAACTGGGCGCTCTTGCTGAAGCAGCCCACCAGGATCAGCACCAGCGCCAGCGGATACAAGGCATGGGCCTTGATCTCGGCGCCGCGCGTGAGCAGCTGCGACAGATCGTAGCTGCCGGCGATCTGACCGAGCACGACGATGCCCGCCAGCATCACCAGGCCACCACCACCGGTGACCGCCAGCGCCATCCGGGCACCGGCGCGCGCATCGGCCTTGTGGCCCCAGTAACCGACCAGCAGGAAGGAGGAGATGCTGGTCAGCTCCCAGAACACGACCAGCAGCAACAGGTTGTCCGACAGCGCGACACCGAGCATCGCGGCCATGAACAGCATCAGCTGGGTGAAGAACTTGCCGGCCGGGTCGTCCCGGTTCAGGTAATACGCGGCGTACAGGATGATGAGCAGGCCGACACCCGAGATCAACAGGCTGAACATCAACGCCAGCCCGTCGAGCCGGAAATGGGCATTCAGGCCGATCGCGGGCGCCCAATCGACGCCGGCGAGCAGCGTCTGGCCGGCAAACACCGCCGGGGCCTGCGACAACAACAACGCGAACGCCATGCCAGTCACCGCCGCGGCCAGCCACGCCACCAGCGCGCGGCGCGCCGGTGTCTCGACCCGGCCGGCCCAGAAACACAAGCCGGTACCCAGTATCAGGGGAAGCAGGACGACGAGGGGCAGTGGATTCATGTTCTTGGCACGGTGGCAGTGCAGCCCCGCCGGCATGATACAAGGGCGGCGTATGCAATTACCCCGCCGCATGGGGGGCTTCAGTACACTCGGCCGGCATCACCGGAGCTGAACCGGACAACCGACCCGAGGCACGACAGAATCGAGCGCATCGGGCAGCTGGAGACAACACATGACAGGACATGCAGCCGTTGCGCCCACCACCTCCACGACAGACATGCGTGCAGTCGGGATGCTGACGTGACCCGCGCCGCACGCAGCCTGCGTCGGCTCGCGGTACTGGCGTTGTCGGGTCTGGGCATGGCCTCCGCTCATGCCTCCGACATCGATGGCCGCGACTTGTCGGTCTGGTGGGGCGTGCCTTTTGCCGGGTTGCTGCTGTCGATTGCGCTGATGCCCCTGGTGACTCCGCATGTCTGGCACCGGCATTTCGGCAAGGTGACGGCGGCCTGGGCGCTGGCCTTTCTGTTGCCCTTCGCTGCCAGCTTCGGAGCCAGCGCGGCGGCCGGCAGCCTGATCCATGCGGCTGTGGCCGAATACATTCCGTTCATCATCCTGCTCACTGCCTTGTTCGTGGTCGCTGGCGGCATCCACATCCGCGGCAATCTGCACGGTACGCCCGGCCTGAACACCGCCATCCTGGCGATCGGTGCCGTGCTGGCCAGCATGATGGGAACCACCGGTGCATCGATGTTGATGGTGCGCCCGCTGATCCGCGCCAACGACAATCGGACGCACCGCACGCACGTCATCATCTTCTTCATCTTCGTGGTCGCGAATGCGGGCGGATCGCTGACGCCGCTGGGCGATCCGCCGCTGTTCCTCGGATTCCTCAAGGGTGTCGACTTCTTCTGGACGCTGCGCCACATCTTTCCCGAGACAGCCTTTCTGGTGGGTTCGCTTCTGCTGCTGTTCTATCTGCTGGACAGCTGGTATTTCAGGCGCCAGGGCGAAGTGCAGCCGACGGACCCGACGCCCGATACCCGCGCCATCGGCATCGACGGCGCAATGAATATCCTGTTGCTGCTGGTCATCGTCGCTCTGGTGCTGCTCAGTGGCCTGTGGAAGACATCGCAGTCGTTCTCCATCATGGGCACCGAAGTCGGGCTGCCCGGCCTGGTGCGGGACCTGGGGCTGCTGGCGGTCATCGCGATCTCGATGACGGTCACCCCGGCAAGCATCCACGACGACAACCAGTTCGCCTGGGGGCCGATGCAGGAAGTGGCCAAGCTGTTCGCCGGCATCTTCCTCACCATCGTGCCGGTGATCGCGATGCTCAAGGCCGGGATCGACGGACCGTTCGGCGCAGTCGTCGCGGCCGTCACGCATGCCGACGGCAGCCCCGATCCCGCGATGTATTTCTGGGCCACCGGCATGCTGAGCTCGTTCCTGGACAACGCGCCGACCTATCTGGTGTTCTTCAACACTGCCGGCGGTGACCCGGCTGCGCTGATGGGGCCGATGGCGTCGACGCTGACGGCCATCTCGGCCGGTGCCGTCTTCATGGGAGCCAACTCCTACATCGGCAATGCGCCCAACCTGATGGTCAAGGCGGTGGCCGAAGATCGCGGCGTGCCGATGCCCAGCTTCTTCGGCTACATGGCATGGTCGTGTGCCATCCTGATTCCGCTGTTCCTGATCATGACCGTCGTCTTCTTCCGGTGAACGCGGCATCACCCGCGTGGTGCTCGGCGCTGGCCTCCACCGGTTCGGCTGCTGGCTCAGACAGGCGAGCCTGCGACCACCCGCATCTGCGAGGCCGCCGGCTGGTTGGTTAAACTTGTCGGTCCTTTCGATGCCCGCACCAGGATAGCCCCATGCCCTCCCCCACCACCACGATCCGCCAGGCGGACTTGATCGAATCGGTTGCCGCCGCGCTGCAGTTCATCAGCTACTACCACCCGGCCGATTACATCGCCCACCTCGCCCGCGCCTACGAGCGCGAGCAGAGTCCGGCAGCCAAGGATGCCATTGCGCAGATCCTGACCAACTCGCGCATGAGCGCGACCGGCCACCGCCCGATCTGCCAGGACACCGGCATCGTCAATGTGTTCGTCAAGATGGGCATGGACGTGCGGCTCGCAGACTTCACCGGCACGCTGGACGACGCGATCAACGAAGGCGTGCGCCAGGCTTACCAGAATCCGGACAACCCGCTGCGCGCCTCGGTGGTCGCCGACCCGCAGTTCGAACGCAAGAACACGCAAGACAACACTCCGGCCGTGATCCACCTCGAACTGGTGCGCGGCAACACGCTCGACGTGACGGTCGCGGCCAAGGGGGGCGGCTCGGAGAACAAGTCCAAGCTGGTCATGCTCAACCCGTCCGACTCGATCGTCGACTGGGTGCTCAAGACCGTGCCGACCATGGGCGCGGGCTGGTGCCCACCGGGCATGCTGGGCATCGGTATCGGTGGCACCGCCGAACGCGCGGTGCTGCTGGCCAAGCAGTCGTTGATGGAAGACATCGACATGTACGAACTGCTGCAGCGCGGTCCCAGCAACAAGACGGAGGAACTGCGCATTGCGTTGTACGAAAAGGTCAACGCGCTCGGTATCGGCGCCCAGGGTCTGGGCGGCCTGACGACGGTGCTCGACGTGAAGATCGCG
The DNA here is from genome assembly GCA_964558425.1 of uncultured Rhodoferax sp. Taxonomy (GTDB): domain Bacteria; phylum Pseudomonadota; class Gammaproteobacteria; order Burkholderiales; family Burkholderiaceae_C; genus CAISIP01. The sequence goes on along the minus strand of CAZLDV010000051.1, from coordinate 300 downwards.
ATGTTCCCCACCCACGCCGCCGGCAAGCCGGTGGCGATGATCCCCAACTGCGCGGCCACGCGCCATGCCCACTTCGTCATGGACGGCTCGGGCCCGGTCTACCTCGACCCACCGTCGCTCGACCTGTGGCCGAATGTGCAGTGGGCGCCGGACTACAAGAAGAGCCGCAAGGTCGACCTCGACACCTTGTCCCGCGACGAGATCGCGACCTGGAAAGCCGGCGACACCTTGCTGCTGTCCGGCAGGATGCTGACCGGCCGCGACGCCGCGCACAAGCGCATCCAGGACATGCTGGCCAAG
>CAZLDV010000050.1:0-23254 GCA_964558425.1 uncultured Rhodoferax sp. | reverse complement strand
GCATGATCCGCCAGCACCAGTTCGACAAGGTCGAGATGGTGCAGATCGTGCACCCGGACAGCAGCTACCAGGCGCTGGAAGACATGACGCGCCACGCCGAGACGATCCTGCAGCGGCTCGGCCTGCCGTACCGGGTGATGGCCCTGTGTACCGGCGACATCGGCCCGAGTGCGGCCCGTACGCACGACCTGGAGGTCTGGCTGCCGGCACAGGACACCTACCGCGAAATCAGCTCGGTCTCCAACTGCGAGGCCTTCCAGGCGCGCCGTCTGCAGGCCCGGTTCAAGAATGCGCAGGGCAAGAACGAGTTCGTGCATACGCTCAACGGTTCCGGGCTGGCGGTCGGACGCGCGCTGGTCGCCGTGCTCGAAAACTACCAGAACGCCGATGGCTCGGTCACCGTGCCCGAGGCGTTGCGGCCGTACATGGGCGGGCTGGAAATGATTACCCCCTGACGTTTTCGCTCCCCACGGGCCGCTATCCGAACCCAGGCTGTGCCTCTGCTTGACACCGGCCGAAGGCGAGCCTGAATGCCAGCGAATGGTCTTGCCCTTCGATCCGCCACGCTGCACCTGGTGCGGATCGCGCACAAGACATGCTGGAGCTTCATCCGGCTGCGCACCCATGGCGGCTGCGTGGGCGAAGGCGATGCCACCCTGGCAGGCCATGAAGACGCCTTGCTGGCAGGGGCCGCCCAATTCGCGCCGCTGGCGTTGCGACACGCCAGGGTCGAGACGCCCGGCGAATTCGCCCTGCAGCATGTGCCCGCCGATCTGCCGCAAGCGAGCACCGTAAGTGCGCTGGACCAGGCCCTGTGGAGCCTGCAGGTCTTGGCCACGCTCGGTGCATTCGACATGCTCGAACTGCAATTCGACGTGAGCCCGCTGTTCGATGCCCTGGTGCAGGCCATCGCTGGCGCCCATCCGTGAACCACTGCGCTGAACGGGAACTGGTCCGCCGCCTGTGTCGATGGCACTGACCTGGTCGAACGCTGACGTGTCGGACCGGTTTCGCTTGACCGTGGGGTCGCCGGTGGACTATTGACGATCGGCCTGATGGCCGTTACGGTCCAGCTCACGACCATCCAGGCAAGGGGAGCGATCGGCATGACACAACAACTCCTGGTCCGTGGCAATCAGGGCGCGGACGTGCAGCGCCTGCGGCGCGAACTGGTGCGCGAACTCGGCGCTGACGCGCAGCCGTTTGCACAGCTGGCGCAAGGCGACCTGCTCGATGCCGACGTCGAAGCGGCGGCGCGGCGCTGGCAATCGGGCGTGGGGCTGATTGCCGACGGCGTGATCGGGCCGCGCTGCCAGTGTGCGCTGGGGCTGCGCCGCCCGCAGCCGATGGCCGTGCCGCTGGAACTCGACGCGGTGCGGCGGCTGTTTCCCGCCACCAAGCCGGCCAACATCAACCGCTACCTGCCCTATGTGGCTGCTGCGCTCGAGAGCTGCGGGCTGCGCGACCGCGCGATGGTGTGCGCGGCGCTGGGCACCATCCGCGCCGAGAGCGAAGGCTTCCTGCCGATCTCGGAGATGCAGTCGCAGTTCAACACCCGTCCCGGCGGCGCGCCGTTTGGCGCCTACGACGGGCGCAGCGCCTTGGGCAATACCGAGCCCGGAGACGGCGCCCGATTCAAGGGTCGCGGCTTCATCCAGCTCACCGGGCGGGCGAACTACCACCACTATGGCCAGCGTCTGGGCGTGGACCTGGAGGCCAACCCGGACCTGGCCAACGCGCCCGAAGTCGCTGCGCTGCTGCTGGCGGTGTTTCTGGCCGACCGGGCCGAGGCCACGCGCAGTGCGCTGCAAGCCGGTCAATATGCCAAGGCGCGTCGATTGGTCAACGGCGGGGCGCATGGGCTGGACCGATTCAAGGATGTGTTCCGATTGGCTGACCTGGTGTGGCCCGAGCCGGTCGCGCCAGCGGCGGCCCAGGCGGGCCGGCGACCCGGACGTCGCGCCGGTGCCGCTGCCACCGCGCAGGTCGCGGCAAAGAGCCGATTCCTGACGGCCAGCAAGGACCCGGTCGACCTGCGTGACCGTGCCTACACCCCACCGCCGCGGGGCCTGCAGGACGCATTTCCGACCAACGACGAAGTGCGTCAGTTCCTGCCTGTCTACAGCCGCGCCGGCTTGATCCTGGACCAGGGGCAGGAAGGCGCCTGCACCGGTTTCGGCCTGGCCTGTGTCGTCAACTACCTGCGCTGGCGCAAGGCCGGCTTGCCGCAACGCATGGAGTCGGTGAGCCCGCGCATGTTGTACAACTTCGCGCGGCGCTACGACGAATACGCCGGTGAAGACTATGACGGATCGAGCTGCCGCGGTGCGCTCAAGGGCTGGTTCAACCACGGCGTCTGCCTGGAAAGCGACTGGCCCTACAGCGCAGCGCAGACGCAGCCGCGTTACGGCTATGCGGCGCGCGCCAGTGCCACCACGCTGGGCGTCTATTACCGGGTCGAGAAGAAGTCGATCACCGACTTGCAGGCCGCGATCCAGGAGGTCGGCGCGGTGTATGTGTCGGCGTTCACCCATGATGGCTGGAACCAGCTGCCGAACCAGCGCCGGGCGCCCAGCGGTCATGCCAGCCTGGCGATGATTCCATTTTCCGGTCGTCCGTCGGAGACTGGAGGTCATGCGTTTGCGCTGGTCGGGTTCAACGATCGCGGGTTCATCGTGCAGAACTCCTGGGGCGCTTCCTGGGGTTCGGGCGGATTTGCCTTGCTGGGCTATGCCGACTGGCTCGCCAACTGCATGGACGCCTGGGTCGTGGCCATGGGCGTGCCCGGCGTCGTGGTCGGCCGGGTCAGTGCCACCGGATCGGCGGCGGTCGATGTTGCCGGTGGCGGGCCCTGGGAAAGCCTGTGGTGGAGCCGCGACCAGGCCTACCAGCACAGCGTGGTGCTGGGCAACGACGGGCGCATGGCGCGCTACCTGACCGAGGATGAGCTCAGCCGCACCTTGCTGCACCAGGTGGCCGGCCTGCCGGACCAGTGGTTTCGCGCCCAGGGTGGCAAGACGCCGCGCCGGCTGGTCATCTACGCCCATGGCGGGCTCAACAGCGAAGACGCCGCCATCGAACGGGCCCGCGCGATGGGCCGTCACTTTGTCGGCAATGGCTGCTATCCGCTGTTCCTGGTCTGGAAGACCGGCTTGCTGGAGTCGCTGGGCGACATCTTTGGCGACGCCATCCGCAAGCAGGCGCCGCTGGCCGGCGGGGCCGGCGAATGGATTGCCGAACGCACCGACCTGCTGATCGAGAAATCGATCGGCCGGCCGATCGCGCGCCCGATCTGGAGCGAGATGAAGGAAAACGCCGAACTGGCGTTCGGCAGCGGCCGCGGCGGCGACCTGCTGATCACGGCGCTGCAAAAGCTGGCTGGCACCTGGGGCGACGATTTCGAACTGCACCTGGTCGGCCATTCGGCTGGCGCGATCATCCTCGGTCACATGCTCAGCGCGATGGCCGCGCGCGGCATGACGGGACGCATCCGCAGCATGCACCTGTTTGCCCCGGCCTGTTCGCTGCAGTTCGCCAACCGCCACTACACGCCGCATGCCGACCTGATGCAGCGGCTGTACCTGCATATCCTGTCAGACCGGGTCGAGCGCAACGACACCGTGGCCACCATCTACCGCAAGTCACTGCTGTACCTGGTGTCCAATGCGCTGGAGATCGACCTGCGCACGCCGATCCTGGGACTGGAGAACGTGTTCAAGCCTGACTACAAAGGCTGGGACGGCACCTCGAGTACCGGGGATACCTTGCGGGCCTGGCAACAGGCGGTCCGTGCCAGCGGACTGCTCAAACCCGGACGCACGACCGTGCTGGACTCCGATACGGTGCGCACCGCCTTGCCGGATCGACGTATCCGAGCCACACATGGCAGCTTCGACAACGACATCGATACCCTGAGCGACACCCTGGTGCATATCATCGGGCATGCGCCGGAGCGACCGGTGGACGATTTGCGCGGCTTTTGATGGCCCAGCAGGGTCAGGCAGCGGTCGGCAGCGACGATGCAGACCCTGGCTGAACAGGGCCCCGCGAGGAGAACCGAGTGACCAAGCCAGAAGCTCAAGCCAGTCCGGTGGTGCCCGGCCGCTTTTTTGTCTTTATCGAACGCCTGGTGCAGGAGCGCTACCAGACCCAGGTCGTCGAGGCCGCATCGGAAGAGCTGGCGCGTGAACAGGCGCTGGCACAGTTTTTTGCCGGCCGCGTCGCCTACATGAGTTCGGCGCAGGTGCAGCCTCCCACTGCGCGGGTGCGCGCGGTGCGCGAAAGGCACCTGCCCAAGTTGACCGACCGCGGCAATGCTGCCGCGCCCGCAGGCTTGCGAACATCCGACCGCTTCGAAGGCCCCGAGGCGGAACTGCTGCAACCGCAGTTTGTCTTTCCCGGTACCCAACCGACACCGATCCCGCGGTCGCTCGCGCGGCTGATGTGCCAGAACTTCGACGCCACCGGGCATTCCAACCACAGCGGCAAGGGTGCGAGCCTGTGGGTGATCCTGGAGCATTGCGCCGAGGCCGACATCGCCTACAACCTGCGCGCGATGCCGGGCATGGGTTACTACGTCGAACGCGCCAAGCCGGTGGGCGACGGGCTGGCGCTGCGCATGTCGGTTGAAACCGGTTACGGGCCGCTGCGCGACTGACGTCGCTGGCCGATCCGCACCCGCTGGCGCCGCGCTGACCCCGGCCCGTCGCAGCCCGGCTGTTTGCCGGTGCGACAATGCGCGGCTGTTATGCGCCCGTGCCCCATGACCCCAAGCACCCCAGAATTGTCCGTCGTCGTGCCGGTCCACAATGAATCCGGCAATGTCGTTGCCTTGCTCGACGAGATCGAGGCCGCCCTGACCGGCGTGGTTGCGTTCGAAGCGGTGTTTGTCGACGATCTGTCCAGCGATGCAAGCGCTGCCGAATTGCTGGAATACGCACGCACCCATGCCTGGCTGGTGGTAATGCAACACCGCAACAATTGCGGCCAGAGCACCGCCGTGCGCACCGGGGTACGCGCCGCCCGCGGCCCGGTCGTGGCCACGCTCGACGGCGATGGCCAGAACAACCCGGCGGACATACCGGCCCTGCTGGCGCGCTGGCGCACGCTGCAACGCGACGCCACGGTTCGCGCTCCGGTGCTGATCGCCGGTTGGCGCGCCAAGCGGCTCGACACCTGGTTGCGCCGCCTGTCCTCGCGTGTGGCCAACGGGGTGCGCAGCCGCCTGCTCGGCGATGCGACCCCCGACACCGGCTGCGGGCTGAAGTTGTTTGCCCGCGACGATTTCCTGGATATGCCGTACTTCGACCACATGCACCGCTTCCTGCCGGCCTTGTTCCGCCGCGCCGGTGGCACCGTGGAGTCGGTACCGGTGACGCACCGCAATCGGGCGCATGGGCAGTCGCATTACGGCATCGGCAACCGGCTGTGGGTCGGACTGGTGGACATCCTCGGTGTCATGTGGCTGCAGCGCCGCGCCCGGATTGCCCAGGTACACGCCGCAACACAAAGGACGGATGATGGACATTGACAAGACATGGCTGGCGATCGGACTCATTGGGCAGGCGTTGTTTTCGGCGCGTTTTGTCGTCCAGTGGCTGTACAGCGAAAAGGTCAAGAAAAGCGTGATCCCGACCGCTTTCTGGTATTTCAGCGTTGGCGGCGGCGCCACCTTGCTCGCCTACGCGATCCATCGGCAGGATCCGGTGTTCATCATCGGGCAAGGTGCCGGCCTGTTCGTCTACTTCCGCAATCTGCAGTTCCTGTGGCGCGACCAGCCTCCCAAGACGCCCGAATGAGCTGCGCTTGCGCTGGCCTGCCATGACGACTCCCGCATCACCCGCCCGCTCCGACGGCCTCGACCGTCGCTTGTTCTGGCTGCTGCTGCTGGTGGCCCTGGTGGTGCTGGGCGCGGGCATCGGGCTGCGCGACCCCTGGCCGTCGGACGAGCCGCGCTTCGCGCTGGTGGCCCGGCAGATGGTGGAGTCGGGCGACTGGCTGTTCCCGCACCGGGGCACCGAGTTGTATGCGGACAAGCCGCCGATGCTGATGTGGATGGAGGCGGTCGCGTTCCAACTGACGGGGAACTGGCGCATCGCGTTCCTGCTGCCCTCGCTGCTGTCCGGCATGCTGACACTGGTGCTGACCTGGGACCTGGGCCGGCGCTTGTGGAATCCGCGCGTCGGCCTGTACGCGGCCGCGGCCGTGCTGGTGACGTTCCAGTTTGTCTACCAGGTCAAGCGCGCGCAGATCGATCCGGTGGTCATGATGTGGATCACGCTGGCCAACTGGGGCCTGCTGCTGCATCTGCTCAAGGGGCCGAACTGGCGCGCCTACTGGCTCGGCTGTTTTGCCGCCGGCCTGGGGGTGATCACCAAGGGTGTCGGCGTGTTGGCCTTGCTGCTGCTGCTGCCGTACCTGCTGGCCCGCCTGCGCGGCTGGGACGGCGTCTGCCGGCCGGCCGGCAGCACGCTGCGCTGGCTCGGTGGCGCAGCCGCGTTCCTGCTCGCGATCGCGCTGTGGCTGGTGCCGATGCTGCTGGTGGCGCATGCGCGCGGCACGGCCGAATACGCTGCCTATGTGAACGACATCCTGCTGCGGCAGACCGCCAAACGCTACAGCGGTTCGGTGGGTGGGCATGCGCAGCCGTTCTGGTACTACCTGCCGGTGCTGGTGCTGCATTTTTTCCCGCTCTCGCTGGCATACCTGGGCGCCTGGCGTGGCTGGATCCGCGGCTGGCAGCAACGCGACGCCCGCCTGCTGCTGCTGCTGGGCTGGTCGCTGCTGGTGGTGTTCTTCTTCAGCCTGGCCGGTGGCAAGCGCGAGGTCTACCTGATGCCGGTATTGCCGATGCTGGCACTGGCGCTGGCGCCGTCGCTGCAGGCCAGTGTGGCCGCGCGCTGGATGCGTGTCACCGCGTGGCTGGTGGCTATGGCCGCTGGCGTGGCACTGCTGGCAGGCGGCAGCTGGGCCTTGCAGGGCCACTGGAGCCGCATGCAGGAGCAGATTGCCGAGCGCGGGCTGGCCGATGGCGGGCGCAGCCTGTGGTGGATGGGCATCAGCATGGGTGCGGTGTTCCTCGTGGCAGCGCTTGCGATGCGACCCCGTCGCGGCGTGCATGCCCTGGTGATCGGCATCGCGGGTTTCTGGATTCTCTGGGGTACCTGGGCGTCGGTGCTGCTCAACGATTCCAATTCGGCGCTGGGTGTGATGCGCAACGCCGGTGCCATCGCCGGCCCGCGGGCCGAGTTGGGTTTGGTGGCGTGGAAGGAACAGAACCTGTTCATGGCCGATCGCCCGGTGACCACCTTCGGCTTCAAGCGCGCCTGGCCCTTGCAATATGCCGCAGCGGTGCAATGGCAGGCCCAGGCACCCGCGCAGCGCTGGATCTTCGCGCTGGCCGACGCCGTGCAGTCCTGTGTCGACCAGGACAAGGTGCACGTGGCGGGTTATGCGAACCGCCGTCTGTGGTGGATGTTCCGTGCCGATGCGGTACGGCCCGACTGTGTGCTGCGGATCGACCCGAAGGCCGAACGCTGGGACAGCAGTTATGGCACACAGGACGAAGACTGACCGCGCGCCGCGCGCGGTGCACCAGGACGGGAGCCCCATGCAGCATGTCGTCACCGAACGGGCCCGCGCGGCCGGTCTGATCACCCTGGCGCGGCCCCGCGCATTGAATGCGTTGTCGCTGCAGATGATCAGGGACCTGACGGCGACCTTGTTGCAGTGGCGCGACGATGACGCGGTGCAGGTGGTGGCGATCCGCGGCAGCAGCAAGGAGCCGTCGGACGATGCCCGCCACCAGCCGTTTGGCAGCTTTTGCGCTGGTGGCGATATCCGTTTCTTTCACCAGGCCGCGCTGGCGGGCGATCCGACGCTGGAAGACTTCTTCACCGAGGAGTACCGGCTCGATCACCTGATCCACAACTATCCCAAGCCGCTGGTGGCCTTCATGGACGGCGTCGTGATGGGCGGTGGCATGGGCCTGGCCCAGGGCGCACGGCTGCGCATCGCCACCGAACACACCAGGATGGCGATGCCGGAGACCGGTATCGGGCTGTTTCCGGATGTCGGTGGAGGCTACTTCCTGGGTCACTGCCCGGGGCATCTGGGCGAATACCTGGCCTTGACCGGAGAGGTCATCGACGGCGACCAGGCCATTCGCGCCGGTCTGGCCGACCACGTCGTGCCGGCGTCGGCGCTCGATCGCCTGTGGACCGGTCTGGTCGAGGGTCGTTTGCACGACATGGGCAGTTTGCTGTCTGCGCTGGCCGCGGCGGCACGCCCACCGCGAGCGTCGGCAAAATGGCCGCCAGCAGGCGTCGACCGTGTCTTTGGCCTGCACGATGTGTCGGCCATGGTGCAGATGCTGCAGGCGGACTCCCGCCACGACCCCTGGGCCGCCGAGACCGCGGCGGTGTTGGCGCGGCGCAGCCCCTTGATGCTGCATGTCACGCTGGAGCAGATACGCCGGGCGCGCAGCATGGACCTGGCGTCGGAATTGCGCATGGAGCGTGACCTGGTACGCCACTGTTTCCACCCGCTCCATCTGGGCCGGCGCGGCGCGGCGCTCGAGGTGGTCGAAGGGGTGCGCGCGCTGGCGATTGACAAGGACCACCATCCGCGCTGGAATCCGGATCGGATCGACGCGGTCGGGCCTGCCATGGTTGCGCCATTCTTCGACAGCCCGTGGCCAAGTCATGCGCACCCGCTGCGCGAGCTGACCTGACGCGATGGATCCACGGTGATGGAACGTTTGCAGCCAGGAGTCGCCATGCAGTCGCGCAGTGTGCTGGAGGCCCACCCGTCCATGCGGATGCATTGACGACGCATGGCACAGCAGCCGCCCATGGCCAGGTCCATCCCCTCGCGTCTGTCGCTGGTGTTGCTGGTTGGCAACCTGGGCGGCGGCCTGCTGGTGTTTGCGCACCTGCGCTTCCTCGATCCGTTCGCGCTTGAACAGATGAAGCCGCTGGGTTGGCGCGAGATCGTCTTTTTCGTGGCGGCGTTCTCGTTGTTGCAGATCCTGGGTCGGCTGGCCACGCGCCGCTGGACGCGCGCGATCAGCAGCGCGGACGCCGCCTTGCCCGATGACCTCGCGCATGCCACTGCACGGCGGCGCGCGGTACAACTGCCGGGCTTCCTGGCCTTGTTGTCGTTGACCGGATGGGCGCTGGCAGCGCTGCTGTGGGGTGCATTCTGGCCCTGGTTGACCGACAGCTTCACGCTGGTGGGAGCCGTGCGCCAGGCCTTCGGCATGACGCTGGTGGCCGGTCCGTCCGTGGCGTTGTTCGTGTTCCTGGCCAGTGAACGGGTCTGGCGCGAGCGGCTGCCGGTGTTGTTCCCGCGCGGCGATCTGGCTGCCACCGGTGCGCGCAACTGGCGCGTGCGTACCCGCATGATCGTGGTGTTCCTGTTTGCCAGCATCGTTCCGCTGCTGGTGATGGCGGTGGCCACCACCGTGCGGGTGCGTGGCCTGCGGGGTGCGGATGCCGAAACGGCCAACGCCATCGTGCAGAACCTGATGCTGGTGCAGGCGGTGCTGGTGGCGACCGGCCTGGTGCTGGCCGTGCTGCTGGCCCGCTTTCTGGCCGACAGTGTGTCGGCGCCGCTGCGCGGTCTGCAGGCGGCGATGGTGCAGGTCGAACAGGGTGATCTGCAGGCCCATTGCCCGGTGGTATCGAACGACGAGATCGGCGCGGTCACCGCCGGCTTCAACCACATGGTGGCCGGACTGCGTGACCGCGAATTGATCCACGAGACCTTTGGCCGCTACGTCAGCCCCGAGGTGCGCGACGAAATCCTGTCCGGGCGCACCGGCCTGGCCGGCGACCAGCGCGAGGTGACGATTCTGTTTGCCGACCTGCGCGGCTTCAGCACCTGGGTTGAAGCGAGCCCGGCAGCCGAGGTGGTCGAAGGCCTGAACGCCTATTTCTCTGAAATGGAACTGGCCATCCGCGCCCACCGTGGTCTGGTGCTGCAATACATCGGCGACGAGATCGAGGCGGTATTCGGGGCGCCGTTGGCCGACGAAAGCCATGCCGACCACGCCGTGGCGGCCGCGATCGACATGCAGCGGCGGCTGGAGGCCTGGAACGACAAGCGCCGCGTGGCCGCACTGCATACGCTGGAGCATGGCATCGGCATCCATTCGGGCACCGTGGTGGCGGGCAATATCGGCAGCGCGCAACGCATGTCGTACGCGCTGGTGGGTGACGCTGTCAATGTGGCCTCGCGGATCGAGGCGCTGAACAAGGAGTTCGGATCGCACATCCTGGTCAGTGGCGCCACGCGCAGCCGGTTGCGCACCCCCGTTGCCATGCAGGCCCTGTCCGCGGTGCGGGTCAAGGGACGCTCGGCCGAGGTCGAGGTCTACCGACTCGCCTGACCGGCGGTCAGTGCAGCGAGCGCGCCATCGGGTCGTGGTTCGGTGGCGTCGTGCGCGCGGTCCCGGTGTCCGCCGAGGCGCCGGGATCGCGCACCTCATGGGCGGTGACGTCGACGATGTCCTGCGAGCGGCCTTTGGCATGCGCAGGCCAGGCGCCCTGCGTGTAGCGCGCCGATGTCTGGCGAAACTGGCTGAACACCCGGGCCGGCGCTGGTTTGCGACCGGTGACGAGGGCCCAGACCGTCACCCCGAGCATCACGACCAGTGTGGCCATCAGCAAGCTGAGCAGGAACACTGCCACGGCGGCGAACAGGACGAGTCTGAGGACCATGCGGATGACCTGGTTGACAAATTCGGTGAAGTTGTTCATGAAGGATGGAGCCTGCCGGCCGGTGGGAGTTCCGCGCCTGTGTGTCTGGAGGTGAATCGGGGTGCCGCGCAGCGCTGTCCGTGCGCCGCGCCGGCGCTGATGGCCAGTACCTGGGGCCTGTCGCCGGCATTGCAAGCACCGATCTCGGGGGCTGCACGGCGCTCGCGCCGCGCAGCTGCACCCAGACGCTGGAAATGGCGCTGGTGCAGGCCAGGCGTTCGTCGCTGATCGCCTGGATGGCGCCCCGCTGCGTGGCTGGTTGACGCCGGCGCTGGATCAACGCGGCGGCACCGGCAAGCGCAATTGTCGCGCCGCAACGCCGCAGCCCCGCTGTCCGGTTACAGTGGCGGGGAGACGTCGCAATTGGCGCGCCGTCCGTGAACCCTGGAGGTGCGATGTTTCCTGAATTCCGCGACAAGATCACCGAGCTCAAATCCACCGACCCGCATTTCATACGGCTGTTCGATCAGCACAATGCGCTGGACCAGACGATCAAGAACATGGAGGCTGCCATCACGCCCGCGAGCCATGACGAGATCGAAACCCGCAAGAAGGAGAAGCTGGCGCTGAAAGACCAGATTTACGCGATCCTGAAAAAGGCCTGAACCGGCCACCCTCGCGGCGCTGCTGCCGACCGGCGCGTGCTGTCATGGCTATCGGGACGAGCACCGCGCCGGGAAATCCAATTTCGCTGACCTGACCGACGGAGGAGACACGATGAGCACAATGGCACCGGAGATGCTGGCCCTGCAGCGTCTGTATCACTGGGAGAAGACGGCCCCGAACCGGGTGGCATTCACCCAACCGATGGGCGGCGGGGTGGTCCAGGACACCAGCTGGGGTGAGGTGGCCAATCAGGTGCGACGGATGGCGAGCTACCTGAAGGCGCAAGGCTGGGAGAGCGGCTCCAAGGTCGCGATCCTGTCCAAGAATTGCAGTTGGTGGATCATGAGTGATCTGGCGATCTGGATGGCCGGCTATGTGTCGGTTCCGCTGTACCCGACGCTGGCGGCAGAAACCGTGCGGCAGATCCTCACGCACAGCGAGGCCAAGGCCTGCTTCATCGGCAAGCTCGACGGCTGGGAGCAGATGAAGCCGGGTGTTCCGGCCAACATGCCGTGCATGAGCTACCCCCTGTCGCCGGCCGACGCGATCAAGGCGTATCCGGGCTGGGAGACGATCTGCCGGGACAACCCGCCGATGGCGGGCAGCCCGGTGCGCGACGGTGACGCGCTGGCCACCCTGATCTACACCTCGGGCACGACCGGCATGCCCAAGGGGGTCATGCACAGCTTCGGCAATTTTGCCTGGGCGCTGGACTCCGGCATCAAACGACTTCCGATGGGCGCCGATGACCGCATGTTGTCGTATCTCCCGCTGGCCCACGTCGTGGAACGGGTGCTGGTCGAGCATGGCTGGCTGCGTACCGGCATGCGGGTGTTTTTCGCTGATTCGCTCGACACGTTTGCAGCCGACCTGCAACGCGCCAGGCCGACGATCTTCTTTTCGGTGCCGCGCCTGTGGGTGAAGTTCCAGCAGGGCGTGCACCACAAGATGCCGCCGGCCAAGCTCGACCGGCTGCTGTCGATTCCGATCCTGGGCGGCATCGTGCGGCGCAAGGTACAGAAGGCGCTCGGCCTGGACCAATGCCGCATTGCCGCTGGCGGTGCGGCGCCGATGCCGATGGCCCTGTTGCAGTGGTACAGCAAGATCGGCCTGGACATCAACGAAGGCTACGGCATGACCGAGAACCTGGCGGTGTCCCACATCACCGAACCCGGCAAGAACCAGCAAGGCAGCGTGGGGCCTGCCTACGACGGGGTCGAGGACCGGATCGATCCCGAGACCGGCGAGATCCAGATGCGCAGCCCGGCGCTGATGCTGGGCTATTACAAGGAGCCCGAAAAGACCCGCGAAGCGATGACCGAGGATGGCTGGTTGCGCACCGGTGACAAGGGGCGTATCGACGACAAGGGCATCCTGCATATCACCGGTCGGGTCAAGGACCTGTTCAAGACCGGCAAGGGAAAATACGTGGCCCCGGCGCCGATCGAGGACAAGCTGGTGATGCACGAGGCGATCGAGGCCTGTGTCGTGACCGGCGCGAATCTGGGGCAACCGCTGGGCATCGTCATGCTCAGTCCCGAGTACCTCGCCCGGGCTGCCGATGCCGGCGCACGCCGCGAAATCGAACTGTCGCTGGCGCAGCATCTCATGACCATCAATGCAACGCTCGACCCGCATGAGCGGCTGCAGTGTCTGGTGGTGGCCAGCGCTGCGTGGACGGTCGAGAACGACGTCATCACCCCGACCTTCAAGGTCAAGCGCAATCGGATCGAGGAGATGTACGCCCGCAATTACGAAGGCTGGGAGTCTTCGGGCAAGAAAGTGATCTGGCAGGGCGGCTGACCACGAAGGCGGAGCGAAACCAACGGCACCGCTGGCGATGCGCCGGCCAGCGCGGCGTGACCCTCGTCCATACGTCGGCGACAGGAGACCACAGCATGTACGCACAACTCGTCGAGACTGGCGCCAAGACCGTCAGGAGCCTCGAGGAAATGGATCCCCAGGAGCGGGCGTTTCAGCAACGCATCGATGCCGGCATCAAGGTCGAGCCGAAGGACTGGATGCCGCAGGCCTACCGCCAGACGCTGGTTCGGCAGATCTCGCAGCACGCCCACTCCGAATATGTCGGCATGTTGCCCGAAGGCAACTGGATCGGCCGGGCGCCCACGCTCAAGCGCAAGGCGATCCTGATGGCCAAGGTGCAGGACGAGGCCGGCCATGCCTTGTACCTGTACAGCGCGGTCGAGACGCTGGGCGTGGCGCGCGACGACACCTACCGCGACCTGCTGTCGGGCAAGGCCAAGTATTCGAGCATCTTCAACTATCCGACGCTGACCTGGGCCGACATCGGTGCCATCGGCTGGCTCGTCGATGGCTCGGCGATCGTGAACCAGATACCGATCTGCCGCTGCTCCTACGGGCCCTATGCGCGCGCCATGGTGCGGGTGTGCAAGGAGGAGTCGTTCCACCAGCGCCAGGGTTTCGAGATCATGCAAGTGCTGGCGCGTGGAACGCCGGCGCAAAAGCAGATGGCGCAGGATGCGCTGAACCGCTGGTGGTGGCCGTCGATCGCGATGCACGGTCCGGCGGACGCGCAATCGGTCAACAGCGCCCAGTCGATGGCGTGGAAGATCAAGCTGCTCAGCAACGATGCCTTGCGCCAGAAGTTCATCGACCAGACGGTGCCGCAGATCGAATTCCTGGGGCTTGAACTGCCGGACCCCGAACTGAAATGGAACGCCGAGCGGGGCCACTACGACTACGGGCCGATCGACTGGGATGATTTCTTCAAGGTGGTCAAGGGATTCGGGCCGTGCAACCAGCAACGGCTCGATGCCCGCAACAAGGCCTGGGACGAGGGCGCCTGGTTTCGCGAGGCGATGATCGTCCACGCCGACAAGCAGGCAGCCCGCAACGAACGCAAGGTGGCATGACATGGCAGACCAACCGAACCAGCACGACTGGCCGCTGTGGGAAGTCTTCATCCGCAGCCAGCATGGGCTGGCGCACAAGCATGTGGGCAGCCTGCATGCGGTGGACGGCGCCAGTGCGGTGCAACATGCGCGCGATGTCTATACCCGGCGCAACGAAGGTGTCAGCATCTGGGTGGTGCGCGCGGGCGACATCGTGGCCAGCAGTCCGGGTGACAAGGAAGCCTTGTTCGACCCGGCGCAGAGCAAGGTCTACCGCCATCCGACCTTTTTCCCGATGCCCGACGGCGTGAAGAACCTGTGACCATGGACCCGAAGTTCGAAACCCTGCTGCGTCTGGGTGACAACGCGCTGGTGTTGTCGCAGCAGCTCGGTGCCTGGTGCGGCCATGGCCCGGCGCTGGAGGAAGACCTGGCGCTGACCAACGTTGCGCTCGACCTGCTGGGCCAGGCGCGCCTGTGGCTCAGCTATGCCGGCGAAGTCGAAGGCCAGGGGCGCGACGAAGATGCGCTGGCCTATCTGCGCGACGGCGGCGCGTTTCGCAATCTGCTGCTGGTCGAGCAGCCGAATGGGCACTATGGCGACACCGTGATGCGCCAGTTCCTGTTCGACGCCTGGCACCAGCAGCTGCTGGCCGCACTGGTCCGCTCGCGGGATGCCCGGATGGCGGAGATCGCCGATAAGGCCGTCAAGGAGGTGCGTTACCACCTGCAGCGCAGCACCGCACTGGTGGTTGCCCTCGGTGACGGCACCGCGCTGAGCCACCAGCGGATGCAGGACGCGCTCGAGCGCTTGTGGCCCTATACCGAGGAATGGTTCGCATCCGATGCCGTCGATGCAGCGTGTGCGGCGCAAGGCATCGCCCCGGCCGCGCCGACCCTGGCCGAACCCTGGCGCGCCACCGTGCAGGCGGTGCTGGCCCGTGCCACCTT
The DNA here is from genome assembly GCA_964558425.1 of uncultured Rhodoferax sp. GTDB lineage: Bacteria > Pseudomonadota > Gammaproteobacteria > Burkholderiales > Burkholderiaceae_C > CAISIP01. The sequence goes on along the minus strand of CAZLDV010000050.1, from coordinate 8,065 downwards.
GCAGATGCCCGATTACCGGGGTCACCAGCGCGGCGGTCGCCAGGGGCTGCATTCCGAATATCTGGGCCATCTGCTGGCCGAACTGCAGTTTGTCCAGCGCGCCTATCCGGGGGCGCAATGGTAGCCACCGGCGTACCGGCCCCGCTTGCGCTGGCCCGTGTGGCGACCGAACAGGTACTCCAATGGCTGGACGAAGTGATGGACCCGGAGGTGCCGGTGGTGTCCGTCGTCGGACTGGGGATCGTGCGCGAGGTGGTCTGGTCCTATGGCCAGGACGCCCAGCCGCGGCTGCAGGTGATTGTCACCCCGACCTATTCCGGTTGTCCGGCCACCGACGTCATCGCCGCGTCGATCCGGGACACGCTGGCCGCGCATGGTGTCACCCCGGTCGAGGTGACAACCCGCCTGTCACCGGCCTGGACCACCGACTGGATGAGCGAGGCGGCACGCGAGGCCTTGCGCGCCTACGGCATCGCGCCGCCTGTGGAACGTGCCGTGCAGGCCGACAACACCCAGGCGGTCGACATCCATGCCTTGCTCGACCCGGCCCGGCGGGCGACGGTGCCTTGCCCCTTGTGCGGCTCGCCGCGCACGCGGCTGCTGTCGCAGTTCGGCTCGACCGCCTGCAAGGCCTTGTACCAGTGCGGCAGTTGCCTGGAACCGTTCGATTATTTCAAGCCGCATTGAGACGCCATGGCCAGCACCCGATTCCATTCCCTGCAGGTCGCGCATGTCGAAGCCGCGACGCGTGATGCGATCGCCGTCACTTTCGCCCTGCCGCCCGACCTGGCCAGCACGTTTGCCTATGTGCAGGGCCAGTACCTGACGCTGCGCACCCGGCATGGCGGTGAAGATATCCGCCGTTCGTATTCCATATGCTCTGCGGTGCAGGAGCAGCGTTTACGGGTTGCGATCAAGCGGGTTCACGATGGCGTGTTTTCGAACTGGGCGGCCGAACATCTGCGCCCGGGCGTTGCGATCGACGTGATGCCACCCCAAGGCCAGTTCCATCTGCCGCTGCAGCCCGATGCCCGGCGCCATGTGGTGGCGTTTGCCGCGGGCAGCGGCATCACGCCGGTGCTCTCGATCGTCAAGTCCATCCTGCTGGCCGAACCCTTGACCCGGGTCACGCTGGTCTACGGCAACCGCTCGTCGGCCTCGGTCATGTTCAAGGAAGAACTGGCGGATCTCAAGGACAGCCACCTGGGCCGTTTCAACCTGGTCTGGATCATGAGCCGGGAGTCACAGGAGATCGCGCTGTTCAACGGCCGCATCGACCACGACAAGGTTGGCCGCCTGTTGACCGACTGGATCGATCCGGCCGGCATCGATGCCGCCTTCATCTGCGGGCCGCAGGACATGATGCTGGCGACCGAACAGGCGCTGCTGGACAAGGGTGTGCCCGCCACGCGGATCAAGACGGAATTGTTCGGCACCGTGATGGACGATGGCCGGGTGCGGGTACCGCGCGTGCAGGCGCACGGCAGCGGCCAGTGCACCGTGGACGTGGTGCAAGACGGCACGCGGCGCAGCTTCGTGATGGACAAGAACAAGGACAATCTGGTCGACGCCGGCATCAAGGCCGGCCTGGAGATGCCGTATTCCTGCAAGGGCGGTGTCTGCTCGACCTGCAGGGCGCTGGTGATCGAGGGCGAGGTCGACATGGACATCAACTTCGCGCTGGAAGACTACGAAGTGGCGCGTGGCTTCGTATTGTGCTGCCAGAGCTATCCGGTCACCGATACCTTGCTGATCGACTTTGATCGCGAACACGCGCATTCCTGAACCGGAGACCTGCGATGCCGAAACACACGACGCCGACGGAACTGCTCGAGCCGATCGAACATGCGAGCCGTGACGAGATCGCAGCCCTGCAATTGCACAGGCTCAAGGCCACGCTCGAACGCGTCTACCACCATGTGCCGCATTACCGAAAGGCCTTCGACGCCGCCGGTGTGCATCCGGGCGACCTGCACAGTCTGCAGGACCTGTCCCGCTTTCCGTTCACCACCAAGCAGGACCTGCGGGCCAACTACCCGTTCGGCATGTTCGCGGTGCCACGCGAGCAGGTGGTCCGCATCCACGCCTCATCGGGAACCACCGGCAAGCCGACGGTGGTCGGCTACACGCAGCACGACATCGACAACTGGGCCGATCTGGTCGCGCGTTCCATCCGCGCGGCGGGCGGGCGCGCCGGCGATCTGCTGCACGTGGCCTACGGGTATGGCCTGTTCACCGGAGGCCTGGGCGCGCACTATGGCGCCGAGCGGCTGGGTTGCACGGTGATCCCGGTCTCGGGCGGGCAGACCGAGAAGCAGGTGCAGCTGATCGAGGACTTCAAGCCGCGCATCATCATGGTCACGCCCTCGTACATGCAGGTGATCCTGGAAGAGTTCCAGCGCCAGGGCCAGGATCCGCGCGCTACCTCGCTGGAGATCGGCATCTTCGGCGCCGAACCGTGGACCGAAGCCATGCGCGGCGAAATCGAAGCCCTGTCGGGCATGGACGCGGTCGACATCTATGGCCTGTCGGAGGTGATGGGCCCCGGTGTCGCCAGCGAATGCGTCGAGTCCAAGGATGGGCCGGTGATCTGGGAAGACCATTTCTACCCGGAGATCGTCGACCCCCAGACCGGCGCCTTGTTGCCCGATGGCCAGGAGGGTGAACTGGTGTTCACGTCACTGACCAAGGAGGCCTTCCCGGTCATCCGCTACCGGACCCGTGACCTGACACGCCTGCTGCCACCGACCTCGCGTGCGTTCCGGCGCATGGGCAAGATCGTCGGTCGGTCCGACGACATGCTGATCATCCGCGGCGTGAATGTATTCCCGACCCAGATCGAGGAGCTGGTGCTGCAGCACGGCCAGTTGTCGCCGCTCTACCAGATCATCGTCAGCCGGGAAGGACTGATGGACGATGTCGAGGTGCTGGTCGAGCTGCAGACGGCCCACGCACGGCAATCGAATGACAGTGTGGCGCAGATCGCGGCATGGCTGCAGCACCGGATCAAGAGCCTGGTGGGTATCAGCACGCGGGTACAGGTACTGCCGCCGCTGTCGGTGGAACGTACCCAGACCGGCAAGGCGCGCCGGGTGATCGACAAGCGCCCCAAGACCTGAGGTCGTCGGCAGGCCTGCGCCAGCGCAGGGCTGTTGGCGACTGCGTCAGGCCGACCCGGCCTGACCGAAGTGGCCCTGGTCACGAAACCGGTTCATGGCGCCGACCAGCGCACTCTGGATGCCGGGCTCGAATGCCGCATGGCCGGCATCGTCGACGATCTGCAGCTGGCTGCCGGGCCACGCCTGGTGCAGTTGCCAGGCGGTGATTGGCGGACAGATGACGTCGTAACGCCCCTGCACGATCAGCGCCGCAATGCCGGCCAGGCGCGCCACACGGCGCAGCAGCTGTTGCGGCTGCAGGAATCCGCCGTGCACAAAGTAGTGCGCCTCCAGCCGAGCCACTGCCAGCGCATGCGCGTCGGATTCGGCGTCCGGCGCCGCGTCGGCTTGCGGCAGCAGATGCAGGCATCGGCTCTCGTACTGGTTCCAGGCGCGCGCCGCCTGCAGCTGCAGCGCAGCGTCGTCGCCGAACAGGCGCCGGCCGTAGGCCTGCAGCAGGCTGCCCGTCTCGTGGGGTTCGATCTGCGCGCGGAAATCGGCGGCGGCCTGCGGGAAGAATCGGCCCATGCCATGCAGGAACCAGTCGATCTCGTCGGCGCTGCACAGGAAAATGCCACGCAACAGCAAACCGCGGCAACGCTGCGGATGGGCCTGTGCATACGTCAGCGCGAGCGTCGAACCCCAGGAGCCGCCGAACACCACCCATTGGTCGATGCCCAGCAGCATCCGCAGTTGTTCCATGTCCGCCACCAGCAACGCAGTCGTGTTCTCGCGTATTTCCCCCAGTGGCGTCGATCGTCCGGCGCCGCGCTGGTCGAACAGGATGATGCGGTAATGCGCCGGGTCGAAGAACTGGCGGTGTTGCGGGCTGGTGCCCGAACCCGGACCTCCATGCAACAGCACCACCGGCACGCCGTCGGCTTTGCCGGACTCTTCCCAGTACACGGTGTGCAGCGCGTCCACCGGCAACATGCCGGTGCGTGTGGGTTCGATGGGGGGGTACAGGGCAGGCGGCATTGGCATGGTGTCGGATCAGGAAGCGTGTCAGAACGACGCCGGCACAGGCACGGCAGCGGCGCGGGTTTGCAGTGCGCATTGTGAACCACTGCGCGCAGGAACCGGCGCGGCCCGGTCATGCCGGCCCTGCTGCTGCGCCGCCATGCAGCGGCTATCATGCAGCGAGTTTGAAGGTTTTCCCATGCGCATGATCATCCTGGGCGCCGGTCGGGTCGGCGAGAGCGTGGCCGAGAGTCTGGCGTCCGAGCAGAACGACATCACGGTGATCGACCCCGACCCGGACCGCCTGCGCGCGCTGGAGGCCCGGCTCGATCTGCGCGGCGTGGCCGGTGACGGTGTGCAACCGTCGGTGCAGCGGCGCGCCGGCGCCGAAGACGCCGATCTGTTCATCGCCTGTGCGTCGCTGGACGAGACCAATCTGGCCGCCTGCAGGGTCGCGCGCAGCGTGTTCGGTATCCAGACCACGATTGCCCGTCTGCGTTCGCCCGAGTTCGAGGAGGGCGGTCCGCTGCTGGGGCCCGAGGGGTTCGCGGTCGACCATGTGATCTGTCCGGAAGAGTCGTTGATGCACTACATCAACCAGCTGATCGACTATCCGGAAGCGCTGCAGGTGCTCGAATTCTCGCAAGGACGGGCGCACCTGATCGCCGTGCGGGCGGCGGCCGGCAGCGCGCTGGCCAACCACAGCATCGGCGAGTTCAAGGAATTGTTTCCACAGGTGCCGATGCGGGTGGTGGCGATCTACCGGCAGGACTTCGAATTGCCGATCGAACCGGGCACCCAGGTCTGGCCCGGCGACGAGGTGTTCGTGCTGGCCGACAAGGACAAGATCCGGCCGGTGCTGCATGCGATCCATCTCAACGACACCCCGGTGCGCGCGGTGATGATCGCCGGTGGCGGCAAGGTCGGCATGCGGGTGGCGCGCAGTCTGTCCGGCCAGTTCCAGGTGAAGATCATCGAGGCCGACTGCAAGCGTTGCGAACACCTGGCCGGCGAATTGCCGGGCGACATCCTGGTGCTGCACGGTGACTCGACCGACGAGGATCTGCTGATCCAGGAGCGGGTTGGCGAGATGGATCTGTTCATCGCACTGACCAGCGATGACGAAGACAACATCCTGTCGGCGATGCTCGCCAAGCGCTTGGGTGCGCGGCGCGTCATCGCGCTGATCAACCGGCGCATCTATGCCGAGATGATGCAAGGCAGCGCGATCGACATCGCCTTGTCGCCGGCGCAGACGGTGATCGGCGAACTGCTGGTGCATGTGCGCCGGGGCGACGTGGCCGCGGTGCACAGCCTGCGCCGCGGCGCGGCGGAGGCGATCGAAGGCATTGCCCGTGGCGACCATCGCACCTCGCGGCTGGTGGGCAGACGCATCGACGCGATTGCGTTGCCGTCGGGCGCGCGCTTCGGCGCCATCGTGCGCGGCGAAAGCCCGTCCTGCGAAGTCTTGATGCCCTTTCACGACCTGGTGATCCAGGAGGGCGACCATGTCATCCTCTATGTGCCCAACAAGCGCCTGTTGCGGGACGTGGAAAAGATGTTCCAGGTCAGCGCCACGTTTTTCTAGCATGGCGATGAACGGCCTCGCCCCGGTTCTCAACGTGCTGGCCACCATCCTGGTGGGCTTTTCGCTCATGTTCCTGGTGCCGCTGGGCTGGGCCCTGTCGCTGGACCACTCCGATCTGCACAGCGTGTGGGCGACTGGCATGACGCTGACGCTGGGTATCGGCGTGCTGTTGTTGATCCTGACCCGCAGGCACAAGCGCGAGTTGCTGCCGCGCGATGGTTTCCTGCTGGTCAATCTGGTCTGGATCGTGTTGCCGCTGTTTGCCGCGGTTCCGCTGATGCTCTCGATGGAACGGCTGAGCTTCACCGATGCCTATTTCGAGGCCATGAGCGCCTTGACCGCCACCGGCGCCACCGTGCTGAGCGGGCTCGATGCCCTGCCGGTGTCCATCAATGTCTGGCGCTGCTTTCTGCAGTTGATCGGTGGGCTGGGCATCATGCTGCTGGTGGTGGCGGTGCTGCCGCTGCTGGGCCTGGGCGGCGTGCAGTTGTACAAGGCCGAGACGCCCGGCCCGATGAAGGATGCACGCCTGACGCCGCGCATCGCCGAGACCGCGCGCGGTCTGTGGAGCATCTATTTCTCGTTCGCGCTGGTCTGCATGCTGGCCTACCGCTGGGTCGGCATGTCGTGGCCCGATGCGTTCATGCACATGTGCAGCACCATGGGGCTGGGCGGATTTTCCTCGCATGATGCCAGTTTCGGCTACTGGAATTCGCCGGCAATGGAAGGCGTGGCCAGCATCTTCATGGCGCTGTCGGGCATCAGCTTTGCACGCTATTTCATCGTCTGGCGCGCGCGTTCGCCGGGCGTGCTGGTGCGCGACGCCGAGGTGCAGAGCTACGTGCTGGTGCTGCTGGCCTCCACCGTCGGATTGACCATCCTGTTGCAGCTGCACGGAACCTACGACGATCTGGCCAAGGGCGCGATGGCTGCGACGTTCCATGTGGTGTCGGTGGCCACGACGACCGGCTACGCTTCCACCGACTATGCGGTCTGGCCGATTTTTGCGCCGGTGTGGCTGATGTTCCTGGGTACCTTCGTCTCGTGCGCCGGCTCCACCGGCGGCGGCATCAAGATGGTGCGCATGGTGGTGCTGGTCAAGCAGGCCCGGCGCGAAATGGTGCGGGCGATCCACCCGCGGGTCGTCAACCCGGTCACGATGGGCCGCGCAACACTACCGGCCACGGTGATCGCGTCGGTGATGGCCTACATGCTGATCTACGGCGCCACCACGCTGGGACTGACGATGCTGATGCTGCTGTCGGGGCTGGACATCGTGACCGCCTTTTCGGCCGTGGTGGCGACCGTGAACAACATCGGACCCGGTCTTGGTCAGGTGGGCCCGTCGACCAACTTCGGTGTCCTGAGCGATTTCCAGACCTGGGTCGGCACGATCGGCATGTTGATGGGCCGGCTCGAACTGCTGGCGGTGATCGTGTTGTTCGCGCCCGAGTTCTGGCGCAAATGAGCGCCCCCCAGTCCGCAGGAGACCTCTGGTTCCCGCGGCAATGCCACCTGCCCCGTCTTGATGCAGAGCACCGGCTGCAGGTGTGCAGTCGGTGCGCTTGAATGAAAAGTCGTCGCTGAACACTTCCAGGTCGACGTTGGCGGCGTCCATCTCTACGAAATATCCTGCGTTCAGCAGTAGCGTTGTGCATATATTCATGCACATGGATAATGCCTATGCTTACAACCTCGGGGAGAAAGCCGATGAAAGCCGCTTCCGACACCTCCAAGCGACCCGTCAACCTATTGATCAATGCGCGAACCCTGGACCTCGCCAAGGAATTGGGTATGAACCTGTCCCAGACCGTGGACAATTTCTTGACCGCCGAGGTCCAGCGCCGTTACTGGGAACGCTGGAACGAAGACAACAAGGATGCGATAGACGCCTACAACGGCCGCATCGCGCAGGAAGGTTTGCCACTTGCGCGATACCGCGGGTTCTGAGATGGCCCGTTTCGACGTCTATCCGCACCCCGATGCGGTGTTGCGCAGGAAGACACCGTACCTGCTAGATGTACAGAACAACCACATCAGCCGTGTCGCAACCCGCGTAGTCGTCCCCTTGCGCCCCGCAAGCCTCTTCACCCAACCCATGCGGGATCTGAATCCCACATTTGAAATTGCCGGCAAGCAGATGGTGCTCGACACTGCGGCTCTGGCGGCGATTCCGTCCGTGGAGTTGAAGAAGCCCGTTCTGAATTTGGGTTCACGCAGCAGTGCCGTCGTGGCGGCACTCGATGTGTTGTTTGGAGCGTACTGACCATCCTGCGCGGGCAGCAACCAAGATCACGACTGCCACACGATGTCACCGAATGGCGTTTGGCATCTGCGTCTGGCCATCCTTGGATTCGCT
>CAZLDV010000049.1:0-23658 GCA_964558425.1 uncultured Rhodoferax sp. | reverse complement strand
CGTCCTTGGTCGCCTGGCGCTGCGCGTCGTTGACAGAGCGCGGCACCGTGGTGACGGGGTAGGGCGCGGATCTGGGGGGATAGCGTTCCACGAAATACTTCATCTTGCGCAGGATGTCGGCGCTGACCTGCTGGGCCGCCATCGCCTTGCCGCGCACCTTGACCCAGGCGTCGCCGTTATCGGCCGCCACGATCTCGTAGGGCATCAGCTTGATGTCCTTCTGCACTTCCTTTTCGACGAACTTGCGTCCGATCAGGCGTTTGACTGCATACAGGGTATTGCGCGGGTTGGTGACCGCCTGGCGCTTCGCCGACGCGCCGACCAGCACTTCGCCGTCTTCCTGGTAGGCGACGATCGAAGGGGTCGTGCGGGCGCCTTCGGAGTTCTCGATGACCTTGGGCACGTTGCCCTCCATGATGGACACGCAGCTGTTTGTCGTGCCAAGGTCAATGCCGATGATTCTTCCCATGTTCTTCTCCAAAATTGCCCGGACCGTCTCTGTGGCGGCGCCGCGCGTGATTGACAAATCGTTCCTGCTCCGAAAGTGTGGCTCGGCCGGCTTTTTTCAAGGGCTTATTTCGCCCCGGCCACCACCACCAGAGCCGGGCGCAGTACCCGCTCTGCGATCAGGTAGCCTTTCTGCAGCACACTGACGATGGTGTTGCTTTCCTGGTCGCTGGGGGCCACCGAAATGGCCTGGTGCTGGTGCGGATCGAAGCGATCGCCGGGCTTGGGGTCGATCTGTACCACCTTGTTGCGCTCCAGCGCCGACATCAGCTGGCGCAAGGTGGCTTCGGCGCCTTCGCGAATCTGTTGCAGCGTGGCATCCTTGATGACCAGCCCGGCCTCCAGACTGTCGATGACCGGCAACATGCTCTCCGCGAAACCTTCGATCGCGAACTTGCGCGACTTGGCGATTTCCTCCTCGGCCCGGCGCCGCGCGTTTTCGGCCTCGGCCTTGGCGCGCAGGTACTGGTCGGCCAGTTCTGCGCTCTTGGCCTGCAAGGCCGCCAGATCGGCCTGCGCGCGCTCGAGTGGATCTGATTCCGGGGCCGCCTGAGCGGCCATCCGGTCTTCGGTGCTTTGGTAGTCCTGGGCGTAGGGTGCAGATTCGGGTCGTGTAGGGTCAGACATGCGTTGAATGGGGAAGGTCGCAGGTTATGCGGTCAATGAAGGGCGATAGGCTGCATCTGGTGCCGGCGACGCCGGTTTCAAGTCCTGATTGCAACAAGGGTTATCCACCCGACGCGGTGTTGCCGGCGCGGTACGCGCCGCTGCCAGACAAGCCGCCGGGCGATGGTCAGGACGACACGCCGAGCAGTTCGACGTCGAACTTGAGCGTCGCGTTGGCAGGAATCACGCCGCCGGCGCCGCGCGCGCCGTAGCCGAGCTCGGGCGGAATGATCAAGGTGCGGGCTCCGCCCACCTGCATCCCGGCGACGCCTTCGTCCCAACCCTTGATGACCATGCCGGCACCCAGCGCAAAGGCAAACGGATCGCCGCGATCCTTGCTGGAGTCGAATTTGGCGCCTTGTGCGCCGTTGACATACAGCCAGCCGGTGTAGTGCACCGTCACCTGGCGGCCGGGTTCGGCCACCGCGCCGTCGCCGGTGGTGGTGTCGTGGTACTGCAGGCCGGAAGCGGTGGTGATCATGGAAGCTCCATTCGATGTGTGGAAAGCGGTTACACCGATGGGAGGCGCTGGTGGGCGAGACGTGCGGTGCAGGAATGGCCGCCGCAGCGTGCGTCGGTCAGGGAAAGCGGCAAATTATGCCAGTAGTCCGCGGCGCGCCAGGTCACGCATCAGCGCGCTGACACCGTACGTCCATGGCGCGATCTTGTGCGCGTGGTTGACCCGGTTTACCAGCATACCCAGCTGCGGCGTGGCCACGCAGACCTGGTCACCGAGTTCATGGGTGAAACCCTGGCCGGGTGCATGGCGGTCTTGCGTGGGCGCAAACATGGTGCCCAGGTACAGCATGAGACCGTCGGGATACTGGTGTGTGCGGCAATCGGCGTCCCCCATGGTCTGGTCGACCAGCTCCAGCGGGTCGCGGCTGATCATCGACAGGCTGCTGGTGCCGCGCATCTCGAACCCGTCGCTCCCGCTGACACGCATCGTCAGCTCGCAGCGACGGACATCGTCGATGCCGAAATGTGCGTCGAACAGGCGGATGAAGGGACCGATCGCGGCCGACGCATTGTTGTCCTTGGCCTTGCCCAGCAACAAGGCACTGCGGCCTTCGAAGTCGCGCAGGTTGACGTCATTGCCCAGCGTGCAGCCGCGCGTTTCGCCCCGGCTGTTGACCGCCAGCACGATCTCGGGCTCCGGGTTGTTCCATACGCTCCTGGGATGCAGGCCAATCTCGGCGCCGACTCCGACTGCGCTCATCGGCTGCGCCTTGGTGAAGATTTCGGCGTCTTCGCCGATGCCCACCTCCAGGTACTGCGACCAGACACCTTGCCCGATCAGCACCTCGCGCAATTGCGCTGCCTGCGCCGAACCGGGGCGGATGCTGCGCAGGTTGTCGCCGATCACCGCCACCACCGAGGCGCGCACCGCCTGCGCCCGGCTGGCGTCGCCCCGGGCCTGCTCCTCGATCACGCGTTCGAGCATGGAAGCCACAAACGTGACCCCGGCCGCCTTGATGGCCTGCAAGTCGCAGGGCGCGAGGAACCAGGGCATGGCAGGGTCGCGTCGGGTGGCATCGGAGTTGGCCAGGATGTCGGCAGTGGCGCCGATGCGCGGTCCCTGGAACGCACGCACCGCCTGTGCCGCATCCGGCCGCTCCAGCAAGGCCGAACTGGTGGGTGCCAGTGCACTGATGTCGATCACGTCGTCGGCGGTGACGCGTACCAGGCAGGGTCCACAGCCGTCGCGCCAGACGCGTCCTGTCAGCAGCGCGCGTGCAGGGTCAACCGGCAGTATGTTTTCGATTGGCGGAAGCATCGGGTTCAACGGTGGAGACCTTTTTCTTGGCCTGGTTCGCAGCCCAGCGGCTGGCGAACGCCGGCACATCGGCCAGACGCCTGAGCAGGTCGGCGCCGGAGGGCGTCACCAGGTATCCTTCCTGCCCATGGGTCATCAGGCCGGCCTGGCGCAGCTCCTTGATGCGGGTATTGAGCGTGTTGGGCGTGATCCCGCCGACACTGTCCTGCAACAGCCGGAAGGTCTGCGGGTGCCCGTCCCTGAGTGCCCACAATACGCGGATGGCGTAACGCGACTCCAGCAGACTGAGCAACTGGCTGATCGCTGCCACATCTCTTGCAACCATCAGGGCGTCTCCTCGTCGCTTGTTTTTCTGTGTGAGATCGCAGTGTAGGCGGCAAGGGGGCAGGCAACAAGAGTGCCGGCGCAGATGTCATGCGGACATGCGCATCCTTCAGTGGCGGTAGACCTTTTGCAGCAGCTGGATCAGCCGCTGGCGTTCCGCTTGGGTCAAGGCCTGCGTCGCGTCAATCTCCAGTTGTTGCGCGGTGTCCTGCGCCGCCCCGATCATGGCGGCGGCCTGATCGGTCAGGTACAGGCTCATGGCACGACCATCGGCCTTGTGGCGCTCGCGGCGCAACAGCCCGCGCCGCTGCAGATCGCCCACCATCGCCACCAGGTTGGGCGGCAGGATGCCCAGTGTGGTGCAGACCTGGCGCGATGTGATGCCGGGATTGTTGTGCACCAGTGACAACACTGAAAAGTCAACCGGCTTGAGCCCGAACGCGGCCATGCGCTCGACGAACACCGCAATGATCGCCAGGCTGGCGCGCCGGGCGTTGTACCCGACCAGGGTCTCAAGGTAGCTGCTATCGATCTTGTCGACACTCATTGAAACGCAAGTCCTGGCTCTGTTGGGTGCACGTCAGCGGGCGGGGTGCATCAATCCTCCTGGCGTGCAGCCCCCAGATAGGTGTCGACGACACGCTCATCGGTGGCCAATGCGTGCGCAGGGCCTTGCAGCACGATATCGCCGGTTTCCAGCACATATCCGTAGTCGGCCGATTCGAGCGCGGCCCGTGCATTCTGTTCCACCAGCAGCGTCGTGACGCCGGTCTGACGCAATGTGTCGATGGTCTGGAAGATCTCGCGCACGATCATCGGTGCCAGGCCCAGGCTGGGTTCGTCGAGCATCAGCAGCGTCGGGCGCGACATCAAGGCGCGGCCCACCGCCAGCATCTGGCGCTCGCCGCCCGACAAGGTGCCCGCAAGCTGGAGCCGTCGCTCCTTGAGCCGCGGGAAAATCTGGTAGACGACCTCCATCTGGCTGGCCCACGCCCGCTGGCGCAGACGCACCTGCCGATACGCTCCCAGCAACAGGTTGTCCTGCACGGACATGCTGCCGAACAACTCGCGCCGCTCCGGCACCAGGGCGATGCCCAGCATGACCCGTTCCTCGAGTGGCAGTCTGGCGATGGACTGCCCGGCAAAATCGATCTGACCCGCTGCGGGAAGCACGCCCATCAACGCATTGAGCAGGGTCGATTTGCCGGCACCATTGGGCCCGATGACGGTGATGATGCTGCCCGCGTCGGCGTCGAGATCGATGCCGCGCAACACCTGTGCCTTGCCATATCCGGCATGCAGACCACGGACAGTGAGAATCGGGTTCGCCATGCAGGCCGCTTTCCTAGTGTTCGGTGCCAAGATAGGCGGCACGCACTTCGGGGCTGGCCTGAATCTGTGCCGGGGTGCCTTCGATCAGCCGGGTGCCATATTCCATGACGACGATGCGGTCCGTGACCTGCATCACCAGGTCCATGTCGTGTTCGACCAGCAGCAGGCTCATGCCCTCGGACTTGAGCTGGCGCAATACATCGGCCAGTGCCTGCTTTTCCTGGTGGCGCAATCCGGCGGCCGGTTCGTCCAGCAGCAACAGCGCCGGATCGTTGCACAGCGCACGCGCAATTTCGAGCAGTCGCTGCAAACCCATGGCCAGATTGCCGGCCGGCTCATGCAGGTGCTCTCCCATGCCCACGCGCCGCAATTGCAGCTCCGCTTCCCGAAACAGCCGTCGCTCCTCGTCGCGGTCGAGCCGCAGCATCGCCGAGGCCGCCCCCTTGCTGCCACGCAGATGGGCGCCCAGCGCGACGTTCTCGAGCACCGACATGTCGGCAATCATGCGTACATGCTGGAACGTGCGCGAAATGCCGCGCCGTGCGATGTCGCGTGATGGCAATCCGCTGATGTCCTGTCCGCGAAAGCGCACCCGGCCCGCCGTGAGGCCGATCACGCCGGTGATCAGGTTGAAGGTGGTCGACTTGCCAGCGCCATTGGGCCCGATCAGGCCGACGATCTGGCCGGCTTCGACCGTGAAGTCGATGTCGTTGACAGCCACCAATCCACCGAATTCCTTGCGAAGTCCCTGGGCCTGCAGCACCACTTCGCCAGGCGCCGGCTTGGCGCGCTGCGCCAGCGCACGCGCGTCGCCCCAGTTGCTGGGCCGGTTCACCTTGGGCAACTTGCGGTCGACGAAGGACCATATGCCGTTCGGTGCGTATTGCAGGATGAGCACCAGCACCACGCCGAACACGATCGTCTCGTAACTGCCACTGGTGCCGATCAGACTGGGCAGCAGTACCTGCAGCTGGTCAGCCATCAGTTTGGTGACGACCACCCCGGCGACGGCGCCCCAGACATAGCCGGCGCCACCGAGCACGGCCATGAACAGGTATTCGATGCCGACATGCACACCGAATGGCGAGGGTGTGACCGATCGCTGAAAGTGGGCGTACAGCCAGCCGGAAACGCTGGCCAGCAGGGCGGCCAGCAGGAAAATGCCGACCTTGAAGCGAAACGTGTCCACACCCATGGCCTCGGCCATCAACGCGCCATTCTTGAGGGCGCGAATGGCACGACCGGTGCGCGAGTCCAGCAGTTGCGTCATGAACAGCGTGGCCAGCAGCACCATGAACCAGGTCAGCACGAAAAACGCCCGACCGTGACCCAGTTCCCAGCCGAACAGGCGCAGACCGGTGACGTTCAGGATGCCGTCATACTTGCCCAGCATCTCCAGATTGCCCATCAGGTAATACAGTGCCAGCCCCCAGGCGAGGGTGGCCAGCGGCAGATAGTGGCCTGACATGCGCAGCGTGATCCATCCCAGCACGAGCGCACAGGCACCGGTCAGCGCCAGGCCGATGAACAGCGTGATCCAGGGCGACAAGCCGGCATGCACGCTCAGGTAGGCCGAGCTGTAGGCACTGATTCCGACGAATGCCGCCTGCCCGAAGGAGGTCAGGCCACCAATGCCGGTGAGCAACACCAGGCCCAGCACCGCAAGGCTGGCAATGCCGATGTAGTTGGCCTGGGTGATCCAGAACTCGGGTACCGGCAGCACGGCGAAGACCGCGATTGCCGCGAACAGCAGTGGCCATTGCAGGCGTTGCAGCTGCATCTCAATGGTCCTCGTCCACGTGGCGGGTCGTCAGCGAGCGCCAGAGCAACACCGGCAGAATCATCGTGAACACGATGACTTCCTTGAAGGCGCTGGCCCAGTAGGAGCTGAACGCTTCGACGATGCCCACGACCAGGGCGCCCATGGCTGCCACCGGATAGCTGGCCAGGCCGCCGATCACCGCGGCGACGAAACCCTTGAGGCCGATCAGGAAGCCTGAATCGAAAAATACCGTGGTGGTGGGCCCGATCAGCAGACCGGACAGTGCTCCGATCAGCGCGGCCATTGCCAGCGTGAGCTGGCCGGCTGCCTGCGACGAAATTCCCATCAACCGTGCGCCCAGGCGGTTGATGGCCGTTGCGCGCAGGGCCTTGCCATGGAAGCTGCGTTCGAAGAACAGCCAGAGCAGCAGCATCAGGGCGACGCAGGCCAGCGCGATGGTGATCGCCTGGCCAGACACGGTGACTGCGCCCACGCTCAATCGTGCATCCCAGAACGGCGGGTTGCGAAAGCCCTCGGCGCCAAAGAACAGCAGCCCCAGACCGGTCAGCGCAAAATGGACGCCCACCGAGACGATCAGCAACACCAACGGCGTCGCATCGGCGAGCGGCTGGTAGGCGAGCCGGTACACCAGTGGTCCGAACGCGGTCACGATGCCCACCGTGAGCACCGCCTGCGCAACCAGCGAGAAATGCTGCGGCGCCGCCCAGACGGTGAACAGCGCCACCCCCACCGGGAAGCCCAGCACCTTCAAGCCCGCCAGCAGCGCGGCACCGAGATTGCGGTAGCGCCTCCAGTGCTGCGCCATTTCGGCCAGGCCGGCCAGGCCCGCCAGCAGCAGCAACAGCCAGATCGTGCCGGGCACCGCGCCGGTTTGCAGGATTGCCAGCGTGAGTGCGCCGTAGGTGACGAACTCGCCCTGGGGTATGAAGATGATGCGGGTGACCGCGAACACCAGCACCGTTGCCAGCCCCAACAGGGCGTAGATGGCCCCGTTGGTCAGCCCGTCGACCAGCAGGATGCTGGCAATGGTGACGTCCATGCGACTATTGCAGCTTCCAGTTGCCGTTGGTGATGCGCATGATCACGCCGGTCTCGTTGGTGTAACCGGCGTGGTCCGTCGCGCTGTAGTTGACGATGCCGTGGAACAGCGCGATCGGGCCGGCGTTCTCCAGCGCCGTCTTGAGTGCCGCGCGGAAATCCGCGGTGCCGGGCTTGGCGGTCTTGAGAGCGACCGGAATGATCTTCTGCAGCAAGATCGATGCGTCGTAGCCATGCCCTGCAAATGGGTTGCGCGTATCGGGTCCGTAGACCTTTTCCCAGGCTTCGACATGCGCCATCGCAACCTTCTTGCTCGGGTGGTTCGCCGGCAGTTGTTCGGCCACCATGCCAGGTCCGGCGACGACATAGGCACCTTCGACGTCCTTGCCGCCGACCCGCATCAGGTCGCGTGACGCGGCGCCGTGGGTCTGGTAGATCTTGCCCTTGTAGCCCCGCTCGATCAGCGCCTTGTGCGGCATCGCGGCGCCGCTGCCTGACGCGACGATCAGGATGGCATCAGGCGCGCCAGCCGTGACTTTCAAGGCCTGTCCGGTGACGCTGGTGTCGGTGCGGGCAAAGCGCTCCTCGGAGACGAACGTGAGTGGCGTGCCTGCCATCTTGATCTTCATGTCTCTGAGGAACAATTCGCCATAGGCATCGGCATAGCCCAGGAAGCCGACCGTCTTGACCCCGTTCTTCTTCATGTGTTCGACGATCGCGTGCGACATCACCAGCGTGGATTGCGGCAGGTTGTACGACCACGGCGCCTTGCCGGTGGACACGTCGATGGGTGCAAAGGTGATGTGCATGGTGCCGGTTTCCGCGGCCACGGCGGCAACCGCCGTGGCTGTCGGCGTGGTAGCCGAGCCCAACAGGATGTCGACCTTGTCTTCGGTCACGAAGCGTCGCGCGTTCTTTGTCGCCTGGGCTGGGTCGGTCGCGTCGTCCAGGATGATCACGCTCAGCTTTTCGCCACCGATGCTGGTCGGCCACATGGCGATGGCGTTCTTCAGTGGAATCCCCAGCGCCGATGTAGGGCCGGTCAGCGGCAGATTGATGCCGATGCGGATATCGGCGATCGCCGCCTGGGTACTCAATGCGATGACGACCGTGGCGATCGTGGTTCTGATGGTTCTCATGGAAATGTCTCCTGGTTTGGGTCAAGTGAGCGGGCGGACGGGCAATTATTGCGTTGGTTTGAGCGTGAAGGCGAGCGTCCCGTCGTGCAGTGCCGCCACCAGGGCGGCGCGGTGCTTGAGCACGGCACGCTGGTTGATCGATCCCTTGTCCGTCACTTCGCCCAGGTCGATCGACGGGGGCTCGGCCAACAGATGCAGCCGCGCGATGCGGTTTGCGCTGCCGGTGGCAACCTGTGCCAGCTGATCCACGAGCTGCTGGAAATGCGCCTGCACCGGCGCACTCTCCAGTACCTCGGCCATGCTGGCATTGGCAGGCAAGCCGGCCAGCGTGCGACAGGCCGGTGTCGGGAAAATCAGCGCGCCGACCTCGTTCAGGTTCAGTCCGGTGAGCACGGCGTCCTGCACATAGGGTGCGCCCGCGGCGATGATCCGGGCGCGCAAGGGTCCGACGTTGACGAAGGTGCCGGTGGCAAGCTTGAAGTCTTCCGCGATCCGGCCGTCGAACTTCAGCCCGAGATGGATGTTGTCGGGGTCGATCCACAGCACCGCGTCGCCGGTGCAGAAAAAGCCCTCGTCGTCGAAATGGGCCGCAGTCTCTTCGGGCGCGCGCCAATAGCCCGGTGTGATGTTCGGCCCCTTGTAACGGACTTCCAACTTGTCCTCGGTCGGCACCAGCTTGAGTTCGAGCCCCGCCGTCGGAAGGCCCAGGTCGCCCGCTTTGACATGCGGGTTGGTAATGAAGATGCCGAACGGACCCGACTCGGTCATGCCCAGTCCGGTACCCATGACAATCCGCTCTCCGATCTCGGCTTCCTGCGTCTGGTGCAGACTGTCCCAGATCGGTTGTGCCAGCGCGGCGCCGGCATAGAAGAACATCTGCACGCGCGACAGCAGCTTGCCGCGCAACACCGGGTCCTCGCGCATGGCACTGGCGATCGCCTCGAAGCCGGTGGGCACGTTGAAATAGACGGTGGGTGCGATCTCGCGCAGATTGCGCAGCGTTTCGCCGATCAGTGCCGGCACCGGCTTGCCGTCGTCGATGTACAGACTGCCACCGTTGTACAACGCCAGCCCGACATTGTGGTTGCCGCCAAAGGTGTGGTTCCACGGCAACCAGTCGACCAGCACCGGGTGCTGACCGCTGGCATCAGGGTCGAGCACCGGCATCGACTGGCGCATCTGTTGCTGGTTGGCACACCACATGCGATGCGTGTTGATCACCGCCTTGGGCAGTTTGGTGGAGCCGGAGGTGAACAGGAATTTGACGATCGTGTCCGGCCCGGTCGCCGACATCGCAGCATCCACGGCATCGGTGGGTGTCGTGGACAGCAGCTGGTCGAAGGCGGTTGCGGTTCCGCCGCGGGGATCCGTGCCATGGGTCAATACCAGTTCCATCGTGTCGTCGACCGCTGCGCAGATGGCCCTGCCGTAACGGTTGCCGTCGCTGGCGAACACCAGGCCGGGTGTCACTGTCCTGAGCACATGGCGCAGCTTCTCATGGTCCGTGCTGAGCGTCGAATAGGCCGGCGACACGGGGCAAAAGGGAATGCCGGCATAGATGCAGCCCAAGGCGAGCAGCCCATGCTCCAGATCGTTCTCGCTCAGGATGACGACCGGACGTTCGGCATCGAGCCCGCGCTCGAGCAAGGCCTGTCCGATGGCCCGCGCCGATGTCAGCGCCTGCGCGTAACTGATGTGGTGCCAGTCGCCCGTGCTGCCGTCGGCCCGGCGTTTGCGCCGCGCCATCCAGGTGCGCTCGGGTGCGGCTTGTGCCCAGTGCAGCAGGCGGTCGGTCATCCGGCGGGCGAACGGCGCGAGCGGGAGTTCTGCCGAGAGGTAGGCAATGCCGCCTGCGCCTGAGCGCAGGCGGGCGCGGGTGACACCAAAGTTCAGCGGTCGGTAGCGGGCCGTGTGCATGGCAGGATGTCTCGGGACTTGTCAGGATGTGCGGACCTTGGCAGCCTTGCCATCCAGAAAGGCCCGTACCCGCTGCTTGGCTTCGGGTGCATTCTGGGCAATGGCCGCCATCAACGATTCCGTGAACAGGCCGTGATCGGCGTTTTGTTCGGCAATGCGGGGCAGGGCATGGATCAGCGCATAGTTGGTCAGTGGCGCATTTTGCGCAATCCGCAACGCCAGTTCAAGCGCCTTGCCATTGGATTGGCCCGCCTCCACCAGGTATTGCGCCAGCCCGATACGCTCGCCGTCCTGCGCGTCGATGACGCGCCCGGTCAGCATCATGTCGGTCATGCGGGCGGCGCCGATGAGTTTGGGAATGCGCACCGAACCGCCACCCCCGACAAAGATGCCGCGCGAACCTTCAGGCAAGGCATAGAACGTGCTCGCATCGGCCACCCGGATGTGGCATGCGCTGGCCAGTTCCAGGCCGCCGCCGACCACTGCGCCATGCAGGGCCGCCACCACCGGAACCGGTCCGAACTGGACCGCGTCCAGCGCCTTGTGCCAGCTGCGTGAGTGGTGCATGCCTTGTCCTGCATCGCGCTCCTGCAACTCGCTCAGATCGAGGCCGGCGCAGAAGTGCTCCCCTTCGCCTTGCACGACCGCCGCGCGCACGTGCGTCGGCATCCGCTCGAACGCTTCGCGCAGCGCCGCGACCAGCGCATCGTTGAGCGCATTGCGCTTGTTGGCGCGTGTCAGCGTGACGACGGCGACCTCGTCCTGTTCGCCGTGAAAGGTGGTCGTGATGTCGGAAGCGGGCATGTTTCGGGTTCCTGTGTTTGACCGAGTTTAGTTATTTAATATAATCAAATCAAGCGCCGAGAAGCTCTTCGGTGTTCGCGTTTTCCCTGACATCGTCGTTTTATCCGGAGCCTGCATGGACCATCAGAACCTGATCGCAATCGATATCCACACGCACGCCGAAGTCAGTTGCTGGAACCCCTTTGACAACTATGGCGAAGAGTACGACCGTGCGGCCGACAAGTATTTCCGAAGCGACCGCCGTCCGACGATCGCGGAGACGATTGCGTATTACCGTGAACGCAAGATCGGCCTGGTGATGTTCACCGTCGATGCCGAGACGCAGATGGGTCGGCGCCGCATACCGAACGAAGAAATCGCCCAGGCCGCCCGCGACAACGCCGACATGATGATTGCCTTCGCCAGCATCGACCCGCACAAGGGCAAGATGGGTGCACGCGAGGCACGCCGGCTGATCGAGCAGGAGGGCATCAAGGGTTTCAAGTTCCATCCCACCGTGCAGGGTTACCATCCTTACGACCGCATGGCCTGGCCGATCTACGAGGTCATCAACGCATTCAAGTTGCCCGCGATCTTTCATACCGGCCACAGCGGCATCGGCAGCGGCATGCGCTGCGGCGGTGGACTGCGGCTGGAATACAGCAACCCGATGCATCTGGACGACGTCGCCATCAGTTTCCCGGACATGCAGATCGTCATGGCCCACCCGAGTTTTCCCTGGCAGGACGAGGCCTTGAGCGTGGCCACCCACAAGCCCAATGTGTGGATCGACCTCAGTGGCTGGAGCCCGAAATATTTTCCGAAGCAACTGGTGCAATACGCCAACACCTTGCTCAAGGACCGCATCCTGTTCGGCAGCGACTACCCGCTGATCACGCCGGATCGATGGATGAAGGATTTCGAAGACGCCGGTTTCAAGCCCGATGTCATGCCCGGCATCCTGAAGGGCAATGCGGTGCGTTTGCTGGGTCTGGCCGGCGGGTGACTGGTCGGCCGGTGCCGGGCTCGTTGCTCGATACCGTTCCGATGGTTATGCCAGCTCGGCATAGCTGCTAGTGTGGCCATCGACGCCATCCGGGACTGGAAACACGGGACAATCACCATCTCGGCAGTCGCCGCCATGCTGGCGGTGGCGCCCGGCGTTGCTGCCCAAACGGCATCGGCGCCTTCGATCAACCCTGGCGTGGTCATCGAACCCGCGATTGTCAGGAGACAACTATGCGTTTCTGGTCCCGCTGTGTCGCTCTCGCCTGCACGGCCCTGCTGGCCGTGTCCGGCCAAGCCCAGACTTTTCCCAGCAAGACGGTGCGTATCGTCGTGCCCTTCGGGGCCGGAGGGGTGGCCGACCTGACGGCCCGCACCGTGGCGGAAAAGCTCAGCCGCTCGCTGGGACAGGCGGTCGTGATCGACAACAAGCCGGGTGCTGGCGGTGTTGCAGCCGGTGAGCTGGTGGCCAAGGCCGACCCGGATGGTTACACGTTGCTGTTGATCTCCAACGGCACTGCGGTCAGCGCCGGCCTGTTCAAGTCCCTGCCATTTGATCCGCTGCGCGATTTCGCGCCGATATCGACACTGGCAACTTTCGATATCGCGGTGATCACGGCCGCGGATTCACCGTTCAAGACGCTGGGTGACTTGCTGGCATTTGCCAAAGGCAATCCGGGCAAGCTCAACCTGGGAACGATCAACATCGGCAGTACGCAGAACCTGACCGGCGAATTGCTCAAGTCGGCTGCCGCCATCGACGTGCAGATCGTTCCGTTCAACGGCACGCCCGCGCTGATCACGGCCTTGCGCGGCAAACAGATCGACGCAGCGGTCGAGATTCTCGGCCCGGTCATTCCCCATATCAAGAGCAATGCGGTGCGTGCGTTGGCCGTGACCGGCGCCAAACGGTCCAGCGTCTTGCCGGATGTGCCCACGGCCATCGAAAGCGGGGTGCCCGGCTTGGTCGCATCGTCCTGGAATGCGCTGGCCGCGCCCGCAAAGACGCCCGCAGCCGTGATCGCCCGACTCAACAAGGACATCACCGCCGCGGTCAACGCGCCGGACGTGCAGGCAAAGATGCGCGCACTCAACATGGACGCGCAGGCCAGCACACCGCAGCAGACAGCCGATCTGCTGGCCAGCGAAACCCGGCGCTGGGGTGAGGTGATCGTGCGCGCCAAGATTCCCACGCAGTGACCAGCGACGTGCAACGGGGGCCAGCTGCCATGCAAGTTCAACACATCGGAATGATCGGATACGGCGAAGTCGGCAAGACCTTCTGCGCGGGCTTGCGCGGGCAGGTCGCCGCGGTCAGCGCCTGGGACCTGCACTTTGTCGACCTGACGGCGGGCGATGCGCAGCGCGCCCACGCGCGCGCGGCCGGCGTGGGTGACTGTGACTCGATGGCCCAGCTGTGTGCCGAGGCCGACCTGCTGATTTCCGCCGTCACCGCGTCCAATACGCTGGCGGTTGCCGAGCAGGCGGCGCTGCATCTGCGGCCCGGCACGCTGTTCCTGGATCTCAACTCGGCCTCGCCGGGAACGAAGCAGCAGGCCGCCGCCTTGATCGATGCCGCCGGTGGCCGCTATGTGGAGGCGGGCGTCATGACCTCGGTGCCACCCCATGGCATCCGGGTCCCGATGTTGCTCGGTGGCCCCGCCGCCGCCGCGTTGGCGCCGGTGTTGAGCGCCTGGGGTATGCATGCCAGCGTGGTGTCGGACCAGCTCGGTGTGGCCAGTGCGATCAAGATGTGCCGCAGTGTGATGATCAAGGGCCTGGAGGCGCTGGTGATCGAGAGTTACACGACGGCGCGCGCGTATGGGGTCGAAGACCACATGCTTCCCACGTTGCAGGAAACCTTTCCCGGCATCGACTGGCCTGAGGTCGGCGCTTATTTCTTCAGCCGCGTCGTGCAGCACGGCAAGCGCCGCGCCGAGGAGATGCGCGAGTCGGCCCAGACCGTGCGCGAGGCGGGTTTTGCACCGTTCATGACCGCTGCCATCGCGGAAAAGCAGCAGTGGGTTGCCGATCAGGCACAGGCCGGGGTGTTCGACGGCGTCGATACCCGCAACGACCCCTGGCAGGTTTACGCCGATCGTCTGCTCGCGCAACGCCAGCGCTGACTCAACGGGTCGGTTTGTCGGCGCTGCTGTCGAACGTGATGTCGACCATCAGTTCGTTGGCCAGGCTCTCCAGCCCGTCGCGCAGCGTATCGGTATCGAGTTCCAGCGGGGCCGTCAGCTGTGCGTCCAGATGGAACATCTGTTCACCCGACATCGCACCGCTTGCAATGGACGTCTTCATCTTGTCGATGCTCACACCTTGCGTGGCCAGCCGGGTCGAGATGCTGTGGATGATGCCTGGCCGATCGTGACCGATCAGTTCGAGGTGGATGCGGCGCGCCAGCGGCGACGACTGCACGCCGTCTGCCACGGTCACCAGCAGCTGAAGGTCCGCGGAGTCGAGCGAGCGAATCGCCTGCTGCAAGGCCAGGCTTTTGTCGGCAGCCACCTGCAGATGCACGATGCCGGCGAACTGGCCGGCGAAATTGGCCATCAGGCTGTCGGTCCAGTTGGCGCCATGTTCGGTCGCCTTGTCCGACAGGGCGCGCACCACACCCGGGCGATCCGGGCCGATCAATGTGACGACGAGTGAACTCATGTTGCCTCCTGAGATGGTTGCGGGGAAGGGTCGGCGCCCGGCAGCACTGCGGCCAGCGTCTCGATCATCAATGCCTGCGTCGCCTGTTGGGTCAGGGTGGCGGGCCTGTGCGCGCTCGTCGCCATCGCAATGGCGACGCGCAACCGCGGATCGCGGATCGGGCGCAGCCGGAACAGTGCAGGGTTGACCGAACTGTTCACCGCATTGCGCGAGAGGATGGCATTGCCGGTTCCGTCGGCGACCAAATCCAGGATGGCCGACACGCCGTCGATCTCCAGTGCAATCGAGGGGCAACATCCGAGCGCGGCCATCTCCGAGTCGACCCGCATCCGGATCGCATTGGGGCGGCTGGGAATGACCAGCGGCAGCGGCGCGATATCGCGCAAGCCGATGGGACCATCCGCAGCACAGTGGGCACGCGACTGCACCAGGAACAGCTCTTCGATCTGCAGCGGCGTGATCTCGATGTCCGGGCTCGGCCGCGCGTTGTACAGCAATACCAGGTCCAGTCGCCCATTGACCAGCGATTCCAGCAAGGCCCACGACAGGCCCTCGCTGATCGAGATGCTGGCTTCGGGCATCTGGCGTGTGAATGCCCTTGTCAAAGGCACGGTCAGCACCCGTGCCAGACTGGTTGGAAGCCCCACCGCGACACGTCCGGCCAGTGCGCCGCGCAGTTTGCCCAATTCCTCGCGGGCGCGATCAACCTGATGCAGGATGCCGCGGGCATGGGCAATCAACAGCCGTCCGGCCTCGGTTGGCACGGCGCCGCGGCCATCGCGTGTCAGCAAGGTCTGGCGCAACTCGACTTCCAGCAGCCGAACCTGTCGGCTCAATGCCGGCTGGGCGACACCGAGCGCCGCCGCCGCACGGCTGAACCCGCCCAGTTCGGCGACCCGTACGAAATACGCAATCTGTTTGAGGTCCATCAACAAGTCCGGTGCAGGGTTCTTTCATGCAAGGAGTATTTGAATACCATTCCATGAACCATACCAGTTCGTTATATCTGCTAGTGGCCACGCGGGCTTCAAACCGCAGGCAGGCTGGCTCACAATAGGGCGATTGCCCGTCAAGGCTCCCGTCATTGGCACAATGCGGGCTTCGTGCAGCCCGAGCAACCCCGTCATGTTGGATCGAGAGGAAACGCCCCCGTGAAAAAGCCCCTGGTCATCGATTGCCATGGTCACTACACGACCGCCCCCAAGGCACTGGAGAACTGGCGCAATCGCCAGATCGCGGGCATCGCGGATCCGGCGTCCATGCCCAAGGTGTCCGAACTCAAG
The DNA here is from genome assembly GCA_964558425.1 of uncultured Rhodoferax sp. Classification (GTDB taxonomy): domain Bacteria; phylum Pseudomonadota; class Gammaproteobacteria; order Burkholderiales; family Burkholderiaceae_C; genus CAISIP01. Next base: position 7,440 of record CAZLDV010000049.1, on the reverse strand, counting down.
ATCAGCGATGACGAATTGCGTGAATCGATCGAAACCAACCAGTTGCGCCTGATGCGCGAACGCGGTTCCGACCTGACGATCTTCTCGCCGCGTGCCAGCTTCATGGCCCACCACATTGGCGACTTCCAGATTTCGTCGACCTGGGCGGCGATCTGCAACGAGTTGTGCTACCGCGTCTCGCAGCTGTTCCCGGACCATTTCGTCGGTGCGGCCATGTTGCCGCAGTCCACGGGCGTCGATCCCGCGACCTGCATTCCCGAACTCGAGAAATGCGTCACCGAATACGGCAATGTCGGCATCAATCTGAATCCGGACCCCAGCGGTGGCCACTGGAAATCGCCGCCGCTGAGCCACAAGCACTGGTTTCCGATCTACGAGAAGATGGTCGAGTACGACATCCCGGCGATGATCCACGTGTCGACCAGCTGCAACCCGTGTTTCCACACCACCGGCGCGCATTACCTCAATGCCGACACGACGGCCTTCATGCAGTGCCTGACCTCCGACCTGTTCAAGGAATTCCCGACGCTGCGGTTTCTGATCCCGCACGGTGGCGGTGCGGTGCCCTACCACTGGGGCCGGTTCAGAGGACTCGCGCAGGAGCTCAAGAAGCCGCTGCTGCAGGACCATCTGCTGAACAACATCTACTTCGACACCTGTGTCTACCATCAGCCCGGCATCGATCTGCTCAATACCGTCATACCGGTGAAGAACGTATTGTTTGCCTCCGAGATGATCGGTGCGGTGCGTGGCGTCGACCCCGAGACCGGCCACTACTACGACGACACCAAACGCTACATCGAGGCGTCCAGGCTGCTCAGCGACGACGACCGCTTCCAGATCTACGAAGGCAACGCCCGGCGCGTGTTCCCGCGCCTGGATGCCGCACTGACGCGCAAGGGCCATTGACATGACACAACTCGGTATCGTCAAGCGCAACATCGTGCGCGCCGACAAGGGCGCCGTGCAGCAGCTGTCGGGTCATGGCGTGGCGACCATCCATGAAGCCATGGGACGGCTTGGTCTGATGAAGCCGTACATGCGGCCGATCTACACCGGCGCCCATGTCTGCGGCACCGCGGTCACCGTGTTGCTGCATCCGGGTGACAACTGGATGATGCATGTCGTGGCGGAACAGCTGCAGCCCGGTGACGTCGTGGTGGCGGCGGTTTCGTCGGACAACGCCGACGGCTTTTTCGGCGACCTGCTGGCCACGTCCTTTCGCGCGCGCGGCGCGCTGGGCCTGATCATCGACGGCGGTGTGCGCGACATCAAGGACCTGACCAGCATGCAGTTCCCGGTCTTCTCCAAGGCGGTGCATGCCAAGGGAACGATCAAGGCCACGCTCGGGTCGGTCAACATTGCCGTGGTATGCGCCGGTGCCCAGGTCAACCCGGGCGACGTCGTCGTGGCCGATGACGACGGTGTCGTCGTCGTGCCAGCGGCAATGGCGCAGCAGGTGGCCGATGCCGCCGCCGCGCGCGAGGCCAATGAAGCCGAGAAGCGCGCCAAATTGGCGGCGGGCGTGCTCGGGCTGGACATGTACAACATGCGGCCGGCGCTCGAAAAGGCCGGGCTCACCTACATCGACTGAAACCGACGCAACGCGCCACACATGGAATTCCTGAAGACCCCGGGTTGGCTCGACTGGTACGACGGGCCGAGCAAGCCGCTGTTCACATTGCCGGCCGGCGCGGTCGATGCGCATTGCCATGTGTTTGGGCCCGGTGCCGTGTTTCCCTATGCACCCGAGCGCAAATACACGCCATGTGACGCCTCCAAGGAGCAGCTGTTCGCGCTGCGCGACCACCTGGGCTTCGACAAGAACGTGATCGTCCAGGCCACCTGCCACGGCAGCGACAACCGGGCCCTGGTCGACGCGCTCAAGGCATCGAACGGCAAGGCACGTGGCGTGGCCACGGTGAATCGCCACGTCACGGACGCCCAATTGCGGGACATGCATGCCGCCGGCGTGCGGGGCACCCGGTTCAACTTCGTCAAGCGCCTGGCCGATTTCACGCCGCGCGAGGTGCTGCTGGAGATCGCCAACCGCATCGCGCCGCTGGGCTGGCATGTGGTGGTGTATTTCGAGGCGCAGGACCTGCCCGAACTGTACGACTTCTTCACTGCGCTGCCGACCACCGTGGTGGTCGACCACATGGGCCGACCCGATGTGTCCAGGCCAGTGGATGGCCCCGAATTCAGCCTGTTCGTGAAGATGATGCGCGAGCATGCCAATGTCTGGAGCAAGGTGAGCTGTCCCGAGCGGCTCTCGATCAAGGGGCCGAAGGCGCTGGCCGGCGAGCAGCACGCATACCAGGATGTGGTGCCGTTTGCACGCGCCCTGGTCGAGACATTCCCGGACCGGGTGTTGTGGGGCACCGATTGGCCACACCCCAACTTGAAGGACCACATGCCCGATGACGGGTTGCTGGTCGACTACATCCCGCAGATCGCCACCACACCCGAACTGCAACGCATGTTGCTGGTCGACAATCCGATGCGCCTGTATTGGGCCTGAACGAGGAAACAACACCATGGCACTGGACAAACCGTACAAGGACGTACCCGGCACGACGATTTTCGACGCCGAGCAGTCACGCAAGGGTTATCACCTGAACCAGTTCTGCATGTCGCTCATGCAGGCGTCCAACCGGACCCGCTTCAAGGCGGATGAACGCGCCTACCTGGACGAGTGGCCGATGACCGAGGAACAGAAGCTGGCGGTGCTGGCACGCGATCTGAATCGCTGCATCGCGCTGGGCGGCAACATTTATTTTCTGGCCAAGATCGGTTCCACCGATGGCATGAGTTTTCAACAGATGGCGGGCAGCATGACCGGAATGACCGAAGGCGAATACCGCGCCATGATGGTCGCCGGTGGCCGCTCGCCCGACGGCAACCGCCGACTTGGCGAAGACGGTGACGCCCAACCCCACCGCCAGCCGCAAGGCCAGGCAGGACTGAAAGGAGCCGCTTGATGGCCACCGTTACCGCCAGTGTGTATACCTCCCATGTGCCGGCGATCGGCGTTGCCATCGATCTGGGCAAGACGGCCGAGCCGTATTGGCAACCGGTGTTCAAGGGCTATGAATTCTCCAAGCAGTGGATGAAGGACAACCGGCCCGACGTGATCTTTCTGGTCTACAACGACCATGCGACCGCGTTCAGCCTGGAAATGATCCCCACGTTCGCCATTGGCACCGCAGCCGAGTTCCAGCCGGCAGATGAAGGGTGGGGTCCGCGCCCGGTTCCCACCGTGATGGGCCATCCGGAACTGGCCTCGCACATCGCCCAGTCGGTGATCCAGGATGATTTCGACCTGACCATCGTGAACAAGATGGCGGTTGACCATGGCCTGACGGTTCCGTTGTCGCTGCTGTGTGGCCAGCCGCAGGCCTGGCCGTGCGCCGTGATTCCGTTCGCGGTCAATGTGGTGCAGTACCCGGTACCCTCGGGCAAACGCTGTTTCGAACTGGGCAAGGCGATCGGGCGCGCGATTCGCAGCTTCGATGCGCCGCTCAAGGTGCAGATCTGGGGTACCGGTGGCATGAGCCACCAGTTGCAGGGCGCGCGGGCCGGGCTGATCAACAAGGTGTTCGACAACGATTTCCTGGATCGGCTGATCGCCGATCCGGCGGGTCTGGCGCAGATGCCGCACATCGACTACGTGCGTGAGGCTGGCTCCGAGGGTATCGAACTGGTCATGTGGCTGATCGCACGGGGCGCCATGTCGGACGCCGCCGGCGGCCCCAAGCCGCGGGTCGCGCATCGGTTCTATCATGTACCGGCCTCCAACACCGCTGTCGGGCACCTGATTCTCGACAATGGGGGGTGAGATCGAACCGGGCGCCGGCTTTGCATGCCAAGGGCCGATGCGGTCACGCGTCTGGTGACCGCGTGACGGCTTGTTGGTGGCATATCGGGTAATACCCGATCTTGTCGCGCGTGTGCGCTGTTGGTACATTCAACGAACTGGAGACATCACATGACATTCAAATTTGCATCGCTCGCGGGCGCGTTCGCCTTGGCCGTGACAGTCCACTGCGCGCATGCCGCCGAATTCACGCTGCGGCTGCAACAGTTCCTGCCCGCGCAGGCGACGGTTCCGGCGAAAGCTCTGGTGCCGTGGGCCGCCAAGATCGAGAAGGAGAGTGGTGGACGAATCAAGATCCAGCAATTTCCGAACATGCAACTGGGCGGCAAGCCGCCGGAGCTGTACGACCAGGCCAAGGACGGCGTGGTCGACATCGTCTGGACCGTGCTGGGTTACACGCCCGGGCGGTTCCCGAAGACCGAGGCGTTCGAGCTGCCGTTCATGAGCGGGTCGGCCGAGGTGTCATCCAGGGCATTCATGGAATATGTCCAGAAGAACGCGATGGAAGAATTCAAGGACGTGAAGCTGATCGCAGTCCACACCCACGGACCCGGCCTGTTTCACAGCAAGAATCCGATCCGCAAGCTCGAAGACATCAAGGGCATGAAGGTGCGTGGTGGATCACGCGTCATCAACATCATGCTGGAGCAACTCGGCGCCACGCCGGTGGGCATGCCGGTGCCGGCGGTCGGTGAAGCCTTGTCCAAAGGTGTCATCGACGCGACGACGATTCCGTGGGAGGTCGTGCCGTCTGTCAAGGTGGAGCAGATCGTGAAGAACCATACCGGGTTTTCCGGTGACAAGGGCCTGTATACCCAGACCTTCGCGGTCGTGATGAACCAGGCCAGCTACAACAAGCTGCCGGCTGACCTGAAGAAGGTCATCGACGCGAACTCCGGCATCCAGGTCGCCGGCATGTTCGGCAAGGCCATGGACGATGGTGACAAGGTCGGTTTGGCACTGGCACAGAAGGCCGGCAACAACATCGTCACGCTCGATGCCGCCGAGACCGCGCGTTGGCAGCGCGCTGCCAGTGGCGTGCGCGCCGTCTGGTACAAGGAAGTTGCCGACAAAGGCATCGACGGGCCCAAACTGGCTGCTGAAGCCGAAACCCTGATCAACAAGTACGCGAAGAAATAGGGCCGATCGCCAGACCTTTGCGGGCCTGTTGTCAGCACACTGCGAGCGCATCGCCGGTTTGCCCATGAGCCAAGCCATCTACCGCCTGAGTCAGTGGCTGGCGCGTTTTGGCGCGCTGGTGCTGACGCTGCTGGCCGCCTTGACGGTCTGCAGCGTGATCGGGCGCGCCTTCTCGTTTGCGGGACTGGGTCCGGTTCCCGGTGACTTCGAACTGGTCGAGGCGGGTACCTCGCTGGCTGTCTTCTGTTTTCTCCCCTGGTGCCACCTCCGGCGTGGCCATGCCGAGGTCGACATGTTGTGGAAGAGTTACCCGCCAGCCATGCGCCGCGTGCTGGCGGTGGCATCCGACGCGCTGATGCTGCTGGTATGGGTGCTGCTGGTCTGGCGCATGGGGGTGGCCATGCTGGGCTACCGTGACAACGGCGAAGTCAGCTTCATCCTGCAGATGCCGGTGTGGTGGGGTTATGCAGCGTCGTTTGTTCCCGCGGCCGTCGGTTGCCTCGTCTACGCATGGCGACTGCTCGAAACGCTTGGCCTTGCCCGCGCGCCGCGGGGCTTCGTCGTTGCCGGGAGCAGCCACTGATGGATCCGCTGCTGCTGGCCGGGCTTTCATTCCCGGTATTGCTGTTGCTGATCTTCCTGCGCGTGCCCATTGGCCTGGCCATGCTCGCGCTCGGATTGATCGGCTCCTGGCAGGTCTATGGCAGCGCCGCGCCCTTGCTCAACCAGATGAAGACGCTGGCCTATGGCCAGTTCTCCACGCACAGCCTGTCCATCGTTCCGCTGTTCCTGCTGATGGGGCAATTCGCAACGCTGGGCGGCATGTCCAAGGCCTTGTTCAAGGCGGCCGAAGCCTTCCTCGGGCATCGCAGAGGTGGCGTCGCGATGGCCGCGATCGGCGCCTGCGCCGGATTCGGCGCGATCTGCGGTTCTTCGCTGGCGACGGCCGCGACGATGGGGCAGGTGGCCTTGCCCGAACTGCGCCAGGCCGGCTATTCGGGCGCATTGTCCACCGGTGCGCTGGCCGCCGGTGGCACGCTGGGCATCCTGATTCCACCGTCGATCGTGCTGGTGATCTATGCGATCCTGGCCGAGCAGAACATTGCCAAGATGTTCGCTGCGGCGTTTGTCCCCGGTATCCTGGCCGCCATCGGGTACATGGTCGTGATCAACATCTATGTCCGCATGGCACCGGCATCGGCCGGGCAGATCGCGCCCATGCCCTGGAACCAGCGCATGCAGGTGCTCGGTGCGGTGTGGCCGGTGTTGCTGATCTTCATCATCGTGATCGGCGGCATCTACACCGGCATCTTCACGCCCACCGAAGGTGCGGCCGTTGGCGCCGCCGCCACGGCAATCCTGGCCTGGTGGCGGGGCGGACTGCGACGCGCCAAGGTGTTCGAGGCGTTCGAGGCCACCGCGTCGGCCACTGCGATGGTCTTCATGATCGTGCTGGGTGCGGCGGCCTACAACAACTTTCTGGCGTTGTCGCAATTGCCGCAGGAGTTGGCGGCATGGGTCGGCGATCAAGGCTTCGGGCCGTATGCGGTGTTGTCGGCGATCCTGATCTTCTATCTGATCTTCGGCTGCGTCATGGATTCGCTGTCGATGATCCTGCTGACGATCCCGATCTTTTTCCCGATGATCGCGGGGCTCGATTTCGGCCTGTCACCGGAGCACACGGCGATCTGGTTCGGCATCCTGGTCTTGATCGTTGTCGAAGTCGGCCTGATCACGCCGCCGGTGGGCATGAATCTGTTCGTCATCCAGTCGATGGCACCCGACATCCCGATCCGGGAGACCTATCGCGGTGTCTTGCCATTCGTTCTCAGCGACCTGCTGCGGGTGGTGGTGTTGGTCCTGTTTCCGGCTATCACCCTGTTCGTCCTGCGCTTCTGACCCCGCGCCGCATCCGTGGCCGGCGTCCAAGCGCTATCCGCCAACCTGGAATCAAGGAGTCTGCATGTCCGACAACATCAACATTGCATTGGCCGGGGCCGGTGCATTCGGTATCAAGCACCTGGACGGCATCCAGAACATCGAGGGTGTCGAAGTCGTCTCGCTGGTCAGCCGCGACATCGACAAGACCCGGGCGGTTGCGGCCAGATATGGCATCGGACATGTGTCGACCGAGCTGTCCGACAGCCTGGCGCTGCGGGAGGTCGATGCGGTGATCCTGTGCACACCGACGCAGATGCACGCCGAGCAGACCCTGGCCTGCCTGAAGGCTGGCAAACACGTGCAGGTCGAGATTCCGCTGGCCGACAGCCTCGACGGTGCCGAGGCGGTGGTCGCGCAGGCCAGAGAGTCGGGACTGGTCGCCATGTGTGGTCACACGCGCCGGTTCAATCCCAGCCACCAGTATGTGAAGAACCGGATCGCGGCGGGGCAGTTCAACATCCAGCAGATGGACGTGCAGACCT